>JBCDBK010000019.1:0-64029 GCA_039184115.1 Planctomycetota bacterium | reverse complement strand
GAAACATCTGCTAGCGTACCACCCGCGGCTAGCGCCGACGGCTCAATTTGGAACTACTGAACCTGGCGTTCTCAGATAGGTGGTAAACTGATCTCATGCAAAACTACGCCTTTCCTGCGATTAACGTGTCAAGTTCGTCTTTCAGCTTGGGTAGGATTTCGTCATAGCCGAATTGCCCTAGTGCTTCTTCGCCTCGCTTAAGATTCACGTAGTTTGGCCCGCACCAGAGGCCGAGATCGGCGTCGTCGGTTTCGCCGGGGCCGTTGACGCGGCAGCCCATCACGGCGATCGTGATCGCGTGTTCGGCAGCGTAGGCGGTCATCTCTTTCACTTCTTCGGCAAGATCGATGAAGGCCTCGTTTTCGACGCGTGAACAACTAGGGCAGCTGATAATGTTGAGCGTACTGAGGCCGTAGTCGACGACCGATCGCACGCGTCCCGCCGCGATATCAGCAAGAATGTCGCGCCCTGCGGCGATCTCTTCTGGCTTACGCGGGTTCGACACGGTCAGCGAGACACGAATCGTGTCGCCAATGCCGCGGCTAATCAGTTGCTCGAAGGCAATCCGCGTCTTGATGATGCCGTCGGGCGGCATGCCGGCTTCGGTCACGCCGAGGTGGAGTGGAACTTCGGGACGTTGCTCGGCGAAGCGACGATTGACGTCGATTACCTTCTGCGGATCTGAGTCCTTCAGTGACACGCAGAAACCCGTGAAGCCCAACTCGTCGAGGTGGGCGCAGTGGTCCCAAGCACTGTCGAGCATAGGACTGATCGAGTCGTCGGCACCGTACTGAGCTTTCTTGGCGGGGTCGACGCTACCGCAGTTGACGCCGACGCGCATTGCGCAATCGTTATCGAGGGCTACTTTCGCCAGGTACTCGACCTTTTCCTGCCACGGCTTGTCGCGTTCGTGATGGTAGAGATGGCCAGGATTGTAACGCAGCTTGTCGACATGTGGAGCGACCACTTCGGCCAGGCGGTAGTTTTCTTGCAGATCGATCGCCAAATTCGCTTGTGTCTGCCGGCGGATTTCCGGCAACGCTGCCGCGTCGGCATTGCTGTCGACGGCAATCCTCACGACATCAGCGCCGGCGTCGTGGAGCGCATTGATCTGTCCGACCGTCGCGTCGATGTCCTGGGTGTGCGTCGCTGTCATGCTCTGCACGGCGATGGGATTCGCGCCGCCGATGGTGGCGGTACCAATGCGAACTTCACGAGTGGGATTGCGGGTGATGTCCAAGTGGTCGCTTCTCTCAAGAGAGGATGTTGTTCGTTAACTGCCGATGCACTCAGGCCAAAGCAGATGATCCGTTGGCGTCGGTGTGTCGTGGTGGTCGTGTTTCTCTATTACGGTCCTTCAACAACCAAACCGCAGTTTGGCCGTCTGCCAACACCCACTTCCGTGCGAGGCGTCGCCGCGCGTATGTTTTCTTCAGATTTTTGCGCGTCCGTGGTTTTGCAACGCCTTCGTTTTGCAACGTTTTTGTTTTTCTCTTGCAATACGCACGAGGCGTCGATGCCGCCAATTGCCGTTAATGATTTGCTGGTAAAGGTTTGCGCGATCGGCATGGCGGGCCGTTCCCAGAGTTTTGCAACATGGGTCCCATGCAAGTGTTTCAAAACCCCGTACCGCTGCCTTGGCCATCGCCCTAAGTCGTTATTTGGCAATGGCCTACGATTGGTCACGATACGATAGTCAATGTTGCAAAAGGAGGGTAGTCCACGCAATCTAGGCGTCTAGCGCATCGCGCTGCACGACTCATCTTATTCGGTAGCCGGCAAAGATTCAGCAGCAAGTTTTGGCCGCATAATGGCCGGTTGATGTTTGACACGATCGGCAGGATTTACACGATGACAGTGAGTCGAATCCTGTGAATCCTGTCAGAATGCCTCATACTCCGTCCATGTTTTTCCCAACCGATACGACCGAATTGGGGCGTTGCCATGCCTGATTTTGATGGATTTGACCCCGGCGCTGGCCCCGGTGGTGGCGATATGTCGGGACTGGGGTGTGGCTGGCACCTGGTGCTGATTAGCGTATTGGTGCTAATGACGATCGGTTTGATGAAGTGGATCGGCTGAATCGCTTATGCTTCGGCGGCTGGCGAAGGTGACTGGCGGCCGGCTTTGCGTAGGCAGACCGCCGCTACGACGCCCAGCGCAAGGCCAATCAGCCCGAGTAGATTGCGGCCCGATTTGACGCTGCGATAGAAGCTCAGGTTCGACTCCATGTTTTCGGTTTGCGAGAGGATATGACGCTCGAGTTCTTCGCCGGCAAGTTGACGAGGGTTGGTCTCGATATCCTGGCGCATCTCCGTGATTCGCCCATCGATCCGGCTCATTTCCATCATCCTAAGGCCGGCCCAAAGTAAGCAGCCAACGGCTAGGACTGCCGTTACGATTCCAATTGGCTTGAGCATTCTGAACATCCTCCAAGTGTTGCGAGAAGGGTCGTATAGCAGCACGTCAGTGTATCGCAACTTGCCAGCGATTCAATGACATGGAACTTGGCCAGCAACTCGGCGATGGGCATTGCCAGTCCAGCACACATATTGCCTTCCGTTGTCTCCGATAGCTACATCCCCAGCAGAGCCATACGGATAGCAACAAAACAATAAGGTTACGCACTGTAAACCATTACACAATTAGCGTCAAAATTACTCGGGCGTAGCCGACTAGCGATTAAGTTGTAGCCAAAGCAGTAGCATCGAATAGCCATTAAACACCATGTGGGCGGTGATGCTGGGTAGCAGGCGATGAGTGCGTTGGTAAAGGTACGCGAGCACGATGCCAAAGAGGATCAGCGAGATGGGTGCCACGCCGTGCCCGAGGTGAGCCAAGCCAAACACCGTGCCGCTGATGAGGATGGGTGTCCAACCGTGGGGCAGGGCGGGAATGAGGCCGTGCGGTGGTGGTGAGTGGTTGGTGGTGGGTGGCGTGTCGACGGCTAGCACCTTTGGAACGTATTGGTGTGCGTTGACGTGCTCGTATTGGACGTGCTCGTCGTGTTGCGCTTCGCCATTCTGCTCTTCTCCATTCGACGCGATTTCGTCCGAATTTCGGCTTGTGGCGTGGTAGCCGACGACTGTGTCTTCGACTTTTTCGAGCCACCCCTGCAAGAGGCAGCGAAAGGTAAACTCTTCGAACAGCGGCGCAGCGATCACGGCCATCGCGATGCCGACCGTGAGCATCGCGGACGAAGGGTTAGCTTCGAGCTGCTCGACGAGCGGATGCTTCGTCTTTTCGTCCAGCGCGGTGATCAGCACAAGTTGTACGACATAGACCGGTAGCAACGCGGCGAGGGTCGCCAGGATGCCGATACCGATGTCTTGCCAAGCTTGCGACCAGCTCGATGGTAGTCCGAAATCGGACACGTCGGCTTGGTAAAGCGCGACGATCATCATGCCGACGCCAAACACAAACGCCAGCATAAAGACGAACGTCCCCCAACTGTTGGCAACTTGTTCATCCATGTTCGGCTCGTCGTCCGCTGCGTCGTCACCAACTCCTCCGTTCGCTTCTGCGTCGGCTGTTTCTTCTGTGTTCGCAGCATCTTGGGCGCCTGGCTCCGATTGTGCCGCGAGAAATACGAACACGTTCGCCAGCGGCATCGAGATCGCAAGTACTGCGATGCCGACGCCCCAAGGAACACACTTTCGAGGTTGATATCGAAGCAGCGGACGGGCATCGATGTGCTTTTGAAACAGATAGAACAGCGCGGAGAAACTGAGTAGCGCGGCGGTGCCAAATATGGCCAGCACAGCATTCGGCACTTGCTCTTCCATCGGCACTCCGTCGAATCGCCTATCAGTCATCGGTGCGCAGCATCTCGATCGCAGCGCGCACGTAGGTGTAGCCGGAGTAGACCGTGATCGCAATCGTCAACCAGACCACAATCGTCAGACCGTTGATCATCCAGGCGGGCGGAACGGTTTGCCAGACGTTGCCATCCGCGCCGAGATACGAGAGTTGCACAATGCTCCAAATGGCGGCTACGCACTGCAGTACCATTTTCCATTTGCCGATCCATTTGGCCGAAAAGTCGCCGCCTCGTTGTTCGACGAACGTGCGGAGCGTTGTAACGAGCAGTTCGCGTCCGAGAATGATGACCGCCATCCAATCCGAGATACCAGCTGGGTTCGTCCCGTCGGCCATGCGTGGTGTGGCGGCCAAGAACACAAAGGTTCCGCAGATAAATAATTTGTCCGCGAAGGGGTCGAGCACGCGGCCAAGCTGAGTGATCTGCTGATACTTGCGTGCCCAAAAACCGTCAAACCAATCGGTGATGGCGGTGATCACGAAGAGGACGAGGCTGGTCTGATACCATCCCAGCGAGAGAAACCCAAACAACGCCAGCGACAGCACAATCCGTGCGATTGTGGCAATGTTCGGCACGTTTAGCACCGTGGCCGCGGGGGCAGTCGATTCGGTGACGGTCACTTCGCTCATGTACGAGAAATTTTACCACGGAGTCGCGGTGAGCACAGAGGAAACTGACAAGGAAGATTCCGGAAGGCAGAGTTATAGTATTCTTGCAGCCAGCTTCTGCCTGCTGCAATCTAACTTGTGAATTCCGCCCTGCTCCGTATTCACCGTGACTCCGTGGTGAAAATTTTGAGAGCTATCGCGGTTTGTCGACGGCGACCGCAATGAGGTCGTAGTCGCGGCGGGCGACGATTTCGCATTTCACCATCGCACCGACCGACAGGCCTTCGCCCGTGACGTAGGTGACGCCGTCGACGTCGGGCGCATCCATGTAGCCGCGACCAATCCAGGCGGTCTGCTCTCCCGGAACTTGCGCATCGATGACGATGTCAACCTGCTTGCCAATTTGGGCATCGTTCCAAGCGAAGGCGACTGCTTGCTGCTCGGCCATCAAGCGGCCACGCCGTTCTTCTTTTACCTCCTCGGAAACATGGCCGGGCAACTTCGCCGCAGGCGTGTCGGGTTCGAGCGAGTAAGTAAACACGCCAGCACGCTCAAATTTATGCTCGCGGACGAACTCGACCAACTCGTCAAACTGCTCGTCGGTCTCTCCGGGAAAGCCGGTGATGAAGGTAGTTCGCATGACAAGATTTGGAATCCGCTGGCGAAGCTTTTCGAGCAGCGCGACCGTGTCGGTTTTGTTGACGCGGCGCTGCATACGCTTGAGCATCGTGTCGTTGGCGTGTTGCAGCGGCATGTCAAGGTAGGGGATGATGCGTTTGCTGCTAGCAAGCGTGTCGATCAAGGCGTCGTCGATGTACATCGGATAGAAGTACATCAGGCGAATCCAATCCAAGCCTTCGACTTGGTCCAACTCTTGAAGCAGTTCGTTGAGTCGCGTTTCGCCGTAGAGATCGAGGCCGTAGTAGGTCGTGTCTTGGGCGACGATCACTAGTTCGCGTACGCCGTCGGCAGCGAGTTCTTTGGCTTCGGCAATGACTTCTTCAATTGGCTTGGTCGCGTGCTTGCCACGCATCTTGGGAATCGCACAAAAAGTGCACAAGCGGTCGCAGCCTTCGGAAATTTTGAGAAAGGCGAAGTGCTTGGGCGTGATGCGTAACCGCGAGGTGTCGGGCAGCGGATGTGTCGGTGCAGGTTGAAAAACGGTGCGTTGTTCGTCGAGTCCGCCGATCAATCGGTCGGCAACTTTGGTAACTTCTTCGCGGCCGAAGACACCAACGAGGTGATCAATGTCGGGTCGGTCGTCCAGCAAGTCCTCTTTCTGCCGCTCGGCCAAACATCCCGAGACAATCACGCCGCGCAGGTCGCCCTGCTGTTTCAGTTGCAGCATCTCGTCAATCGCTGCGAACGATTCGTCGCGCGCCTGTTCGATGAAGCCGCACGTATTGACGACCGCGAAATCGGCACCCTGGGGATCGTCAACCAGCTCGTACCCCTCGAGCTGCAGCATGCCAAGCATGCGTTCGCTGTCGACGAGGTTTTTGGGGCACCCGAGGCTGATGAACGCGTAGCGGCCCTTTGCGTCGGTACGATCTTGTTCGGTGGAGTAGGAGTCGGTCACTTTCGGACTTCGCGGCAGAGAATTGGGCACGCACCAGCTGGCGAGACTGAGGCTGGCGCAATCTCACATGATAGCGAATTCTTCTGGTGACGACGACTGGGCGGGAGGTGCTCAAAAGAAAATGAACCACCAAGACACCGAGCGTTTACTGGAAAATCGAGTTTTCTGCTTGCGTTGAGTGGGCGGCTTGGTATAGTGTACGCATGAACATCAATTGACGAGGTCTCGGGGGCTGGTCGCATGCTCACAGAAATCCCAGCGGAGCAGTTTAGCGCCACGGTCGAGGAGGTGTCGCGTGCGGTATTGGCCGAGGTTGAGTGGTTTCGCCCGCCGGTCGATATGCTGAGCGTCGCGGAGCGGCTGAATCTCGTGGTGGCTCGCGATTCGACGATGGACGTGCGAGCGCGGTATGTGCGGCTTGGGCAACGGCACCGTGCCGGGCGTGGGACAATTTTGCTGGCGGACGACCCGAGGCCCGAGCGCCGTCAATGGGCCGTCGCGCACGAAGTGGGCGAGTCGCTTGCGTATCGGGTGTTTGTACGACTGGGCGTCGAACTAGCCGACATACCTACGTCAAGTCGCGAGCGCGTGGCGAATCAGTTGGCGAGTTGCCTGCTGCTGCCGCACGAGTGGTTCGCCGCAGACGGTGATCGCGTCGGCTGGGATCTGCTTGCCCTGAAAGAAGTCTACACGACCGCCAGCCACGAGCTGATCGCGCGTCGGATGCTCGCGATGCGTGCGTCGGTGATCATCACCATGTTCGACCAGGGGGCTCTGCAATGGCGCAAGAGCAACTCGATGCGGCGCCCACCAGAACTAACCATCGCTGAATCGAGCACCTGGCGCGCCGCCTTCGAAAGCGGCCGCGCGACCGAATACGAAGAATCAGAGCTCCCGGAAGGTGTCACGAAAGTGACCTGTTGGCCAGTCCACGAGCCAGGCTGGCGACGGGAGTTTGTGCGGACGGAGTTGGTAGAGTGGTGAGTGCGTTAGGACTTATCCGAAAACCCCCTCCCCCGTTATCGGGGGAGGGGGTTTTCGGGTTCTGGATAAGCTCTTAGTACCCAGCCGCAGCAATCAGCGCTTCGACCACATACGGTTTGCCAAACACCGACGCCGCTCCCAGCTGCTTCGCCAGCCGAAAATGCTCGCGGCGCGGGAAATCAAGCAAGGCGACAACTGGGCCATTAACCCGTTTGCAGAAGGCGGCAAGTCGCTCTCGCTCATCACCGCTAAGCTGGCTGCCGTCCCAGATACCAGCATTATGGTTGCCAGCGTTATAGTTGCCAGCACTATCGTCGCCGTCGGCGGGTCGCTCGCGATACCAGGTCGTGGTGATGCCATAGTCGGCGAGGGCGCTCGACAGAGTTCCGTAGACGCCGAAGTCGTTGGCTTCGACGATCGCATCAGTTCGTCGCTCAACATTCGGGCAAGTCCAATCCGACGACCATCGTCCCGCTTGTGGATGGTCGAGCGGTAACGACCACAGCGGACATTGGCCGGCGCGATACTTCCGCATGGCTGCTTGCCACCAGGGGGCGAGTTCGTACCAGTAAAGCCGAATGACGCCGGTGGGTGGCGAGCCGGTGCGGAGTTCGCCTTCGCACCATGTTCCCGATACAATCACGAGGCGCGCCAGCGGCGCTGCCGATTGCAGTCGATCGACGTCGGGCTGCGTGATGTCGCCGGGGAGATGTTGGGCAACGAAAACCACTTCGGGCGGCATTTCGGTTGATGCGAGTAGATCGTAGGCGTCTTCAATGGTCGCGCTGGCTGCCGACGAGTGAATCTGTTCGAGGGCCGCCGCAAACTCCGCCGGCCGCCAGTCGCCGACGATAAGCGTGTGCACATCGATAGTCGCGGGCGATATGAGCACAGATGCTGGCGAATCGGTGGCGTTCATCGGTTAGTCTTCGAGTTCTTCGTCGCGCTGCCTGATCAACTGTCGAGCCTCAACTGCGTCGGAAGCCGATCGCAAACTTGCCAGCCACTCAGGTTCCGCGATCATTCGACTGACACGGGCAAGGACGCGTAAGTGTTCGTGATCGTTGGTGGCAGCCAGCAAAAAAAACACATCTGTCAATCCGCCAGCTCCGCCGAAGGGGATCCCTTGGCTCGTGAGACCCAGTGCCATGACGGGTTCTCCTAGGATCGACGATTGTGGACGACGAGGGTGCAGCAGAGCAACGCCAATGTCGAGTGCCGTCGGGTGCATGTCTTCGCGGGCGGTGACGGCTTCGGCCATTTTGCCAGCATCCCACAGCATTCCGGTGGTAGCAGCCAACTCGCACATACCCGTAATCACACTGCCTCGAGTCCGCGCGGCGAGTGGCACGGCGATCGTGTCGACGGGGAGCATCGCGGTGACGGACAGGTTCTCGTGAGCGTCTGCTTGTGTCCGTTCGAGGTTGGTTTCCATCGCGGCCAGTTCGTCGGCGTTTGAGAGCCCGATTCTCTCTTCGAGCCAATGATGAATTTCGGCACGCGAAAAACGCCACTGGCCGCCAATTCGCCGCGCAGGAATTTTTCCGCGGTCGGCGAGCTTGGAAATCTGCGTCGGCAACATGTGCAAGTGAGCAGCGAGGCTACTGATGTCAAAGTCGTCGTCGGCCACAGAGTAGATCGCCAAGAGTTGCTAGCAGTCGGTCGGGTGCTGCATTTTCGCGCCCGTGCTGACCGGAGTCCAGTACAAAACAGGTGCTTGTGCTGGATTGCTCGCAACTGCCGGTTGGGTCCGGGCCAATCTGGGGCAATTCGTCTTGACGACAGGCGGGCGATTCAGCACAATCCGTCCCGCCTGGCCTATGGGACCCAAATAACATCGGCTGGGAGATGCCGCCAAGGATGGATTCTTGGTCGCAACAAAACACGGTCGGCGTGACTCGCCGCATCGGCCTTTGGCTGACGCGAAATCACGGCCGCCCAGGCAAGGAGGCCTGGTATGTCGAACCTAGACTTTTCCGAATTAGGTCCGTGTGACGACAGCTCGTCCAGTAGCTCGGTTCGACTGGCCGACTTGTTTCCGGAGGCGACTCGCACAGGAACCGAAGACGTTGTCTTCAGCTCTTGCGTGTGCGACTGGCGCGAAGTTCAGCCTGGAGACGTGTATGTCGCTCTGCCTGATACCGCCGGCGATGAAGGGGACGGCCATCTTCACGCACAGCGTGCTGTATCTTGTGGGGCGATTGCTGTTGTCTGTGAACAGCCGGTGCCAGTTTTCGATGTGCCGACTTACCTGGTGCCAGACACGAGGGTGGCACTCGGTGAGATCAGCCACGCTCTGATGGGTCATCCGAGTCGGTCGCTGGAAGTGATCGGCGTGGCCGGAACGCATGGCAAGTCGACGACTATCGCCCTGCTGGAAGCAATTTTCTCGGCAGCCGGCAGGCATTGCGGTGTGTTGAGTAGCCTTGGCAGCTACGACGGCATGACGCACAGTGCGGGGATCAGCGATCTGCCCAGCTCGCCAGCGATCGCTTGTCGACTTGCGCGCATGGAAGCTGCAGGCTGCACTCACGCGTTTGTCGAGGTGTCGAGCCAATCGCTCAGCCAGGCTCGATGGACTGGGGTCGAGTTGGATGCGATTTGCATTACCAACGTCACGTCAGCGCATCTGGACTTACACAACACGGTTAAAGGCTATCGCGACACGGAACGCCGTGTCATGAGCCAGCTCTCGCCGTCGGGATTGGTCGCGCTAAATGCTGACGATCCTGTGAGCATGAGTTGGCTCGATCAAGTATCGGGTCCGGTGCTGACTTATGGCCTCGGCGGGGCAGCCGAGGTCACAGCTCGATTGGTCGAATCTCACGCCAATGGGCAGACTTTTATATTGACTGCTGGTAGCGATTCGGTGGCGGTAAACACGTCGATGGTCGGTGAGCATCAGATTGCTAACTGCCTGGCGGCGGCAACCGTGGCGCTGTCTTACGGTATCGAGCTTACCCAGATCGCAACGGGTTTGGAGTCCGTCGAAAAGCTGTCGGCACGAATGGAACTGGTGGATTGCGGACAAGGTTTTCCTTTGTACGTCGACGCCGCCGATACCGTCGATTCGCTGCGTGCAAGCCTGCGAACAGCGCATCAGCTTGCCCAGGGTCGCGTGGTTTGTGTTTGGACAGACTCGGGACACGCGTCGGTGGCCGAACGTCTGGCCGTTTCGCAAGTGCTCAGCCGCATGGCAGATCTGGCGATTGTCTCTCAACCGTTAGTACGATACCTGGACGACGACCAGCATCATGCGGACGTCGAGGTGGTTGCCGATCGCAGCGAAGCGATTGCCTGTGCCATAGGAATTGCAGAGCCAGGCGATGTCGTCGTGATTGCGGGCAGTCGCGTGCGTCCCAGCTATCAGTTTGGTGGCGAAGCAGATTTCGACACCGACGCTGAGATCGCTCGTCAGATGCTGTACGCTCGCGAGGTGCCGGCGCTGCGTTTGGTCAGCTAGCGAACTTTTCCTTGAGTACTACTTACCAGTCGAAAAAGTCGGACGGAGAACTGAGCAAGATGGAATGGACAGATACGCTGATGCTTGATATTACTTCCGCCGCGAATGGTAGTGAGCCAAGCTCTGCGATGGAGTTCACACGCGTGGTACCCCTCAACGGTATTACGTTGCTGTGTGCGAGCAGCAAGTCGCGCAGCGAAACGGTAGCCGCCTTGAAGCTACTGCGAGGATTCAGGGCAACCGGACGTCGGGTGGTACTTTGCGACACGACCCAACTCGTTGTAGGGAAACAGTTTGGCACTGAGGTTGTGGAACACGGATCGGCTAGTCTGCTGATTACTTGCGGTATCAGCGGCAGAGAAGTTGGCATTGGTGCGCGTGATGCGGGCCTCGACTTGGGTAGTGTTGTTGTTTGCAGCAAAGCGACGGCCGGCGGACAGGTACTCGCCCGGCAGATGGCACCTGGCGATACCGTGTTGCTGCTGGGCCTTGAAAGTGAGGCGTGCGACGAGATCGTTGGCACATTGAGCGACGTGTTCGCGCCACATGCAGTGGCTGCAGCTTAGCTTGGTACGAGACGCAAACAGAGTAAGAGCAGGTACATGTTGAAGCTTCATCGTTGGTATTGTTGGATTGCGGGGTCTGACTTGCCGCCCTCCCTGGGGTAGGAGCATTAGAACTTGCTGCGGGCAGCTTCTGGGTCAGCTGCTACGGCAAGTGCTTCACGATGGAGCTTAGGTCTGAGCACTGGGACGGCGCTTGCGTCGTCCCAGTGACTCAGCGGATACAAAGTGAAGGTCGAATGACGAAGTAGCGATGGCCGATCAGGGCGAGCAATGCTTCACTCGGTTGGCCACGTCGTCTACGGCACTTCATTCGTGATTAGGTCTTTCGTCACTCCGCCCCGCTGGTTGCCCGATGTCTGGTGCTCCTCATATCATGTTTGCCGGTGGTGGTGCTGCCGGTCATCTGTTTCCTGGGCTGGCCGTCGCAGAGCATCTACGCGAACTGATGCCTGCCGCACAGATCACGTTTGCAGGACCCGGGAAGGCGCGAGAGAAACATGCGGTGCGTAACGCGGGCTACGAGCACACAACTATTCCGGCACAGCCCATTCCCCAAAATCCTCTACAGGCGTTTCGCTTTGTCACGGACAACATTGCCGGCTACTGCGCCGCTCGTTGGTTGCTAAGCGAACAACAGGTCTCGCTGGTCGTCGGACTGGGCGGGTTCACGAGCACCGCCGTTGTGCGGGCTGCAGCCGCGCGAGGTATTCCGTTTATTTTGCTGGAGCAAAACGCTATTCCGAGCCAGACGACGCGGTGGCTTTCGCGGGCAGCAACGCTGGTATGTGCCGCATTTGAAGAGGTACGACCCCACCTGCACGTCCAGGCGCCGGTTGCCGTGACAGGCAATCCATCTCGACCGGCATTCGAGCAGCTCTACGATCGGCGTCAGGGCGTTGGCGCCAATCGTTTTTCAGATCAGTCAAACTTGCGGCAGAAGCGATTGGTGGTGATGGGCGGTGCGGGCGGCGCTCGCTCGCTTAACGAATCGATGCCAGCAGCACTCCAGCAGTTGGGCGACTGCATGGCTGGCTGGCAAGTCGTGCATCAGACGGGCGAGGGACAACTTCAAGAGACGGAAACTCGCTACCGAGACTGCGGTGTGGATGCGCTGGCGGTGACGTACATCGACGAGATTGCGTCGGTGCTCTTCGATAGCGATCTGGTCGTCAGCCGCGCCGGGGGCACAACCCTAGCAGAACTAGCGCTGGCGGGTATCCCCGCAGTGCTTGTTCCGTATCCTGAAGCCACCGACGATCATCAACTGGCCAACGCGAAAGTGTTCTCAGCGGCCGGTGCCTGTCGTCTGATTGACGAAACTTCGCAGGCAGGAGCGCTCGATAAGGCGCTTGCCCGGGAGCTGTCCCCGCTAGTGATCGAGGAGACGCGCCGCTTTGAAATGAACCACCGAATGCAGTCTCTTGCGCGTCCGTCCGCCGCCGCGGATATCGCAGCCACCGTCTACGAATCTCTGTACGGAGCGGCAAACACGCGTGTAGCCGCCTAATTCATGTTGAGATGCCTGTTGAGAAACGTTCTGCCCATTGCGATCTTTCTCGTCATGTCTACTGGCTGTGCCCAAAGAAACTCCGTTGGTTTCCGGGCGGCTGATCTCGTTTATTCGATCTTCTTCGAAGATGAAGAGGAGCGACGTGCCAATCGATGCCGGGAAGCGGAAGATCGCATGGCATGGCTTGCAGTCACCGGTGGAAACTGGGACGGCGTGGAGCACAGCGCCACCAAGTAAGCTGCTGAATCGACGAAATGCTAGTACCCGTCGACCTTCGCCTTGCCCCGAAACGTCCAATAGACGATCGCTGTGTACGTAACAACCAGCGGCATGCCGATTAGAGCGATAATAAACATAATCTGCAGCGTCGCTTGCGAGGACGCTGCGTTGTAGATCGTCAAACTGACGACGTTTCCTTCCCCCGCATTGCTGGCGGTCACCATGTTGGGGAACAGTGCGAAACCCACGAGAAAGACCTGGCAGGCGATCGTTAAGCACGAGGACAGAAACGCCTGACCGAGTCGATTGTTGTAGACCGAACGCGGGATGTTGGCGATCGCCAAGACGTTCAGCACCACAAAGCCCGCCACCCATGGCGCGTTCTCTGAATTGGGAATCGCTTGCGGAACGAAGATTAGCGTCGCCATCGTCGTGAGGTTGTGCAGCACGAGAAACAGTCCCCAGGTGTGCCAAATCCATCTTCCAGAACGCTCCTGCATCTCGCCTTCTGTTTTCAGATGCAGGTAGATCGCCCCGTGCATGGCGAACATCGACACGGTCATCAGCCCAACCAAAATCGGATACGGCTTCAGCAAGTCGAGAAACGTGCCGACGAACGCGCCGCGTTCGTTAAGTTCCAGTCCCGCCAGACCATTGCCAATCGCAACGCCAAACAGCAGCGACGCAATCAAGCTGGACGCGCAGAAGGCCAAATCCCACAGCCGTCGCCACGCGGGCGAGGCTACCTTGCTGCGAAACTCGAGGCTGACGCCGCGGAAGATCAGGCAGAATAGCAACAGCATAAACGCCGTGTAAAAACCCTGGAAGACGGTGCTGTAGGCTTCGGGGAATGCGGCGAACAGCGCCCCGCCGAAGGTCACGAGCCAGACTTCGTTGCCGTCCCAAATCGGGCCAATGCTGTTCATCGAGAGGCGGCGCTCGTCATCGCCTCGTGCATTCAAGTGCAGAATGCCTACGCCCAGGTCGAAGCCGTCCAAGATGGCATAGCCAGCCAGCAGCACGCCGAGCAAGAGGTACCAGATCAGATTCAAATGGGCGACAAGCGTTGCCCAATTCAACCAGACGACCAGCATGCCAGCGAGATAGACGGCACCGCCAAGTTTCGCGATCGTCGCTCGACTCACTGCTGCCTTCCTTCCAGCAGCGACGCTTCGTTACCGGTCCAAGAGGACGCCGCCGACAGCAGGCCGCCTTCGGTTGGCATCGGCTCATGTGGCTCGGGCCCATGGGTGATCTTCTGATGCAGGACGTAGACCCACACGATAAACAAGAGTATGTAGATCGCTGCGAACATGATGATCGACCCGACCACTTGCTCGGCTGCGATCATCTTCGACACGGCATCGTTGGTGCGAAGTCCCTGCGTTTCGTCGAACTGGAAGTGACCTTGCTCATCGAGCACCGGTTCGCCTGCCTCGTCGGTGATAAGCGGCGCGTAGACGATCCAAGGCTGTCGACCGACTTCGGCGGCCACCCACCCCGCCTCGTTAGCAACAAACGCAGGAATCACGGCCACGACCGACAACCATAGGAGCCAGCGCTTATCGAAGATCGCTCCTCGAATGCGGAAGTAAGTCGTCAGAAGCGTAAAACCACCAAAGAACGCACCGATACCTACCATCAAGTGATAGCTCATGTACGACAGTGCCACCGGCGGACGATCTTCGGGTCGGAACCGATCGAGGCCGATCACTTCGGCTTCTGGGTCGGAATAGAGCAGCAATCCCAGCCCACCCGGAACGCTAATATCTCCGCGAATCGTCTGTGTCTCGTCATCCGGCCAGCCGAACAAGCTGAGGTCGGCGCGACCGGTCTTGTAATGTGCTTCAAAGGCAGCCATCTTCGCAGGCTGAGTTTCGTAAACGCTATGCGCCTGAAAGTGTCCGCTGACAAACATCGCCCAGCTAGACACAGTGGCGAGAATTAAGGCACCGGTAAACGACCGACGGGCAAACTCCTCATGTTTTCGATGCAGTAAGTACCACGCCGAGATACTCATGATGAATGCGGCGCCCAGAATAAAGCAGCCAAGCCAGACATGCGTCAATCGATGGATGGTGGAGGGATTGAAAACCATGGCCCAGAAATCGGTAATTTCAGCACGCATGATCGGCTGACCGTCAATAAACCACGGTTCTCCGTCGCGTTGCATCTGCACGATGTGGTGTCCCGCCGGTGTCTGTTGCCAACTGTTGGCAATCGTGATCCAGACGGAGCTAAAGATTGAGCCGAGCGACACCATTAGCGTGGAGAAAAAATGGAACTTCGGTCCGACTTTGTCCCAGCCGAACACCAATACCGCGAGAAAGCCTGACTCGAGAAAGAAGGCAAAAATACCTTCAGCCGCCAGTGCCGACCCAAACACGTCGCCTACAAACCGTGAATAAGTGGCCCAATTCGTGCCGAATTCGAACTCCATCACGATGCCGGTTGCGACACCGATGGCGAAGTTAACGGCGAAGATTTTCGTCCAAAATCGGGCCGACTGTTCGTAAATCGGCTCCTTCGTCCAGAGGAACATCCCTTCCAAATAAACGAGGACGACTCCCATTCCGATCGTCAGTGGCGGAAAAAGATAGTGAAACATGATGGTCAGCGCAAACTGCCATCGCGATAGCATCACGACATCCAAATCCGCCAGTATCGCCACCCAGTATCCTCCGCATGGGCATCAACTGATGTCTCGGTTCTTCCTAAGATATCAACCGATACTGGAGTTTACTCCTTCACATCCTTGGTAGTACAGGAGCTAAGGATCGAAGTTCTCGAATCAGTCGGATTACTCTGGCTGCGTGATCTGACCTGGCTAATGCCTGGGTTGAAAATCTTGGGCGATTCGCTACCGTGGATAGATTACTCAACATTTAGCTGCCCGCCGCCACGGGCAATTTTCGACACGATAGATTGCACAAATGGCCAAATCATCGGACAACGCTGACGCTGGAAAAACTGACGCTGGAAAGCGGCGAATCCTACTCGTCGACGACGACGCTGAGATTATCGAATCTTTGCGTCTGGCTTTGGAAGCCCACGATTACCAGGTTCTGATCGCCCGGGACGGCAATCAAGGGCTGGCGCTAATTGAACGTGAAACGCCAGATCTGGTGATTCTCGATATGATGATGCCCAAACGAAGCGGCTTTTTGGTGCTAGAACGCCTGAAGCGAATGGGCGAGAAAAAGCAACGTATCATCATGATCACAGCCAACGAAGGTGCGCGTCACAAAGCCTATGCCGAAATGCTCGGTGTGGACGACTACGTCCGCAAACCCTTTCCGATGGATCGACTGATCCAGAGCGTGAATCGGCTGCTGGGATAGTCCGACGGTCGTCAGAAGGTGAATAAGTAGCCGCTGACGTTGGATGGCAATGGATTGTTGCGTCCGTAGCTAGTACTGGCCCACGCTTGCTTGGCCCATGTTACGTTGCTTGCCCGATCAACGAGTCCAACGGCATCAATTTCGTTCCAACCGGGCACCTCCTGCGATTCTAAATACAGCTTGATGCGCTGGATCGGTGTCGAGGAACTAACGGGTACCGTTGAGATGCCACCGGCTGCCGAAGGTGCAGTCGGGTCGGTTCCTTCCCAGAGTGTCGTTTCGAAGCCCGTCGCCGGATAGTGTGTGACTTTACCAAGGGCACCAGGACAGTGGCTCTCGTGAACTTGCACTGCCTTGGCGGTGATTGGCACGCCAAAGTCGAGTACCAGCCACTCCTGTCGATCGTCTTGCGATCTAGAAGCCCAGGCAGTCCGATGATCGCCATAGATTAATGTATTGGGCGGACCAGTGACTTCATCGGTGTCCTATCTAGGTCCAGGGTTTTCTATGCGAGCGATCTCTGCGCTCAGTTGTCGCAGTTTCGCGATCTGCTCGAGATGATCGGTTCTCCAGCCAGAGATGAGCGCCGCGGTGGTGATCAGTAGCAGGATCGTTGATAAGCGAAACCTTAGCCAACGCCAAGGATGCTTCGGAATGCTGATGGTGAAGCGATAGTAGTCCATCCCGAACCTGATTTGCCGTGATCACCCCAATGCAATCGTCCTGGCCAGCGGGTGCAGCACTGCTTCGACGACATAGGTTTCGATGATTTCTCGCGAAACGGCATGCAGCCGGTCGAGTGTTTCTAGATAGGTCTGGTTTGGCGCCAGACTACCGTATTGACGTGCGGTGACGTACACGCTGATCTGATCTTCGGAGTACTCGCCGGTGCGAATTTGGTACGCATTGGTCCGTGACTCGACACTTAGCCGGCACTGCAAGCGGCAATCGTCATCGAGGGCGAAGGTTATGTTCGGCTCGTTGCTGATAATTGTTGCGCCGGGCATGTTGCCGATTTGCTCCATCGCGGGACAGATGCCAAGGGCTTCGGCAATCAGCTGATTGTGGTTGCCGCGGTACGTAAAGTCGAACCCGATCAGCAAATCGAGCGCTTCGCAGTCAAGCGGACTAATGGAAAGGGCGTAGGGTGCAACATCGAGCGCGTGACGATGCTGTTCAAGGATGCCATCCAGCGATTCGGGATTTACTTGGCCCGAGCAGACTCGCTTGGTCTCGACCGTGCACCAGCGGTAGTTGCCGTTGTCTTTATCTTCTTCGAGCACGAAGTCTCGCTTGTCTCGCGAGTAGAAGTTCCGCATCTCGGGATACTTCTTTTGAATCTGCTCGAAGTAGTGAAGGACGGTCTCGCGGTTGCTTGGAAGCTCCATTTCTGTGGCGAGATTCATGTTGACGTAGTAATCGTCAGACAGAGCACTGTAAGGATTCATCTAGCGGTGGTGCCTCATCGGTTGTGTGCTTGCTGGGGACCTCGTGCCCGCCAGGACGGAACGAAAGACACAGTTGCCGTCCCTACGGTCAGTATACGGCGGGAACGAATTCAGTGTCAAAGACCCGTCAAGTCGGCGCTGCGATCACAACCTAGACGAGGACTGTTGCCCTAATGCGGAACGATGGTATACTGATGCACACTATTGGATTCCATGCTCTCTTGCAGTGCTATCAGTGGACAGGGAGGCCCGTCGTGGCAGATTTCGTTTTCGAGACGTCGCTTGGATTTGCCGCGATGGCGCGCGAGGAGAGTTGTTTGCTCGGCCTCACCTTTGGACACCAGAGCGAACGTGACGCAATCAGAGCGCTGGAGCGGGCGCTGACTGCCAAGTCCGTCGATGGAAAGCTTGTCGATGGGCGGCCGTATCGCGGTGGCGAAGTCGAGTTTGTTCGCCCGGGAGAGGATGAGATGATCGACCGAATTCGCCGCTTCGCCGACGGCGAGTTGGCTGAGTTTGACGACTTGGAAGTCGACGGTCGCCACTTGACGCCGTTCGCCCGCAAAGTCGTCGCCGCCTGCAGAGAAATCCCGTATGGCGAGACGCGCACGTATGGCGAATTGGCGAAGCAGGCCGGTCGTCCCGGAGCTGCCCGTGCCGTCGGCAGCGTCATGGCACGTAATCGTGTACCTCTGATTGTGCCCTGCCATCGCGTGGTGCCTGCGTCAGGCAAGCTGGGCGGTTTCTCGGCCCCGCAAGGCGTGGCCATGAAGCGACGGCTGCTCGAGATGGAGCAAGCGGGAATCGTTTGCTCGTAAATCACTCAGTGATCGACTTATGCCACTTTCTGTTGCAGAAAGCGCTGAGCACGAGTTTCAACTGTCAGGCACACTCCCAACACGATCCAAGCAATCAGGCCAGGTTCTGGAAGTTGCTCTGCAGCAGAAACCTCAAATTGCGGTTGGAGGTGCTGCTGCCAGTCGAGAAAGTCATTCCCGAATAGATTGATTCCGTAGCGCGCCAGCCACCCGTCCGTTGGGGCGACGAGATCGGCGGCATCGACTTTGCCGTCTAAATTAAAGTCACCGGGTGGCGCCAAGATCGCCAAAAAACTGGGCGCTAGTTTCTCCGCAATATCGACATTGCCCGCTGAGTTGGGATGGGTCTCGTCGGCCATGAATTCCGGTGCGGTGACGTTCAAATCATTCGTCCAACCCCAAGCAGGGTCGAGTTGCAACTCATCGAAGGTTGTGAAGAACGGGTTTTCGCCGGAAAGAAATCGTGCACGCACCGCTTCGTTGACCGCCGTGCGTCCCACAGCAATGGGGTCTCCTTGAGTATCAAGGATACCAATCCAGATCGGTTTTCCGCCATGTTCAACCGTGCGTTCTGCCCAGGCTTCGACGGCTGCGATCACCGCCTCTGGGGCAACACCGTCGTCGATGTCATTCGTTCCAATCACCAGCGGCGCATAAACGTCTGCCCCGGCTGAAGAAAGCCATTCAACGACGTAGTCCCAGGTTTCCACAAGCGGCGAGTCTGCGAGCCCGTTGCCAAACTGGTCATTGGTGATAGCTCGGGCACCACCGTTCGCAAAGTTTTGGCTGAGAGTCTTGGTCGCATCGAAGTACTCTGAATGCAGCAGTTCCGCCCAGCCTGGTGTACGATCGGTAAACGAGTTTCTTACCTCGACGGTGGAATCGCCTTCGAACAGCACCACTTGATCGCGCCCTTGCAGCAGCCACTGCCCCGCCGTCCAAGCCTTGAGATCATCAACCTCGGCGTCACTGGGATTCCGCAAGTAGGCGGCACCGTAGAAGTTGATCGGTGTCTGCGACGCGTTGAATTCGAGATTTCCACCTGCCGAAGCGGTGAGCGGCGCGTCACGATGCAGAAACGGAATCGATTTGCTCAACGCTCCACTGCCCCAAGAGGCTTCATCAGAGATGACTTCGATCGATTGCTGATTGCCATCGTGGCGCACGATCACGACGACATTGCTGCCCGGCGAGATCGGCACATTCTGCAGGCCTGCAACCGGTGGTCCGCCTGGAAATCTGACCTGAAAATCAACATCGTCGGTCGTGATTCGTACTGAGAGCTTGTTGTCACTATCTCCTAGGATTTCGCCAAGCGACTGCTGATGATGGCTGCCTTCAAACTGCAGTCCCACCGCAATCGCCCAAGGATCACTTTCGTCGGAACTGCCAAATAGCGATCCGCCGCCCACTTCGCCCGTGGAGATCGGAGCGGTGATGCTGCCGTCGAACTTGAGTGAGCCACGACCGAACGCGTTGCTGGAGTAGGTTGGCGCCACTGTGCCGAAGCGAAGGTCCCAGCCGTTTCCAGTGAGATCGGGAAGAGATGCCATGCCGTCGATGCCAGGCAGATTGGTGGCATCCCAAATGGCGGCAAGGCTAGGTAGCTGCAGCGTCGTAGCGTTACAGCTAGCTTGCATCAAAAGCACAGCAGCCGCGCTGACAGATTGTAGTCTCCATCGATAAAGGTGCTGGATCGTTGCGATGGTGCTATGCCGTTTGGGTGCTGATCGTCGGCGAGTTTAGCGCGTGCCACGACGCTGAGACTGAGCAGCCGGGCTGCGAACGCCAACTATCGTGCCTGTGCGAAACGAAATCGATAACCAGTATAGCCAGCAGGGACGGCGGTCGCCTGTTTTGGCAAGAAACCTCCCTGACACTCAAGCTGCCATCTCGCAGCTCACGACGCGTCAGTCCTAGCATCTGGCAAAATGCGAGACTTTGCGGATTCTGGTAAGATTACCGACCGCGTCCAGCCGATGGATTGTAACGACGATGTCGACTGTAGCGGAACCTGTGCGCGTACTTTGCGTTAGGGAATCTGCATTGTTGATCAATTCATTGGACATTCGGGCGCTTTCAAATGACCCAGGCGGTCCTCAAAAACCCGTATCTGGTTGGCGTGCTAGCAGCAGCTATTCTGGTGCTGGGCATCTTCACCTACCCGAAGATTCCGAAGGATTTGCTGCCCATCTTTGAGACCTCGGCGGTTCAGATCGTCACGTTCTATCCCGGCATGCCGCCGGAGATCATGGAAAAAGACATCATGAGCCGCATGCAGCGGTGGACGGGCCAGTCGGTGGGGATTGAGCATCAAGAAGCCAAGGCGATGACCGGCGTGTGCATCGTCAAAGACTTTTTCCGCGAAGGGATCTCGCTCGATACCGCGATGGCGCAAACCACTAGCTACGCGATGAGCGATATGTTCTATCTGCCGCCGGGCACCATCCCGCCCATGCTAATGCCGATCGATCCGACAGCTTCGCTGCCGTTGTGCTTGGTGGTGGTTGATAGTCCCGGCATGAACGAGCAGCAACTCTACGACATCGCCTACTACGAACTTCGCAACAAACTGCAGTCGATCCAAGGTGTCATCTCACCGGCTGTGTTCGGCGGCAAGTTGCGTCGGATTTACGCATATATGGATCCGCGCAAGCTGGAAGCCTACGGCCTGACACTGATGGACGTGCAGAATCAGTTGGCAAAGTACAACGTGCTAATCCCGGCGGGCAATATGAAGGTCGGGCAGCAAGATTTTCAGTTGTTTACTAACGCCGTTCCCGAGACGATCGACGACTTGAACTACTCGGTGATCAAGACGGTCGAAGGCGTTCCAGTGAAGATCAGCGACATCGGCCGGGTGGAGAACGCGTCGCAGATTCAGTCGAACATCGTACGGATCAACGGCGGGCGGAAAGCCTATATTCCGATTTATCGGCAGCCGGGCGCCAACTCGATTGAGATCGTGCAGACCATCCGCAAAGACCTGGCCAATATTCTTGCCCGCCTCAAGAACGAACTCGCTGGCGACGTGGGCATGGACGAGCTTGTGTTGTCGGTGGCGATGGACCAATCGGGTCCCGTCCAGGAAAGTATCGACGGCTTGCAGTTTGCGGCGGGTCTCGGCGGCCTGCTGGCTGGCGTCGTCGTGCTCGTGTTCTTGCGTAGCCTTGTGTCGACTTTTGTGATCGTGTTGGTGATTCCGCTGGCGGTGCTTGCCGCCGTGGTTGGCATGTACTTCACCGGAAACACCGTCAACTCGATGACGCTCGGTGGGTTGGCCCTCGCGATCGGAATTCTCGTCGATCAGTCGATCGTTGTGCTCGAGAACATTGTCCGACACGTGAAGATGGGCAAGACACCACGGCAGGCTGCGCTCGAGGGCACGCAAGAGGTGACGGTGCCGATCTTTATTTCGACAGTTACGTTCGCAGTGGTGTTCTTTCCGACGGTGTTCTTGAGCGGGCTGGCATCATATCTGTTCACACCGCTCGCGCTAGCGACGATACTGGCGATTAGTGTTTCGTTCTTGCTTTCGATTACTCTTGTGCCGGCTTACTGTGCGTTTTTCCTAAGTGGCCAAGATCAAACGCCAGTTGCCGAAGCCTCGACGGCGTTGACGCGACTGGTCGGTAGCATCGTGGCAGGCTGTCTAAAGATTCGCTGGCTCGTGGCGATTGGCGCGGCCGCTCTGTTTGCGGTCGCTGCGTTTTATGCGACGCAGATGGGCCAGGAACTGATTCCGCCTATCGACGCTGGTCAGTTTACTGTGTATGTGCGCATGCCGTCGGGTACCAATATCGATCAGACCGATTATCGAATTCAGCAGATTGAAGAGGCAATCACCTCGGAGACTGGCGAGCCAGATCCAAGCTTCGCGTTAGGCGAAGAGAAACTCGTCGATTCCGATTTGCAGATTCTGATTTCTAACATTGGCGTGCTCAACGATTGGCCCGCGGCCTACACGCCTAATATCGGTCCCGGCGACGCGTTTATGCTGGTGCAGCTTAAAGGAAAGCCGGGTCGACTCGGTGCATTCGACTACGTCGACGTATTGCGTGAGAAGCTCAACGCCCAATTCCCCGATGTGGAGTTTGCTTTCGATACCGGTGGGATGCTCTCCAGCGCTTTGAACATGGGCGAGCCTTCGCCAATTCACTTTCAAGTTCGGGGCAGCAATCTGCAAGAAATGCGCGAGATTGCCTTGCAGGTCGAGCAAGTCGCCAACTCGACTGAGGGTACGACTGACGTGCGGATTGCCCAGCGGCTCGATTACCCGACGATGACGATTACGATGAATCGCGACAAGGCGGCACGCATGGGACTCACGCCCGAGACGGTGATGCAGAATCTTGTCTCCGCGACGAACAGTTCTGTGGGCTTCGATCCCGCCTTCTGGGTCGACAAGTCGAAGGGCAATCACTACTTCATCGGTGTGCAGTATCCTGAGGAACTGCTCACCAATCTAGAAACCATCCGCAACATTCCCATTGGCATGGTTGACGGAGTGCCGATTCGGCTGCGAAACGTCGCCGATATCGAACGGGCCCAAGGTCCCGGCGTGGTGAATCATCGCAATATCAGTCGAGTGATGGACATCTACGCCAATGTCGAGCGCGGCTATGACGCCGGTTCGCTCGTGACGGCAATTGAGGCCAAATTGCTAGCAGAGGGTAACCCGCTAGGCGCTATTCGAGGCAGCGACAATCGTGGCGAACTGTTTGAACTGACCAATTACCCCGGGCTCATTCTCCGTTCGCAAGGCGAAGTGAAGGAGATGCGAAAATCGTTCAGTCAGTTCACTGCGGGATTTGCGATTGCCGCGGTGCTTGTCTATCTGGTGATGGTCGCCCAGTTTCGTAGTCTTCTTGATCCGTTGGTAATTCTGCTGACGGTGCCGCTGGGGTTCGTGGGAGTGGTGGCCGCATTGCTGCTGACTGGATCGAACCTTTCGATCATGTCGTTCATGGGCATCATTATGATGGTGGGCATTGTGGTCGAATACTCGATCGTGCTAGTCGATTTCGCTAACCAGCGGCTTGGCGAAGGAATGAGTATCACAGAGGCAATCATCGATGCGGCGCAAGTTCGCGCACGGCCGATTCTGATGACTTCGCTAACCACCTGGCTCGCATTGCTACCCATGGCTATCGGTGGCTTTGGTGGTGATGCGAATGCGCCTCTCGCGCGAGCGATCATTGGAGGGGTGATCGCGGCGACGGTCTTGTCGCTGCTGGTGGTTCCCTGCCTCTACGTTATTTTCAAACGCAACCCTCACGATAATCCGATCGACAATCCCAAGCCAAACGGCACTCAATGGGCAACGAGCTAATCGCATGACCATCGCAATACAACAAAGTCGACTACTGCTGGCGTGCATGTTGGTGGCACTGTGCGTTACTGGCTGTCAGCAGGCAACGCGAAAGCCGGCTGCCAGAACCAAGCAGGTAGAAAAACCTGTCGCCAAGATTGCCGTCGGTACCGTTCGACGGCAAGAGCTCAGACAGACCGTGACGTTGCCCGCCACAATCGAAAGCGACGAGACCGCGATGATCATGGCGCGGGTCGAGGCATACATCGACCAGGTGCTGGTCGACATCGGCGACGAGGTCCGCTCTGGACAGCCACTCATTCGCCTGAAGGCTCCCGAATTGCAGCAGGCCGCAGACGCCGCGCAGGCGATGATTGAGCAAGTGGCTGCCAACGAGCAAGTGTTGATGGCCGAGCTTGCGGCCGCTGAGAAGCAGCTCGACGTGGTGCGGGCTGAGCTAACGCTGAAACAGTCGAAACGGGATCGTCGGGAGAGATTGGTTTCTGCCGGGGCCGTCGCGGAGACGTTACTGGAGGAGGCCGAAGCGGCTGTGCAATCGACAGCAGCGGTGCTCGCCAAATACGAGAATGCGACCCTTGTGGTGAAGGCAAAGTTGGCTCAAGGCAAGTCCGAGCTGAAAATGGGTAGGGCAAAGCTAGCGCAAGCACAGACGTTGGTTGACTATCTCGAGATTGAAGCGCCCTTTGCAGGCGTCATCGCCGAGCGAAATGTTGATCCAGGCAATCTCGTGCGTCCCACGAGTCAAAGTAGCATGACCAAACCGCTAGTGGTACTCGCCAAAGTCGATAAGCTACGCGCACTCGTCCACGCGACGACTGACGTCGCCAGTCAGCTGGCAGTTGGCCAGACGGTAGAGTTTGCTGCCGACGATGTGCCCGGTAAGACTTTTACGGGCACGCTGTCGCGCACTTCGGGCACCTACAATCGAAAGACTCGCATGATGCAAGCCGAAGTCGATCTGCAGAACGATCCTGATACCGGCACGGGTCAGCGCCCCCTGCGCGCTGGCAGCTACGGTTCGGCGACGATCGTGTTGCGGTCGGAAGAGTTGCCGGTAATCCCGATGTCGGCGCTCCGCGACCGCGGCAGTCATCAGTCGGTGTTTGTTGTCAGCGATGGCGAATGCATCGCTACATCAGTCCAAGTCGCGTACGAAAGTGATGGCAAGGTGGCAATTGCGTCTGGCTTGACGGCTGGCGACCGCGTTGTTGTTGATGCCGACTCAGTAAGAGACGAACAGAAGCTGAAGGATTCAGAAACAGAAACGGTGAGTTGGTAGCTGTCCGTAGCTGCGACTGGCCGGTGATACGATCAAGGAAGATCGAAGCATGCTCCTCAAAATCCACAAGCATTGGCGGCTAGTGCTGGCGCAAGTCGCGTTCTGCAGCGGATGCATTACGGTGGGTGATCGAGCTACGGAAACCAAAGATCCGTTTCTCGAAGCGACACGTTTGGCACAGCGGCAAGAAACTGCCGTCGGTGTTTCGTCTGCTTCGACGGTCGTACCGGTCTTAACTCCGCTACCCGCGGTGATCAAGGCTGGCGAAGCGCCAGACGATCGTCAGCCCGTCAAACTGATGGCGTTTGAACAAGACAGAGCTTCGGAACCAGACGCGGAGCTAGTCATTCCGCGACCTACACCCGTCGAGCCCATTCCCGCAGCTGACGGTAGATCTCTAGCGCCGAATTCGATGCCAGCGGTACTCGAGGCGGGTGTCTATCCGATCGATTTGGCAAATGCACTTGGATTGGGTGGAGCCGACAACCTGCAAGTACGGTTGGCCCGGACCCGGCTCTTTCAGGCACAAGCCCGTCACCTACAGGCGAAGACTTTATGGCTGCCTTCGATTCGGTTGGGCCTCGGCTACAATAAACATGATGGCAGGTTGCAAGAAACGCAGGGAAATGTCATCGAAGTGGAACGCAATTCACTTTTCTTTGGTGGTGGTTTAGGTCTCGGCAATGCGCCACTTCCCGCGGGTGCCGGTGGGCCACCACGTATGTTTGTGAATCTGTCACTGGCAGACGCTTATTTCAAGCCGCTGGCTGCTTGCCAAGTGGTAGCCGCACATGGCGCGGCGGAGCGGGCAGCGACTAACGATTCGCTGGCCTCAATCGCAATGGGATATCACAGCCTACTAGAAGCGCACGGTCGGCTCGCAAACGCGACCGCGGCGAGCGAGATGGCTGGTGATATGGTGAAACTGGTCGAAGACTTCGAGCAGGAGGGATTCAGTTCACAGACCGAGGTGAGCAGAGCGCGAACCGCACACGCGCGTTGGCGGCGCGCCGTGGCAGATGCGCAACGTGCCACAGTGACCACCAGCGCTAGGCTAGCGCGAATCCTCCGTCTGCCACCCCAGGTGCAATTGGCGCCTGTCGAAGAGTTTCTGATGCCGATCGAATTCGTTGACGGGGAAGCTGACCTTAACTCGATGATTGGGCAAGCGTGGCGCAGCCGTCCGGAGATATCGCAGCTGGTCGCCCAGCGCGAAGCAGCGTGTTTCCGTGTGCAGGAGGAAAAGTGGCGACCTTGGATTCCCAATGTGTATGCTGGCACGAGCTACGGCGGTTTTGGAGGGGGCACATCGACCGACTTCAGTTCGGCCTCCGACCGTAGCGATGTGGATTTGGTCGCAGTTTGGGAGCTGGAGAATCTTGGCGCCGGCAACGTCGCGAAACAGAAGCTGCGGCGCGGCGAACTTCACGAGCAAGTACTACAAATCGAAGCGCTTCGCGAGCGTATCGCGGCCGAGGTGGTCGAAGCTGCGGCCGATGTGGCCAGTTTTCGCCAGCAGATGGAAATTGCCCAAAGTGCAATTGCTGATGCCGAGCAGAGCTACCGCCTCAACGAACAGCGAATTCGCGAAGACGAGGGCCTACCGATCGAACTACTGCAGTCGATCACCGCCCTGGCGGAGGCGCGTGACGCCTACACCGAGGCCGTGGCGAACTACAACCGCGCGCAGTACCGCTTGTTACGTGCTGTCGGAACACCGGCTGGGGTGCCCGCGGTCGAGGCGGCCGCGTAGCTTTTATTTGCTGCGCAGCTCGACCTCCTTGAGGCTGCCTAGTTTTTCTTCACGCGATTCTCACGGTCACTAGGGAGAATAGGTTGAGAACTTGCCCAGAATTCAAGTAGACTAAGAGCAGGACGTCTGCCGCTGCCTTACACGGCTGTACTATCCTGGAAGCGGGAACGTTGGCGGCACCTCTTACGACTACACATACGGACAGGAGCAGTGGTATGTATCTGAAGACTCTGCAAGGCATGGTTGGTGCATTTTGCCTGATGGCAGTGTTGCCGTCGAAGGTGGTAGCAATCGATATCAGCGTAGAATTCTCGCCGGGCACGCTTTTTCACTCGGGAGTCGACGGAACAGCGAAGGCAGCGATCAATGCGGCCGCTGCGGATATTAGCGCGGCGATCACAAGTTCGCTGGATGCAATCACGCAAGACGTTTACGAAGGGTCTTACCTTTCGACGGATGTAACTTTCGACTGGAACTACAACTACACAAACCCGAGTACGGGGGTTTCGACGAGTGTGGACAATGTGATCACGCCAGCCGACACTGTCACGGTATTCGTGGGTACGCGTAGCTTGCTGGGGAGTTCGCTTGGGGTCGGTGGTCCAACGGGAATTGGTCTGTCGATTGGCGCATCGGGATTCCCCAATCAGTCGCCGACTGCCGTCAACAATGCTGAGTTTGCCTCAGAAGCTGCACTTACACGCGGTGGTGGGCCAGTGATTGGCTCGTTGGACGGGACGTGGAATTGGAACGGTTTCACGGACAACTATTCAGTCGACTATGGAGCTGCGTATGGGAGCGTTGCATTCGACGTGGACCAGGACAATAACGGCAGCTGGGATAGTGCTTCGGCATTAGATGACTACTGGCATTGGAATCATGCGACAGAGGTCGCCTCGGGCAAGAACGATCTTTACTCAGTCGCGCTTCACGAGATTATGCATGCGGTCGGTATTGGCGTGTCTGATTCGTGGGATGACATGAGAAATGGGACGACTTGGATCGGGAGCGAAGTTCTAGCTTTGACCGGTAGTGGGGTGGGTCTCATTCAACCTGATGGTGGTCACATTACCTCGAATGTGATGAGCACGCGCATCTCCGACGGCGTGCAGCAGGAAGTCGTGATGGATCCCAATATCACCACCGGTACGCGCAAGGAACTGACGGCGCTCGATTTGGCATTCCTGCGAGACATCGGCTACGAGACAATTACGCCAACGATTGTGTACGACACGGCCGATTACGACACGGACGGCGACGTCGATGGAGCTGATTTGGCGATCTTACAGAATTGGTACGGCGTCAACGCTCAGGGTGATGCCGACGACGATGGCGACACGGACGGCAGCGATCTGCTGGTATGGCAGCGCCAGCATACCGGACCGATCGGCTCGCTAGTGGCAACCGTACCAGAGCCCACGACAGTTGGACTTGCGACCGTTGCCGGGTCGATGTTGGCGATGCGGCGTCGACGACGACGCGACTAGGCTGCTTCGAGCGGACGCGAGTCGGCGGCAAGCGATACCCATTCCGCAATCTTTTCCACTTTGGGTGGATCGCCCGAACGCAAGATGCGTTGTCCTTCTTTGGTTTCACAATAGGCCAGCACCTGCGTAACCAGTTGATCTGGCTGCGTGCCTGCGATCTGCTCCGGCTGCGTTAAGCCACAGGCGACCAGCAGCTGCGCGCCGTAGCCGCGCAAACCAGGTATCTGGCATACCAGACGCGCCTGATGTTGCCACTCAGCCAGCGTCTCGGCGTTGATATGGCTCACATCAAGTTCGGTAGCGGTCGAATCCGGATCGGCGTTCAGCAAATCGGCGACCGTTCGAATGCCAACTTTTGCCAGACGCGACGCGGTTTTTGGTCCGATGGATGGGGCGGCTTCGACGTCTTCATGGCGATTGAGATAGAACTTCTTCGATCGTATCGTCTTCGTTGGCGTCGGATTCGTGCGTGCGGACGACGTTTTGCGGCGCGAAATACTCTTGTCGCGTGAACGCGAATCTAAGGTTCGGCTACTACGCCGCGATCGACCGCCGGTCCACAAGTAAAGGTGTTGCGATTGATGCCAACGGTCGCGGTAGCGCCGGGCACCGTCACGCCAGCCGCTGAGGCGCGTGCGTGTGAATCGATTGCCGAGTCGCGCAAATCTCTGGCCATGCTCGCTCCGCAGGAAGCCAGCAATTTCGTCAAGCAAGCGATCGATGTCGGTGTCGAACAGCTCCGCTGGTGAATTGACGCCGATCGCGGCGAGCACTTGCGCGTCATCAAGTGTCAGGTTCGGCACGTGGCACATCAGCGCCATGTGAATCTGCCATAGTTCGACGGTGTCCGCCGAAATGCCGTCACGCGTGAGCTGCGCTGCAACGGTATCTGCTGACGCGGCCAGGAGATCGCCTATGGTCGACAGGCCGATCAGTCCGAACAAGCGTCCCGTGTCCGCGCCGAGCAAGGGGAAATCGACGAAGCTGGAACTTTCTGTCAAGTAAAACTCGTCGTCGTAGGAACTATCGCCTTCGATTGGAGCAAGCCGTAGCGCCGGAGCCGACTCGCTGCCGTAGGACTGGCGGACGATCCGCGTAGTTGCAGTCTGAACAGTCGTTGGCGTGGGCGGGGCTACCAACGGCGCCGCTGCGACTGGGGTGATCGTTTTGCGGAGTGAATCAAGGTCGTAAGAGTGACCCGAAAGCGTTCCATATCGGCGATAAATGTCATGGTCTTCAGTAAAGACGAACAGCTGGTGACTATCGCTCGCGAATTCGTCCAGTACGCCTAACATGGTGGCTGCCTGGGCTGAGTTCAGATTAAGGAACGGCTCGTCAAGCACCAGCGGCAATACGATGCCGCGTTGAGCGTAGGAACTGACCAAGGCGAGCGTCAGTGCGAGGTAAAGCTGATCGTGTTCAGTTGCCGACAGGCTATCGAGGGATCGCACGTGCCCGCGACGGTCGACGATCGTTGGTTTCGACTGCTGGCGATCGATGCGGATCTGCGTCAAATTACCATCAGTCAGCTGCGCCAGAATGTCCGAGGCACGCCAATTCGTTGGTGACGAATTGGTTGCACGGTATTCGCCTGCCGCCAAGGATTGGCGAATCGCCGCTTCCAACCGATCTAGTTCCGCCTGCAGCTTCTCGATGGATGCCCCGCTGATGAGACCCGCTCGCTCATCTTGTCTTTGCTCCCAGCGCGTGTCTAATTCTTGCAAGTCGCGTTGCAAAACATCGTAATCGGCGAGCAGTTGCTGGCGTTGCCGCTGGAGCGATTGCAACTGATCACTGGTGTCCGTTTGGTGTCGCCTACGGTCGGCTCGGCCAAGTACCATGGCGTCGGCAACTTGCACGAAATCCCCGTGGTGTTCGCACTGACAGTGATCGACCACCGGTGGCTGGGGAATCAAACGCGAAACCTGGTCGGCAACTTGCGACTGTTGCACAAGCGCCTCCCGCTGAGTTAGCAGTAGATCCAGACGTTCGCCCAGCTCCGCCTGAACTCGGGCCAGTTGCCGCAGCTCCGTTTGCAGTTGCTGACGACGCACGATGCGCTCTTGCTCCGTAATTTGGCCGCACAGCGTATACACTTGCTGGCGCAGCAGCGCTGCGACTGGCGTGATCTTGGCGTGGGAATCGTGGCCGACGCATCGACCGGGCTCGTGTGCGCGGGCAAGCTGGGCGACTTCAACATCCAAGTCATCGAGCAACTTTTCCAGTACCCCGATTGTGGCCCGCCCGTCCGTCAGGCACGTCACACTGTCAGCAGTGCCGTCGGCTCCGTACTGAGCGAGTTCGGTGCGTAAGGACTGCTCACGCCGCTGAGTTTCCGAGATCGAAGTTCGGCTGCTAGCGATCTCTTCGTCCAATTCGGCCAATTTGTGACCATTGGCGTCGACGTTGAGAGTGCTGGCACCGTGCTTGGCGTGTTCGTCGAGCGAATGATAGCGAAGCCAAGTCTCCAACGAAGCGATTTCGTCATCCAACGCATGGAGCTGAGCACGTAGTTGTTCCAGTTGCCCTCGCTTTGCGACACGAGCTGAGTCAATCTCGCCGACTTCGCGTTCGAGAACTTCGCTCTCACTGCGGCGGGTTGCCATTTGTTGCTGTATCTCGCCGGCAATCGAATCACGACGCTTCACCAGCTCGTCGACGCGCTGCCCGTCGACTTGTTGGCTCGTCGATAATGAATTCAAGTTGCAGCGTGAATACAATTGCGAGGGGTCGTCTTGACGTGTCTTTGCATATTGCGGCGTGGCAAGCTCTCGCGAGAATGCATCGCTAAGCAGCCAATCGGCGCGCGGCGATTCGGCGAAATCGACGTGAAAAACCGTGGCTGCATTCTGCGGCGACAAGCCCGACAGCAAGTTTGAAATGGTATCGCTGTCGACGGCATCGCCTTGCTGCGAGGTAATCGACAGCCGCGGGTGGCGATTGGCATCGTACTGTCGACGCAGCACAAACTCGCCGACGGGTCCACTCATGGTGACCGAGCCTGCAGTACTAGCGACCGACTGCCCGAACTGGCGTCGCCAAGGCGTGTCGGTTTTGCCAAATAGCAGATGGCCAATCAGCTGGGCGAGCGAACTCTTGCCCGTTCTTGGTGAACCATAGACCAAATTGAGATGCGAACCGAGCTTCTCAAGTTCTAGGTCGGGCCAGGTTCCTTCGCCAACCAGATGTAGCGAGGCGAGACGCATTGGTGCCTGTGATGCGGATGAGTTACTCATGGGTGCGTCCTTGCGGTGAGTAAGTGTCCTCGGCGCGGCGCAGATCAGCTCATTGCCGCCGACGAACTAGGCATACGGGGTTTCGAGACGCGGCAGCAAGCTGATGCGGGGAACTTGCGCTGCGAAAGTGGTCGATAAGCTAGCGAAAACCACCGATGCAAACAATATGAGTTTGTCAGTGCTAGCGGTCACGCTAGCGGACGGGCAAGCTGCCCAGACGGACGACGAATTCGCCGCCGATCTCGAAGTAAGGTGGTGTAAGCTCGCGCTGACGCACAACTTGCAAGATGACCTGAATCGGCGATTGGCTCGTAGGAGACAGCTCAATCGCGAGATATTCGGTGTCGATGCGGTCGTCGTGAATCATGCCGACCCCTTCTTTCGATAGGTTGGACACCATCAGGGGAAAGGGTTCGCCCTCTGGCACGAGAGCGTCACTCAGCAAGACTGCTGGCACGACCATCGACTGCGATACTCGTTCGGAGCGACGTAGCTCGCGCGTAGCGGACCCGATCGGTCGGCTCGCGAGTCGCGAAGCACGTTGGCGTTCGCCCAGGCTGATCTGAGGCGCGCCGCTAGTATCAAACGATCGCTCGTCGAGTCTGATAAGGTGGGACGAGCGGATCAGTTCTTCTTTGATACAGCAAGCGACGAACGACTTGCTGCACTTGGCGCACAGCCAAACTGCCGCTGGCTCGTCATTTTGAGTAAGACGAAGTGGCAGGCGCTGTTCGCAGCACTGGATTTGCGGTACGCTGGGCGCAGAGAATTTTTGAGCTTGGGGCGGCATTGGGGCATATTTCAGGAGTTGGGGCAACGACTCTGAAATCTGCGGGCTGGTCAGCAGCTCGCACTAAACTATAGCCCCTCACTGGCAAATGTGCGGTGTAGTGCGAAAGATTTGCACGAAGTTCGATCCACCTCTGGCCGTGTTATTCCTGCTCGTCAGTCGAATCGATTGTGCAGGTGATGCCGTCATCTTCCGCGACGCTTCCTAGGCGGACGTAAAACTCGCCGCCGAATTCCCGCAGCGTCTGGTCCAACTCACGTTGACGGACGAGTCTGGCGACGACCTGAATGGGCTCTTCTTCGTCCAGCGGCAACTCGATCGCTAAGTATTCGCTATCGATCGGCGAATTGTGCACCAAACCGATTCCTTCACGCGAAACATTAGCCACCATGACCTTGAACGTGCCGCCAAATGGGTTCATCAACTGATTCAATTTGATGGCTGGCACGACGAGTGGCTGAGACACCCGTTCCGAACGACGCTGGTTTTCGACAGATGCCGACTCAACGCGCTGCGCCAATTTCGCCACTTCTCGACGCACCTTCGGGCTAATCGGCGCGAGGCCGTCCGTGTCGAAGTATCGATCGTCCAACTTCACGGTCTTGCCGTCATCAGGCAAGCGATCTTTAATGCAGATCGAGATGAAAGGTACGCTGCACTCGGCGCACAGCCATACGGCCCCGCGTTCCCCTGCTTGAGACATTCGCAGTGGCAATTGCCCGCGGCAATGTCCGCACTCGACTTGGGCTGTCTGTGTCGGATCGAAAGGAAGTAGCTCGTTCAACATTCAGTCGGGTCCGGTTGCATGGGTTCAACCTACGCGGCTACCGCCCAGCGCTGGGCCTGCCAGACTCTCTAGAAGTCTAGGTTGCAAACCGTCAACGTGCGGCATTCCACAAGTCTTTTTCGCTAAAGGACTTACGTCTATCAATTTGGAGCATGATAGGCACCGACAGGAAGTAGACCACCGCGTTAGCCGGAAAATCCTAAGCGTGCCGCGCGCTAACAGTCAGCTAGCGGTGGCTGATGCCAGCGAGTGGCAAACGGCCTGACGCGACGCTTCCTGGATATGATCATAGTAGTCGTACATGTTGACCACATTCCGGCCTAACGCTTGTTCGTAAGCACTTTGCGACTCACGATCAGCGACGCCGACGTTGCTCACGCCGTCTAGGCCGATATTGGAGTTGAAGATGTTCGTGGCGGCAGGTCCAAAGAAGTCTTCATACTGCTGCGGCAGAAGTCGGATCGTACCCGAAGCGACGAGAGCATCGAACTCGGCATCGTCCACGTCCGCAGTGGGGAGATCACCAGTTGGTGCGCTCGCACTAAACCTGAAATAGGCAAGCTTACCCTGCCAAAGCTCAAGCGAGTCGGTCGGAAACTCCGCTAGTGTCTCGCGCATTACTTCGTAGTAATGGTCGGCATAGTTGGGATCGCTTTCGGCCAGCTGGAGCGATTTCTTGCCGCGATCGAACAACGATTCGAACAATTCGCGCCCGCGAGGTGTTAGAGCCTGGAGGCGTTCTTCAAACTCGACGAAGGTTTCTTGATAGTCCGCTTCGACGAACGAACCGTCGCCGACGGGAAACTTCAGTCGAACTGCTGGCGCCAGGCATGAAGTTTGTCGCAGAATCACGTCTCTGCCGACTGGACCTTGCCATACTGGAATCGTTTTGATTCCTCGCAGCGTCAGCTCAGCATGTGCGTCAGGCACCGAAGCTACTGACGGAGTCAGGTGGTTGAATGCCAGGGCATTGCAGACGAGTACCTGTGCTGCCACCTTGTTGATCTCGCGCAGTTGTTCGTACTCTGCAATGCTGATGAGTGCCGTTTCGGGTCGCGAGAAGACTCGGACGCATTCCTCAATGAACCGCTCGGCCTGATTTTCATCGAACCCCCCCTGCGCCCTGCCGGTTTCCATAAGCGACAACAACTCAGCGCTGAAGATGCAGCGTCGGTCAATAATCTCTCGTACGAAACCCTGGTGCTCAGTCGGTATGCAGTCCATCGCTAGTTTTGAGCAAAAGACCCGGAAGCCATTTTGTTCGATTTCTTCAGGTGTCGTTGGTCGAAAGGCGGTGCTTTCGACCGAGACACGCTCACGGAGGTCGTAGTAGTTGACCGGGTGGCAGTCGAGCAAAGCAAATAGATCACAGATAGAGCGAAGTTCGGCGTCGGACGCGCAGCGGATTGCGGCATGCATGATGCGTCCGAGGCGCAGCGCCTCGTCCTCGCCGGCTCGATCATTGATGTCTTTCGCGACAGCCATCATTTGCTTGTAGATGGGCATCGATGCTTCGAAGCGATTCAGGATCTGCTGGACGAGCTGGCTGCGCAGATGGCTGGGAGAAACGAAGGGACTGCTCATAACAAAGTTGGTGCTCTTGCTATTAGTGTGTGCGTAATTGAGTGAACACGATACGCATCTTGAATCTTTGCCTTGCCGACCATCGAGCTTATGCTGTTTGGAGTTGAACGGTCTAAAACCGTTAGCTTAGTATGTAACGTTCGCCTGATGAAACAACTAACGCAACAATCGATTTGCAAGGCGGAATCGATTGAATTTCTCTCGAGTGACCACTCTATGCATCGTATCCTACTACTCGGCGCGGGCAAGATCGGCCGTATGATTGCAAGACTTTTGGTGGATACGGGTGACTACTCTGTCACCGTTGCCGATGCGGACGAATCGGCTCTTGAACGCATTGCGCAGCAGGTTGACGTTTCTACGCAGAAAATAGACGCTGGCGATCGCAGTCAGCTCACTTCGACGATGCAGGGCAGCGACTCGGTGATCTCGGCGTTGAGCTTTCGCTTCAATCCGCTGGTGGCAGAGGTCGCATTGGACGTCGGCGCAAGCTACTTCGATCTTACCGAGGACGTCGAGACCACCAGACGTGTCCGGGCGGTGGCCGAGAAGGCCAAAGCCGGTCAGATTTTCATGCCTCAGTGCGGACTCGCGCCAGGTTTCATCTCGATCGTGGCCAATCATCTGACGGCGTCATTCGATAAACTTGATACGGTGCAGATGCGCGTCGGAGCGCTGCCGCAGTTTCCAACCGGCGCGCTCAAGTACAACCTCACTTGGTCGACCGACGGATTAATTAACGAGTACTGCAACCCGTGCGAGGCAATCAACAACGGCAAGCGGTTGGACGTCTTGCCACTGGAAGGCCTGGAACACTTTTCGCTGGATGGTGTGCGATACGAGGCATTTAACACAAGTGGTGGCTTGGGGACGCTTTGCGAGACGCTGGACGGGAAGGTTCGCGAGTTGAACTACAAGACGGTACGTTACGTTGGCCACCAGGAGACGATGTTGTTGTTGGTGAATGAGCTGCGGCTGAACGATCGGCGCGACTTGCTGAAGGACATTCTCGAAAACTCGGTGCCTGTGACGTTCCAAGACGTCGTCGTTACCTTCTGTACGGTCACCGGCATGCGTAACGGTCAGTTGGTGCAAATCAGCGATGCGCGGAAGATTTATCACGAAACGATCGCCGACGAGAACTGGAGTGCAATTCAGATTACCACGGCTGGTGGAATTTGCGCTGTCGTCGACATGCACGCCGCTGGAGAACTTCCTACGCATGGCTTTGTGCTGCAAGAGCAAGTCGATTTCGATAAGTTCCTGGCCAATCGCTTCGGCAATGTCTACGACTCCGAAAAATCCACGAAATTCACGAGTATTGGCAATGAATAGCAATGTTGAAGTTGCGCTGTCGCGTCTGGGGATCGAGCAACCGCTAAATGGTGTGGGTTGCGGTTTGCAGTGGCTCGCCGGAGACGGAGCCCGGCTGCAGACGCAGTCTCCGATCGATGGCAGCGAGTTGGCCGATTTCGCGATGGCGAGTAGTGGCCAGTTGGATGTCGCGATCGACGCCGCTCAATCGGCCTATCGCGAGTGGCGAAGCGTACCCGCGCCTGTGCGTGGTGAATTTGTCCGCCAGTTCGGTATGAAGTTGCGAGAATTCAAGTCCGATCTCGCAACCCTGGTTAGTTGGGAGGCTGGCAAAATCACGCAAGAGTCGCTTGGTGAAGTTCAAGAGATGATTGACATCTGCGACTTCGCCGTCGGACTGAGTCGTCAGCTTTATGGTAAGACAATCGCGAGCGAGCGTCCCGGCCATCGTCTGACCGAACAGTGGCATCCGCTGGGTCCGATTGGGGTGATCTCCGCGTTCAACTTCCCCGTCGCCGTGTGGGCATGGAATGCGGCCATCGCTTGGGTGTGCGGCGATCCTGTGGTGTGGAAACCCTCAGAGAAGACACCGCTGACCGCAATTGCCTGTCAGGCTCTGGTCACCAAAACACTCGCCGACTGTCCAGAGGTGCCACCCGGGATCTCAAACCTCGTGATTGGCGGAGTGGACGTGGGGCGACGGTTAGCAGCTTCGCAGCAGTTGCCGCTGATCTCTGCGACCGGATCAATTCCGATGGGTCGCGCCGTGGCGCAAGCGGTGGCGGCGCGTCTTGGGCGCTCGCTGCTGGAGCTAGGCGGAAACAACGGCATGATCGTCGCTCCCTCGGCCGATTTAGAACTCGCGATTAGGGCAGCTACTTTTTCGGCGGTGGGCACGTGTGGACAGCGCTGCACGAGTTTGAGGCGTTTGTTCGTGCACGAGTCGATTGCCGATAAGCTGCGAGACTCGTTGTTAGAGGTTTTCAAAGGTCTGCCAATCGGTGACCCCACTGCCGAAGGAACGCTAATCGGTCCGTTGATTGACGAACGGTCGGGCGAAGCGATGGAGCGTGCACTAGCCGCCGCGACAGAGCAGGGCGGCACTGTGCACGGTGGAGGCCGAGTAACCGACGGTGTGCCGAGCGGCGGTGTTTACGTTCGTCCGGCCTTGGTGGAAATCGCGGCTGACGCATCCATTGTGCAAGAGGAGACCTTCGCGCCGATTCTTTATTTGCTCCGGTATGAGTCACTGGAAGATGCGATCGACGTGCATAACGATGTGCCTCAGGGCTTATCGTCTGCGATTCTGACGCAGGATGTTCGCGAAGCTGAAACTTTCTGCTCGCCGGCCGGATCGGATTGTGGCATCGTCAACGTCAACATCGGCACGAGCGGCGCCGAGATAGGCGGCGCTTTTGGCGGTGAGAAAGAGACCGGCGGCGGTCGAGAGTCTGGCTCCGACGCCTGGAAGACTTACATGCGTCGTTCAACCAATACGATCAACTACTCCGACGCGTTGCCATTGGCGCAAGGGATTCAATTCGACATCTGACACCGCACAAATTTACGCGGGCAATGATCAGACGCTGCACAGCGGGATTCGCTGAGTTACAATGCTCGGCGTCGAGCGTGTTTCGTTCGGCATCGGCAAATCTTCTCTTGACTCAGATGACCATCTAGTGGAGTACTTTGATATGCGGCGGCGCGATTTTCTAGCGACTAGCAGCTTGGCAACTGCGACTCTCGTTGCGACAACTGCCACTCAGGCCGAGGAGGCGAAGATGCCAAAAAAATTCAAGCTCAAGTACGCGCCGCACTTTGGCATGTTCAAGCACATGGCGGGTGATGATCCGATTGCCGAATTGAACTTTGCCGCCGACCAGGGATTCACCGCGTGGGAAGATAACGGGATGAAAAAGCGGTCGATCGAATTGCAGGAGAAGATTGCCAGGACGATGAATCAGCTTGGCATGACGATGGGCGTGTTCGTCGCGTCGTCGATTGATTGGAAGCAGCCAACGCTCACCACGGGTGATGAAGCGGTGCGGGCGAAATTTATAGAGGAAATTCGTGAGTCGGTCGAGGTGGCGAAACGCGTAAACGCAAAATGGATGACGGTGGTGCCAGGCTACGTGGACATGCGGCTGGAGCATGACTACCAGACTGCCAACGTCGTCGAAGCCCTGCGCCGCGCTAGCGATATTCTTGAAGCGCACGGCTTGGTGATGGTTCTGGAACCACTCAATTGGTGGGCTAATCATGCCGGTCTATTTCTAAGCAAGATTCCTCAGGCGTATCAGATATGTCGGGCTGTCGACAGTCCAGCTTGTAAGATTCTGTTCGACATCTACCACCAGCAAATTCAAGAAGGCAACATTATCCCAAACATCGACCGGGCTTGGTCGGAAATTGCTTACTTTCAGATCGGAGATAATCCTGGGCGGAAAGAACCCGGGACAGGAGAGATTAACTACCGCAACGTGTTCAGACACATCCATTCCAAAGGATTCGCAGGCGTCTTGGGAATGGAGCACGGCATTTCGCAGAAAGGGGAAGTCGGGGAGCGTGCTTTGATTGACGCATACGTGGCCTCCGACAGTTTTCTCTAGCCGACCAACTTGAGAGCACCGAGGTATCAAATCAAGCCAGCGAGACGTGCAGTGGCACCATAGTCGCTTATTGCCGTCGTCGCACCCAAGCCAGTGACGCAAGACGCGCCAGCCGCGGAGGCGAGCTGGCCCGCCGATGCGAGGTCAAGATCATTGAGTAAGCCGCATAGTAGACCCCCGAAGAAGCAATCGCCGGCGCCAGTCGTGTCGACTAATGGTCCTGGCGGACTCACGGGCGGCACTTCGATATAGCTTCGCGCCCGCGGACTTAGCAGTGCCCCGTCTCTGCCGAGCTTCACGCCCAACGTGCCACTGGCTCCAGCTTCGCGGTAGGCTTGAATGATCTTGACCGGGTCAGTTTCTAAAGTTTGATGCGTCGCCTCTGCCAGGCTGGGCACGTAATAATCCAAATAGGGAAGCGACGGTTGCAGATGCTCAAGCTTGCCGCCATCGCCCGCGGAGTCCAACGCAGTTTGGCATCCGACCCCCTTAATTGCCTGGAGGACCGTAGGCAGATCATCGAGTAGATTGGGGAGTAGTGGAAAATAGCCGAGCAGCATGATGCGGCTACTGGCAAACAAGTCCAGTCGATCGAGAAACGCCGACTTGTCGAGTTGCTTTGGTGCACCGACTGCGTGCAAAAAACTGCGTTCGCCTGATGAGTCGATCAAGACGGCGGTCGTGCTCGTGGGGGCATTGGGGTGCGTGCGTAGCGTCTCGATCTCGATTCCTTCGGCTTGATAACGCGTCCGAACGACTTCTGCCCAAGGGTCGTCACCGACATAAGTCATCGCCGCAACGCGCATACCAAGACGGGCAAGCGTAATGCCGGCATTAGAAACGATACCGCCCGTGGTTAGAACCAGCGGCTCCGTACGCACAAGTCTGCCTGCGCCCACCGGGTTGTCCAAAGAAACCGGGTGAACGAGTACGTCAACGACGCATGATCCGCAAACGACACAGTCCAGGCGTTTATCCATTGGGCGATCTCGCGCAGCTGACGCAGACAGGTAGCCGTAGTGTCGCAGAGTCGGTCGTCGCTGGGAATACGAAAGCCAACCGACAATTGTTTAGAATGGGTCGGCAAAGACTTCGTCGGCCAACGCGACTGCAAGCCGCGTTGCGGCTGTAGATTCTGCGGCCTCGATATCACCAGGGGTCTCAGACTGTTGATAGTCCGTGGCGACGGCTAATGCTTGCGGGGTCGTGGCCGGCGAGATCGCATGGATATCGGCATTCGGACTCGATAAAACGGAATCGGCGTCGTTACCTTCGTCCACCGCGAACAGCGCTGCGACTGCTGTGTCAACGGTCTCGGTGGAGACCGGAGCGGCGACGGACGATTGCAATGGGGCCGCTGATTGACCGTAGGTCGTGGTCCAGACGGCGAGATCGCTGGCGTCGACGTCTTCGTCGTCGTCGCTGTTGCCGTCGGCTAGCAGCGCGCCGGTCGTCGTGCCGAAACCGCGCTGCCACGACAAAAAGTCGAAACCGTCAACATCGCCGTCCTGATCAAAGTCAGCCGATGGTGGAGATTGAGCCTCGTAAGCCCCCACGTCAATGCGAGCCCCGGCGGTTAGATCACCATCTTCGACGCGAGAGAATGGCGCCCCGCGCTGATCGAATTCGCTGGCGTTGAAAACGATACTCGGGTCGCCCGCGTCAAGCGCTGGGCTGCCGGGCATCAGGGCATGTGTTAGGGTTTTGCTGCCGTTGGACGCCAGCGGACCAAGTCCTGGGGTGATTGGCGCCGCGCTTGTGCCGATCTGGTTGCCAACAGAACTGGTGATCGACAGTCCATCACCGATGCCGATAATGCTGTAGTCGATATTGAGCGTCACGGTCCCGGTAATCAGATCGGGTGCGCCGCCAGCGGATTCGTTGCCGGCGATAATTGTGTTGTCGAGCAAGAAGGGATCGTTACCGAGACTGTTAACGCCGCCACCGTAGCCTGCCGAGCCGTCACTGCCGAGGAAGCCACCGAGCCCGCCAACACCACCCGAGCCCGCGGCTGACGCACGGTTTTGCGTCACGGTGCTCATCGATAGCTCGAGTCGACCTTCGACACTGTAGAGTCCGCCGCCACTACCACCGGTACCGCCGTCTCCGCCGTCTCCGCCGCTCGCGCCAAAACCTCCTTCGCCGCCGGCACCGCCTGCTTGGCCTTGGCCGGTGAAGTTGCCGCTGATGGTGCTGCCAGTGATGGTTAGCTCGCCAACGCTGCTGTATATTCCGCCGCCGTTTCCGCCATAGCCGCCGTCTCCGCCGCCGCCACCGAGCCCGCTGGTACCGCCGAAGTCGGCTTCGCCACCGTTGCCGCCTGTGCCGCTATTGCCTCCCGCGCCGGTAGTGTTACCGCTGATCGTACTGTTCGTGATAACCAGGTTACCACCGTCGGTGAAGATACCGCCTCCGTAGCCTCCATTGCCACCGTTGCCACCATCGCCGCCGTTCTGGCCATTGGTGCCGTCAGCGCCATCACCGCCGTTGCCACCATTACCTCCGCCGCCAGTGGAGTTGCCGCTGATCGTGCTACCGATCACCGTCAGATTGCCGCCGCTGCTAAAAACTCCGCCCCCATCTCCGCCACGTCCGCCGTCGCCGCCATCTTGACCGGGACCGCCGATGACACCTGCGACGCCGGGCCCGGTTGCGTTGTCGAAGATCGCCAGATCGCTGAGCGTGAGGTTCTCTCGACTTTGAATTGCACCGCCCGCTCCCGCGACATCGCCACCAGTTAGCGTCAAGCCGGACACTTGTACGTCGATCGTGGCTCCCGAGTTTCCATCGTCAACGTCGAGCAGACGGAACCCGTCGCCAGTGCCGGCGATGCTGTCGGTACCGTGGCCGGCATCGATGGTAGCGAATTCTGAACCTGGCCCTGTGATGACGACATCGTCAGCAATTGTCGGTAGCGGGTTGGCCAGGCCAATAACCTGTGGTGATGAGAAAAACCCAGAGTCGAATGCGACCGTGTCGTTGCCGGCCAGATTGTTGGCATCAATCAGCGCTTGTCGAAGACTGCCGACGCCAGCGTCGTCGCCGTTGGTCACGGAGAAGACCGCGAGCAGTCGCCGATCTTCCAGCGACTCGAAGCCACGCAGGCATCTCGCTCGGTGCAGACTCTTCGCGCGACGATAGAACGTGCTTGTGTCCACCTGAGCGACTACCTTTGCCTGCAAGTCCGTATAGAAATTCGCCAGCGGAACGCGATGTCGTGTCTGATCGGTCGCTGGCGCCGAACTTCCAAACTAGTCAAAATTGTAAGGATAGGCAAACATTTCGCCTCGGCCTGTCGAGGGCGAAATTGCGCCTCGCCGGTGAAGAAATTGCGCCTCGCCGGTGAATTCGAAGGCGAAATTCGGCTTCCGAATGCGGCGTACTGCCTCAAGCTAAGAGCGTTTTGGCTTCGCTGCGTACATGGCACGATCAGCTTCCAGAAGCAGGCCGTCGAGTGCCTGCTCGGGACGTGTTGTGACGGCAATACCGATGGTAACGCGGACGCAGACCTCGGTTTGGGCGACTTCGATTGGAGTGGACGTCGCTTGGACGATCCGCTCAACAATCGGTCGCGCGGCCTCTGCCGACGCTACATGAGCCAGCAGAATGACGAATTCGTCGCCGCCGTAGCGGACCACCAGATCCTGATCACGCAAACACTCGCGCCATCGCGATGCAAGCTCCACGAGTACTTGGTCGCCAGCCTGATGTCCATGGTGATCGTTGACGACTTTGAACTCGTCTAGGTCTAAGAAAAGCAACGTGTGACCTATCGCCTGGATGTGTTGTAGCTGCTGGAATCTTGTCGCTAATTCCCTTCGATCTGGCAACCCAGTGAGCGCATCCAAATGATTGCTCGACTGGGCTGATTCGCCTTCGCGTCGAAGTACCAACAGCACGCATGTGGGATTGGTTCCGTCCAGGGCAATCGCGGAAATGCCGATCTCTGGCGAATTCGATAAGCTGGTTGAGACCGTGATAATCTGCTCGTCGTTTTTATCATTCTGATCAAGTAGTCTGTTCCATGCCGACTCATTGGCGGCTGGCAGCAGGTCACGCAGGTCGACGCATTCCGAGCTTACGAGACTGATTCCGAAGAAGGCCTGAGCAGCTCGGTCGGCCTGAGTGACACGTCGTGTCGAGCGATCGACGATGAGGTAGCCAAATGCAGCAGAATCCGCATTACTATGATGAATTTCGCCGCTTTTGAAAGAGTCAGTCGAGGCCTCGCGAATGGCATCGCGACTCGAATTCTTGCCCGTTGGCTGAGCCATACAACCGTCACTTGGAATCGGCGGTACTAGTAGTACTTAATTGGTTTAATCGCAGGACCGTGAACTCAATTATACGAAGTTCCCGGTGGTTTTGCCGCATCAACTGATGGCATTTATGGTCCTTCTTGAGAGCCGATCGGACGGTGACAAAAAGTCGGGCAAAAAAGTTTAAAAATGCTTCGATAGTATCTGCACACGTATTATAATCGGCAACGTAACCCACTGCGATTACAGTCAAGTCGTTACGAATTTGCGGATGTTGCGCGCCGCCGTTCGTGAGTGACTGGCTGCTTGTGAGTTGCGTTGAGGTTTTCGCCAGTCGCCGGGAGCACATCGACAACGATGCCCGTAAGCAGCTAGTTGGTTAACCCTGCCAGTATCTGCTAGACGCGAAGAGTCGACTCAGGCAACCAGAAGTCTTGCAATTAGCGCAACCCCCGCCGAATAAAAACATCGAACTGCGAAACAAGTCAAGAAACGGGGAGGTTTCTGACCTTTGGCCGATTGGCGGATTTGGCCACGTAGATCTGCCATGAGAGTTCCTTGATCTTGTACCGTCTGCATTGCGGACGACCTTTGATGCAGCTTTTGTAACCTGATTCAAGTTCGTGATTAACTATGACGTAATTGGCACGCCGTTTTGCATTACCTAAGTGCAAGAGCATTCTCTGATAGGGCACCTGAGAACAAACGAAATGACACAAGATACGGTCCGACCCGACGCTGGGTCGCGAAAGCTGCATAGCGACGTCATCCGGCGTCGAAGTGTGACGTCTGGCGATTTCTTACTTAGTGACGAAGACTTCCGATTTGCCGCCGATTGCGAGCGGATGCGAGTCGACCGCAATGGTTCCGTGTTGTCGCTGTTGCTAATTCGGCTCAGTAATAGGCGCGGTGAAGATTTGGCGTTCTTTGCACGCCTGTTGGAGGGGCGGATTCGCGTGACTGACACGCCTGGCCTGCTACGAGATGGGCGAGTCGCCGTGCTGCTACCAGACACGAATTCAGCCGGCGCGTGGAAAGTGGCCGCTGATATCAGCGAGATCTTTCCTCCCGGTCCTGGGCGCCCTGAGTGCGAAGTGTTGGAGTATCCCAACAATGCACGAACGAACAAACGTGACGAAGAGAACGCAAATAGCGACGACGAATTCGATTCGTCGGGAGACAAGGCGAACGAATCGCAGTCAAGTTTGACCGAGGTTAGACCGGATGACGCCCGCTCGACGAATGAGTTTTTCTTCGCAAAACACATGCCCATTTGGAAACGAACGCTAGATGTTTTGGGCGGCTCGGTCGGCTTGCTGGCTAGTGCCCCGTTGCTTGCCGTAGCGGCGATTACCGTGAAATGCACCTCCAATGGTCCGGCGTTTTTTCAGCAGCGACGCGAGGGGCATGGTGGCAGACAGTTCACCATGTGGAAGCTACGCACAATGCGTGTCGATGCCGAGAAATTGAAGCAGGATTTGCGCAAATTTAGCCAGCAAGACGGGCCGGCGTTCAAAATGAAACGCGATCCGCGAACGACGGCCGTCGGTCGGTTCTTACGCTGGTCCAGTATGGACGAGCTGCCTCAGTTTTGGAATGTCGTAAAAGGCGATATGTCATTGGTGGGACCACGACCGCTTCCGGTCGAAGAGTCGGCTGCCTGCCAGGGTTGGCAACGGCGTCGATTACAAGTTGTGCCGGGCATGACCTGCACGTGGCAGGTCTGTGAGCGTGGAAACGTGAGCTTTGACGAATGGGTGAGAATGGACTTGCGCTACGTCAAAAATTATAGCCTGATCGAAGACCTACGACTGCTATTTCTCACGCTTCCCTCCCTATTGTTGCAACGCGGCATGCGATGAACCCGCTCTGAATCGCACAGGCATGCGAACGGAATTGAGTAGCTTCCGATATCTATGCAATTGTCACCAGAACCCAACTCGCCAGAACGCCAACGCGTATTGATTGTCGCGCATTGCTTTGACGCCGACTATTCGATGGAGTCGCGTTTGAGTTGGCTACGCGCGAAGAACGCCGCGCGGCAGTACGACACGACAGTGATCTGTGTTGAGCCCTACGCGGACGTGCAGTGTGATGTGAATCCTCAAGTGTCGAACTTGCAGGTCATAACCGTCGCACACACGGCAATGGAAAAGCGCTTGATTGATACTCCGTTTGGGTTTTATTTGGCATATCGACTTTGGCATAGGCGCGTATTGCGAACCGCCCGAGAGTTGCACAAGCAGAAGCCGTTTTCGTTGGTTCACCAGGTGAGCTATTGCGGCTATCGAGAGCCCGGCTATTGCTGGAAGTTGGGCGTTCCGTTCGTTTGGGGGCCAATCGGCGGAACGCAGGACGTGCCATGGCGATTTCTGCGAACATTCGATGCGATGGGCGCAGCGAAGGAAGCGTGGCGGAGCCTCGTGAACCAAGTGCAGCTGAGGTTTGGCCTGCGCGTAGGTAGGGCACTCACGACCGCCGACGCAGTATATGCGGCAAATCGACAGGCACGCAGGAGTTTTAGGCGTGCGCGAGGCATGGAGATTCCGTGTCAGCTGGAGACCGGACTCGAGCGTGCCGAAACCAAGTTGCGCGAACTGCGCGACATGAAGCGACCGCTGCGGGTGCTCTGGGCTGGCCGGCTAGAATGTTGGAAGGCGCTGCCGTTGCTACTCAGAGCCATCGCCCGGACACCGGACGAAGCAGATATCAAATTGCGTGTGCTCGGATCAGGCACGCGCGAAACTCGTTATCGACAGATGGCCGAGGCGCTAGGCATTGCCGACCGCGTCGAATGGGTTCCGCTGCCCGACTATAACTTGCGCGACGAGCACTACCAATGGGCGGATGTATTCGCTTTTACCAGTTTGCGAGACACTTCGGGCACCGGTTTACTCGAATCGCTGGCAGCAGGCGTTGCCATTGTTGGCGTCGACCATCAAGGGGCACGCGACATCATGACGCCTGCGTGCGCAATTCCCATTCCGGTTCGTGATCCAGAGCAAGTGATTGACGCGTTCCGCGAAGGACTGGTTCGAGTCGCCAGCGATCCTCATTTTCTGCAGCGATTGAGCAACGGAGCATTGAAGCGTGCACGAAGGTTCCATTGGGATGCGCTAAACAGCGAGATGATGGCCTGCTATGGAAAAATACTTGGTGGCACCAGTCAAGTCACGTTAGAAGAGCCTACTGATTCTGCTGTCGACATACCGACAGCGAGCGGCGTTTCGGTTTGAACATTTTTGACGAGAGCTGCGATGGATGACTCGCCTACCTTCGATTCGTCTCCCTTGTCCCTTCGGGACAAGCGGACGGCTCTCGGTTTGCCCGCAGCGAACATCGCCGACGACGTCTCCGTTGTTAACCTGCCGCGTGGCCCCCTCGCCAAAAGTATCGCGAAGGTTCGCAACTCGCTCAGCGTCTGGGGCTTCGTCGATCAGGGCGTGGTTAGCATCGCTAGCTTCGCCGCCGCCGCAATTGTTGGCCGCGCGTGTGGTAGTATCGAGCTTGGAATCTACACCTTGGCAGTCCGTATCTTTTGGTTGGCAGCAGGAATTCCGAATGCTCTTATTTGGATGCCGTATACCTCCCGCGCACCAAGGATGAACCGCACGCGACAGAAGTATTTTCTCGGCAGCGCCACGGTCCATCTCTTGTTGATTGTCTTAGGAATTGCAACCGTACTGGTCGGCGTGGCAATCGTGCCACTGTTGGGATTGAGCGATAAGCAGTGGTTGCTTCCGATGTGCCTGGCGTTGATACCTTTTTCGACGCTCATGTTGCTGCGCGAGCATCTGCGACGTTATCTCCTCGCGCATATGCAAACTGCCTCGCTCCTGAAGGTTGATGTGCCAATCGCGGCATGCCAACTGTTAATTCTCGCCGGCCTAGCCTGGACGCAGAAGCTGTCGGCGGTGTCGGCATTACTTGGCATGGCCGTCGGATGCGGTTGGGGTGTGCTATGGGTCGCACTGCATCGAGATCGGTTTCGTGTGGCAAGCCGTCGCGTGGCCGCGCACTGGGGGCATAATTTTCAGTTCGGCAAATGGCTGCTTGTTGTGTCCATCGCCTGGCTGGTGAGCGACGCATCGTATTATTGGCTCGTTGAGTCGTTTCATGGACTGACGGCGATGGGTCAGTTTTCCGCAGCGGCGATTACCGTCATGCTCTTTAATCCTGTCTTGCTCACCGTTCAGAATCTCTCGCGCTCGGTGCTCTCGAACAGTTATGCCCAAGGGGGATCAAAGGAACTGCGCGAAAAAACCATGCGTGGATCTGGTGCTGTTGTGGTTGGGTTTGGCGTGCTGTTCGTGGGCCTAGCAATAAGCGGCGGTACGCTGGTCGAACTTGCGTTCGGTGACGAGTTCGCCGGTCTGGGAGCAATTGTCGCGTCGCTTTGTTTGGGCATGTATTTGCAGGTCTGTTTCGTGCCGATTGAAGCAGGTCTGACTGCACTGCAAGATGGAAAAGGGATGCTGGCCGGGTCGCTGCTTCGACTGGCGTTGATTCTCGCGTCGGGCATTCCGCTGATTGCTTGGTATGGCGCTATCGGCGTTGGGTTTGCGATGGCAATCGGCTCATTTGGTGCAGGCATGTTACAATGGAAGTTTTTCCATAGGAGATGCCCGCGTGCAGACTGATCGCAGGTTAGAACCGATCCCCGCTCGACTCGCGGATCCGTCAAAGACGGCGGACTCCGTGTTGGTGGGCATTGGGATATTGCTTGGCTTCTGCCTTGTCGGCCTCACGCACGCGGAAACCTACTTAGAGCAGCACCGGCATGGCGTAGCTGTCGAACTCGGCGCGGGAATTTCTGATCAGGCCGAGTTTGAAGAAGACGTCAACGCGGCTCCCGCACACCGCAAGCTCGGGTTTCTGGGATTGCTTTCGGTTGCCGCCTACTGCTTCTACACAAGCCCCTCGAACACTCGGATTCAACTTTCGATGATGCTGTTTTGGATGGCTTGCAGTCTGCTCGTGGTGATGTCGAGCTACTTCTGGTCGTTCAGTCGCAACGAGACGGCGCGCGAACTGGTTAGAATTGTAGCTTACGCCGGGGTTGCGTACTCGTTTGCCCGACGGTTTCAACCACGCGAACTTCTCAAAGTGCTAGCGATCATGGCCATGGTCTCGGTAGCTGCCGCCTGTGCCGTCGATGTCGCGATGGGTGGTCGCCCTTGGCAGCCCGATTATCGCTTGCATGGAACGCTACACTCCAACCTGCTGGCGCACCAAGCGTTAGTGGTAATGCTGATAGCCTTTACGCTTTACAAGACGTCTAGCCGTCCCACGGTTTGGAAGTCTGTGTTCGCGGCGATGCTGGCGGTGGTGATTCTGACGAAGACTCGCGGCGCGTTAGCGTCGTCGCTGATCGGCCTTACTGCTATCGTGATGGTTGGTCAGTCGTTTCGATCGTTCATCATGGTTGTCAGTCTGGCTGGAGTGGCGCTATCAGCAGGCGCTCTACTTGTGTTGACGGTCAGTTCGCATGCACAGCAGAGGCTTTCAGAAACTGCCGCTCTCGGTCGATCAGAAGGTGTGGGTACGCTGACGGGGCGGATACCGTTGTGGGAGGCGGTGCTCGACGAGTCCAAAGACAATCGACTGAAAGGCTATGGTTACGGCGCGTTCTGGAACACCGATCGAACGACGAAGCTAGCCAAGCAGCTCGATTGGTTTCCGGGACATTCTCACTCCGCCTACGTTCAGACCGTGCTCGACGTCGGGTACTTCGGCGCTGCGATGGTTTTGATGTTGGTTCTCGCTGCGCTGGTCCGATCGGCCTTGATGTATTTTGCCACTGGCGAACCGGCCTATCGATTCGTGTTCGGATTGCTCTGCGCGGGGCTTGTCGATGGCTTCGTCGAGGTGAGTTTCGTATACCCCAGGGAATTGGGACTGTTTGTCGGCGTGGCACTGTTCATGTTGATAGTCAGACATCCGCAGCAAGACCAAACGGAAGTTGAGGAAGTGCACGGAGGAGTAGAATCGCTCCGCACGGTCAGAATGGAATGGCAGTCACCTCAACCGGCATATTGATTGTTTACAACTAGCAAATAGACTTCGCACTCTCAGTGATTGGTGAGTCGTTCGATGACAAAAGTTACGGTTGGATTAAACGTATACAACGGCATGCCGTATCTGCCTGAGGCGGTGGATTCGCTGCTAAACCAAACTTTGGAAGATTTCCGACTGGTAATCGTCAATGACGGCTCAACCGATGGGTCGCGCGACTACCTTGAAAGTTTGACCGATCCACGTGTGCAAGTTATCCATCAGGAAAATGGTGGCTGCTCAGTTGCTTCGAACGTCGTCATCAATCAGTGCACCACGCCGTATCTGGCGCGTATGGATGCCGATGATATCGCGCTGCCAGACCGACTGCAGAAACAGCTGGACTTTATGGAGAGTCACCCCGAAGTCGGGATGGTCGGTACGCAGACCGCGTGCATGGGCGACGAGACTGTCGGTAAGAGCATTAAGCTACCAAGTTCGCACAACGCTATTTGGAAGGCGTTGATTGAGGGACACCACGCCATGTGCCATCCGACCGTCATGATGCGCACGCCAGTGATACAAGGTATCGACGGTTACTGGCAGTACGGCGAACTCGATGACGACACCGATATGATGCTGCGGATGGGCGAGGCTGCCGACTTGGCGAATCTCGACGAACCGCTGTATCACTACCGCGTGCATCAAGGAAGTCTCTCGGGCAGCGGTATGCGGCGCGTTCGGTTCAGCTACGAGTACTCGATTGAGTTGGCCCATCGTCGACGACTAGGACTACCATCGCTGACGCCCGACGAGTATCGCGAGCTGCGCGCCGGGCGTCCAACGTTTGCGCACTGGTTAGATTCACTGGATATCCACGCACGTTGTCAGTATCGCGTCGCGGTCGAAGAAATTTTTGGCGGGAAGCCCATACGAGGCAGACTGCGTCTGTGCTGGGCAGCATTGTGCTCGCCTCGACTGACTGTTCAACGTGTCAAGAGAATGATGCGTATTCCGAGTCAACAACTTTAAGCCTCAAACGCGTATCACAGACAAGGTGAAGACATAAGCTATAAGCTGCGACGAAGCGTCGCGAAATTTGTGGAAGCTGACCTGCCAGATAACGGCGGTTCAGTGCTCTCATACCACTCAGATGGCGGACTACAAGACATGACTCAACAGGCTGACTATTGCGAAGAAACTGCCGCGGCCGACGTGGCGGCGATTGATCGCGAAGATACCGTTACGGCAGAGAAACTAACAGTCAGCGGAGCGGCCGATGGTGCTCGTCACCGCAAGATCCGAATCGTGCTTCCAGCTTACAACGAAGAGGAGGCCCTCTCGCTTTTTCTCGGAGAAATCGTCGAGACACTGACCGATGCAAATATTGACCACGAGATAATCGTCGTTGACGACGGCAGTTCCGATAGCACGGCCAACGTGGTGCGTGAAGCTTCTCTTTCAATGCCTGTCCGACTGATTCAGCACCAGCAAAATCAAGGGCTAGCAGCCGCAATCCGCACAGGGCTACAGGCTGGTACCGAGGATGCACTTGCCGGCGATTTGGTCGTGACGATGGACGCCGATCGAACGCAACGCCCGGAAGCGATTCCGCAGATGCTTGAACAAATCGAGGCAGGGCACGACTTTGTCATCGCGTCGCGATATCGACACGGCGCCAGTGTGGTTGGAGTGCCTTGGCATCGCAACCTGTTAAGTTTGGGCGGTCGTGTTTTATTCCAATCGCTGTTCCCAACACGTGGCGTTCGAGACTATACCAGCGGCGCAAGGGCCTATCGAGCGGGATTGCTCCACGAAATGCTCGATCACTATGGAGGTAACCTGATCAGCGAAGAAGGGTTCTCTTGCATGGTAGACCTACTTCTCAAGGCCCGGGCGTTGAATGCGGATTTCGCTGAAGTACCGCTTACGCTTCGTTACGACTACAAACCAGGTCTCTCGAAAATGAGTGTGCTGAGTAACGTTTGGGAAACTCTCTGTTTGGCCGGTCGCGTCCGCGTGCGGGGCGTCAGTTCTTCAGTAAGACGAAGCGTCTAGACGCTTGTTGGGCGAGAGGCGCAGGAGATCATCCGATGGGCAACAATGTAAGCGAGCTTGAAAATCAACGCTGGGCCGTGGTTGGCGGCGGCATGCTGGGGCTCACGCTCGCACTGAGGCTTACCAGGGCTGGCCAACGTGTCGTTTTGTACGAGGCCGCACCCGTACTGGGTGGACTTGCCAGCGCATGGCAGCTCGGCGATGTGGAATGGGACCGTCACTATCACGTCACGCTGCTGTCCGACAATTCGCTACGTGGAGTTTTGCAGGAACTAGACCTTGAGAAAGAAATAAAGTGGGTAGAAACCAAGACTGGTTTCTACACCGGCGGCAAGCACTACTCGATGTCCAACAATGTCGAGTTTCTGACATTTCCGCCACTCAGCCTAGTCGAAAAAGTACGTCTGGGCTGGACGATCTTCTATGCGTCGAAGATTAAAGCCTGGCAAAGGCTCGAATCAGTCCCGGTAACCGACTGGCTGCGGCGATGGTCGGGCGAGGGGACATTCTCGAAGATTTGGCTACCGTTGCTCAAAGCAAAACTTGGGTCTGCGTACAAGAAGGTGTCTGCCGCGTTCATCTGGGCACACATAAACCGCATGTATGCGGCGCGACGAACCGGGTTGAAGAAAGAGATGTTCGGCTACGTACCCGGCGGCTACGCGAGAATTCTGGAACGGATGGCCGAAGAACTTGTTGATCTTGGCGTCGAGATCCGCATGGGTAGCCCAGTCGAAGAGATCCTTACGCTCGAAGATGAACGAGTTCGCGTGCAGACGAACGACCGCGACGAAGCGTTTGATAAAGTCGTTGTAGCAGCGCCGTCTTCAATCATGGCTCGCGCATGTCCACAGTTGCCCGCCGAGGAAAGGAAGCAACACGAAGATATCGAGTATCTAGGAATCATCTGCTCGTCGCTGCTGCTCAAGCGTCCGCTCAATGGCTACTACGTGACCAATATCACGGATAGCTGGGTGCCGTTTACAGCCGTGATCGAAATGACAACGATTGTTCAGCCAGAAGAACTAAACGGTCACCATCTGGTTTATCTGCCAAACTACGTAACTGCCGACGACCCTGCCTGGAGTTGGTCGGACGAGGAGGTGGAAGAAAAGTTTCTGTCGGCGCTGACAAAAATGTATCCTGACTTTCAGCGTGAAGATGCAGTTGCCTTCCGCACATCTCGCGTGCGCAGTGTGATGGCGTTGCCAACCCAGGACTACAGCCAGAAACTGCCGCCTATGAAGTCGAAGCTGCCAAACGTCTTTGCAGTCAACTCCGCGCAGATATTGGGCGGTAATTTGAACGTCAACGAGACGATAGCGCTCGCTGACCGAGCGGTGGAAGAACTTCTACTGCCGAGCGTACCCGAGTGTACTACCGTGAGCATCCCAAGCGAACACACCGATGACGAAGCCGTTGGCGAGCTTGTCGCTCGATCTTGATAACAAGTGGTCGTATCTTAAGGTACGTGGTGACCAGCGCTGGCAGGATCTACCGAGTTATTTCGATACGGTCGTGCCGCGCATTCTCAGCGCACTCGACTTGGTTGGCGTCAAAGCAACAGTCTTCGTTGTCGGCCAGGATGCGAAACTGGAGAAGAACCGACAGCCTTTGCAATCGATTGCAGCAGCTGGTCACGAAATAGCGAACCACTCGTTTCATCACGAGCCGTGGCTTCATCTTTACAGCGAGCAGCAAATCGCCGAGGAACTGGAGCTAGCTGAGGACGCGATTCGTGAGGTCACGGGCGCCGAAACTCGGGGTTTTCGGGGACCAGGATTCAGTATCTCCGACCAAGTGCTGCGAGAGCTTGCTAGCCGCGGGTATCGCTACGACGCCACGTCGTTTCCTACATTTCTCGGGCCGCTAGCGCGTCTCTTCTATTTTTTCCGAACACGACTCAATCGTAGACAACGCGAAGATCGCAAGGAGCTGTTTGGCCGATTTCGTGACGGGTTTCAAACGCTTCGTCCGCACGTATGGCGATCAAGCGACGCACATCTGCTGACACGCATTCCCGTGACGACTATGCCAGTATTGAGATTCCCAATCCACGCCAGCTACTTGATGTACTTGCGAGAGTTTTCTCCAGGGCTCGCGATGGCATATTTCCGGACCGCGCTAATGCTGTGCCGAAGGCTGAAAATCGAACCGTCGTTCCTCCTTCATCCCCTTGAGTTCTTGGGCAGTGACGATGATCAAGATTTGCAGTTCTTTCCCGGGATGAAGTCGAGCAGTGACGTGAAACTGGCGTTCGTCTCAGCGCTGTTGGAGCTATACACCAATCAATTTGCTGTCGTGACGATGGAGGAGCACGCAGCGGCCTCCTCCGGCAATCCCATTCAGCAAATGGACGAAAGCAGCCTTCCCGAACTCGCTCAGTTAGACGAACGTGAGCCAGCGCTTTCCGCTGCGGGCAGAGAGAGCCGGTGATCTCTACGAGGATTTGGTTGTTGGCGGTGGTGGTGCTGGCCATTGTAGGACGCGCGTGGAACTTGTCCGCCCAGTGTTTGGACATTGACGAGTATTCCGAACTCCAGCTCACGAAGCTGAGCTATACCGAAGCGGCCCTTGCTGCCGACTCGATGCCTCCGTTCTTCCCCGTACTGCACAAAGCTGTGTACACGCTGTGGCCGTCGGACATGGCCGGCAGGTGGCTATCGCTGATCGTTGGTGTTAGCACAGTGTGGCTGGTTGGTACGCTGTGGGCCCGGGCGTTCGGCCAGGTACTGGGGCTGATGACGGCTACGCTACTCGCACTGTCTCCGCTGAGTATCTACTACTCGCAATACATTCGTTCCTACGGCCTCGTCATTTTTTGGGCGGTGTTGGCAACAGGGGCATTAGCGATTGCGGTGCGTACGCGTCGCAGGTCTGATTGGCTGCTGTTTGTCGTGGCTTCGTTGGGCGGCATGTATACCCACTATTACTTTGCCCTCTATTTGAGTGTTCTTTCACTGGCCTTTGCGATCCACGAGTACGGATGGCGTTGGAGTCGTCAGTGGTGGATTAGCAATCTTTGCCTTGGGGTCCTCGCACTGCCTTTGATCGGTTTCGTGGGAAGGGATTTGCACTTTCAGAAGAGCTTGCGTGAGTCGCGTCCGTTCGACGTCGCGTCAATGGGCTATACGTACGTGTCGATGCTGACTGGCTACTCGGTAGGACCTTCGAAACGCGATTTGCAAGTCATGGATCAAACGAAGGCCCTGCAGCGGGCCGTACCCGCCGCAGCCGCAGCATGTGTCGTATTCGTTTGTCTCGGACTGGCGGGTGCCGATTACTTGCACAGGCGAAATCTGCTCGTTCTGATGATCGCGTTATCGTTGGTGCCAGTTGCACTCGTCGGCTTGCTCGGGTACGTCGCGGACGTGACGTTCAATCCGCGATTCGTGGTGTGGAGTCTACCGCCGCTACTGTTGCTGCTGGGCGCAGGTGCGTTACAAGTGCGACGACGTTGGGATGCGAGACTTGGGGTCGTAGCGTTAGTGCTGCTTAGCGCTACGGCTGTCTATAATCGGCACTACGTGGCAGGGCACCGCAACGAAGACTTGTCTGGCCTGGGTAGCTACTTGCAGCAGGGGGTGGACAGGTATCCAGTCTTCGTACTTTCCAACTACATGACTCCTGGCGTCGCGCACTACCTGAACGAAGAATGGCGTGTGTTGGAGCTACCAAAGGTCGATGATGTTGCAGCCTTAACGCCACCTCAGACTTTAACCGAGCTGGCAGTTGATTCACTCAACAAGACTCTGGCGAACGACGATGGCTATTGGTTGGTATACACCCGAGAATTTCATGGTGATCCAGCAGGTGAAATCCTAGCTAGCCTGGCCGAAGCAGGTCAACTAGAGATGGAACGGGAGTTTGCGGGCATAAAGCTCTATCGTGGCCAGCTTCAGAATCATTGAGAAACGCATGGACCTTGAGTTGGATTGCATCGACCATCTACGCTCAGATGGCTCTCCGGCAACAGGGGCGTCCGCGCCGTAAATGAGTTGTCTATTGAATTTCCAGTTGGTCAGACTGCGACGTCTAAGCAGAAGGAATTTCGCGGCGATTCTCGCCGGCCTGAGTAATACTGCTGGCGAGGCAGCCGCGTTGATCGATGCGAACGGATCTTATGACTTCCAGCTGATCGAGCAGATGGTGTCGCTTCTGGTACCAGGTACCGAGATGGTTACGGCTTCGCCTTACCATCCTGATGGCACGGTCGAAAACGTGTCGGCGTGGCGAATATGGCTGTCGTAGCGCGCTTCAGGGTTGTATCGAATATCCTTTAGACGAAAACTCCACAGCTGCAAAAAGCTGTTTCGTGTTTATGGCCGGGGTGAAGTCTTCGCCTTAGAGCCAAAAAGTTGTGGCGATGTCGGAGTGGCCAAATTAATGTGGAAGTTGGACCGACAAGGCTCGAACGTTGCGGAATACCCAGGGATTTCGAGCACACGAGTCGCCGGACAGTCGAAGATGAAGGTTCTAAACGCGACCGTTCGTCACTTGCGATTGGTGGCGTTTATCTGGGTGGATCGAGCAGCCCGCAGTGCTCAACGATTGCTTCGGCCACTTCCTCGATCGGATTAGACACCCAACGGATATCGCAACAATGGGTGGCATGCATTGAATCAACTGACCTGAGTTCGTAACCGACAGATAAGAGAGTGACACTTCCATGGCGACCGATACCGCAAGTGATTTAGAGTTGCTGGTGCTGCCTTCCGACCAAGACGCGTCCGGACGTGACCTTGGCGATGACGAGATGGTCAAGTTGGCCGCAGTAATTGACAGTGGCACATTGACGAGCACCAAGGGCCAGTACGTCAAAGAACTGGAATCTCGCTTTGCTGAGTACCTGCCGACCGGCAATGCGTACGCTTGTTCTTCCGGCACGGCGGCACTTCATACGGCAATCGCTGCGGTCGACCCTGAGCCAGGTGACGAGATTGTTACCACGTCGATCACCGACATGGGGGCATTGACGCCCATCCTGTACCAGGCAGCGATTCCTGTTTTCGCAGATGTCGATCCGCTGACCTACAACCTGACTGCCGAATCGATCGAAAAGGTGCTCAGCCCTCGCACCAAAGCGATCATGGTGACGCATCTGTTCGGCAATCCCTCGCGTATGCACGAGATTATGGAACTCGCCCGCTCGCGGAACATCCCCGTGATCGAAGACTGTGCGCAGGCGTACGGCGCTGAAATTGACGGCCAGAAGGTGGGCACCTTCGGCGACATCGGATGTTTTAGCCTTCAACAGGGAAAGCACATCACCACTGGCGAAGGTGGCCTGGTTGCGACTGACAACGAACATTACGCCCGCCGCATGTTCCTATTCATCAATAAGGCATGGGGATATGGCGATCCGAAGCCAGATCACTATTTCCTCGCGCTGAACTATCGCATGAACGAATTGACTGGTGCGGTCGCGGTGGCACAGATGGATAAGCTGGAAGGCTCGGTTCAGCACCGGATTGCAATCGCCAATCAGTTGACGGCCGGCCTGCAGGGCTTGCCAGGTATCTCGACTCCGCATGTCGACACCAATTGTGTTCACACGTATTGGAAATACTGCTTGCGGGTAGACTCCTCCGTCTTGGAAGGGGGCCTGGACGAATTGGCGAAGCGACTGAAGGCGCGAAACATCTTCTGTGCTCCTCGCTACATCCAGAAGCCAGCGTTTGAGTGCCAGGTGATCAAAGATCAACGCACGTTTGGCGACAGTCGTTTTCCATTTACGCTCGCGCGGCCTGAGGCGGTGGACTATGGTCGCGAGAACTTCGCGGGCACTTATGAGTCGCTTGCCTCGGTCTTGGTGCTACCGTTGAATGAGCGCTACACGGGCGAGCACGTGAAGTACGTGGTCGAATCCATTCAAGACGTCGCAGACGAACTGCAGAAAGCGCGATCATGAGTGATTCTGAACCAATGCGTTTTGGCATCATCGGAGCCGGTGGCATTGCCCAGGCGTATGCGCAGGCCTTTGGACAGTCTGACCAGGCGAAACTCTGTGCCGTGGCCGATACCCGGATTGAATCGGCGGAAGCGATGGCGGAGGCAAATGATTGCGCGGCCTTCTCTTCAGCCGAAGCGATGGTCGGCGAGATGGACTTCGACGCTGTTGTCGTGTCGACGCCGCCTAATACCCACCGTGATGTGTGCTGCGATCTAATGTCCCAAGGACTGCATGTTCTGTGCGAGAAACCACTGGCGATCGATTCGACGTCCGCACAGGAGATGATCGGCGTAGCCAAACAGAACGACGTCGTGTTTTCGATGGCGTCGAAGTTCCGCTACGTGGCGGACGTCACCGCCGCCAAGGCGATTGTCGAGTCGGGACTGATCGGCGAAGTGGTGATGTTCGAAAACGTTTTCACCGGCCACGTGGACATGTCTCAACGATGGAATTCGAACCCGGCAGTCTCTGGTGGTGGTGTGCTGATCGACAACGGCACGCACTCGGTGGATATCACTCGCTACTTTCTTGGTGGGCTTGCGGAAGTTCAGGTCATGGAAGGGAACCGAATACAGGACTTACAGGTCGAAGACACGGTGAGAATGTTCGTACGCAGCGAGCAAGGGGTGCTGGGCAGCATCGACTTGTCGTGGAGCGTGAGCAAAGAGCAGCCTTACTTCATAGCCATTTACGGCAGCGCAGGCACGCTATTGATCGGCTGGCAAGAATCCAAGTATCGGCGTGCTTCTGATAAGGACTGGGAAATCATTGGCAGCGGCTACAACAAAGTGGATGCGTTCAAGCGTCAGATCGAGAACTTTGCTGGCGCCATCCAGGGTCGGGAATCGCTGGTCGTCACTTCAGTTGACGGCCTGGCTTCGGTTCAGGTCATCGAAGCGGCGTATCGCGCGATGCAAAAGGGCGCCTGGGAGCCGATTCTAGCCCCAGGCCTGAACACCGCATCCGCTTGATGGTCCAGCCATACGGCTGACTTACTTCTTCCCGAATTCTCTCAGCTTGCTCGCGATTGATCATGTCTAGCGAAGTTCGTATTCATCCGACAGCGATTGTCGAGCAGGACGTGCAGCTCGGTGCGGGCACGTCGGTCTGGGATAGTGCTCATATTCGCCATGGTGCGAAGTTGGGTGAGGAGTGCATCGTCGGCGGCAAGAGTTACATCGCCTACGACGTCGTGATTGGGAATCGTGTGAAAATCAATGCGATGGTCTATATCTGCTACGGTGTAACCATCGAAGACGGTGTGATGATCAGCGCGGGCACAATCTTCACGAACGACCAATTTCCACGTGCGACCACGCCAGATCTGTTGCAGCTCAACTCGTCGGAACCTGACGACGAGACACGCGACACGGTCGTACGCGCTGGCGCGACTATCGGCGCAGGAGTGATCGTTGGCAACGGAATCGAAATTGGCAGGTTTGCGATGATAGGCATGGGAAGTGTGGTGACTCGCAGCGTCGCCGATTTTCATCTGGCGGTTGGTAATCCCGCACGGTCGGTGGGCTGTGTTTGCCGATGCGGACACCGTTTGATGAGTTGGTCCGCAAGCGAAACAAGTACTAAAGCTGTGGTCGTATGCGATAAGTGTGCAGCTCGGTACGCGATTGACGACGGGGTGGTTACGGAGGTGAACTCCGTATGAACCAGCGTCATTGGGGAATCGTCGGCGGTGGCATGATGGGCCTTACTCTTGCCTATCGCCTCGCCCAGGCGGGCCAACACGTGACCGTGTTGGAAGCTGCCGACCATTTGGGCGGTCTGGCGTCCGCCTGGCAACTGGACGACGTGACTTGGGATCGCCATTACCACGTGACTCTGCTGTCTGACTTTAGGCTACGCAAGTTGTTAGCGGAGATCGGCTTAGAAGACGACATGCGGTGGGTTGAGACGAAGACCGGATTCTTCACAGACGGCAAGCTGTATTCGATGTCGAATAGTTTCGAGTTTCTGAATTTCCCACCGCTGACGGTCGTCGAAAAATTTCGGTTGGGTCTCACAATATTTGCAGCCTCAAGGATTAGGAATTGGCGACCCCTCGAAAAGGTGTACGTTGCCGATTGGCTACGCAAGTGGTCAGGTGCCGGAACGTTTCGGAAGATATGGCTACCGCTGCTCGAAGCAAAGCTTGGCAAGACTTACCAGCAAGTGTCCGCCGCTTTTATCTGGGCTACGATCGCTCGAATGTACCGCGCCCGCCAGAGTGGCTTGAAGAAAGAAATGTTTGGCTACGTCTCAGGCGGCTACGCGCGTGTGCTAGACAAACTGGCAGCCCAGCTCGAAGCACAGGGCGTTGAGCCTCTAACTTCGCATGATGTCAGCCAAGTTGTTGGCGAGCCGGATGGCAGCGTGCGAATCGACTGTGTAGATCGAGAGTCGCTGAGCTTTGACAGCGTGATACTAACCACGCCATCGCCACAGATCAGCAACCTGTGTCCGCAGTTCACGGAACAAGAACGCCTGCGTCACACGGAGATCCAGTACTTGGGAATCGTGTGCGCGTCGGTCGTTCTCAAGCGTCCCTTAGCTCCTTATTACGTGACGAACATCACCGACGATTGGGTGCCGTTTACCGCCGTGATTGAGATGACTACATTGGTTGAACCCAGCGAGCTTGGAGGCAAACATCTGGTTTATTTGCCATGTTATGTTGCCAGCGATGATCCAACGGCCCAGCTGTCTGACGAACAGATCGAGACGAAATTCATTGCCGCTTTGGAGCGGATGTACCCCGATCTTCAGCGAGACGATGTCTTGGCGTTTCGTGTGTCGCGCGTTCGACGCGTCATGGCATTGCCGACTCTTGATTACTCACAGAAGATCCCGTCCATCGTTACGACGGTACCGAATCTGTTTGCCGTGAACTCAGCCCAGATTGTCAAAGGCACCCTCAATGTCAACGAGGTGATCGAAGTTGCCGACAATGCCCTGGAATCGGTGCTGCTACCGAGCTTGCAAGATGCTATGCCACCTTCCACACTTGTCTCAGCCGTAGAATAAGGACGTCGATGCCAAAGTCTGTCGCAAGCCTTTCTCTCGATCTCGACAATCAGTGGTCGTATATGAAGACTCATGGTGATGACGGTTGGGAGTCTTTTCCCAGCTATCTAGATATCGTCGTACCCCGTGTATTGAATTTTTTGGAGCAGCGCAATCTAAAGATCACTTTCTTTGTTGTCGGACAGGATGCGGCGCTCGAGAAGAACCATGCGGCGTTGCGGTCCTTGGCAGAAGCTGGCCATGAGATTGGCAATCATTCGTTTCATCATGAACCTTGGCTGCACCTCTACTCGCCGAAGCAAATCAGCGAAGAATTTTCCCGTGCCGAAGAGGCGATTGCCGCAGCCACCGGGGCGAAGCCGATCGGTTTTCGTGGTCCGGGATTCAGTTTTTCCGACCAAGTTCTGCACGAACTTGCCTCGCGCTGCTACGCCTACGATGCTTCAACGTTTCCGACCTTCCTGGGGCCAATCGCACGGCTCTATTACTTCTTTACGTCGAATCTCAGCCAGGCGGAGCGCTCCGATCGTAAGCAATTGTTTGGCAGAATGAGCGAGGGCTTTCGCTCGCTGCGCCCCTATCGATGGAAGTCGTCAACCGGCGACCTGGTCGAGATACCCGTGACGACGATGCCAATTTTCAAGGTGCCTATCCACGTTAGTTACTTGCTGTACTTGGCGCAATACTCCAGAGGCCTGGCACTGTTCTACTGGAAGATCGCCCTGACGTTATGCCGCACACTGAGCGTAGAGCCTTCTTTACTGTTGCATCCGCTTGACTTTATGGGCCATGATGACTTCTCAGCTGCTGATGGTGGCAGCGACCTCTCTTTCTTTCCCGCAATGAGTAGCCCAGCTGCTGAAAAAGTCGCGCTAGTTGGCCAGGTAATTGACTTGTTGGCCCAACATCACGACATAGTGACGATGGCCACTCATGCGAAGGTGGTTGACCATCGTATGGGCATTCGAGTGAGGATGCTGGAGACCGCCTCCACAGGTTAGTCGGAGCTGATCACGCATAGTATGAGTAGTGTGGCACCACAAGTGGCTGTCGAAGCCGAATCGTCCGGACGACTTTCTGTCGCAGAGTGGACCATTGGCGCATTGTTCGTGTTGGCACTCGCCATTCGAAGTTACGGGCTGGAAGACCAGTGTCTGACGAACGATGAAATCATCGAAATTAGAATTGCTAACCGGTCATGGTCCGACATCGTGTTCGCGGCCGACGGCTTTCCGCCCTTGCATCACCTGATACTCAAAGCAGCGCTGACGGTCACGGACAATGAGATGGCTGGGCGGTGGCTGTCGATGCTATACGGTTCGTTGACGATACCGATGATCGGCTGGCTTGCATGGCGATTCGCCGACAGCAAGGCGGCCGTTTTTGCGAGCGGATTGCTGGCCATCAATCCGTTGCACGTGTACTTCAGTCAAGAGGGGCGTTCTTACGCACTCTTCTTTTTGTTTTGCGTGCTATCGGTTTGGCTCTATTGGAGAGCCATCGAGATTTCGACGAATAGCGCATGGGGTGCGTTCGTCGTAGCAGCCGGTCTCGGAGGCTACGTCCACTATTATTTCGGATTCGTCTTACTCGCGTTGGGAATTATCTGGCTGCGACAGGCAATCTCCACAACAACTTGGCGGCAGGGGGCTGTTGCACTCGCGCTGATCGCAGTGGCACAACTGCCACTGCTAATGCTGTTGGGCTACGATTTGGGATGCCAACAATCCATGCAACAGACGTTCTTTAGCGTGAGTGCACTCGGCTACACCGGTTGGGCTTGGCTCACGGGATTCTGCCTAGGTCCTTCGTTGACAGAATTGCATGAGGCAGAGCTCAGTAGCGCCATACAGAAAATTTGTGTTTGGATTATTCCGATGACGATCGTCGTGCTCTACTGGCTGATCGGCGGCCGGTTGCTAACGAGGAAGTCCCGCGTTGACTTACTCCTACTGTTGATCATTCCTCTGGCTGCCGCCTGTGCCGCGGCGCTGCAAATGCAGGTTTCCTTCAACGTGCGCTACGTGGTGTCCTGCTTACTGCCGTTGATCGTGTGGCTTGCCATTGCTTTGTCCAAGGAGCCGCGTAGATGGTTGCAGGTGGCTATCTGTCTGATTCTTGTCGCAGCGAGCGCAACTTCTTTGGCGAATCGTCAGTTTGATACGAGATACTTCAACGAACAGTCTCGGGCCGCATTCGACTACATCGTCGATCACTCCGACGACAACTCTCCCGTTTACACGATGTCCAACTACATGGGTGATTCAGCCGAGTATTTTCTGCCGGAAGCGTACGAAGTCATTCAGCTTGACGACGTCGGCAGGCAAGGCGAGGGGCTGACTGCTGCGATTGAAATGATCAATCAAGCGGACGGGCCCTACTGGATTTTCTATTCTCGTCCGTTTCACGGCGATCCAGCGAGACTATTTCGAAAGACACTATCGGGTGGCGCAAACGTTGAGCTGATGGGCAGCTGGCCGGGTGTGGAACTGTACCGCGGCAGTGGCCCGTTGGACTCTGCTATCGACCTGAGTCTGCCGTAGCGGGGTCTTGCAGCGGCTCGCCGACGCAATCGGGCGAGGGATTGGTGCAACCGTCGCAAATCGTGTTGCCTTTCGAGTCCTTCATGTTCGCCAGGCCACCGCAGCTACCTTTTAGTCGACGATTACTGATGATGACGCCGATTGCCATACCAGCAAGAGCAACCACAAAGACGATGCTGGTCAGTAATAGGGTTAGCCACATCGGTTAGTTCGTCTCCGCTACTTTTTCTACATTCGCAACGTGAATGAACTGACTGGTCACAACTTCTCTAATACCGTCCTCGCTGCGAATCAGAAACATGGCTGCGACTCGGTTTTCCTCACACCAATCATAGCCGCGGTCTTCGCCCATGACCAACAGGGCGGTCGCTAGGACATCGGCTTCGAGGCAGAAGTCAGCCAGCACCGTCACCGACCAGCCGCGATAAGGCAGGGGGCGTCCGGTCGCTGGATCGATGATGTGGCTAACTCGCTCGCCATCAAAGTCGCGGAAATTGCGATAATCGCCCGAGGTAGCGAGCGCTTGATTGTCGAGTGAGACGATCTTCTCAATTACCCGCTGGCTAAGGTCGGGACGCTCGACTCCGATGCGCCAAGGTCTTTCATCGCCGCGAGTTCCTTCAGCTCGGACTTCACCGCCAATCTCGACCATGAAGTTGAGAAAGCCGTGTTCGATGAGCAGATCGGCCACGACATCTACGGCGTAACCTTTGGCGATCGAAGAAAGATCGACTTCGACGTTGGCATTGAGTTTGCGGATCGCAGGTGGGTTGAGGCGAACCTTTACCTTTTCGGCTCCAGAATTATCTTTCGCTGCTGCCAGTAATTCGTCGGCCGGAGATTCCAGCTTGCTGCCAATCGCATGACGCCCCGGTCCGAAATCCCAGAGACGCACCAAAGGACCAACGGTCACGTCAGAAGCACGAGCAGTCAGTTCGTGATAATGCAGCGACTTGTCAATGACGAATGCGGTCTGTTCGGAGACGGGGAACCATTCCGTAGAATCAGAGGCGTTGAATTGCGAGATCTCCGAATCGGGCATATACGTCGACATCTGTTGATTGATTTCAACCAATCGCTGGTCAATCTGTTCTTTGCTGACTTCGGTCTCACCATACCAAGCCTTGACACTGTAGGTGGTGCCCATCGTCTCGCCAGAGATGTCGAGTTCTTTTTCGATCGCCTCCGCAGCACGCCACGAAGGCGCGAGAAGCCCGTACATGTTTCCAGCGATAATGACGATCACTAGAATCAGAAAAAACCACGTGAAAACACTGGTCTTATTCTTAACCGCCGAAGTCATCGTAGGCGATGTTTTCCTTCTCGACGCCAAGATCGTCGAGCATTTTGAAGACGGCGGCATTCATCATTGGGGGGCCGCAAATATAATACTCGATGTCTTCGGGCGCCTTGTGCTCTTTCAGGTAGTTGTCGAGCAGCACCTGGTGGATAAACCCAGTCAGGCCGTCCCAGTTGTCTTCCGGCTGTGGGTCCGACAGCGCGATGTTGAACTTGAAGTTGGGGAACTCCTTTTCGATCGCGCGAAAGTGATCGACGTAGAATAACTCACGCAGGCTACGACCGCCGTACCAGTACGAAACCTTGCGGCCGGTCTTCAGGTTATTAAACAGTTCAAAGATATGGCTACGTAGCGGTGCCATTCCGGCGCCACCTCCG
>JBCDBK010000018.1:0-65972 GCA_039184115.1 Planctomycetota bacterium | reverse complement strand
GATAAGTGGTGGCTCGCCCAAAGATTCAATGTATTTGCTGGATAATCGCAACCTTAGCTGATCACGATCGCCACTCGCTGGTGCGCCACGACGACAGGGAAGCGGTTTAGTTATGTATCGTTATTCCCAGACACGTAACACGGCAATGATATTCGTTCGTCAATTATTCTGGAGCCTGACAAGCATGGTCCCTTGTTGCGCAGCTGCGGGGACTGTTTACGACTTCAAACTGGTTGCCGATGGTGCGGTCCTGGCGAGCGACGGCGCCGATACTGCCTACCCTTCGGTGATCCGCGTCCCTGATTGGCTTGCCTCAAGTGAACGCGCTAGCCCATCCGCGAATTACTACATGTATTACGGCAATCACAGCGGGAAGCACATCCGCATGAAATGGGCAGAGACGCTTGAGGGCCCTTGGACGCCTTATGACCTGGGCGGGGTTTCCAATGGCATTAGTCGACGAGGTGTATTCGACGCTGACGCCGATCCGACGCGTGAGGACTACGATCATCTATCGGCTCCCGATGTCCATGTCGACAATGCCAACGAACGCATCGTCATGTATTTCCATGGTCAGAACCAACCGGCAACAACGACTTCGGGCGGCACGCGCGTACGGCGTCGACATGAAAGCTTCGTAACAACTAGCGGCAATGGACTGAACTTCAACGATCCAGTACACGCCGGAGGCCAGCCGGGCCACGGACCCGCGACGGTCACGGTCGATGACATTACGCGAGACGTCTGGATTGGCGAAGACTATCAGCGAGCGTTCCAGAAGAACGGTCGCTGGTACTCCATCGGCAAACGGGGCATTATCAACGCTTCGCCTGCTGCCGGTGACATCTGGGCAGCTCCACCAGATGATCCGTTCGGCGAAGCCTGGGATCGCGAAGATACTCCCAACGATCTGTGGACCACAGATGCGGAACCAGGTGGACAGGACGATTATCATTCTCCCGGTGCCACGTTCCTTGCCTCGTCGGAGTTTGCCAATCATCCACGCAACCCTCTGCCAGGTGAGCGCGTTTTTTCGAACGCCAATGATGAGCGACTAAACCATGTGAGTGTGAATCTCATTACGCCTAGGTTGTTAGAAGTCTTCTTCTACGTCCGCGAAGCCAACGCCAGCTCACCCGACCGCTATGATGATATCTACCGAATTGTTGTGGACATCAGCGACACGAATCACCATAACTGGGACGTGGCTCGAGACGTGAATGGCCAGGTGATGTTTGATGTGGTCGTAACCGCCGAAGAGCTGTTTGCTGCAGTCGAGAGTGTGCATGGCGTCGAGTTCGAAGCGGACTTTTACGCGGACCCTGTGTCACTGGGCGACACCCACATCTTCGTTGACCAGGACGATGGTAAGTATTTGTTCTTCTCGTACGTTTCAGCGGCCAACGGCGGCGCAATCGGCGAGGGGCAAATCGCTGCCGTCCAACTTAATGTCCATCCCGACTTCGACTACGACAACGATTTCGATGGCACCGACTTTCTGAAGTGGCAGCGTGGCGAATCGTTCAACCCGTTGACCTCGTCGGACCTGACGGCGTGGCACGAGAATTACGCGTCGAGCGCTTCAAGCTTGGAAGTTCTTCAAACGGTGCCCGAGGCAAATGCTTGCGCGCTCATTCTGATTTGCATGGTAGCCAGCTGTATCAGGCGAGCGCAAAGATCGGTGACCGCTTAGGCCTTCGAGCAGTCAGTCTGCCAAGTATTGCCTATCGCCCAATGAGCGAACGGACTGTGACAATGATCGAACGAAGTCTCCACACGCGACCCTTTTGGCTGGCGTTTATCGGTGTGAGTTGTCTCGCGATCGACTTAACCGTCGCGACAGCCGACGAAACTACGTTTGAGCGATCCACCGTAAAAGCTTGGATCAAAGGGGGCAAGCCCGAAACCAAAAAGCTGCGTACGTTGTCTCACGACGTCGCAATTCCAACAAACCACGCGCATAGCCTGAATCGCTACGGCGGAACCGAAGCCTATCCGCCAAGCGAGGCGACAAGGTTCTTCCGCACTGCGTCCATTGCCGGACGATGGTGGTTAATCGACCCCGACGGCCACAGATTTCTGCATGTGGCCGTCAATAGCGTCAAACCTTACTCGGGCCCAACATTTCGCGAAGCGTTCCCCAAGAAGTTTGCCAGCAATCAAGATTGGGCGGCGCAAACGGTTGGCCTTTTGCATGATCACGGCTTCAATGGAACGGGTGCCTGGACAGATAACGGGCTGCTCGGCTCCGCCGGACCGCGTCTTGTGTACACGCGGATGCTAAATGTGATGTCGAGCTTCGGACGAAAACTCAAGTTAACAAGTCAGGGTACTGGACATACTTCGTACAAGGATCGCCTCATCCCTGTCTTTCACCCAAAGTTCCCCGCACACTGCCGACAAGTCGTCCAACAGCTGGACGCGACGAAGGACGACCCGTACCTACTGGGAATATTCTCCGACAACGAGTTGGAACACAATGAGCTCGCATTGGATCTGCATCTCGATTTTCCGCCAGACTCACCGGAGCGTCATGCTGCCCAACAATGGCTTGCGCAGCACTATCCTGACATTCGCGTTCCTCGCGACCTGACAGACCAGATCCGCGAGGCCTATGTCGGTCACATGTTTGAAACCTATTTTGCCATCGTTGGTCGTGCGATCCGGTCAGTTGACGCGAATCACCTTTACCTCGGGTCGCGTCTGCACGGCGCGACGAAGAAGAATCGGTGGCTGTTAGCTGGCGCAGGCAAGCATCTCGACGTTGTGGCGGTGAACGTCTACGGCGTCTGGACGCCAACGAAGTCTGTTAGAAAGTGGTCGCGATGGAGCGGAAGACCACTGCTCGTAACCGAGTTCTACGCTAAGGGGCAAGACTCTGGATTGGCAAATCTCAGCGGCGCCGGCTGGACCGTTCCAACGCAGTCAGACCGAGGCAGATTCTATCAGCACTTTACATTGGGCCTTCTGGAATCTCGAGTATGTGTCGGGTGGCACTACTTCAAATACGCCGATAATGATCCACTAGACATGACTACGGATCCGTCCAATCGCGACTCCAACAAGGGGATTCTTAATTCCAGCTACGAACCCTGGACAGAGTTTCTGAACAGAATGAGGGCCTTGAATGCGCGCGTCTATTCGATAGCAGAGCACTTCGACGCCGATTGAAAACACCACCGACCTTTGCGTTACTTGTGCGTCTTTTCAATGCAGCCTGGGGAGTGCGATGGACTCGCGAAGTTGCTGCACCGCCGCAGGTCGCGTCCAGACCAGGTTACTCGTCACTTTCAACCGCTGAGGTCTCAAGCAGGCTCAACGCATGGGTTTCTCCCCACTGCTTGAGTGCATTCAGAATCGGTCGCAAGGTCTTCCCTGTTTCAGTCAGTTCGTATTCGACACGTGGCGGAACCTCTGCGTAAGCGACTCGATAGACCAGCCCCGCGGCTTCGAGTTCGCGCAGTTGTTTGGTGAGCATTCTCTGCGTAACACACCCAATTTTCCGACTGAGTTCTCCAAAGCGAAGGCGCCCGTCGAGCAAATAGTACAGCACGATGCCTTTCCACTTTCCGCCGATTAACTCGAGCGTAGCTTCGACAGGGCATGCTGGTCGGTCATAGACAACATGCCTTGTTTTTCCATTGGTACCCATTTTGTAACTACCGGCCAAATTTGTGCGTAGTTGCTTCGACGATCGCAATACGTAGTATGACGAGGCGTCTGGCTATCGACAACCAACGCGACCCTTTCATGGCAATCGGGTCAGATCAACTCAGCACTGCAAGGAAGGGATTTGCGACATGGGTTACGAAGGCTATAAGACGTTTGTTGCCGAAAGTTCCGACGGCGTCTTGACCGTGACGATCGACTTTCCGCCGGTTAACTTGCAAGGACAAGAGATGCTGGCGGACTTAAATGGCCTCGCAATGAGACTCGAACGCGACCGTGACATCAAAGTCGTGGTATTCCAGTCCGCCCATCCTGAGATTTGGGTTTGCCATTACGACACCAACCTGCTGAAAGATATGTCGACCGAAGCGGTACCGCGCGATTCGGTCACATTGCTCGATCTGCAATCCGTCTTGGAACGGATCAGCAGGTTGCCCCAGGCCACGATAGCGAAGTTGGAAGGTTTTGCGCGTGGCGGTGGACATGAGTTCGCTCTGGCCTGTGACATGCGGTTCGCGGCACGAGGGAAATACAAGTTCATGCAGATGGAAGTAGCAATGGGAATCCTGCCATGTGGCGGCGGTGCGTCGCGCATGGCCCGCCAAGTGGGTCTCGGACGAGCGCTGGAGATCATCTTGAGCGCAAGAGATTTTGATGCGGACGAAGCCGAAGCGTATGGCACAATCAACAAGGCGCTCGATCCTGACGAAATCGGTAACTACGTGGACGAGCTAGCCAAGCGTATCGCCAGTTTTCCAGCGCACTCGATTCAAGCCTGCAAGGAGGCCGTCTATGAATCAATCGATAAACCAATCGACGAAGCACTCAAGGCGGAAGCCTATTGGCTGTACCAGGCGACTAGCAAGACGCCAGCCATCAAGCGCTTTACCGTTGCCGATGAAAAAGGGATGGAGCACGACATGGAGAACCAGCGCAGCTGGAACGAACTGGTAATGGGCGTCCAGGACATTGAGTGACTGGCCAAAAAGCACTTGTTAGTTGATCGATTCGCTTTGACAGAGTGAGGATGTGCACATGCGAGCAATGTTAGTCCACGAGTACGGAGACGGCGCTGTTTTTGATGCCGCTGAGTTAGAACGGCCGACGGTGAAGCCGGGACATGTCGTGGTGAAGATTGCTGCCTCTAGTGTAAATACGGTCGACACGATGATCCGCAGAATGGGCAAGGAGCTGCCGCTCGCCCCCGACCCGCCAGCAATCTTGGGAATGGACTTTTCCGGAACCATCGAGGAAATCGGCCAAGACGTGACTGAATTCGGCGCAGGCGACGAAGTCTATGGTTGCGCCGGCGGCCTGGCTGACCTGCCTGGGACGCTAGCCGATTACCTTCTCGCTGACAGTAACCTGATTGCCCGTAAACCAAAGAATCTCAGTATGCGAGAGGCAGCGGCGTTACCGCTGGTCGCGATAACCGCCTACGAAGGACTGACTCGCGCTGGGGCAAATAAAGGCCAGAAAGTTCTTGTCCATGGCGGATCAGGTGGCGTCGGCCATGTAGCTCTACAACTTGCCAAATACTTGGGTGCCGATGTGTATTCGACCGCCGGCGGTGAAAAACAGCTCGCATTAATCAAGCAGCTAGGTGCAACAGCAATCAACTACAAGTCGGAGCCAGTTCAGCAATATGTCGAGCAACATACGGGTGGCAGCGGATTCGACGTCGTGTTCGACTCGGTGGGCGGTGCTAACCTGTCGAACTCGTTCGAAGCGGCAGCCCTGAACGGTCAGATAGCGTCCACCGTCGCAATGTGCGAGCTGGACTTGTCGGTGGCACACTTCAAGGGTCTGTCTCTGCATGTCGTGTTTATGCTCTTACCGATGCTGCACAACTTTCGTCGTAGCAGCCACGCCAGAATTCTCAACGATGTGGCCCGTATCGTTGAGGCGGGAGGTTTAACTCCAGTGCTTGATGAAACCCACTACACTCTCGAGGAAGCCGACCAGGCACACGCGCGGCTGGAAAGTGGGTGCGCCATGGGAAAAGTCGTCATAGAGAACTAGCCAGGAGCGTAGTCGAGCAGCCGCCTGAAAATTCCATCGCTCGGCGCACCGAAGAGTCGAGCCAATGGCGCATAAAAAAACCGCCCATCGGCTCCGTTACAAACGCTATCGGCGAGTGTATCGGACCCTAGAACGGTAATTCGATTCTAGCTGCTAGAAGCGCTTGTTGCCGCCGGCTGCTAGTCTCAATCGCACCAGATTGGCCTTAAACCATATCCTTTAGCTTCTTCAAAGGACGCACCTTAACCACGTTTCGAGCCGGCTTGGCCTTGAACATGGTAGTCTCGCCAGTGAAGGGATTCACACCTTCGCGGGCCGGAACGGCCTCTTTCTTCTGTACAACAATTTTGCACAAACCAGGCAAGGTGAACGTACCAGCACCTTTGCTGCCAAGTGCTTTGCCAATTTCGTCATTGAGAGCTTCGAAGACCGCGCCTACGTCCTTCTTAGACAAACCAGTGCTCTCGGCAATGTTGGCATAAATTTCAGTCTTGGTAGGCGGCTTAATCGCTGAGGCTTTCGCCATCTTGGAAAACCCTCCTTCAATGTCACGGGGGTTGGTAAAAAACTGGTCGAACTACTGTCTATCCGTCCAGTTACTTATTACTAGAACACCTAGAAACGTAGCACCCGAAACGGGTCAAAGTGCTGATTTAACGGCTGAACCCCTAAAAATACAAGGCTAAAGTGATCAAATACCTAGAAAAACAGTGTTTTTCTTCCCAAGCCAACCAGTTAGCTGCAAAATAGAGGAAACGGGAAAGCTGGCCACCGGCGCACAAATCGACATACCCCCTCTCTACAGGGGATACGTACCTGGGTCGTTCAGCTGGATTGCTGAATTTCAGCGGGCGATGTAAGGTAATAGTAGGCATCAAGTTGCGCCGTATCGTATGCCGGCGCTTCCAGCCGCAGGTGATCGCAGCGGAAAAAATGGAGGTAATCCGTGCAGGTCGTCGGAATGAAGCCGGTTAGGTGATCTGGCGCGACGGCGATCGTAAACAGCCGCAAGTCTCGCTCGCAGCTAGCGGGTAACGCGGCATTCAGGGGCTATGGCGGCAGTCAACTCGTAACATGGAGGGGGTAGGCAAATGTCATCTTTAGACCGCCGCTTGCGCAACATCGCCCCTCGGCGACCCCGCCGGCGTTCTGCTATCACTCTCGCTGGCATTGTGCGGCTCGCTCTGCTACTCCCACTGTTCACTGCGTCGGCCCTGGCTGACGTGGGAGCTAAGAGCGGTTCGGGAACCTACCTGCCATCCAATCGACTGGACGCACGAGGCATACAGCGCGCCCGCGAGCTGATTGCCAAGGGTGAGTTCTCGCAGTCGATTCGTTTTTTGGATGAGGTTTTGGCACGAAGCGAGGATTCCTTCGTCGTTGGTACAGGCAACGACTATCACGGGCTGAAAGAATCAGCACGCGAAATTCTAGGATCACTGCCCCCCGAGGGACGTGCCATCTATCAAACCACGTTTGGCCCCGTTGCCCGCCGTTTGCTTAAGCAAGCCACGTCTGCCGGGGACGTGGACAGACTACGCCAGATCGCACAGAGGTACTTTCATACACAAGCTGGTCATGAAGCGGCCCTGCTCTTTGCTCAGTGCGAAGCGGACCAGGGACGGCATCTGACGGCGGCGCTTACGTACGAGCAACTCCTAGATTCGACGGAAGCAGAAGCTCGGTTTCAGCCCCAACTCTCGATTCTGGCAGCCACGAGCTGGCTTGCCGAGAGCAATGTGCCGCGTGCCAATGAGATTCTCAGGATGCTCGAGGATCGCGGCTTTCGATCCGTAAAACTCGCCGACCAGGACCACCGCTTGCAAAGCCCAGGGCGCGATGCGGAACAATGGCTTCGCGATTTGGTCGGATCGCCGTTGATTAAGGATGCGGTTGCCGAGCAACAGTGGCTGATGCACCGCGGCAACGCAGCGCGAAACGGGACGACCGACGGAGGCTTGCCGCATCTGCGTGTGCGTTGGCAAGTGAGGCTGCTTGAGCATCACAACCTGGAATCCGTGCACGACGAAATGCAAGGGCTACTTTCGCGACAGCAACGATCGAAGGTCCCGGCCGGTACACCATTGGCCGTGGGCAACTATGTCGTTACTCGTTCGCCTCACGGCCTACTTGCCATTGATTTTAGAACTGGTAAACGAGTTTGGCGATCGCAACCACAGCCCAAACGGGTTGGCTTGCTGCAAGGTCTCATGGATGGCACGGACGACCAAAACGAGAATGATATCGAGCCGGCTCAGACCTTCGCGCAGACGATTTGGGACGACTATCTTTACAACACAATCAGCAGCGATGGTCAGCGTGTTTATGTCATCCGCGACCTAGCACCGCCTGCGCCCGACAACTCGCAGGCAATGCCCTTCTTGCGTCCAAACAATGCGGCGCTATCCGATGATCGTTCGACGAATCGTTTGTGCGCCTATGACTTGCGGACTCAAGGTAAGCTTGTCTGGGAAGTGGATGGCGCCGCGCGTAGCGACCAACTTGCGGGAGCATTCTTCCTCGGGGCACCGGTCGCGGTTGGTCAGCGGCTCTATTGCTTGGCGGAGATTAAGAGCGATACTGCCGTCTATCTTGTCGCTTTGAACCGCAACACAGGCGAGCTTCAATGGCGTCAGCAGCTCGTCGATTTGGAGCGACGCATCGATCACGATTTGCGTCGGCGCCTGCAAGCGTCCATGCCGTCCTACGACGAAGGAATGCTCATCTGTCCAACGGGTGCCGGAGTGGTGGTCGCAGTAGACCTCGCCAAGCAAGCGCTCGCGTGGGCCTATCAGTACCCCAACGCAAAGTCGGGACTTACGCACCGTCAGAGAATCGTACTTCGCCAGCGCGGCAAAACACTGCCGCATTGGGTACATAGTGCGCCGATAATCGCCGGTGGACGTGTGTTGATTACCCCACCCGAGTCGGACGAGTTGCATTGTTTGGATCTGGTCACTGGAAAGCTGCTGTGGAAAAAGCCACGTGGCAAGGCGATGTTTGTAGCCGGCGTCAACCAAGACTTGGTGATGCTGGTTGGCTTACGCGAAGTCTATGCGCTTCATCTCGAAGACGGAACTGCTGCCTGGCCCATGGGTATCAGGGAACTACCCGGCAACAGCACCCCGACCGGGACAGGCTTCCTTAATCAAGGCCAGTACTTCCTGCCGCTTTCCAACGCGCAGGTCGTCGCGATCGATGTCGCCAGCGGAAACATTACGGCACGCGCAAACTCCCGTGTTGGGCAAGTGCTTGGCAACTTGGTGTGCTATCGCGGCTCGGTACTCTCGCAAGATGGACGGTACTTGGCGTGCTTCGACCAAATCGACGTGTTGCGTTCCGAGTCACAACGCCGTCTGACCGCCGATTCGAACGACTTCGAAGCATTGCGCACACTGGGTGAGATTGCCTACAACGATGGCAAGTTGGAAGAGTCACTCGAACTGCTGATCCAGGCGCATGAATCGGCACCTGACGATCTTCGGACACGCGAGGCGCTCGCCGAAGCACTAGAGGCCGCTCTCAACGAAGACTTTGAAACGCATCAACATCTGCTGCCGCTGCTCACACAGATCCAGGGCAACACACTCGACGGACAGCTCACGCTACTCAGACTGCAGGCACAAGGACTGCAAGAGATGGGACAATCGGAAGCAGCCTTTGAGATCTGCATCGACGCTTACTCGCGGCTAGGTGCCGCAGAACTCGACTTGTCGCTCGGGCAAGACCATACTGTCGACGCCCGAAGATGGCTATCGGCCCAGGTCGCATCATCCTGGGTTGCCGCCTCAGACGAGCAAAGGACGCGAATGACTGCGCGCCTAGCGCCGTTGATCGACGAGGGTCTCGAATCGCCGGACTTGGCCGTCCGCAGGTTGCTCTTCGATAGCTTCCAGGCCGTCGAGACTTCCGACACTGTGGGACTGCGCATCGCCGAAGATCTCGTTCTTAATGAAGAGCTGCTTGACGCTCAGCAGCTGCTACTCGATCTGTCACAGTCAAAAAATGCCGCAACTCGCGCCACGGCGACCGCTCTGAGTTCTCGACTGCTGCACGAAAATGGTATGCCTTTTCTCGCGACTTCCTACGATAAGGCATTAGCGGGAGCATGGGCGGATGTTCAATGTCTCGATGGCATGACAGGGCTGCAATGTCTGGCCCAATGGAACGATGCAAATGATGGAGGCGGCGTCGATTGGCCTTATGGGCAGGTGGACGTTTTTGTCGACGAAACGAAAACGCCACGAGGCTCCAGCAGCAGTCGGATTCCCAGCACAGGAATTTACCTAGAGCGCAGCGACGACCTGCTCGGTCAATGCAACGTAACGCTCGCCGGCATGGTGTCTGGTCGCAATCGTGCGCTCACCATCCAAGATAGTTTAGGACGCACGTTCTACAGTGCGAAGCTCGACCCACGCACCCGTACTACCAGCCCACAGACAGGCGTTTATGGCGTGTCGCGCGGCAATCTACTAATCGTTTCGTTAGGTCGACAGATCGTTGCCTTTGACACTCTATCCGATTCGAAACTTCCTCTGTGGCGCAAAGACACCACCAGCAATCTGCACTATGTCAATCAGCATCGGGTGTCGATTAGCGGAAACGTGGGACGCCATCGATCTGGTCGAGCGCAAAACCAAGGCAATTGGCTGGGAGTCATTGGACCCGTAACGCGTAACAGCTGCATATTCCAAGTCGAAGAACGGTTGGTATGCGTTGACAGCCTGACTGGACAAGAAAAGTGGTCACGCAATGACATCCCGCTGGGCTGCGATTTGTACGGCGACGAGCAATATATGTTCGCCGTCCCCAAAGGTTCCGAGCAAGCGATTATCCTCCGCACGGCGGACGGTCGCAAGTTGGGCGAGACGGCGTCCATCATCCCACCCTGGCCCGAGCGGTTAGCAACGCGTAACACAAACATCGTCCGCTGGCGTCGCCGCGCGTCTAGCAACCGTTGGGAGCTCTCCGCCATTGGCTCGGTCACCGGCGAAGTCGTTTGGAAATACGACTTCGCCAAGAAATCTCAAGCCGACATCATGCAGAATCGCTTCGTGGCAGTCGCGGAGCCAGGCGGTCGATGCGTGGTCGTCGACATTGAGAGCGGCCATCAGGTGGTCGATCAGCAGATTAAGCCGAATCTATCCATGCAGCGCGTGCATCTATTCGTCGGACAAGACGATTTCCTCGTCGCCATACAACAGCCGCTGCGCATCGAAAGACGAATCCGCTATGTCACGGGTTTCAATGCCTTCGACTTCACGAAACCTTTCGCGGGTCAGCTCTACCGGTTCGATCGCGTAGCAGGCGAAGCCTTGTGGAGTGGTGCTGCGGAAGTGGCCGGCCTGCCCTTAATGCTGGCGCAGGGTGTCGATCTGCCAATGATCGCATTCGCCGGCAATATTCGCCGGCAAGACAAGCAGGGCTCGAAACACGAAATCGGTGTCATGCTACTCGAAAGAGCGACAGGCAGGTTGCTGTACCATAACGACCAACTGCCTCCCTCCGCCCACTACTGCTTGGTGAAGGTACCTGACCCCAGCTCCAACGAGGCAGTCGTCGAGATGATCAATCGCAAAATTCGCCTACAATTTACCGACACACCTCGTGCACCCGAGCCCCCAGCTATGCTGGGAGTCGCACGCACAGAAGACGACAAACAGAACGGTCTGAAAAAAATCGGCCAACGATTACTGGACGAGTTCTAGTCAAAGCACGTGCTCGGCAAACCACGCCATTGCCTTTCCTGATCGCTCACGCCTATAAATTTATCATGCTGCACGCTCCGCTTAGCTCGATCGGCGCGCCTCACAACAGTCGCGGACTCGCGTATGCGCTCTGGCTTTTTGTCTGCGCACTCATGGCCGCCTCGCTGGCTGGCACAGGGCAAAGAGCAAACGCTGCGACGGACCCAGCGGTGAAGTTGAAAGTGAGTCAGGGCCTGGATTGGCTTGCGTATCAGCAGCATAAGCTTGGTCATTGGACCGCGCAAGGGCGCTATCCAACGGCTATGACCGCGCTAGCTGGCATGGCATTTCTCTGCGAAGGGTCAACGACCACACAAGGCCGATACGCGGAAAACGTGCGTCGTGCCGTCGACTTCCTTTCGCGACGCAGCAGGAACAATGGACTCATCGGCGACGAACTCGACGAACGTTATACCTACGGCCACGGCTTTGCCATGCTGTTTCTCTCTCAGGTACTGGGAGAAGAAGAGGACCTAGAGCGCCGACAGGACCTTATCGAAGTGCTCACCAAGGCAGTGATCTTCACAGGGCAAGCGCAGACCAAGGCTGGCGGCTGGGGATACGTCAGTGCAAAAGACGGAAGCGGTTTTGACGAAGGTTCAACAACGATTACGCAAGTCCAAGGACTGCGAGGCTGTCGCAATGCCGGCATCCCGGTACCCAAAGAGATCATCGACAACGCTGTCGGCTACATTCATAAATGCACCAATGCGAAAGATGGTGGTGTGCAATACAGTTCGAAGGGAGGCGGAAGCCGGCCTGCCATCACTGCCGCGGCGGTTGCCTGCCTTTACAATGCCGGCGAGTACGACGACAACTACGTGCCACGGATGCTTGAGTACTGCCGCGCACAGTTAAAGCCTAACAGCCGCGATAGCTTCGGCCACTGGCACTACGCACACTTCTACTACGCCCAAGTCATGTACCGTGAATCAGAGAATGCGTGGCAAGAATACATCAGAAGTATCCAGCGTCGCCTGCTAAGCGAAGCTGACGTGGTGCGCACGAGTGGCACTGACTTGGTGTACTGGAAACAAGGCTACATCGGACCGGTGTATACGACAGCACTCAACCTGATCATCCTACAACTCGATAACGCTTACCTGCCTATCTACCAACGATAAACGAGATCACCATTCATGAGTGAAACCCCCGATAACCAAGTCATCGAGCGACTCGCCAACGCGGTCGATGGCATTCGCAGTCAGCTCAGCCAAGTAATCGTCGGCCAAGACGAGGTCGTTGATCAGCTACTGATCAGTCTGTTTAGCCGCGGTCACTGCATGCTAGAGGGGGTGCCTGGACTCGCCAAGACGTTGCTGATCAGTACCCTGTCGCGAGCGCTTAATCTGTCGTTTAGCCGGATTCAGTTCACCCCTGATCTGATGCCCGCTGACATCACCGGCACGGATATCATCGAAGAGAACCGCAGCACTGGCCAACGCGAATTGCGATTTCTCGAAGGCCCCCTGTTTTCGAATATCATCCTCGCCGACGAAATCAATCGCACGCCACCCAAGACGCAAGCGGCGCTACTCGAAGCAATGCAAGAACGCCAAGTGACCGTCGGTCGGGTGCGCCATCAGCTATCTGACCCCTTCTTCGTACTGGCAACGCAGAACCCAATCGAACAGGAAGGCACCTACCCGCTGCCCGAAGCCCAGCAAGATCGATTCATGTTCAAAGTGCTGGTAACTTATCCGACTTTCGACGAGGAATTTGAAGTTGCGCGCCGCACGACGACAACGCAGACCGACAGCGTTTCCGCCGTTGTCGCGCCCGAGGAGATTCTGACGTTGCAGAACTTGGTTCGCGAGGTCCCGGTCAGCGATCACGTCATTCGCTACGCGCTATCGTTGGTACGACAGACGCGTGTCGGTGAGAGTGGGGTTCCCGACTTCGTTTCTGACCAGCTTGCCTGGGGTGCGGGGCCACGTGCCGTCCAGTATCTGGTGGTGGGCTCGAAAGCTCGCGCACTGATGAATCACCGTTCGCACGTATCTGTCGAAGACATCCAAGCGTTGGCCAAACCCGTGTTGCGCCATCGAATTGTTGTGAACTTTGCCGCCGAGAGTGACGGAATCTCCTCGGACAACATCATTGACCAGTTGATTCAGTCAACGCCGACCCAGGAGGATGAGCTGGCAAATGACGCCCGATTCCAAGCGATTTTTGCATCCTGAGGCGATTCGGCGAATCGGACGACTGGAGTTGCGTGCGCGACATATCGTCGAAGGTCTTCTGAGCGGCATGCACCGCAGTCCTTACTTCGGCCAATCCGTCGAGTTTCTGCAGCATCGTCAGTATGCGCCTGGCGACGACTTGCGTCACGTCGACTGGAAGGCTTGGGCGAAACAAGATCGTTTGTATGTCAAGCAGTTCGAAGAAGACACCAACATGCGTTGCACGCTGCTGGTCGATGTTTCGGCGAGCATGCAATACGGTCCAGGACCGCTTAACAAATACGAATACGCTGCGACGGTTGCCACCAGCCTGGCCTACCTTCTGTTGCGCCAGCACGACACGGTTGCCTGCCTTGCTTTTGATGATACGATTCGCGCCCGTACGACCTACCGAAGCACCGAGACTCATCTCCAGGCGATTGTGCAGACGCTTGACGCTACCGACCCGCAGAACAAAACCGATACTGGTGCGATCTTTCGCGAAATCGCAGAGGCCACGCCTCGTCGCGGGATGATCGCGGTCGTGTCCGATCTGCTCGGCGACGTGGATTCGACACTACGTGGCCTAAGGCTACTTCGGCAGCGTGGGCACGATGTGATGGTCCTGCACGTCTTGGACGACGACGAAGTCGACTTTCCGTTCGAAGGCCCCACACGGTTCGAAGGACTGGAGCTACCAGACCATCTCAAATGCAATCCGCGGGCGCTGCGCGAAGGCTACTTGGCTGCCCTCGACCAATTTCTTGCAACGCTCAGGCGAGGCTGCGCAAAAGACGGCATCGACTACGCCCTGATTCGTACCAGTGAGTCGCTCGACGCTGCATTGGCGGCCTTCCTATGCCGTCGTGTCGCAGCAGAACGAATGCGTTAGATCACCCAACGCTGGCGTTTTTTACCGGAGTTCACATTTGTCATTCGCATTCCCAACGCTACTGCAATTCGGCTGGCCATTGATTGCGCTGCCACTGTTGATCCATTTGATCAACCTACGCAGGCATAGGCGCGTCGAATGGGCTGCGATGGATTTCTTACTGGAAAGCCAGAAGCGCAATAAGAACCGAATCTTCCTCCGGCAACTGATCTTGCTGCTACTGCGGACCGCGGCAATTGCTCTGCTACTCTGCATGCTGGCCGGACCTGAACTCAAATTTAAGTGGGGGCAGCTGTTTGGTCAGGGCACGACCCATCATCTCGTGCTACTTGACGACAGCTATTCGATGTCTGACCGAGATGGCTCGCTCACCGCGTTTGGCGAAGCGAAGCGCGTGCTCGGGCAGTTACTCGACCAGGCCACACAGCAGCCCGGCGACCAGAAGCTCACGCTGCTGACATTCTCGCAGGCAAGCGAAGTGACGGCGGGTGCCGACGCAGATGGTTTGGACCAACCTATCAATCGTCAAGGCTACGAGCAGGTGGTTGCAAGACTCAACAAGCTCTCGGTAGCAGAAAGCGACGCAGGACCAAGTCAAGCGATACGTGCAGCCGTGGGCTTACCAAAACCCGTCGAGACCGAAGCGAGAATTGTCTATGTCATCTCAGATTTTCGGATGGAACAGTGGCGCCAAAACGGAGAACTTGCCGACCTGCTGGGTCAGCTGCGAAATGAAGTCGCCCAACTACAGTTCATTCAATGCGTTGACACGACTCGTGCCAATCTTGCCATTACGAATCTGGAGCCGGAGTCGGGCATCCGCGCGGCGGGCGTAGAGACTTGGATGAAACTATCCGTCTCGAACTTCGGCGACGAGATCGTCTCGCCGGTTACCGCAACCGTTACCCAAGATGGTCACAAACTGCCAGCCGTTCAGTTCGAGTCGATTCCACCTGGCGAAACGGTAACCCGGCGTTTTCGCGTCACCTTTCCGACGGCCGGCGCCCATCAGTTGCGAACGAGCCTCGACTCGGACGCCGTCGAGATCGACAACACGCGGTTCTTTGCCTGCGATGTGCCATTGCAATTTCCTGTGCTATTAGTGGATGGCTCACGCGAAGGCGACGACGGCTATTACCTGCGGACTGCATTACGACCCAGCGGGGTGAGCAAGCCTAGCTGGATTCCTCAAGTCGAGCAAACTTCGTTTCTACGCCAACATGAGGCGCTCTCAGATTTTGCCGCCATCTGCCTGCTGGACGTTCCCCGCCTTGACGAGTCAGAAGTCGCGGCGTTGGAGGCTTACGTCCAACAAGGGGGCGGGTTAGGTATTTTCGTTGGCCCGCGCATCCAGAAGCCATTTTACAACCAGCGCCTCTATCGCGACGGCCAAGGACTGTTGCCGGCACAGCTTGATAAAGCCACCCAGCTGCTGGCCACATCCATCGAAAATACACCCGACATCGTCGTTTCGGATCATCCATTATTCAGCATTTTCAAAGGACAGCGCAATAGTTTCTTGGCGTTGGCAACCGTCAACTATTACTACGCCATCGATCCAGGCTGGCGTCCTCAAGCCGATGGAAAGACGAATGTGCTAGCCGAGCTGCGTAACGGCGCCCCGTTTGTCCTCAGCAAAGAGTTCGGCGCCGGGCGCGTTGTACTGCAGTTGTCGAAAATGTCGCCAAAATCGACCGATCTCGGCGTCTGGACCAATTGGAGCCTAAATCCAGTCTTTCCCGTCTATGCCAATGAGCTTGTCGGCTACTTGTCTGCATCTCAACGTCAGCTGGCACTGCGCGAAGTTGGTTCTCAACTGGTGTTGCAGGTACCGCAGTCTGACTATGAACCCGAAGTCCAAATCCGTCTCCCGCGCAACAAGGGAACGGCTAGCGAAACGGTTGTGCCGCAGGTGGTCGACGGAAAGTACATCGTCGACGCTGGACGTACCGACGTTAGCGGTGTCTGGGAGTTTGAGCTCCGTCCCCGCGATGGGACTGTCGAGCAGCGACTTGTGGCGATCAATGTGGCCCCTGACGAAGGCGACTTGCATCACCTTGACCGCAGTGAACTTGCCAAGGAGCTTCCCGACCTGGACTACAAGTTTTCACTGGCGTCGCAGATGTCTGCCGCAGGCGCATCGTTCGCTGGATTTCCACTGAGCGACACGTTCCTCTACGTCTTACTGGGAACGCTCGTCGTCGAGCAGTGGTTGGCCTACAAGACGAGTTACCACACAGGTTCCGGTAGTCCGTCATGATCGAGCACCCGACACATCTGATCGGAGTCTTCGCGCAGGCGGTCATCGGCGCAGACCGGACGCGCGAATTGACCGTCTACGACCTGCGTAGGCTGGGCAAATTTGACGACCCGCGCAGCTTATGGCTGGTGGCGGGTGGAGCGCTGATTGCCTTCGTGCTGCTCACGCTTTGGTCATACTATCGCGAGCGCAAGTCGATCAGCCGTTCCACTCGCTGGATATTGACCGCGCTGCGTGTTACCGCGCTGGTAGCACTAGCGTTGTATTTTCTTGGTCCAGAGAAAAGATCCGACAGCGAGGTGCAGACATCCTCGGAAGTCGCGATACTGGTCGACACCAGTCAGAGCATGTCGGTCCGCGACGAATCAGCGATAGCAGAATCGAAGAGTACGCGTCTCGAGGCCATCCGACAGACGCTCGACGAGTCGCCACTGGTCGCTAGCCTGCGCAAGAATCACAATGTGCATTTGCACGTGTTTGATGAGAAACGCGAGGGAGTGACAATCTGGCCACGTTCTACACAATCGCCTGCGGAAGATGAGCCTGAGGCTGACACCATCGACTGGCAAGCACGGCTCGAGCCGCGTGGCGCTGAAACGCGTGTTGGGAACGCCATACGTGACATTCTCGACGAAGAACGGACCGGCACGCTGGCCGGTGTTATTGTACTTTCTGACGGCGGTAACAACAGCGGCATCGAGCCACTGGAGATCGCTGATCAATCAAGTGACCGCAAGTTGCCAATCTACACCGTAGGCGTTGGGTCAGAGCAGCCGCGACGCAACTTGCGCATCCAAGAGCTTTCTGCGCCATCACGCGTCTATCCCGACGACAAGGCGACCGTAAGCTGCCTGATTCAAAACGAAGGCTTTGCGGGTCGGTCGGTCGAAGTTGAATTGTTCCTGCGTGATGCGGCTATCGAGGGATCGATGGGTGATCGTATCGCAAGCAAGACCGTCACGTTCAGCGAGCACGGTGAAGTGCTACCGATCGAATTCGACTTCGAACCAGTCGAGACGGGTCGCTTGGCCATCGAAGTCAAACTCGTTGCGCCTACGGGAGATCAGTACGCCGGAGATAACGTACGGCAGGCCGAGGTAGAAGTCGTCGAGACGGATTCGCGTGTGCTTCTCATCGCCAGCGGTGCGGCGCGCGACTATCGCTTCTTGCGAAACCAACTACGTCGAGACCGCCACATGCGCGTTGATGTCTGGCTGCAGATGGCGCCGTCTGGCATTTCACAAGATGCTGATCAGTTGCTCGCCAGGTTCCCAGGTACAAAAGAAGAGCTTTACGCTTACGACTGCATCGTCGCATTCGATCCCGATTGGACATTACTCGACGCCCAGCAGGTCGACCTACTTGAATCTTGGGTCGCCGAAGAGGCGGGTGGACTGGTCGTCGTGGCGGGACCTGTGCATACGGCAAGCTGGGTGCAGAGCCCTGAACACATCGCCGTACGGTCACTGTATCCTGTCGAGTTTCAGAAACGCCTGACTCTGTTGGATGACGGCCTCTACGGTTCGGACACTCCTTGGCCGTTAGAATTTTCGCGCGACGGCGAAGATTCCGATTTCCTCTGGCTCGGCGACAACGCCGATGAGAGCCAACTGCTGTGGTCTGAGTTCGATGGAGTGTATGGCTGCTATGCAGTCAAAGGCCCCAAGCCTGGGGCAAGAGTCCTTGCCCGCTACAGCGATCCCGACGCAGGAATTTCTGCCCAGCGCCCCGTCTATCTCGCCGAGCACTTCTACGGAGCCGGACGAGTCGTGTACCTGGGGAGCAGCGAACTCTGGCGACTAAGGAGTCTGAGTGTCGAATATTTTGAAGTGCTCTACACGCAGCTCATTCGACACGTGAGCCAAGGTCGTCTGCTACGCGGATCGTCGCTAGGTCGCTTGCTCGTTCCCAAAGACCGCTACACCGTCGGCGACGATGTCGTCGTGCGTGCCCAGCTGTCCAGCGAGAGTCGAGAGCCGCTGGTCGCGGATCGCGTGACTGCACGCGTAGTTTCGCCTGACGGCGCCGGTAGAAATCTCACCATGTCTGCCGATCCCGATCGAGCTGGGAACTTTGTGGGACAGTTTAGCGTCCGACAAGAAGGCTCCTATCGCATCGAGTTGCCGGTGCCAGACGTAATTGACGAGCAGCTTGTCCACCGCTTGCAGGTGTCCGCTCCAAATTTAGAATTCGATCGCACGCGTCGCAATGGCGAACTACTAGCGGCAATCGCAACTCGGTCTGGCGGACAATACTACAAGAGCTTGACATCTGCCGCCGAGGGTTCTGAGAATCTCCGACCACTGGGCGAACTCATTGAGAATTGCTCCGAAACTCGCCTCCTACGTGGCTCACCAGACGCTAAATTCACCGAGTGGCTCAACCGTATTTTACTCGGCGTTATCGCGACCGCATTGTCAGCGGAGTGGATTGTACGTCGTTTGATGAAGCTTGCCTAACTATGTCGACTGCTACCCTACCACATCAGTTGCCGAAGCCGGTCGGCCGCAAAGTTCGCCTCTTGCGTTGGCTTGTGCGCGGCTATGTGCTCGTCGATGGAATGGCCGCCATTGCAGTGGTCTGCGGGCTGGCGTTCTGGATCGCCCTGGCAATCGACTGGCTGCTGGAACCCACACCCGTGACTCGCGTGCTGATGTGGCTGATTGCTGCAATAATTGCGGCAGCGGCGGCAAGGCGCTATCTCGTCGGCCCGCTGACCACCAGACTCACAGATACGAACCTCGCGTTGCTGTTGGAGCGCAGTTTTCCCGATCTCAAACAGGGCTTAATTACTACCGTCGAAGCTGCGAATCGACGCCAGCCGTCGCCCACTAGCAACCAATCGCTCCTGCTACACACCAGTAGTGCGGCTGAGCAAGCGCTACGAGGCAAGAGCCTGAGCGAAGTCTTTCAATTCGGGCCAATACTTCGCAAAACGACAATCGCAGGGGCGCTGGCGACGTCGATCGCTTTTTTTGCATTTCTGCAGCCCGAGGCATTCGGTTTTTGGCTCGAGCGGATTCAGCTTGGCGAGCAGCCTTGGCCTCGTCGAGTTCAGCTCAGCGTGATGGGATTTGAAGAAACTGATGGCAGACTAGCCGTCAACGTGGCCCGTGACGACGACTTCGAATTGCAGGTGCTTGCGTCGCTGCTGGACGATCATGTCTCACCCGACTTGGTAGAAATCCGATACCGTCAGCCCGACGGGCGGCGCGGTCGATTTCCGCTCACGCGCATTGGCGACGCGCTGGTCGGACGAGACGAGTCCCAGCTGTTCCGCTATGAATTCAAGAAAGTCTCGGCCAGCCTGGATTTCGATCTCGTTGGTGGTGACGATCGTGTGCGAGACCTGCGACTCAATGTCGTCGAACGTCCGCAAATCGTGAGAATGCTCTTCGAGTGCAAATTTCCCGCCTACCTCAATCGCACGCCACAGACGATACCGGTCAGCGGACGCGTCGAAGTTCCCGAAGGCACCGAGATCGTTTGCCGCCTAGAATCCAATAAGCCACTGCGCTCCGCACATGTGCACGACCCGCTTGGACAGGTTGATCTAGCGGCACAGTTGAGCGAAGAGAATCGCTATGAAGTCACCCTACCTTTTCAAATCGATCAAGAAGATCGCGTGCTGCTAATCACCCTGCTCGACACGGATGGTGTGGAGAATCGCGAACCTTTCAGAGTTATCGTTGGAACTGTACTCGATCAGCCGCCCGAAGTTGCAGTACAGCTTCGTGGAATCGGTTCGGCCATCACTGCCCAGGCCAAAATCCCCCTGTCGGGCACGATTACCGACGAGTACGGCGTCGAGCAATTATGGTTCGAGTACCGAATAGACAAGAACCCTCCGGAAAATCAGATGCTGTCCAGCCAGCCGGCAGGGCGACGCGAACTCTCCACTTTCGAGCACTTCGATCTGTCGCTCACCGACCAAGCGACAAATCGTCCAATCGTCGACGTAGCTCCTGGGAAACAGTTCACGCTCTCACTGCATGCTCGCGATAGCTACGATCTCGACGACCAGCGACAAGCAGGTGCAAGCCAACGCTTTGTGCTCGACGTCGTGACCGAGTCGGAGCTCCGTGCTCTGCTCGAGAAGAAAGAGCTCGCACTGCGCCAGCGATTCGAATCGATCTACGAAAAGACGCTTGGCACTCGCGAACTACTCGATCGTATCCAATCGCCGAGTAACGGTCCCGGCGACTCATCGACAGATGAGTCCGCCGCCGAGCGAGATCGAGAACGCGACCGCTTGCGTGTCACGGGTGCTCTGCAGAATGTAGTACAGCTTTCCTACGAAACTCTCGGCGTCGCTGATGGCATGGAAGACATCGTCAGCGAACTCGTCAACAACCGCGTGAACTCCGAGGAACTGACGGAACGTCTGATGCAAGGCATCGCGGAACCGCTACGCGAAATTGGCGGTGAGCTCATGCCAGAGCTCGAACGACGTCTGCAGCAGTTGCAATCGTCGTTTAGCGAGGATGCGACGACGGGCGATCAGGCCCTGAGTGCTTCGAAGCTGCAGGGCGACTTGGTACTTGACGCAATGAAACGAGTGCTCGATCGCATGCTGGAGTTGGAAAGCTACAATGAACTGGTCGAGTTGCTACGCGGCATCGTAGCTGATCAGTTGGAAATTCAGCAGGAAACAAAACAGAAACGCAAGGAAAAATTGCGCAGCCTTTTGGAAGATTGACGCAAGCACAGGAACCTTTGGACACGCAGACCATGAATTCTAAGCATGCAATGGCAGCCGTCGCACGAACATGTATCGTGCTGATCGCAGTGTCGTCTAGCATTGCACCGACTTACGGTCAGCCGGTCGAATCTGCCAATACGCTCCAACAGCAGCCATCCGAGGACCTGTCGACCAAACAACAGCGTCTCGCCGACCGCTACGATCAATTAGAAATCCTAGCCAGCCGACTGGCTGAGCTTTCGCGCGCCACTCAGCCGCGACGCGCTAGGTTGCTCCGAGAATTGGTAGCCAAAAGCCGCGAATCGGACATTGCGGGTCGCTTCGACTTGGTGGTCCAAGCACTAGGTTCAGAACGCATGGGCAGAGCCGCGACCGTACAGAGCGAATTGCAAGTCGATTTACAAAAACTACTCGATTTGCTACTGCAAGAGGACCGAGACAAGCAGATTGAGTCCGAACGCAAACGCATACGAAAATACCTAGCTGAGTTGAAGAAGTTAATCCAGCTGCAACGTGGTATCAAAGCCCGCACGGACGGTGGAGAAGAAACCGAGGAAGTCACAGCCGACCAAGACAAGCTGTCGACGGCCACCGGTGAGCTCGGTGAAGAAATCGAACAGACAGAAGGCCTCAAGTCCGACAAGGCCAATCGCGAATCGCCCGGTAACGAATCGAGTGATTCCGACGCCGATGAGCCATCGGCGAAACAGGGCGATGGTAAATCCACTCAAGAGGATGGCGAGCGCAACGCAATAGAAAACGTCGACCCAAGTAACGCTGATGCAGCTGAGCCCGCAGATCCAAGCAACAGCGGCAACAGTTCAGAGCAGCCACAAAACTCGCAGCCGTCACCTGGTGGCCAACCCAGTGATGCTTCGCCGGCGGAAGGTCAGGCGCAATCGGGGTCGGACCCTGGTAACGGCAGTGATTCAGAGCAGTCTCCAAGCCCAGCACAGCGCGCACAGCAGCGACTGCAAAAGGCTCAGCAACGAATGCAGCAGGCAATCGATCAGCTCGAGCAAGCGAAACGCGACAATGCTGTCGAACAACAGGAGCAGGCGCTGCGCGAACTCGAACAGGCAAAGGCAGAACTTGAGCGCATCTTGCGTCAGCTGCGTGAGGAAGAGATGGAGCGCATGCTCGTGATGCTCGAAGCACGCTTTCGCAAGATGCTGGATGCCCAAGTCATTGTCTACGAGCAAACGAAGTTGCTGCACGAGAGCGAAGCCTCAGCTCCACGCCACGAAGTAGAGATTGCCAGCAGCCGCTTGGCACGACAAGAAGCGGAAATCACCCGCGAGGCCGATCGCGCACTCGTGCTCCTGCGCGAAGACGGCACCACGGTGGCATTCCCTGAAGCGATCGAACAGGCCCGCGACGACATGAGAAGTGTCGAAAAACGGCTCGCCCAAGTCAAAGTTGCCGACATCACGCAAGGCTTGGAAGAAGACATCATCACCGCGCTAGAAGAGACCCTAGCGGCGCTGCAGCAGGCCCTAAAAGAAGCACGGGCGCAGAAAGGCCAGCCGCAACAGGGAGCGGGCGAGCCAGGTGACCAAGCTCTAGTGGACCAACTTGCCGAATTGCGTATGATTCGGGCATTGCAAGACCGTATCAATCGCCGCACGAAACGCTACGGCGACATTATCGGCGATCAGGTCACGGCCGACCCCGATTTGCGCGATGCATTGGAAGAACTAGCCATCCGGCAGGAACGCGTTTTTCAGGCAACACGCGACCTCGATAGTGGACGGAACAAATGAATCACACCTGCACACCTGCCACGTTGCTGTCGGTAGCCAGGCCCTGGATCTGTGCGTTAGTCGTCACGGCTGCGGGTGCCACGTCGGTTCTGCATGCGGAGATCACTTTCGATCCGACCTGGGAGATGCGTACCTACGATCAAGCTCGTGACGAAATTCTCTCGTGGCTTGATACGGCTGACCTCTCAGAAGACGTGTCCTTTGAAGCACGCTCCTATTGGCCCGCTGGAAACCTCCGGGCAAGCCACGGAGCGGCCTTGCTCGAGCGCGCCATCGAAACCTTCGCGCTGGCCAATGGTAACACCAACAGCTTGTTCGACTCATGCAACGCTGCGTACGAAGGTCCATTGCCACCGTCTGCAGAGTGGCTCGAGGACGAGTCGCTGCCATCCGTGATGCGCGCAAATATTCGTCTGTACTATGCTCGCTGGTTGGCACAGCATCAGCTTTATGATGAATTGCTTTCCATTCTGGGCGAGCTCAAGCCGCGTGATGTTTTTGACCCTGCCGGACTCCTGTTCTACAAGATGGTCGCCCATCATCAGCTGGTTCAACCGGAAGAAAGTCGCCTGGCGCTTGAGCAGCTGATGGAACGCGAGCAACAACTGCCGCAGCGTTACCTCGACTTAGCACAGCTATTGCGGCGTGACCTGACAAGCTTGCAAGATGAATCGCTCGATCACGTCGCGCGGCGGATGAACGATGTGCGTCGTCGACTCACGATTGGCCGCGCGGGCAAGCAAGTGCAAGTGGTCGAGAAGGGCGTCGTTGATTCTCTTGATCGAATGATCAAGAAGCTCGAACAGCAGCAGCAACAGCAGTCGAGCAAGATCGGCGGAAGTCAGCAAAGTGCTAAGCCAATGCAAGACAGCCAGCTGCCTTCGATGAAGGCACCAATGAAAGTCGATCAGCGCGACGTGGGCAACCAATCGGGCTGGGGAAACCTACCGCCTAAAGAGCGCGAGCAAGCTCTCCAGCAGATTGGGCGCGACTACCCAGCTCACTATCGCGACCTCATCGAGCAGTACTTCCGTGAGCTCGCGGACGAAACCAGTAGCACCCGGGAGCGGTGACCTCCTTGACCCCTTTCAAGAAAACAGATTTCCGTTGTGTCGCGGTGTTACTGCTACTCTGCGCGCCTGCTTACGCAGCCCAGCAGGTGAAAGTGACTCGAATTGATGGGTCACGCTGCCAGGCACAGCTGGTCTCCTGGGACACCACGACAATTGCCATGCTAACGGAAGGCGAGCAACTTTCCATTGCGTCGGCTGATCTCCTCAGAGTTCAGTTCATACGTGAGACCCCATCGACTTCGGCGCCGCCCGCGTTTGTTCAGCTGACCGACGGCACGCGTCTGCCGATTAACGGGTTTACCGTCCGTGATCGTCAGGCCACTATTTCAACGCCTGTGTTACCAGCACCGCTAACGATGTCGACCGATAAAGTCGCATGGGTTCAATTGCTTCCGGGTGCAACCGAAGAGCTCAGCCAAGACTTACTCGGCGACCGCCTTGTGATCTCCAAGAAGAAAACCGATAGCTTCGATAGCTTGGACGGCTTGCTGGGCGACGTGACGGCGACTGAAGTCCGCTTCACTTGGGATGGCGATATCATTCCTGTCAAACGATCAAAAGTCGCAGCGCTCGCCTACTTCCACGCCAAACCAATATCGGTACCGTCGCCAGCCTGCTGGTTGCAATTGACGGGCGGCGCACGACTGCCAGCTGCCGAAATATCTGCCGCAGGCGAACAGCTCTCCGTAACTACAACCGATGGCATTCTGCTTTCGGTTCCGCTCGCCGAACTTCGATACGCGGACTACTCTAGCGGCAAGCTCGTTTACCTGAGCGACTTGACTCCTGTGAGCCAAAGTTGGACACCGCGTATCAACTTGCCGGCGGCGGCGGAGTTGATTCAAGCACACGGACTGCCTCGCCGGGATCAGTCGTTTACGGGTTCGCCGCTATCACTTCTGTGGCCGCACCCAAAAACTGGCATTATTGGCGGCGATGTGCGGACTTACGAGAAAGGCCTGGCACTGCGCAGCCGAACGATCTGCCGCTATCGGATTCCCAAAGAGATGTCGCGATTCGTGACCACGGTAGGCATCGATCCGCACACGAGCGAGCAGGGGCATGTCACCTTGGAAGTATTTGCGGACAAGCGATCGGTTTGGCAAGGAGAGATCGCCGGCGGCGTTGACCCCACCGAAATCAACGTCGAGCTTGGCAGGGCCCGAGCGTTGCGGATCGTCGTCGACTTTGGCGAGAACTTAGACTTTGGCGATCGACTCCATTTGGCAGAGGCCCGATTAACAAAATGAATCGCGTTACAGCATACTTGGCCTTCGCGGTGGTCGCGACAATATCTGCACCACTGGCGACAATAGCAGCACCACACGATTCTGTTGTCCAAGCTGAGCAGGCACGCGTCGAGGTGATGCGCCGTGCGTCGGCAACCACGGTCGCGATTTTCGACAACAGCGGCGAAGGAGGCGGATCGGGCGTCGTGATTTCGGCAGACGGCTACGCGCTGACGAACTTTCACGTCACCGCCCCGTGTGGTCCGGCGATGAAGTGTGGCATGTCAGATGGCAACGTGTACGATGCGGTGATCGTTGGAATCGATCCCGTCGGCGACGTGGCGCTCATTCAGTTGTTAGGAAGAGAAGATTTCCCGGCTGCTGAACTCGGAGACAGCGACGCGGTTGAAGTCGGCGACTGGGTGTTTACGGCGGGCAACCCATTTCTGCTAGCCAATGATTTGCAGCCATCGGTGGCGTACGGCATGATCTCTGGCACGCATCGATATCAGTATCCGTCAGGCACATTGCTGGAATATGCCGACTGCCTGCAGACAGACGCAGCAATCAATCCAGGTAACTCCGGTGGACCACTGTTTGCCGCCGACGGCAAGCTTATCGGCATCAACGGACGCGGCTCTTTCGAGAAACGCGGGCGCGTGAATGTTGGCGTTGGCTACGCGATTTCGATCAATCAGATCAAGCACTTCTTGGGTCATCTCAAAAGCGGTAGGATCGTTGATCACGCGACTCTCGGTGCAACGGTTTCGACGACTGAGGACGGTCTCGTCAAGGTGGACGAAATCCTCGACGATTGCGATGCCTACCGCCGAGGCTTGCGATATGGTGATCAACTGATTCAGTTCGCAGGCAGACCGATCACGACAGCTAATCGGTTGAAGAACGCCCTAGGCATTTTCCCTCGCGGATGGCCAGTGCCGCTAGTTTACCGTCGCGACGGCCAGAATGTTCAAACCGTCGTTCGTCTGACCGGTGTCCATGACCCGACGCAACTATACGACCTTGTGCAACAACAGCCCTTCAAGCCCCCGCGGCCTGACAAGCAACCCGATCCGGACGAAGACGAAACGCCGCAACCGAAACTGCCAAATTTCTCTCAACTACTCAAGAAGAAGCCCAAGCTACCCACGGCGGTCGCGAACCGCTTCGAGGCCCGACGTGGCTACGCCAATTACTGGTATAACATTCGTCAGCAGGAGCTGCTCTGGAAGAATTACCCGGGGCGCGAAGCACTGTCAGTTGCCGGCAAACGATGGCGGATCGTAGGCGATGCTGCAACGATCGATATCGCACCATTAAAAGCGCGTATTGACCAGCCCAACGCTGTTTCGGTGGCAAATTTTGAAGGAGATCTATCGTCGCAGCTCAGTCCACCCGGTTCGGGCGGGCTTCTGATGACCCTGCATCTCTGGCAGCGACTGCTTGAGAAGGGACTTCGCAAGTATGGCGAAGTCTACTATTTGGGACAGTTGCCAGATCGCGAGACAGCGAGCCCCGTCGATTGCTTGATTGGAGTCTACGCGGGCATGGAAACTTGTTTTCAGTTTGATCCCGACAGTGGTCACTTAGTTGGGATCGTGATGCTTCCCCGCGATGGTGTCGACCCTTGCGACTTACGATTATCTGACTATCGGGAAATCGCAGGGCAACAGTTGCCCGGCACTTGGAAAGTGTTCCACGGCGATGAGCTGTTTATGCATATGAATGTCGAAGAATGGGAACTTACGGCAAACGCGGGAGACACCAATTGAATCAGCGCATGTCTTTTACCGCTTCCTTCGCAGCGCTACTGTTGCTGGCCGCCAATGCGACCCTCGCCAGTGAGTTCCAGCGGACCATTCGCACAGCACAACGAAAAGTCGTCAAGATCTACGGTGCTGGCGGCTTCCGCCAATTGGAAGCCTACCAATCAGGGATTCTGATTTCTTCTGAGGGGCACGTGCTGACAGCTCAAAGTTATGTACTCGATACAGACGACCTGGCCGTCGTGCTGCACGATGGGAGCAAATGGGAGGCGGAATACCTGGCCAGTGATCCGATCACTGAGTTGGCGTTATTGAAACTACCCGTAGAAGGCCTTCGCCCTCCACACTTTGATTTAGAATCCGCCCGCGCGCAGAGCGCGCTGCCAGGCGAGCGTGTCTTGGCAATGAGCAACTTGTATGGCATTGCAACCGGTGACGAACCCGTGAGTGCGCTGCAGGGCGTCGTGACTGCCGTCGCCCCGCTGCGGGCGCGGCGCGGTGCCTATCAATCCAATTTCCGCGGCAACGTCTACGTGCTCGATGCGTATTCCAACAACCCTGGCGCTGCTGGAGGTGCACTGGTCGATTGGCAGGGCCGTCTGCTGGGTGTGTTGGGGAAAGAGCTACGCAGCGAAGTGACCGGCACTTGGCTCAACTACGCGCTGCCGACGGCGGCAATCGCTGATGCGGTCGCTGCTCTGCGCGAAGGAAGGATTGTCACGTCCGTCACTACGCTGGCGCCGGTCGAGGATGCTCACAGCGCGGAACAGCTAGGAATCTTGCTGGTGCCCGATGTCGTTTCTCGGACACCGCCGTACGTCGATAGCGTCCGACGCGAGTCGTCAGCCGCTCAAGCGGGTATTCGCAATGACGACCTAATCGTATTCATTAACGGAGAGCCAATCGAGTCGCAAAAGGCGCTTCATCTCACGCTGGAGCGACTGGAGATCGCTGATCCGGTGACCATCTCCGTGCTACGATCTGGTGAGCTGAAGGACTTTTCACTGAGCGCGTTAGACGCCTCCTTCGAAGAAGAGGCATCTGAAGCCGAGACGCCCGCAGAGGTCGAACCATGAGAATATCTCTTGCAGCGCTGCTAGTGCTTCCGCTGCTCGCGAGGCCAACTCACGCCTCCGACGATTTGGCAAAGCTCGAGCAGCAAGCGTTCAGTGAAGCAGTCAGCAACGTCGCACAATCCGTCGTGCGAATTCGAACAATTGGGGGACTTGATCGCGTCGGCAAAACGCTCATCTCCGCCGGACCGACAACAGGACTGATAGTCTCTGCCGATGGCTACATCGTGTCGAGCGCTTTCAATTTCGCCGGCAAGCCAAGTTCGATCCTAGTTCGACTAGCCGACGGCCAACAGCTCGCCGCAGAACTGGTCGGGCGCGATACCAACCGCATGTTGGTGCTGCTCAAGGTCAATGCGGAACGAGCGCTGCCTGTTCCGACTGCCACGCCCCTCAAGGCCATGCAAGTTGGCCAATGGGCTATTGCCGTTGGCAGGACATTCCAAACCGACCGCGTGGACCTATCTGTCGGTATCGTCAGCGCGCTGCGTCGAATGTACGGTCGCGTATTACAGACCGACGCCAACGTGTCGGTCGCCAACTATGGCGGCCCGTTGGTTGACATCTCAGGCAATGTGCTCGGCATCTTGGTGCCCATGTCGCCGCAGCCAGCTAGCGGCGAAAGCGCTGAACTCGCAGGTGCAGCGTTTTACGATTCAGGTATCGGCTTCGCTGTCCCACTTGAGCACGTGCTGGAAGTTCTTGAGCGCTGGAAAGAGCAGCCGGAACTATTGCCTGGGAAACTCGGAATCGGTCTACTCCGCGGTGACCCTCATACGACTGCCCCCAAGATCACTTCGGTGCAACGTGAATCCCCGGCGGCGGAGGCCGGCTGGCAGGCAAATGACTTGATTTCCAACGTCAACGGTACGAAAGTCGCGACTCAGGCGCAGCTGCGTTTCGCCATCGCGCCACTCTACGCTGACGATACCGTGCGAATAACGGTCGAACGTGGCGAGGATACGATTAAAGCCGATGTCACGTTGACGGGAGCACTCGCTCCGTATCGGCATGCTTTCTTGGGCGTGCTGCCGAAGCAGTCCAGGAAAGAAGACGAAGCGAAAGGTGCGCTCGTGCAATGGGTCTGGCCCGACAGCCCGGCTGATCTCGCTGGACTGCGGGCTGGCGACCGAATCACCAAGTTCGACGACTCGACAATCTCGGCGGCCAGCAATATGCAAAAACAGCTCCTCGCCGCCCATCCGCGACAGACCGTCAGCGTTACCGCTTCAAGGGCCGATCAGACGATGCCGTTTGAAGTGACGCTCTCCGAAATTCCAGACACCTCCATGACCGCGACAGACCTCGAATCGTTTCGCAAACAGCGAGCAGCTGCCGGCGCCGGTCCTGCTGACTTGGTAACACTCAAGGTGCCCGAGTTCGAACAGGAAGCACTTTACTACGCTCCGAAGCTAGCAGCGGCGCAGCAGCCCGGTCTGCTACTGTGGCTTGGCAACGGTGACCGACAAACCACCCAATCTCTCGTCGACCAGTGGCGAAGTGCATGCGACCGCGACCGGCTGATTCTAATGGTTGCTCCACCCAAGCCTAACGCCTCTTGGGCAACCGATGACGTCGCCTATTTGCGGCAGCTTGTGCGATTGGCGGTCCGGCAGTTCCGCGTCGACCGTCGTCGTTTAGTAGCGATCGGAGCAGGCAAGGCGGGCCAACTCGCCTACGCTCTAGCGCTGGGAGGCCGAAGTCGCTTTGGTGGCGTCGTCGGTATCGACGCTCCGCTGCCCCGCACACTCAAGCTACGCGATGCGTCGCCGAGTCATCGCATGGCGGTGATGATTGTCCAATCTCCGGAATCGGGCTTTACACCATTGGTACGTCGAGATCTTGCTGCACTACGTGAGGCAGGCTATCCCACAACGAAACTGATGCGACCGGTGGGCACTGCAGGTGAGTCAGAAATCGACAATGCTACTCGTTCAAGCATGTCGCGCTGGCTGGTTGGGCTTGAATTTCTTTAGTCTCGGCCGACACATCGGTAGGTTGTAGCAGCCTCGCGATGGCTGCAGGAAAACGCTTCGCCCAGGCGGCTTCGTTGTGAGGTGCGTCGGGATCGTGGAAGTAGCGCAGGTCTTCACCTTCGCGAAAACCCTTGCTGCGTAGCACTTCGATCATCGCCTCGACGCCGGGCTGCAACTGCTCGTCTACACCGGTGCCCCCATTGTCCACGTAAAACGACAGTTCGTGGTTCGGTCGCGCTGCTGCCGCAACTGTCGCCACGTAGTCGACGGACAGGGCAGCATCCGCAGACTCGAAACGAAACGCTGGCGACATGCATATCGCCTTCGAGAAAACATCGGCGTGCTCCCACGCCAGAACAAACGCACACAGCCCGCCCGCCGAAGATCCACCGGCCAAGGTATGTTGGCGATCTGGCTTCGTTCGGTACTCCTGATCAACCAGCGGCTTGATCACGTCAATCACGAATTGGCGATAAGTTCCGGCTTGCTCGCCAAGCAGATACTCCCGCGAGCGCTCGGGTGTATTATAAATGCCAACTACGATCAACGGTGCAATTGCCTGTTGCTGGATCAGACGCGTACAGGCTTCGTCGATCTGCCAGTCGACGCCGAATGCGCTGGTGGTCGGATCAAAGAGGTTTTGCCCATCCTGCATGTACAGCACCGGGTAACGGTCACTCGACTCTGCGTAGTCAGGCGGTAGCCAGACAACCACATCGCGATCGCGCAATTCTGGGTGAGACACCTTGCGATGGTAGCGAACGCTACCGGTAATCTGACCGCTCGTCTCACGAGGACGAGGCTTTGTCCAACGCTCGATTCGATCTTCGATGACGACCGCACCTGCTACCTCGCGACGAAAGTTCGGCAGCGGCTTACCTTGATTGTCGGCGCCCTCCCGCGACCAAGAACCTAGCGTGTACTTGTACTCAAGCATCTGCCGGCTTGGCAACTTGAGGTCAAAGCTCCAAGCGTGCCCGCCTGCATGTTGCATTCGATGCACATCGGGCCGCCAATTGGCTAGCTGCATGCCGCTACCAGTGACGTACACCGCTTCGTCCTCCGATAAAAGCGGAGCCGTGAGACGCAGTTGGACGACGAATTCGTCTGCATTAGCGCAATTGGCTGCAGCCAACAATGACATTGCGCAAGTTACTGCACCAAACCAACACTTCACGATCATGTCAACGCTCTCATTTCGGTATGTACCTTGGCAATCTGGAACGCACTAAATGCCGATTCGGTTGCCGCCGTAGCGGTCAGCCAAACACGTGATTCTAACACCGCGTCAATCAGCAAGACTGAATGTTGTCATTCCTTTGATTCAGTTGCCGTAACGATTAGTGGAATCTGGATGTTAAAGGATTGACGAACATTGTTATTATCGAAGCGGTCTGCCGCGCAGATTAGTACGGCTGGCACTCCGTTCTCGACAACGACCTGGGGACGTTCAAGATGGTCAAGCTGCTCGATCGTGCCGTCTTCCCACGTGACGGTAAGGTCGGAGACTTCATGATACTTGGCCGGATGCCAATCGACTCCGTCGACCGAGTCGTATTGGACCAGCGAGAACACTCTCTTCTTGCCGATGTGCTTGATGCGTTTCACGATTGCTCGGTACTTTCCCTGCTGGTACCAGATATAGGGGTCCTCGGCCGGAAAGCGTTCGCCTTCGAATGTGAACACCGGGTTGGGGGATTTCCTAAACGGACCAGTTGGGCTGTCCGAAATCGCGACGCAGTGAACCACCGGGCCGCCGCTGGGTAATGGAAACTCTTTGCCCACAGCTTTGTAAACCATCAAGATGCCCCCGTCGGGTCGCTGACAGACCGATGGGTTGGAGGTCATCAGGGAATCCCAGGCACGTCCATCTTCACTAATGTTAAGTAGCGGCTCGTTCATTCGCGTCCACGGACCGGCCGGAGAATCAGCTACGGCGACTCCTATTCGTTGGTTGTTGCGGTGTTGCCAGTTGAGTTTTTCTTTACCAGGAACTGTTGGAATATCCCCATCGCCTGTATTGCCCATGTAATAGAGATAGTACCTATCATTAAACCTGTGGATGGTTGGATTGTGAGTACACCAACCGTCCCATTGCTCCTTGCCGCGACGAGGCAGGGCGACACCGGCATGAGTGTATGGACCGAGTGGACTTGAAGCAGTCGCGTGCGCGATTTCGGAGTCCGTGACCCAAGCCCAACCAAGTCTCTTGGGCCAGCGAGAATACAGCATGTGGTACAGACCATCCTCTCCCTTCACGACGCTACCTCCCCAATGGCTCCAGATCTCGCTGCCAAAGACAGATTTCTTAGCGAGCGGGCCAAACTGGATTTTCAAGTCGGGTGCAATACTCGCGTTGGAAAGTGAATCAGTTTGCACTTCCTGAGAGGAAGCGACTGTGCACGTAAACGACGCTGCCAACGCGGCGAGCGTCAGCGCTAGAACGGTCTTGACCCTCATGAACTGATCCCCCAGTGAGTGTTCAGATCTGTCGAATGTGACTCGCCCGCGATCAACGCTGCCAACGGCCCATCGCCTGCGTTTGTTTGACTGCAGGCATTCTACACTAGCATGAGTTCCCACAGCAGACTCGGATAGCTCTCGATGATAAGGTGGCGTCGGTCGTAATTGGCCGCAGGCTATTCTGCACAAGCGTGAAACGCTGACGTTGAATGTGGTTGTGCCGAATCGGCAATAATCCCTGCTCAACTCTCTTTGTCAGCCTCAGGCAGATTCCATCGGACGCGGAGTGTGCAGGCGCTGGAAAATGCGAGCTCGTATCTGCCGGCGGTAATTCCAGTCGACTCCGTCTCCGGCGCTAACGCAAGCGCCTTGCTTCGCGCGTTCATACAGTGCCGGGCAAGTCCCTAGCGTGCTTGCGCGACGGGCACCTGACTGGTTTCGTCATTGGTTGCCAGTTCAGTATACCAATAGCCTTGTAGCAATAGCAGCAGCTGTTACACTGCGATTCTGATCAACACTTCTTCTCAGCAGCCAACCTTCTTCGCAGGCACTCCCATGCAATTCTTGCCTCGACGTCGATTTCGACGGATCGCTTTCGCCTCGCTCATTTTCTCGTGCTTCGTCGGACTGGCGTCGCACACCTCTGCTGAGCCTTTACCAATGGACATTCGCACCTTGGAACTCGATGTCGATGGACAGTGGTTCGGGCGCGGTGTGTCTTACGGCGCGTATCGCGAGGGGCAAGCACCACATGGGCAGCTGCCAACACGAGAGCAGCTGACCGAAGACTTGGAAATCGTAGCCAAACACTGGAACGCGATCCGCATGTATGGGGCTCGAGAGGTCAGCGAAAACGTCTTGCAGATTATCCACGAGAAAAAGCTACCAATTCGCGTAATGCTTGGGGCATGGATCGCGCGCGAGACGCCATCCGACGCCTTGCCAGCAGCGGACGCGGCAGCCGTCAAAGCAGCCAATGTTGCTGAGACGAGCGAACTCATCCGGCTGGCAAACGCCTACCCTGATGAAGTGATGGCGGTGAGCGTTGGCAACGAAACCCAAGTCTTCTGGTCAGCTCACAAGACCGAGATGGATGTACTGATTGGCTACCTACGCGCCGTCCGCGGAGCGACGTCGGTGCCGGTCACGACGGCCGACGACTTCAAGTTTTGGAATACCCCAGAAAGTCAGCGGGTCGCCAACGAAGTCGACTTTATCGTGACGCACTTGCATGCGATGTGGCTTGGGCAAAGCACATCCACTGCCCTGCCCTGGACCAAAGAAAACTACGCTGCCGTTCGCCAGCAACATCCGAGCAAGCTCGTTGTGATTGGAGAGGCTGGTTGGGCCACTCAAGTGCATACGGCAGGCGAACAGGCGGAATTGATCAAAGGTAAGGCGGGAGAAGAGGAACAAGCGAGTTACTATCGCCAGTTTACCGAGTGGGCACAGGCAGAAAAAATCCCCACCTTCTACTTCGAAGCCTTCGACGAGCCTTGGAAGGGCGGCCCGCACCCTAACGAGGTCGAAAAACACTGGGGCGTGTTCTTCGTCGATCGCTCGCCCAAAGCGGCAATGCAATAGCGACAATCAGCCGAGGGTTTCGATACTCCGCGGCGGAATATCCTCGGGCGTGGCATTGTCGTTAATGTCGAACCATTCCTTCTTAAACTCGACGCGACGGTTCTCTTTCATCGCGATGTTGGACGCCAAGGCGATCACGGCGTCTGCCATCGCCACCTTCGGATTGCACTTCACTTCGCCCTTGCCCGGATTCCGAATGCACCACGCCCAGTGCTCGATTTCTTCGCGGTAGCCGCGGCTGATATCCATCGCGGCTTGTGCGACAGCGGCCTCCTGCCCGCCGCCACTCTCGGTCGTATCGAGTTGTGGGCCGTCTTTGCCTTGGCTAACCTTGATATTCGTCGAGGTGCTTGAGCCCTTGTAGAGCATGACGTCTTTTTCTTTTTCCAGGATGAGCGTTCCCTTGGTGCCCATCACCACTTCGCCGTAGCCACCGTAGCCGTTGCCGTTGATCGACGAATACGTGACGATAATCTTCTTATTGGGATCGGCAACGGTCTTCCCGTCTTCGGCATAGTAGCCCTTGGCGGGGAACTCGAAGGTCGTGTAAACATGATCGTCCACGTCGCGATCGTAAGGAAAAATCGAGCGACTGCCCGAACCGATCACACTAATCGGATACACTTTTCCGCCGGTGTCGCTTTGGGCGCTGATAAAAATGCTTGCCGCGTCTAGCTGATGGCTGCCTAGCTCAGCCATCAGGCCAGCGCCGGTACGATTCCACAGCCGCCAGCGAATCAGCTCTTCGAGCGCCGGGATTTGCGTGCCTTCGCCGTTGTCGAGCGTGCGATCTTGATAGTCGTATTTCTTCGCATCTACATCGCGATCCATCATCTGATGCTCTTTTTGCGTCGCTTGCGTCAGCCACGCTTCTTCTAACTTGGTGTCTTTCGCCTTCCGCGCAACTGCTGCCTTCCTACGCATTGAATGCAGCTGTTCCAGGAGCTTGTACTGGTCGCGGAGCCCCCCTTCCTTGCCGTCAGCCCGAGCCGATCGACGCATCTCGCCGTACTTTTTCTCGTCAACGTACTCGCAAGGCATGGACGGTTGCCAGCTATCGCGTCCCGGCAGGTTACCGCGGTGCCATTGGGCGCGAATCGAATGCACGTCGCCGATTAGTCCACGTTTGATCGTGTCGACGGCGTTGGCGTAAAGCACGCTGTAGTGCCGTTGGTGACCGGTGGCGAGAATCTTCTCCTCGGCGGCCGCGACGCGCGCCATCTCTTTGCACTTGCCGACGGTTTGCGCCATTAGTTTTTCCGTCAGTACATGCTTGCCCGCCTTCATCGCCTTAATGGCCGCGACGTCATGCAGCCATAGTGGCAAGGCAATGATCACCGCTTCGACGTTATCGTCGGCAAGCAGGTCTTCGTAGCTGTCTTCGTAAACTTTGACGTGGTCGCGCGCCTCGGTCTCGTCCTTCCAGCCATATTTGTCTTGATAGACTTCGAGCAAACCTGGCCGAGCTTTCTTGGCATTCGGACTGTAATTGTCGCCGTGGAAAGCGCGCCAAACGTTATAGGGACGAATGTCGGCGATCGCCACGACATCGACATAGTCCGGATTGAGCGCGCCAATGAGCACGCTGCCCTCGTCCCCGGTACCGATCACACCAATCCGAACCGGATCGTCCTTGTCGATCTTGTCGTAGCCGAAATACATCGCGCCAAGGCCAAGGCCCGTCGAACCCATGGTGCCAAGCAAAAAGTCGCGACGTGTCGTACCAACAGCTTGATAAAAGTTCTCTTTGCCGATGGCTTTGTCTTCGGGAGTAAGATCCATGATTATCTATCCTTCCGCCTCAATTCGCTCGGAGCGCATGCCGTGCAGCCAACCGTCGATCCCGGGTAACCGCCAGGGGCCGCTGACTAAAAGCACCAGCAGTGCCATGAATTCCACTAGTTGATAAAAGAAAAATGTTGTGTCCGCCCCGGCCACCCAGGGCAGCTGCGTCACCATGACCGAAAGCAGAAAAATCATGACGCTCACGATTGCGACTTTAGTAAAAAAGCCCAGCAGCAGGCAGACGCCCGCCCCCGTGATGACATAGGCGACCGTCCAATTCATCTGTTCCAATTTCGCCGCCTTGGGGTCGGTCAGACGATCTTCGACCTTTGCCATGAGCGTCGATCGCTTGCGCTGCTTGGCAGTCAGCGTGTTCCTCAGATCGTTCTCAAAGCCCCGCTCAATACCGCGAACTTCGGTCACCAGTCTAACTCCCAGACCCGCGGCTTCCGACTTCTTCGCAGCCACGCGTTCGACACGAAACGGAATGTCGGTGGCACCGCCTTGTTCTTCCAAGTTCTCTAGTCGCCATAGTTCGTGCTGGTATTCCTCGATCGCCTCGAACTCTTCTCCCAAGAAGTCGGCAAGCTGCCGATGTCGAGCGACGAAGTGGTCAGCGGCAGCAGCGTCTTGCTCGTCGGAGACATCCGACAGTTTGCTGAATCGGTCAAGCTTCTCTCGCATCCCTTCAACGATCGCATCGCCCCAGGCCTTGTACGGCGCGTACTCGGGCAGTTCAATTGGCTCAGGCTGCTGCTCCTTCTTCGCTGCGGCCAAACGTTTGGCGTAGCCTTGATCCCACTCGACGCGCGCCGCTAATTCTTCGGCCGTCAGCGGCTTTGATTCCTTAGGAACCGCCAGCAAATTCTCCCAGTCGTAGAAACCGGGCAACTGATTCTTGAAGAAATTGGCAAAGGGACCCGTCGCGCTGCGAAAAAGGCGCTCAGTCGGCACATTGACCGACCATTCCTTTTGCCCCTCGTCGTAGGAAAACTTCTTCGTGCCTTCGCTAAAAAAGTGCCAGCCGATGCATAGCCTTAGCAGCAGCAGCGCCAGCGTGAACTTCCACAATGAGGATGCAGATGCACCTGTCACGCCGCCGGTGGATTGGTTATCACTCACAGTCTTATCAGCTCGGAATTGGTGCCTGTGTACCTTGCGCGGCTGAATTCGACCGCGGCAATTGGATGCAGGCGTTGACTAGCGACGACTGACTGAATCAGAGAGATGACCGGTAGAAGCCCGTTCCCTCAACACGCCTAAACCTCTATTGTAAGTACGATGGTGCAACCGTGCTAGTCGATCGTAGCGCCTCGGCGGTTACCGGTTTTTCTCTCACATTTTCGGATTTTTCGACAACAGAAACTGCGTGCAATGCGGATCGTACTCTGTTATCCGGCCGAGCAGCGGCATCTCGATCGAATTCAGGCGGTTTGGCCCGCAGCCGAAGTTATCAACGCCGGTCAAGAGCGCATTGCAGCGGAACTGGCTGGCGCAGACATTTACTGTGGACACGCGAAAGTCCCGGTTCCCTGGGACGATGTCGTGCGACAGGGCCGCTTGCAGTGGATACAGTCGTCTGCCGCTGGGCTGGATCATTGCCTCGTCGACTGTGTCATAGACTCCGAGATACCCGTATCTAGTGCGTCGGGCGTCTTGGCCAAACAAGTCGCCGACCAGACGTTCGCGCTGATGACAGGTGTGCTGCGCAGCCTACCCGCCTTCTTCCGGGCGAAAGACGATCGCGAGTTCGTCCGTTTGCCAACCCGAGATCTGTACGGTGCCCGCGTCGGCATCGTCGGATTGGGAGGCAATGGTCGCGTTTTGGCTCGGATTCTGAAGCAATTCGATGCTTACGTCTTGGCGACCGACTGGTTTCCGGAGCAACCGTCCGACGACGTTGACGAGTTGCTGCCTGCTGACGCGTTGGACGATATTCTGCCCCGCGTCGACGTGCTGATTCTCGCAGCCCCGCTAAATCGACACACCCGCGGAATGATCGATGAACGACGATTGCGGCTACTCCCCAAACACGCAGTGGTCATTAACGTGGCACGCGGCCCATTAATTGTCGAAAAGGACTTGGCCAAAGTTCTCAGCGCAGATCATTTGTGGGGAGCGGGTATTGATGTCACTGAAGTCGAGCCCCTCGACCCTGAAAGCCCGCTGTGGGTAATTCCCAACCTGATTATTACCCCCCATGTCGGCGGCCAGCGAGCGAGTCGAATTGATGACACTACGGCTCTATTCTGCGAAAACTTGCGTCGTTTTCGCGATGGAGAAAGATTGATCAATCTCGTCGATAAGGAGCTTGGGTTCCCAGCACCCGGAGAATTTTGGACGCCCTGACGTGTAGCTACCCGCGAAAGGGAAAGGGCAGAACAAATCGCGGTACCGCCAAAGCGACAAAATGGCCTAAAATAGCGAACTGGACGATCGAGTACGCGTCTGACTAATATCGAATTGTTGGGTGCTACTCGGTTTCGACGTCTGTCCCGCCGCTCGATACGAATTGAAGCCCCACTCGAATTTTATGCCGAGCCCGACATCGCAACACCCTATGAACCCCTCGACGACGATACTTAAAGGTACGCGGACGATCTCGTTTGCCGGACAGCCTGCGAAGCGCTGTCCCAACGAGCTGTACGACCGCTATCAAAAGATTCTCGACGCCCAGTACATGGGTTGGACCGAGCATCTCCGCTTTCGGCGTCTGCTGGGAACGGGCGGTCAGGGAATGGTCTACCTCAGCGATCGTCGCGGCGCTGACGGATTTACGTTGCCGGTCGCGCTGAAAGTGTTTTCCCCCGAACGTTTTGAAAGTCAAGCCGAATACGACCGCGCAATGGAACGCATGGCGCTTGTGGCAAGTCGCGTCGCCAAGCTGCAACACGATAGTTTGCTGGATGTGCAAAACTTCACGGCGCGACACTGCATACGGATCATGGAGATGGAATGGGTCGACGGTTACGATCTCGACCAATTGCTGACGCCATCGATGCTCGGTCGGGCCAAGCAGCGGGTAAGTGGACGACGCTGGGAGTACATTAACAATGTGATCGCGACCACCGGTCCCGTGCGACCGCGACTGCAGCCAGGGATCGCTGTCTCGATTATCCGTCAATGCCTATCGGCGCTAGCGGCGCTACATCGCGAAGAGATTATTCATGGCGATCTCAAACCATCGAATATTATGGTCAAGCGGACTGGCAGTCCCAAGATCGTTGATATTGGTTCGGCGCTTGATCTCAACAATATGCCCGAACAGCGTACTTGCACACCGCAGTACGCAGCACCCGAGATGCTGGAGCGCAATGAATTTACGCCTCGCTCCGACCTTGCTAGCTTGGGTTACGTGCTAATCGAGATCCTCGCCGGTCGTCCGTTATTCGCGGGCCTCAATAGCCTGGGCGAATTACTGGAGGCGAAATGGACGCTGCCTCAACGACTCGATCAGATTTTGCCAGATCACGTTGCCGACAGTGATCTGCTAATGACGATCTGCCGTCGGCTGACGGCTCCCGACCCGTTAGTTCGTTTCGGCAGCGCTGAAGACGCCGACACGGGGAAAGGTGGTCTGGCCGAGTTCCAGCGAACCCTTGTCATCGGCGACTTGGCCAGTGAGTACGAAAACGAATTGAGAGTCTGGCTCGAGGAACTCGACTGACGTGCCAGTCAGTCCTCTCTGAAAAGTGTCTACGAATCTGCTCGAATTCTTGCAAGATTTTCGAGCGCTAAGCGATTACCTATCCAGACACTTCAATCGGAGGCCCTTTCTGGAGACCACTATGAGCACAGTAGAAGAGACTTATGTCGATAACTCGACCACAACCGAAAAACTGATCGCTTCGTTTTCTGGTTTTGGATTCGCTTGCGCGACGTTCATTTTTTCGACGCTTGTTCTCGTGCCCACTACGTTTTACGTGGCCAGCTGGGCCCGCACGCCCGACTGGCTAAACGCAATGGTCGTGTTTGTTGAAATGTTTGGCCTGACAGCCGTTGCCGGCATCTACGGAGTGCTAGCAGCCGAGCGTGGCTTCGTCGCAAGTCGCGAATTAGGCGAGGATAGCGCCTGATCGCGGGATGGCATGTTTCACACCAACGCGCGCACGTCGGTCCAGGTCATTCCGGCCGCGCGTGCCGCGTTAATACCGTGGTCGCCGTCTTCGAAGACGTGGCACTTCGTCGGCTCGGCACCGAGCTGACGAGCCGCCTCTAGAAAGATCTCTGGCGACGGCTTGGCTTCCACCGGGTCGTCGGCGGTCACTAGCACTGGGAACATTTCGAGCGCTTTGACGGCTTGCAGTGATTCAATCACAACGTGGCGTACACTGCCAGACGCAACCGCCATGGGTAGCTTGCCATAATGCTGACGCGCCGTCGCAAGCACCGTATCGATGGGCTGCAGCTCCGGCAACCTCGCCAGGTAGCGAGCCTCTTTCTCGCTGGTGATGACCGGTGGTGCGAGCGAGACAGCAAACTCGGCATTGATATGTTCGACGATGGTATTTGTCGGCATCCCAGCCCGATCGTCTATGAACGCCTTAGGCAAGTCGATCCCATAGTCCGCCAACGTCGCCTGCCAGCATTCAACATGGATTGGCATCGAGTCGACAAGTGTTCCGTCGCAGTCGAACAGCAACGCTTGGGTCTCGCTTGGAAACGGAATCATCGGCCTCTCCATCATGCTCTCGTGGTTGTAGACTTTCCGCGGTCATTCTGATCTGCTGCTCAGACGCCGACAAGTCCGTCGCTCGGAGCGCTTGCCTTGCGAAGGTTCACACTGTTTTATCCCACCAAGGAAGCAGAGATTCGCTATTACTACGACCTGCGATGGCAGCTGTTGCGCGCCCCGTGGAAGCAGCCGCGCGGGTCAGAGCGCGACGACTTAGAAGCAAGTCCATCGACTCGTCACGTTGCGGCCCGTATGGGCGTAGAGCAGGTGGTCGGCGTCGGCCGCCTGCATCTGAACAACCAACAGCAGGCCCAAATTCGCTATATGGCGGTCGCAGAGCCCTGCCGAGGGCTGGGAATCGGACGGGCGCTCGCCGAAGAGTTGGAAAGAGTCGCAGAAGAGTTGGCCGCATCGCAGATTGTTTTGAACGCCCGGGAAGACGTGGTCTGCTTCTACCAAAAGCTTGGTTACGCGGTCATCGGGCCAGGGCCAACCATGTTCGGATCGATCCGTCACCAACAGATGATCAAGCAGATCGCTGGCGACACAGACGAGTGAGCCTGCATCGCGAATTCGCACTACGGTATCGGTCGGCGAGTTCGGATTGACGACACGGCGCGACCGTGGCACGCTATAGCTTGGTTTTGCGGAGCAATCGAGGTTGCACCGCAGAAATATCGCAGGATAGCAAAAAGGGGACGAAGCGATGCATGCTGGCATTATCGCCGTGGGTATCATGTTGGCCGGACAAGTTGGCGGCTCCGATGGGCGTTATGCGCCGGTCGTGCCACCGTCGACAAGCACAGCCGACCTCGGCAATCCGCTCGCGACGACTCAGCCCTCGGCGACACAAGCGCCGACTCAGCCAACAACATCACCGCCCGCTACGACACAATCAACTGCGTCGCAACCCCAGGCCACTCAGACGCCGCTGACCGGCAGTGGCGGCGCTGGACCTCGTGTCGAGAATTCCGCACAGACCAACCCGCCGCCGGTCAGACGACCCGCGGCCAGTTCCGCGCCTGCGACAGGTCTGACGAAGGTCGTCAAGCCAGTCGATCTGCTGCGCAGCTTGGTCCAGTCGACTGGCCAGCCGCAATCGCCACAGGCCAATAAGCTACCCCTCAGCGAGGCCGTCCAAGGTGCCCAATCACGTCGGGAACAATCCGAACGGGTTCGACTCTACTGGCAGCTGTCTCGTGCCGTCTCGGACTTTCGCCTGGCGGCACTCGAGGCAATGCATCTGCAAACGCAGCGAAATGGATTACTTCAACCAAGTGCCGACTGGACCACTGCCCTACAAGCGGCAAACGGGCGGAAGCAGATCGCTAGCGCCGCTGTGAAAATTGCACAACTCCGCCTCCATCAGGCAATGGGCCGTTCCGGCGAAGCGGCGTTGCCGTTGCCTACCGATTTACCACACTGTGGCGCCTATCAGACGAAGTACGATCAAATCTTCCAGGGTCGAGGCTCACCCGAAGCTCGTCAGCTCGTGGATTTGCTGTCGATGCGTCACAAGCAGCTCGCTCAAGCCTCGGCAGACACCTCTGCCGCGCTACAGTGGCATCGGCTGGTCAGTCAGCAGCGCGGCGCGCAGACCGACGACCGGCTCTTGCTAAAGGCTTACGAGCAGCTCGCATTGCAGCGTCGGGCATTCGTCGCTGCAGCCTACAGCTATAACCAGGACATTGCACGCTACACGGATCTGGCGGTCCCACAAGAAGTGGGCACGGTCCGACTGGTTGCTATGCTGATTCAGCCGTCCGGCGCTGCTTCATCTTGGCAGTCAGGTGGGATTCAGCGGGCCAGCGTGGAAGAATCCGCAGACAAAGTCAGATCGGTTGATCGCTACAAGCCTAAGACATTCGCAGGCGGCCCAGACGACCAAGAGCAGCCGGCATCGACCACAGAAGAGGGCAGCGAACGATCGATCTTGGTGAGTCCCGACGCAGACTCGCGCTGAGCTACCGTCGACCCTTGTCCGTCTGCAACGGCCGGTTTTACAGGCGTGCGCCAACCTGTGCTCGCTGCTCTGCTTAATGCCTCGCTTCATTATCTCCTACGCTTAATGGCTACCGTCGACCATAGATCAGCCACAGAAGTGATTGCTGAGCCGTTCTACATCGGACCCTTGCTGGTCGATCCGCCGATTTTGCAGGCACCGATGGCAGGCTTCACAAACTACGCTTTTCGGCAGATCGTCCGAGAGTTTGGGGGCGCTGGCCTGCTCGCTACCGAGATGGTGAACGCGCGCGGATTCGTCTGGCTTGACGAAAACGAGGCGGAGCATCCAGACCGACTCTGGGGCGTGCAAGACGAGCCTCGCCCACTAGCCGTGCAGATATGGGACAATCAGCCGGAAACAATGGCAAAAGTTGGCGCCCGCCTGGCCAACGAGTACCAGGTGAGCGTCGTCGATATCAACTTCGGTTGCCCCGTGAGGCAAGTGACTCAGAAGGCTCACAGCGGCTCGTACTTGCTGAGCCAACCAGCACGAATGGGTCAGATCATCGAGCACGTCGTCGCCGCCTGCGCACCAACACCGGTGACCGCGAAAATTCGATTGGGCTGCACGCGTGACCAGATCAATGCGATCGACATCGCCCAAGTCGTCGAAGGCGCCGGAGCCGCCGCACTGACCGTGCATGGCCGAACGGCGGCGGACATGTTTCGTGGCAGCGCCGATTGGGATCGCATCTCGGCAATCAAACCTCATCTCAGGCACATCCCGCTAATCGGCAATGGCGATCTCGACTCGGCTGAGCGCGTGGTCGATGCTTTCACGCGCTATGACATCGACGGGGTAATGATTGCCCGCGCTTCGCTCAGCAAGCCATGGCTGTTCGCGCAGGCGTGTGCGGCTGTTCGGGGCCAGCCAGTCCAACCCGATCCGAGTCTGGAGCAGGAGCGTGAGCTGCTGCTGCATCACTTCAGGCTCGTCCGTGACCGCTTTGGCGAGGCGAAAGGAGCCGTGCTGATGAGAAAGTATGCCTGCTGCTACGCACAACGCCGCCCCGGCGCTCGAGAGTTCCGCAAGAGGATTGCCACTATTTCGACGTCCGAAGAGTTTTTCGCGGTGGTGGAAGACTTTTTCCCAAGGCTTCAAGCTGAATGAGCCGCTTCCGGACGATTGCCACCTGCCAGTCGGCCCTTTCTTTATCGATCTGATAACAACCGGCGGAAAACAACAAAATGGGTGGATTAGCGCGACATTTCCTTTGACAACGGACCCAATCTATGCGGATAATCGCAGGAACGGAAAAAGTACGAATTTGCAATGGAGTGTTACTGTTAGGACATCCAATGGCAGCGACCCTGGATTGTAGGGGCACGCAATTCACTATCTGATTTTCCAAGCGTTGCGAAGGCAACATCAAGCTACCAAGGACAACCGCTCATGAAGACTTTTGCATACGCCGTTTCTGTGACGGCAACTCTTCTTCTTTTCACCTCTTCAGATGCTCATGCCGCTTCGATGGAATCGTTCGAAGCGAGAATTGGTTTGGGCACATCAGCAGACTCCCAAGGCTTTGCTGGCTTCTTCGAAACCGGCTTCGTTCAAGGGTCGCCCTCTCACACAGACACGATTTCGTTCGACGATGGTGTCGTCAAAGTTGATTTCGACGTTACTGTCGAGGGCTTTGAGGAAAGCGGCGGTCCAGGTGGCCTACGCACGACCAGCGCTGCAGTCGGTGTTGATGGTAGCGGAGACACGGGATCGGAAACCACGCGCATCGACGCGGGCGAAGCGATCAAAGTCACGTTCAACGACATTTCTTTCTCCATTATTGGCGCACCGCCTGCAGGCATGATCGTTGATCCTGGCTCGTTTGAAGCACTGATCAGTTCGATCCGCTTCGCGGCTTTCGATAATGGCACAGACACCTACAGCTATTCGGGTGTTGGTGCCGGTTCGGTAGTTGGCGATGACACGAGTACCCTGAGCTTCGTGCCAAACCAGACGATCGCCACCGGCGACATGTTTACCATCACCGGCGACAGTGGCGAGTTCCGCGGCCTCTACATCAGCATGTCCGGTAACTACGAGACGGTGATTCCCGAGCCAGCCACACTGAGCCTGGTGGCGTTGTCACTGGTTGGAATCGCATTGAAGCGACGCAGCTAGCCCAAGCTGCCAAGACTACCAATTGAACGCATGAGAGGCCGCTCAGTTTGCTGAGTGGCCTCTTTTTTTGTGATTGATTGACTTTGGCCTTCTAGGCGGCGAATGGCGCTAGAGCCAATTCGCGGTTTTTTTACCTTAACGATTTGCAGGGTTTTCGTTTTCCGGTAAAGTATGGCAGTCAAGGGCTAGTCGATTCGGCGACCGCTAAGTGTGGAAAGTCGATTGTCGCGAGTTCTTCGTCGCAGGTATCATTCTATTTTATCAGATCTGTTTAGGACTTACACAACGAAGGAGCTGCTCCATGAAGACGATCCTAACAGGCCTCGCCGTGGCAATCGGCTTGTGCCTTTCAGCCCCCACGACGGCTGCAACTATCGAGTCAATCGAAGCACGAATCGGTCTCGGCCTCACACCTGATCTTCAAGGCTTTCCTGCCTTTTTCGCCAATGGTTTCGTGCAAGGTAGCACCTCTCATACTGACACGATCACATTCAGCGATGGACTCGTCGAAGTCGACTATGACCTGACGATTGCAGCTTTCGACGCTGCGGGTGCCCCAGCGGGTCTTATCGTCAACAACCAAGCAACGGGTGTCGAGCTCGGCGTCAACAACTCGCAGATTGATGCGGGTGAGTCCATCGTGGTAACCTATAACGCGATCACCCCAATCGTCATAGGCGTGCCACCGTTCCCTCTGATGGTTGATCTCGGTTCTATCGAACACACGTTGAGCTCAATCGCATTCGCGGCATTCACCAGCGGCACCGACACTTATACCTACTCCGGGGTTGGTGCTGGCGTTGCAACGGGCGACGACACCTCAACACTTACGTTCGTGCCGCCGACAGAGGTCACGGGTGGCGATTCGTTCACGATTACCGCTGATAGCGGTGCCTTCCGTGCACTGTTCATTAGCCAAGCCACATCCTACGAACTGCTGCCAGACCCGAACTTGGTGCCTGAACCAGCGTCGGTCGGCTTAGCCGCTCTTGGACTTGCTGCCGCTGCCGCTACTCGGTTCCGTAAGTAGTCAACACGCGATCACACAGACAGAGCTGGCCAGAACGTCTGGTCAGCTTTTTTTATGCGCGCCGTTCCAGAAGCAATGCACTGTTTTTCGCGCAGGGGCTTAACGCGTCGGCTGATAAACCTGCCGCTCATTGAACCGGCTTCATTTCGCCCGACCTTAAGCGGCCGATGTATTCGCGGGCGTGCTTGCCGACCACTCCAGAAAGCAGAATCATGCCAAGGATGTTAGGGAAGCCCATGCTAAAGAGCATCATGTCGGAAAAGTTAATGACGTCCTCCAGCGACAACATAGGCCCCAGAATCACGAAAAGCACAAATACGATTCGGTAAGGTTTGATTCCTCGCTCACCGAACAGGTATTCCGTCGCCCGCTCGCCGTAGTAGCTCCAAGAGATCATCGTCGAGTAAGCGAACACAACAACCGCAATGCACAGCAACTTGGGAGCCCAGTCACCGAGAGTAGCAAATGCGGCGGCGGTCAGCTCGACCCCTTTCTCATTGGAGACGGCTCCGGCGAAGGGTAAGCCCGTGGCCGGATCAAGATTCGATTTGGTGATCAGAATGGTCAGGGCTGTCATTGTGCAAACAACAATCGTGTCGATGAACGGGCCGATCATCGCAACGATGCCTTCGCGAATGGGCTCGTCGGTCTTGGCAGCGGCATGGGCAATCGCCGCGGAGCCGAGACCAGCTTCATTTGAGAATGCGGCGCGGCGCGAACCTTGCAGTATTGCAACACCCAGCAAGCCGCCAAATCCAGCTTCCATGTTGAAAGCCTCGCCAAATATACTCGCGAACATCGGCAGAATCTGGCCGAAGTTTTTCAGCAGAATCGTAATGCATACGAGGCAATAGAAACCACACATCGCCGGCACCAACTTGCTCGTGACTTCTCCGATGCGCCGGATACCGCCGATGATAACCATACCGACAAACACAGCCATCACCAAGCCAACGACCCAGGCTCCATCATCCGAGATGCCGAACTGATCCGACATGATCTTGAACGTCTGATTCCCCTGAAACATATTGCCGCCGCCAAAAGCCGCGAAGACTGTAAAAATGGCAAATGCGACACCAAACACTCGGCCCAGAGAAGCCATGCTTGGAAACCTGTCTTTGATGCCTTCTTCGAGATAGACCATGGGTCCGCCGAGAACGCTACCGTCGGGCTTCACGCGACGGTAGTACTGTGCGAGCGAGCAACTGGAAAACTTCAGACTCATACCCATGAATGCCGCCATCCACATCCAAAAGATCGCACCTGGCCCGCCCATCGCAATTGCAGCCGCTACACCGGCGATATTGCCAAGACCGACCGTCGCTGACAGAGCGGACGTGAGCGCCTGGAAGTGGGAAACTTCGCCTTCGTCTTCGGGTCGATCGAAGCGGCCACGGATCACGTCGATCGAATGCCGGAACATTCGCACGTTGACGAACCCGAACCTGAGCGTGAAGAACGCGCCGCCGAAAATAAGCACTAATAGCACTACGGGGAATTCGACATCCCAACCCACGGGCACGGCGTAAAACAGCACCGGCAACAGATAGCTGCCCACGACGGAGCCAAAGACAAGGTTCACAGCGTCCTGCCACTTGGTGGCATTCGTACTCTCCGGGTTCTGCCACACGGCTTCCCATTTCTCGCCGAAGCTCGGCTCCTCGTCCTCGGCGGGCTGCGTCTGCTCGACCGGCGGCTGCGATTCCGACTCTTGCGCTCGGCTAGAACTGGTCGGAATTAATGACACTAGAACCACCGCCAGCAGCATCCATAAGCATCTCGAGCGAATTTCCATGGGTGAGATCTCTCCAGTTATCGATTCCCGCGAAGTTGCGTTCACGCCCTATTGCACCAAGCGTAGGGTTGGCGTCAGCGCTACAGCCTATCGATCGGCCGTCGTTGCCCAACACCCCAATGGGCGGTTCTTTTAGCGTATAAATCCTTCTGAGTCAACGTTTTACGTCTACGTCAGGCGATCCTGCATGTTTTTCGCAGCCACAATTGTTTTTATTCTGGAAAGTGTTACCATAATTGGTGTTAAGTCATCGTTGATTTTCCAGATAGCAACACTATGGCACTAGAACAAGCACTTGGCGATTCAGAAGCGATGACCGATAGATCGTTGATCGACTTCCTCCGCCGCCAGGGCGAGAGCTCGATTAGCGAACTGGTCGATTTCGCAGGGGTTACGGCGACCGCAATTCGGCAGCGACTTGGGCGACTTATGGACCAAGGGCTCGTCGAGCGCACAGCTGAGCCTGGCAGGCGAGGCCGCCCGACGCATCGCTACGCGCTGACGGCTGCAGGGGTCCGTGTCGGTGGTGACAACTACGAAGATTTGGCGAGCGTTTTGTGGTCGGAGATCCGAGCGGTAGAAGACCCAGACGTACGTCACGGGCTGCTCAGGCGGATTGTCAGTCGATTGGCAGACAGTTATCGAGACCAAGTCGTTGGGCAAGGTCTGCGAGAGAAAATGGAGTCACTCGTACAACTCATGCTCGAACGAGACGTGCGATTCGAGGTCTCCGAAGTCAAAGATGGTGAACTGCCAGTTCTGACGGCACTGGCGTGTCCGTATCCCGATTTGGCAGAACAAGATCGCAGCATCTGCTCGATGGAGAAGATGTTGTTTTCCGAAATCCTTGGCGAAAGCGTGCGACTGAGCGCCTGCCGACTCGACGGCGAGAACTGCTGCACGTTTGAGGCGAGGACTCCGACAGCTTCACCGAATCCAGCCACAATTTAGACCGCCCGAGTCAGCGCCAACGCACTAGGCATCCGACCAACAGCATGTTACCCTTGGCAGCTTCGTACGGTTTAAACCCTTGATACCAAAGACATTTAGAACGATCAGGATGCTGATATGAGCCAGCCTTGGATTGAAGGGCGTTTCGAAGAAAACGTCATCACCACCACTGTCGAGCAGGCGACCAACTGGGCACGTCAATCGAGCATTTGGCCCATGACGTTTGGTCTCGCTTGCTGTGCCATCGAGATGATGGCAGCTGGTGCCAGCCGCTACGACCTCGACCGCTTCGGCGCCGGTGCATTTCGCGCGACGCCTCGACAGGCCGACCTGATGATCGTGGCTGGTACCGTCACCTACAAGATGGCAAGTCGAGTGCGTCGGCTCTACAACCTGATGCCCGATCCCAAGTTCGTCATCGCGATGGGCGCGTGCACGGTCGGTGGTGGCCCCTACTTCAAGTATGGCTATCACGTCGTCAAAGGTGTCGACCTTGTCGTACCTGTGGATGTCTATGTACCTGGCTGCCCTCCACGTCCCGAGTCGCTACTCGAAGGCTTGATGCGAATACAAGACAAAATCAAAGGCCACAAAATCGCTAAGAGCGCAGGCACCGCAGGCGCGGCGCAGTTGGGTCGCAAGCTCGATGACGAGTTGCCATTGCCTCACCACAGTGGCTATGTCACAGCGCCCGACGACAACGAGCTTGTATACGACCATCAGAAGATTACGGGCTAGTTAGCGACTCGCCCGTCGCTGTCGAGCCACCCATTCCTCACCTCCACCGTCCTACCAAGTCTAAACCCCTATGTCTGAAACACTAAAGATTACCGACCTGCATGTCGCCGTCGAAGGCAAGCCAATTCTGCGTGGAGTGAACCTAACCATCAATCGCGGCGAAACGCACGCTTTGATGGGGCCGAATGGCTCCGGCAAGAGTACGTTGGGCAATGCCATCATGGGTCACCCCAATTACGAAGTCACCGGCGGCGCCATCGAGCTAAACGGTGAAGACGTGCTGGAAATGGACGCTACGGAACGCTCGCGTGCTGGAATCTTCATGGCCTTCCAGCGCCCCATGGCAATCCCCGGCGTGAAGATGGCCGACTTCTTACGTCATGCAACAACGAATGTGCGAAATCCAGATCGCAAAGAAGGCGAAGAGCTGATTCCAATGCGTCAGTTCCGTAAAGAGCTCACTGAAAAGATGGAGCAGCTCAAAATGGATGTTGAGTTCGCCCGACGCTACGTCAACGATGGCTTTTCGGGTGGCGAGATGAAGCGCGCTGAAATCCTACAGATGGCGATGCTACGGCCCAAGTTCGCGATTCTCGACGAGACCGACAGTGGCCTCGACGTCGATGCCGTGAAGCTCGCCAGTCAATCGATCGCCGAGATTGGCGGCGAACAGATGGGCATCCTCATCATCACCCACCACGACAAGCTGCTCGATCAGAATGTTCCCGACTTCACGCATGTGATGCTGGGTGGCAAAATTGTCGAGACAGGCAGCGTGGACTTAGCCCAAGAGCTGCACAGCAACGGTTACGAGCGTATTCGCGCCGCTTATCCCGAAGCCGCGGCTGCGGAAGAAGAAATGTCTGCAGAAGCCCAGCCTGCGTAGACTCCTGACAACGATCATTCGGCACGTGACGCCACCCCAACACGCGATTGAGGCAAACGAAGATGGCAACTGATATCTCCCAAAGCATCCCAGAGAACGAAGCTCTCGGCGAAATCAACAAATACGATTTTGTCACGCCGACCGTCGATGTCTTCAAGGCTGAGCGTGGCATCAACGCGGAGATCGTCGCGCAAATCTCAGAGATGAAAGGCGAGCCCGGTTGGATGCGAGACTTCCGACTGGAAGCCTACCAGATTTTCGAGTCGAAACCGATGCCCAAGTGGGGCGGTGATATCGCGATCGACTTCCAAGACATCTACTACTACCTCAAGCCAACGGATGAGCAGGGCAAGACTTGGGACGATGTACCAGAAGAAATCAAAGACACCTTCGACAAACTGGGTATTCCCGAAGCTGAAAAGAAGTACCTCGCCGGCGTCAAAGCTCAGTTTGAGAGCGAAGTGGTCTACGGTTCGCTGCAGGAAGACCTCGGCAACAAAGGTGTGATCTTCACGGATACCGACACCGCAGTCAAAGAGCATCCCGAACTGCTCCGTGAGTACTTCGGCAAGATCATCCCTTCTACGGACAACAAGTTCGCAGCGCTTAACTCCGCTGTCTGGTCGGGCGGCTCATTTATCTACGTACCTCCGGGCGTGAAGATCGACTTCCCTCTGCAGGCGTATTTCCGCATCAACGCTGAGCAGATGGGCCAGTTCGAGCGAACGCTAATCATTGTCGACGAAGGGGCCGAAGTTCACTACGTCGAGGGCTGCACGGCACCGATGTACACAACCGAGAGTCTGCACTCCGCGGTCGTCGAAGTGATGGTCAAAAAGAACGGCCGCTGCCGTTACACGACCATCCAAAACTGGGCCAACAACATCTACAATCTCGTCACCAAGCGGGCAATGGCCTACGAGAACGCACTGATGGAATGGGTCGACGGCAATCTGGGTAGTCACCTCACGATGAAGTATCCAGCCGTGTACATGATGGAACCGGGCGCTCGCGGCGAGATTCTGTCGATCGCATTTTCGTCCAAAGGACAGCACCAAGACGCTGGCGCAAAGGTCGTCCATTGTGCTCCCAACACGAAGAGTCGAATTATCTCTAAGAGTATCAGTAAGAACGGCGGACGCAGTAGCTATCGAGGCTTGTGCAAAGTCGAAGATGGCGCCACTGAGTGCAAAAGCAACGTTGTCTGCGACGCTCTGATTCTCGACTCGGACAGCCGCAGTGATACCTATCCCTACATCGAGGTCGAAGAGCAGGACGTCCAGATCGAGCATGAAGCAAGCGTCTCGCGGATCGGCGAGGAGCAATTGTTCTATCTGATGAGCCGTGGTCTCACCGAAGCCGAAGCGAGTTCGATGATCGTCAGTGGATTTATCGAACCGCTTATCAAAGAGCTACCGATGGAGTACGCCGTCGAAATGAACCGGCTGATTGAGCTGCAGATGGAAGGAAGTGTCGGGTAGTTTTCCGCTCGGTCCTCTCTATCACTCTCCCACTCAAACAACACACCCACCGAATCAACGAAGATGAGTAGCACATTGGCTCCGGCCGGTTTTTCCCAAGAGACTTTCGACGCTTTCCTTTCGGCCCGCGATGAACCGGGTTGGTTAAGCGATCTGCGGACCTCTGCGTGGTCGCGTTTCGTAGAACTCGACATGCCGACAGGGCGCGACGAAGAATGGATGCGTACAGACATCCGCCTGTTTAAGCTCGATAAGTTCTCGCCCGCGACCGAGTTGGCAGATATCCAGCCACCTACCGCCCTGCTGGCCGCAGGAGTCGAACTCGGTGGGCAATCCACCTCGGTAGACAGCATCGGCGCCGCCGGTGAGCTGAGCGACAAGTGGGCGCAGAAAGGCGTTCTGTTCGGGGGGCTGGATAAGATGCTCGCCGAACATGGCGACCTGCTACGCCCCTACTTTGAGCGCAAGTTGGTGGACCCCGAATACGACAAGTTTTCGGCGCTTAATGCCGCCATGTGGAGCGCGGGGTCGCTGCTGTTTGTTCCCAAAGGCATCTGCGTTGACGAGCCACTGCATTCGCTTTCGGTCATGACCGACGGGGGAGTTGATCTTAGCAAGACATTGGTGATTCTGGAGGAAGGAGCCGAAGCGACCCTAATGGCCGAGTCGGCGAGCACCGATGTGGACGCCGGTGGCTTGCATTGCGGCTCGATCGAGTTGATCGTCGAAAAGAATGCCCGCCTTCGCTACGTAAACCTTCAAAACTGGGGCAGCAAGGTCTGGCACTTTGCTCACCAGATGGGGCACGTGGCTGAAGCCGCGAACCTTCAATGGACGATTGGAGCGTTAGGTAGCCGCCTGGCCAAGGTCAACCAACATGTGGCACTCACCGGCAAAGACGCGGAAGCTCAAGTCAACGGCGTAATGTTCACGCAGGGCAAACAACATCTTTGCTACAACACGCACCAGCACCACCAAGCCGAATTCTGTCAAAGCGACTTGCTCTACAAGGCAGCTTTGCAAGATGTGTCTCGCACCGTCTGGCGTGGCATGATTAAAGTCGATGAGGGCGCTCAGCGCACCAACGCCTATCAACGCAACGACAACCTAATGCTCGCGACCACGGCGCGTGCTGACTCGATTCCAGGTCTAGAGATCGAAGCCGACGACGTCCGCTGCACGCACGGCAGCACCTCGGGCCGAGTGGACGACCAGCAACTGTTCTACGCCATGACCCGTGGCTACACACGCCAAGAAGCAGTCCGCATGATCGTCACCGGTTTTTTCCAACAGGTGTTCGACCGAATCACGATCGAAAGTGTCCGCGAAGCGTTAGGCGAAGCAATCGGCCAACGCGTACGCGATCTTTAAGCTAGGCGGGAACGATCATGTCGGAATTCCTCGCCGTCGCGAGCACGTCGGAAGTGCCTGATCCTGGGTCTATGCTGGTCGAGGTAGACGATCGCTTGGTCGTGCTAATTCACGCAGCCGGACACTATTACGCCTTAGACGATGTCTGCACTCACGATGGCGGGCCTCTCAGCGATGGACCGATTGACACCAAAGATAGTACAATCGCGTGTCCGCGCCACGGCGCGAAGTTCGACGTAAGCACTGGCAAAGCCGTGACTATGCCAGCGACCAAGCCGACCGTCGCCCACGAGGTGAAGGTCGAACATGACCAAGTGTTCGTTCGCCTGAACGAGGAGAACTAGCCATGCCGATCGCCGAAGACAAAGTTCGCGAAGCGCTTAAGCAAGTCATCGACCCCGAGTTGTTCGTCAACATTGTCGACCTTGGCTTGATTTACGAAATCAAGATCGAAGAGACTGACGACGGCAAGTCGAACGTCGATGTCGAAATGACGATGACCAGTCCCGCCTGTCCGGCCGGCCCGCAGTTGCTCGGACAGTCAAAGGACTTCGTCAGCCGGCTAGACGAAGTTGGAGAGGTCGACGTCAAGCTGGTTATGGATCCGCCGTGGACTCCAGACCGCATGACCGAAGACGCCAAAGATCAACTCGGTATCTTCTGAGCGTGTCCAGTCCGACTCGAGGCATCGCTCGCGACACGACTTGCCACTCATGATATTCCGCTCACCCCATGCATCTTTTCCTCTATGAGTGGATCACAGGCGGCGGCCTCGTCGAAGAGCCGAGCCCCCTGCCGACATCGATGCTGTCTGAAGGCAGCGCGATGGCAACCGCACTAGCGGCCGACTTATCAGGTATCGAGGGCGCCAGAGTATCCGTCCTTCGTGACATTCGGCTCGACGACGTACCGTTTCCCGACTGCGACGTGGTCGAAGTCCACTCATCAACGCATCGGGAAGACGAATTCGAAAGGCTCGCCGCCAGCGCCGATCACACTTTCCTGGTTGCTCCAGAAACCGACAACATTCTGATCGATACGCTCCGCAACGCGCACGCTGCTGGTGGTCGCCCGCTGGCGCCGTCGGAAGATTTCGTCGCGCTCGCGTCGGATAAGGACAAAACTGCTGCCGCCCTTGCACGAGCTGGCGTCCCTGTCCCGCAGGCAACATCGCTTTCCGCCGACGAGGAGAAACTTCCGGACGATTTTGACTATCCAGCGGTCCTTAAGCCAGTGCTCGGTGCAGGCTCGCAACACACGTTGCTGGTCGCGGGTTCGCGCGACGAGCCACCCCCCTACCCTTGGCCGCGACGGCTTGAGAAGTACTGCCCAGGCATCGCGGCCAGTGTGTCCGCACTATGCGGTCCTAGCCATCGGACGTTGATGGCACCTTGCCGTCAGACTCTCAGCGCCGACGGTCGATTCACCTACCACGGTGGCTCGCTGATACGCGAAACTGAACTGGCCCGCCGGGCCAAGGAACTAGCCGATCGCGCCCTCGATGCGTTGCCACCGGCGATTGGCTACGTTGGCATCGACTTGGTGCTTGGGAAATCGGGCGATGGCTCCGCCGACTTTGTGATTGAAGTCAATCCGCGCCTCACGACTTCTTACGTTGGGCTACGCGCATCGACTAGCGACAACCTGGCGATAGCGATGATTGATAACGCCGCCGGTCGAGCATCGAGTCCGCGCTTCCACGATCACCAGCTTGAGTTCACCGCAGACGGAACCATTTTGCAGACAAGCTAGCCGTTTATGACTTGGCTCGGACTCGATATCGGCGGAGCAAACATCAAGGTTGCAGATGGCCACGGTTACGCGCGCTCGGTTGCATTTCCGCTCTGGCAGCGACCGAATGAGCTGCGTCTGAAGCTGCAAGATATTCTGAAAGAAGCTCCATCGGCAGCGAGCTTAGCAGTCACCATGACAGGCGAACTCGCCGACTGCTTTGCGACGAAAGCCGAGGGTGTCCATGCAATCTGCGATGCTGTGGACGCGGCTTCAAGCGCACGAATCGTAAAAATCTACCTTTGCGACGGGCAGCTGGTCGACACTACCACTGCTCGCGATCAGCCGTTGCTAGCGGCGGCAAGTAACTGGCACGCTCTGGCGACGTTTGCCAGCCGTTTCGTCGACAGCGATTCTGGGTTGCTAATCGATCTTGGCTCAACGACGTGCGACATCATTCCTCTGAGTCAAAGCGGTCCACAGACTCAAGGCAGGACCGACCCCGAGCGTCTTCTCGCCGGCGAGTTGGTCTACACCGGCGTGGAACGCAGTCCGCTGTGTGCGATTCTTAAGTATGCTCGCTGGCGCGAAGAAGATTGCCCGGTCGCACAAGAGGTGTTCGCCACATCGCTCGATGCCTATCTGATGGCAAACCTCCTGCCTGAAGATCCGCAAAACTGTGAAACCGCCGATGGACGGCCCCGGACGAAGCGATTTGCGCACGCTCGCCTGGCACGGTCGATCTGCGCGGACACCACGATGTTTTCCTTGGAAGATGCCGCTTGGCTCGCAGATGCGGTCTACAATGCCCAGGTCACTAAGCTGCTCGCTTCCGCGCAGCGAGTCGTCGCACGCATGCCACGACAGCCGAAGACGCTGCTGCTTAGCGGACAGGGCGAGTTCTTAGCACTCGACGTGGCAGCGCGTTTGCAACTGACCGGGACCATCGTCTCGCTCACTGAGCACCTCAGCCCCGCCGTGAGTCGGTCAGCGTGTGCCCACGGTTTGGCTGTTCTAGCAGCGGAGCGAGTAACCGCATGACGCCCGCTCGCTTGCGTATCGTGAAAGTGGGCGGAAGCTTGTTCGATCTGCCCGATCTCGCGCAGCGAATGCGGACATTTCTGCGCGACGAGATCGTGGCTTGCGACATCTTGATCGCCGGCGGCGGGGCTCTCGTCGATCAAGTTCGCCAGCTGCACGACAAGAACCCGATCGATCATACGCGTGCCCACTGGATTTGTGTTGAGCTGATGTCAATCACCGCACGACTCTTGACCGAGAGACTCGGTTTAGAATCCGTCCCTACCGATATCGACGAGCTGCCACCGCTTGATGCACCATCGTTGCAGACCTTTGATGCGTCTAAGTGGCTGCGCCATGTCGAACCGATCACCAATGGCACTCAGCTGCCGATTGGCTGGGAAGTGACAAGTGATTCTATCGCCGCCCGTCTGGCGACGACACTTGGCGCCGAAGAGCTCGTGTTGCTGAAATCGGCATTGCCCGCCGACACCGATATCCGTCAGATGGCAGAAGACGGCTATGTCGACTCAGCATTTCCGACATTCGCCGCCGAACTACCGACGATCCGCTTCGTTAACTTGCGCGATGCGAGCAGCCTGCTCGTGCGCCGAACCCAAGATCAAACATAGCACGATCGCACCAGCCGCAAGAGGCACCATCGCTAGCGATAACGTGGCAGCAGCCCATCCCAACCATTGCATCCATGCGTACGCCTGCGCGCCAAGCACGTCGCCGCTCCGCTTTCCGACCGTGTCAATAAAGGCCTTCGCTCGATACTTTTGTTCCGGTGCAACGGCAGTAAACAGCACCTCGAGCGCCGGATTGCCCAGGGAAAACGAACTCGCCCGCAATGCGACTTGAAAAGCGCCAATAACAAAAAGTGTGGGATGGAAAACGAGTGCGCCAAAACCTAGCAAGATCACGATGGGCACAAGCGCGAGCGTACGACCGACGCCGATATTGCGCAAGAGCCAGCCCACGACGACCGTTTGCAACACCAGAGTGACGATCGCTTGCGCTGCGTTGACCGTTGCGAACCAACTGGTGCGCTGCTCGTCGTTTTCAAACTGCGTGCCCACCATTTCCGTCATCTGAAAATAAACCGTCGTCGCGCACACGCTCATACTGAGAATAAATCCAGCAATGCCCAGCAGGTAAGGCGACTTCGCTACGATCGCCACGCCTTGCCAGATTTTCGCCCAAGTCACTTCGCCTGACTTCGATGTCGAGGCGTCTGAGCTGCGTGCTGAGATCGACTGACGGCGCAAATTTAGCGAGCATACGATGGCACCGGCTAGCAACGCCATCGATAACCAAAGCAAGTTGGCAACACCAAGTCGCTGGCTCGTCGCCTGCACGCACCACGAACTCAGCAATTGGCCGAGAGTGCCAGCACCGAAGATAAGCCCAAACAAACGCTTGCCTTGGTCGCCACGAAACAGATCGACCACGGTTCCCCAAAACAGCGTCACGACAAACAGGTTGAACACGCTGATCCACACGAAAAACGCCTGGGATACCCAGGCGGCGGGCTCGCCGCCGCTCAGCAGCCAACGAAACACCAGCAGGTTGCTAATGAAGAATCCGTAGATTGTTGGCACCAGATAGCGGCGTCCAACACGCGACACCAGCCAACCGTAAATCGGCGTTGCCAACAGCATGACCACCAGCGTGATCGCGAACAATCGAGCCTTCTCGTCGCTGCCTAGCGCCGACGCGAAGGTCTCACGGACAGGCCGTATCGTGTAGTACGCCGCCAGTACACAGAAAAACCAGGACGCCGCCCATCCCAAGGCTGGCAGCTCCTCGCGACGGATATCAACAATGCGCATGCACGCTCCCGCAACATGGTAACGCCGCGTGGTCCCGCAAACGGCTGTGCGGATTAGGCGATTCTGACTTACGGAACCGCTCATTCCAGCGAGAAATCGTCGATTCCGACCCGGGTGGCGACGTTCGTCTGTCGGATAAACACGAGGCCTAGTATACTGTTAATTCGACTGAATCGAAGCGGTAACCAACGTCTTGGCGACACGCGCGTCGCCGTCTCGAGGATTAGTTTTCAGCGGAAAGCACAACGATGGCCACCGATACCGTCACCGACGAAACGCAGACTGAAGAGCCTCCTCTCACCGAAGCGGAGATGCATGAAGCGGTGAAGGATAATCCCGCGATGCGTCACCTGGAGTGGCCCGCAACAACCGTCAATCCGATCCGCGTCCGCTGGCGCTATGCAATTGGCATCCCTGGCGTCCACGTGTTGGCATGTCTCGCGTTCTTTCCGTACTTTTTCAGTTGGACAGGCGTCGTCCTCAGCGTCCTTGGACTGTACGTCTTTGGCACGCTGGGCATCAACCTGTGTTACCATCGATTGCTGACGCACCAAGGCATGACGATGCCCAAGTGGCTCGAGCACTTTTTCGCCATCCTCGGCGTCTGCACGATGCAAGATACGCCAGCCTGCTGGGTCGCCATGCATCGCATTCATCACAAGCACTCCGATCATCGCACCGACCCACACAGTCCGCTGGTGAACTTCTTGTGGGGACACTGCGGCTGGCTGATGTTCCACAATCGCGACTTCATCAATGTGTACGACTACGAAAAATACACGCGTGATATTCTTCGCGATCCGTTCTATATGAAATTGGAACGCAACGAAAACTGGCTGTGGATCTACGCCGCATCGATGCTGGTCTTCTTTTCGGGAGGCTTCGGCGTCGGATTGACCTTGGGTGAACCACTCGCTGCGGCGACCCAGTTTGGATTGAGCGTGATGGTTTGGGGGGTGTTCGTCCGCACGGTGCTCACCTGGCACATCACCTGGAGCGTCAACTCCGTCACTCACGTGTGGGGTTATCGCAACTACGAGACGGACGACAACAGCCGCAACAACTTCTTGGTCGGCATCTGGGCCAATGGCGAAGGCTGGCATAACAACCATCACGCCGACCAACGCGCCGCCGCCCACGGCCATAAATGGTGGGAATTCGACGTCACGTGGATCACGATCCGCGCGCTCGAGGCGGTGGGCCTGGCAAAAAAAGTCGTCCGACCGCGAGCGTGGCAAGAGGCCAATGCCTAGTGGGATGCTCCGATCAGATTTTGCTCCGGTCTAGCTCTCTAGTAGCAATTAGATTGCTTACTGCATAACCGCTTATCTATTCAAAGAGCTAAATCGACTACGTCCGACGTCGCGAGCGAACCATCAGCAACGTCGACCTACCCCTTGACCAGCTCTCTATCGCGCAGGAGCTCGACCTCGCGAGCGTTCCGCCAAGATTCTTGCAAAAACACGTCTAGCAAGCCAAAGTAATCTTCCCAGATTGATTGCTTTGACCCACCAGTCCCGACCATAAAGTCGGGGCTTCACTCGCCAGAGCGGTGCGTCCTCACCGTCCGATCAGCAGCGTCTGATAAGTACGATTAGGTTCGGTTTGCGGCTCTCTCCTCCAGCTTTTCTTGGACATCGAAACAGCGGCGGAGTGAAACTTCGAGGATGGAATCTGCGGCTAGAAATTTGCCGAAAAGACTTCGTTTCTAGCGACTTCTGAATGCTACATGACGACTAAGCAGGGCGAGTTCTTGGTATGTCGTCGGATTGATGGCAAATATCCCCCTCGGTTGGCATAGCATCACCTTGTCAGCAATGGATGGCTGCAAACACCAAGGTCAATTTCTAAAAGCGGTGCAATCAAACGAATCACTTCCGCTTTGCACGCGTGGATTCGTAAGCAGTCAACTTTGCCGTGACCCAAGCTGCCGTTCGAGCGCTGCCAACTTGGCGATTGGGACCTTTGCGCAGATTGCGATGTATCCGTCATGCATGGAGGTCCTCTACGACAATTACTTGAGAGATCACTCTAAACATTAACCACATCTTAACCATTTGCTGAGAACATGTCGGTGTATTATCCGGCGGCTGCGCTCCCTTCGATTGCTGACAAACCACTTGCCTGTCGCGAGCAGACTTCCACATTCCAGCCAGAAGCACCACCTTAGAGGAAACACTCATGAATCGTAACCAACGCGACTTCTCATTACTCCTGGCAAGCAAACTGATGGCGGCCTTCGTGGTGGCGATTGCAACTCCGGCATCTGCTCAGACTGTGATCGCCTTTCAAGACTTCGAGGAAAACACACTCTCCGACGGTATTCCATCAGAGAATATCGCGGTCGCACTCGGCTACTATGATGATGTGACTGGCGTTTACGACATTCCCGGTCTGGATTGGGACAGTGGAAGGGGACTGCCTTTTACCAGTTCAACCACCGCCCCTACTCCAGAAGGTGTTACGCAAGGCGGAGACGCAGGGGATATCATCGGTGTCGTCGTCGACGATTTTAAAGTCTACGGAACGACGAACGGACTGGCTGGCGCTCCAGGAGAGACTGGCCAGTATTACCTTGTCGAGGATTCCGATGCCACCTGGACATTAACCTTTGATCCCGTTGATGCGTCGGCGTACGAAGACCTAATGCTCAGCTTCACTTGGGGAGTTGATAACGATGGCGGCGGCGTTCCCGCCGGTCCAGGGGCTAACTTCGAAGACGACGATTACTTCGAAGTGCTGGTGAACGGGGTTTCAGTCTGGAGGCGGGATGGCACGGGGACTTACAGTGATGGCGACGCTGTATACGACGACGCCCTTAGGGTCGGCGGCCTGGACGACCTCGACGCGCCCTGGATCAACGCTTTCGCGCCAGAATCCGTCGATCTCTCTGCCTTTGACGGGCAGGTCCTCAACATGAGTTTCACCGTCGCGAACAATACGGCCCCCGAAGACGTTGCGTTCGACAACATAGTCATCGAGGGATTTGAGGCAGTGTCTTTGCCTGGAGATGTTGATGGCGATGGCGACGTGGATGGAGACGACTTCCTGGTCTATCAGCGAGGCGAACCCAGCCAAATACCTGTCTGGCGGGCAAACTATCCTGTGCCTCTCGCAGGTTCGCTTGCCAATGTCCCCGAGCCAACGGCGCTGACGATCGGCTCGGTTGTTCTCGGGTTGCTCGCCAGCGTCAGGCGACGCTCCAAGTGAGTGTCTATGGAGAGATCTCGATGAAACGCGGCTTTACACTAGTCGAGTTGTTGGTGGTGATTGCGATTATCGGTGTGTTGGTCGCACTGCTGCTGCCAGCGATCCAGGCAGCGCGAGAGTCCGCTCGACGGTCGAGTTGTCAAAGCAATCTCCGCCAAATCGGCATCGCATTGAACAATTACGTCGATGTTAGAAAGGCATACCCCGTAGGCGTCCAGGGAGGCGTCGACACGGACAAAGACGATGGATACGGTTGGGCGACGCAGTTGCTGCCGCAACTCGAGCAGTCGACCGTCTTCGACATGATTCACGACAAGAGCCTGGTTCATAACCGTGGAGAACTCCCGTACCCGGGCATCCTCGAAGCCCATTGGGATGCTACAAACTCAATCATTCCTGGCGGCGATACGATTATCCCTTCGTTTCGATGTCCGTCTTCACAGCTCGCATCCCATGCGGAGAACCTCTTCGACCTGCACTGGAAACATGCTAACGGCTACGCCACCAGCGATTACAAAGGCAGCACAGGGCTTGGCGATAACGGCATCTTCTTCAAGATTCACGACGGGCTTAACGCGACACAGAATGGCGACTCGGTGAGATACACTCGCACCAGGCCGGCCGACGTCACCGATGGCCTCAGTCAGACAATCGCCTTCGGTGAGTCCGCTTACTACATTATCCGGCCGGAGGACCAGAACGACCGCTGGCCGATCTGGATGGGTGGCTACGGCTTTGGAGCCGACGAGGCGGTGCTTTTCAAGACGGACGATGAAGCGTTCATCAACTGTCAGATTAACCCAAAGTCAATCGCTGGGTTCCAAAGACCGAAAAAACGTAACGATCCACCTGGACCAATGGACGATGATTGCGCATTTAGCTGGCACGATGGCGGCGCATACTTTGCGTTCGCCGACGCGTCCGTCCATTTTCTCTCCGAAGACATCGACATCAATGTCTATGAGAACCTCGGCACGAAAAATGACGGCAACGTTATTCCTGGCTATTGAACACGTCATGTGGCAGCGAACTCACCTAACTTCTCTGCTGCAAAAAACTGTAGGTGGTGAAGCGAAACATACTTCAAAGATTAACAATATCCCAACGGACAATTAACGTGCGTCTTGCAAAATTTGCGGCGTACAAAGAGTTGTTCGCTCGCTTGCATAGAAAACGTGCCGTCTGCCGTGAGCAAAGTGGCACCAATGATCGAGCATTCACCTGGAGGACTCAACGAAAGGAGAGACTCATGAGAATTGACATTCGGAATTTAACCACGAAAGTTGCGCTGCTAATCACAACGTCCGCGTTGGTGTTGGTTGGCTCACACGCTTCTGCAGCAACTGTGATTGCCTCACAAGACTTTGAGGGCAATTCGCTCTCTCGAGGTATCCCTGCTGAGGCCACCGCGGTCTCTATGGGGTTCTACAACGACGTAACGGGCGTCTACACCATGCCAGGTCTGAGTTGGGACAGCAGTACTGGCCTGCCCTTTACCCACTCCACCAACGCGGCCACTCCAGAAGGTGTTACGCAAGGCTCAGACTCTGGCGATGTCATCGGTGTCTTTATGAACAACGACAGGGATTTCGGAACGTCAAACGGCGCGTGTGAGCCGACAAACGGGTGCACTGGCGCCACCGGGCAGACTGGCAACTTCTACATCGTTGAAGACGCCGACAGCACCTGGACCGTGACCTTTGACGCTGTGGATACGGCCGGCTACTCGAACCTGCAACTCGATTTCACCTGGGCCGTCGACAACGATGGTGGCGGTAGCACCGCCGGTTCCAACTTCGAGACCAGCGATTTCATCGATGTCACCGTCAACGGGACTACCGTGTTCTTCAAGGACGGCACGGGCGATCACGTGCTAGGAGACGCGGTCGGTGGACTCGACGATCTCAACGCACCTTACATCAACAACTGGGCACCGGAGAGCGTTGATATCTCGGCATTCGACGGCCAGGTCATCACTGTCGCGTTCAACATTGCCAACAATGCGGCACCCGAAGACATCGCGTTCGACAACGTAGTGATCTCGGGCGTTCCAGAGCCTTCTTCGCTACTATTGCTCCTAATTGGAAGTCTCGCCGGCGCAGCACGATTGCGTTCCTAGATCCAATGAATTAATCAGAAATTCGTTATTCCCCGCCCGGCATGTGAGTGCCGGTCGGGGTTTTTGCATTTCTGACCCGGTTCAGCTAGTGCAAATCTACACCCGAGGGAAGAAACTCCTCTTGCTCTGACGAAACCACAGTCTAGGAAAACTATGACCGATGAAAAGCATACATGTTGCTTGAGTGCTCACGCGTCGCGGAATCTGTCTGTGTTGATGTACGCCGCGTTGGTCGCATGTCTGTCGGCGGTGAACATTGCACACGCCGGGGACCGATTTACTCTCGCCGTGATCGGTGATCAGCAACACGCAGTCAGTAGCGACCGAATCGAGAATTACAACTCGTTTACCACCCAGACGGATTGGCTGGCTGAAAATGCCCTTTCCAACAACATCCGCTTCGTGGCTCAAATGGGGGACATCGTCAACAGTGGATCCGACTTGACCGAATACGAGCGCGCGAACGCGGCAATGTCGACACTAGACAAAGCCGTGAATGCTGACGCGGGGACCGGTGTTCCTTGGAATGTAGCCTTCGGAAATCATGAGGTTACGGTGATGGACCAGTCTCAAGATCCAGCAGGAGCGTTGGCCGACAACTATCGTCATTACTTCGGCGGCCCAGATGTCTTAAACCACCGATATACCGGACAAGTCGGTTTCGCGGGTGTTAGCCAGAACGAGTTGAATACTTATCACTACATCAAGTCCTCGGACGCTGCCGATGCGCGTGAATACTTGATGTTGAATCTTGAGTTTGACGTGCCCGGACATCAGCCGGGTTCGATGCCGAATCTAGCAGACGTGCCAGCGTTTGACGCGGTAGCGTGGGCTCAAAGTGTGATTAATGCCAACCCCGGCATGCCCACGATCATCAACACGCACGTATTTGAAGGGACGCGCGGCGGCGCGCCCAACAATCCCAACTGGTCCGGTCCGGGTCGCAATAGCCAGCTTGAGATTTTCGATAAGCTGGTCGCGGACAACACACAAGTCTTCATGGTTCTCAGCGGGCATACTACGCAGGACACGCATCGGATTCGATTGAATTCAGCGGGACTTCCCGTGCTGCAAATGGTGACCGACTTCTCGTTTAATAGTTTCGGCGGCGGCGGCTTTATGCGCCTGATTGAGCTGGACGAAAGTAACAGCGAACTTCGAGTGCAGACGTTCTCGCCTGGAATTCCCCAGCGCCCCGATCCGGAGTATCGAACCGGGTGGCCAAACGAATTCACGTTATCTCTCGACTGGGAATCTCGATTTGACGTTGTGCCGGAGCCGGTGGACGTTGATCCCTGGGTCCCAGAACCTCCCGAGACCACGTTGTTAACCGTTCCAGCAACGGGTGTCGATGACGTGTCGGAAGGTGGTTACACAGTAGCTAGTGAGGACGCGTCCTTCAGGTCTCTCGTACTGAACGGCACAAACGCGAGCGAAACCCTCTCGGACACGATCTTTACGTTCAAGTTGCCGGATCTCGGCGAGGAGCAATTTCTTTCAGCAGACCTGCGGTTTAATCTCTGGGGTGCCGGATCGATTAGTGGCGATGCCCCGTTTTCGGATCTGGTCGGACTCCGCGTGTCGGATTCCAATGTCGTAACAGCCGCAGACCATCAGGCGTTGGGAACCACGCTCGTCGAAGAAATACTCCACCCGTGGGAACTGACGGCAGGCATCGACGAGGACCGTCTAATTGAGACCGGCAACGGTGTTGACGCGCTAAACAATTGGTTGAGGGAAAACTACGTCGCTGGAGAGTATGCCGTCATGGCAATTCGATCAACAACGCCTCCTCGCGCACCACTCAGTTGGTTCGGCATCGACGCACTGGGCATTGACCTGACCATCCACGCGATTCCAGAACCCTCGACTGGCTACCTATTCGCAATCTCTGTGATCGGATTGTGTCGCTCCAGGGGCCGGACGAATCTAGCACTTCACCCGCGATGCTCTGCCTGGCCAAACACTGCATCGTCCGCGCTTATCTGATGCGCTTGAAAGTGGCGTCGGTGATCTCAATCTCATTTGGACCCGTTGCCCGCTCGATCATAACTCGAATAGTTGGCATCAAGTTGAGTCGCTCGATTTTCGAGCAGAAAATTTGAACTTGCGATGATGTCCGCCTGAGTCCACGGACCCGGCACAGAATGAGTTGGAATGTCCACAAGAATGGCTGAACGATGGAAATTTTTGAGATTTACCGATTCCAACATCGAATTGACTCGCCGACGCTGGAAACTGCTACCAAAAGCCGCCACTCAAAGCGGTCTCAGATTTGAGAGTAGGAGTATTGGCGAAAGTTCTTTTTGCGGTTTGGCTGCCGTTGTTCGCGATGAAGGAATTGTTACCCTTGCTCCAGTTTTACCCGTTGATCGATGGCCAAGAATTGTTGCGGAAATGGGCCGGCCACCGCGATAAAATCTGATTGGAGGGACGCTGCGCGTCGGTCCATAGTTTATCGGATTAACGATTTCCTAGCGGATGAGCGAGGTTTTGAAACGCGAATACGAACGCAATTTACAAAAGTCAAAGCCGAAGTGGCGGTCACGATTGCGAAAGTTCAAGCCAGGCAAGCAGTTACAAACTCACCGGTGCGTCATCGCAGTTGAGTATGGTAATTTTGCAACGCGGTTTTCGTTTTTTGCCAGGTGTTTCGATGCTCGCGACCTTTGTTTGCAGCGACTTCTGCGAATTGGTAGGCGAATATAGTAACGGTCGATTTGCGAAACTCGTGCGCGAAGCGAAGGTTGGTCCTCGATGGCGGCATCGCCACAGCGTGGGCGTTTTGATTCGTCGAGAGACGGGCTCTACGCGATGGCTGCTTCGGCGCACGCGTCG
>JBCDBK010000017.1:0-66571 GCA_039184115.1 Planctomycetota bacterium | reverse complement strand
GCGCCCATTCGCGTGATTCGCGGGCACAATCCCACCACCTCTCTGCGTCTCCGCGCCTCTGCGAGAGGCTTTTCACCCGGCCAACAATCACCCGCGCAATCGCCCTCATGAGTTGGTAAAATCAGCCAGCCGTCTGTTCTCGGCACACCAACGTAAAAACCACCTGACGCAGAATATTGAAACACCAACAAGTAGCCAGATTTACAAAACTACTGCCCAACTGGCGATCGTGAACTTCGCAACCAGCTACGACCAAAGCACTTGTGAATTCAGCACTGGCGCAAGCTTGCTGAGTTCTGTAATTTTGCAAGGCGGTCTGCGAAAATCGCGACCGTCACGCAATCCGAAACCACTGCTTTTGCAGGGCCTCGGCGATTTTGGAAGCGGAGTTTTGTAACGGGCGATTTGCAGAACTCCAGCAGGCAGTCGCGCGGGCATGCCTCGGCGGAGTCGCGTCGCACGCCAGAGGATCGTCACCAGCTGAAATGATCAACAGCGCGGAAGCAAAAGTAGTCCGGGAGGGACGTCTATGAAAACCCATCACCAAAGCCGCTTCGTTCCGTCATCACTCGGTACCTTCGAGCAAACATCCGCGCATCGACAACCAGGAAAGAATATCAAACCACTCTCAAAAAATGGTCTACATGGGGCAATGGAGTGCCTATCCACAGTCACCGCCTAAGCGACCCGCGTCGATTTAACGGGTGGAATTGGGATGCCAACCGCTTACTTGGTGGCCGTTGAGTCTTCGATGACTCGTCCGTCTTCCATCTTGATGATACGGTCAGCGTAGTCCATGACGCGATGATCGTGCGTTACCATGAAAATGGTTGTTTGTCGCCGGTCGGCGAGCTTACGCAAAATCTCCATGACGGCTTTGCCGCTCTCTTTGTCGAGGGCTGCCGTGGGTTCGTCAGCAAAGACGATTTCTGGGTTGCCTACCAACGCTCGGGCGACAGCAACACGCTGCTTCTGTCCGCCGGAAAGCTTCTCGGGCAGGAAGTCGACTCGGTCGGAAAGTCCCACGAGTCCCAAGACGTGGTCACAGTTGCGACGCCAGTTCCTGACGGCGGTGGCTCCATGAACCTCCAGCCCCATGCGTACGTTCTGGGCTGCCGTCAGGCTGTCGTGTAGATTGTGAGCTTGAAAGATGAAACCGACTCGACGTCGCATCTGAACGAGTGTTTCTTCATCCGCTCCATTGAGTTCCCGCCCTAGCAATTTGACGCTTCCGTCCTGGACGCTACGGAGGCAACCGATCAGTGTTAATACGGTCGTTTTTCCCGATCCTGAAGGCCCCATCAGGATGATGACTTCGCCGCGTCGGATGCCCAAATCGACGCCGTGCAGTACACGTACGCTTGTGGAGCCTTCCCCAAAAGTGTGCATTAAGCCCTCTGTATCAACGGCGAGCTCGCCAGACATCAGAACAACTCCGCTGGATCAGCCGAGTTGAGTCGGCGTGTGGCGATGGCCCCAGAAACCGTGCACATCACAGTAGTCAACACAAAAACTTGTACTGGACGAGAGACCGGCATCGAAATCGGCAGGCCTGTTGCGCTGCTAGCCAGCGCGTAAAGTGCTAGCGAGATCGCCAGCCCCGGCACGAATCCAAGGGCCGCCAAACTTATCGCTTCTTCAAATACGATGCCAAAGAAGAAACGTGGTGCGTAGCCGATCGCTTTGAACGTGGCGTATTCCGACAAGTGATCCTGTACGTCCGTTGACAAAACTTGGTAGACAATGACCAAGCCCACAACCAGGCCGATGGCAACGCCGAAGCCGAACACAAATCCAATCGGCGTTTGTGTGGCTTGGTAGTCTTGCTCCGCTGCAACAAAGCCTGTTTTCGTCAGCGCAATCGTGTCAGTTTCGGCAAAACGCTGAGTGACTTGAGCGGCAATGTGCTCAAGTCTTTGAGGTCGGTGAGGCTGAGAACTTTCAGCATCCACGTGAGCCAATACCAGAGTCGGCGTACCAGCTTTGCGGCGTGGGAACATTCGCAAGAAGGTCTGGTCAGAAACAATAATCGATCCATCAACGTCGAATGAAGCCCCCTGAGAGTACATGCCGACGAGGTTGATTTTTCGCCCGCCGACTTCGATCTCAAACCTGTCTCCGCTAGTGAGAGCGGTTTCGATCGCGGGGCTAAATTCACGCGTACGGCTGTCGACGAGAGCGGAATCCGCCTCTCGCAGATTTAGAATCTGTCCTTGCAGTTTCGGATCGGTGAAAGCGGGCTGATCCGGATTGACGCCAATGACTTGAAAGTTAGTGGTATCGCCATTAGTAGGGTCTGTCCACAGTATGGAGTCGAGATAAACCGGCGTGGTATTCGCTATGCCGCCAACGCTCATGGCCTCGAACATTCTGGCTCGGGGGATCGGATTGGCTTCCCGCAGAGAATGAAAATCGCTGCTCACCAAAACCAAATCCGCGTCTAACGTGCGATGCGAAAGAACGCTCGTCTCGAAAAGCGCATTCATGAATCCAAGCTGCATGAAGATCAACACGTTGGCAAAAGTTACGCCACCAACAGCCGCAATCAAACGCGTCCTGTTGTGCATAAGTTGCATCCAGCCGACCGGTAATCGACCAAGCAAACGGCTCAGAAGTGCAGTCATCGCTGAAACTCCACCCGGACCTGCATTCCCACAAATCGAGATCCTCGACTAGCAGATCCTTCATCCAGACGCACAAAAACTTCAACAACGCGTGCGTCCGTGTTTGCCGCCGGGTCGGCTTCGACCACCGATTGCTTCTGCACAAAGCTCGCGATGGTCTCGACTTTTCCAGTCAACGGTCGGTCGAGCGCAGAGGCACGGACAACAACATCTTGTCCTGTAACGATCTTGCTGACATCACTTTCATAGACCTCGGCCCGCACGAGCATCGAATCCGTGCGACCCATCTTCAACAGCGACGCATTGCTGACTCGCTCGCCCACGCGAAGCTCCATGTCCAAAATCGTTCCCGTGACCGGCGCTCGAATCAGCGAGTCGTCTAGCCGCGTTCGTGCTTCTTGCAATGAAGCCTCTGCAACCGAGACATCACTCTTTGCAAGTTGAACGTCGACCGATTGCTCAAGGTCTTCTTCGTATCGGGCTAGTCGCGCCTCCGCTTCTCTGAGAACTTTCGCGGTGGTTGTCACGTTCGCAGCAAAATTCTCGTACTCTTCCCGCGATACCGCGTCAGAACTCAGTAGCTTCTTTCGCCGCGCCAGTGCTAAGGCCGCGAGTTCCTTTTCCGCTTGTCTCGCTTCCATACTAGCGACAAGTTCTTCTCGCCTGGTCTGAAATTGAATGCGTGCCTGAGCAAGTTGCCATCGAGCTTGTTCGACTCGGGTTTCGGCGACTTTGAGACCAGCCTTCAAACGCGGCCGATTGTCTAGTTCCGCTAACACGTCGCCTCTTTGTACGCGTTGACCAACTACAGCTTTTAGCGATTCGATTCGAGCGTCTCCTGATCCGCTCGGGCCTGCGACCGAAATCACTTCACCTTCCGGTTCCAATCGTCCGAGGGCAAAGACACTCTTGATCTCGTCGTCGGTCAACGCTGCTGGCGTCGTTTCGGGAGGGTTCCACCAGCCGGCAACGCGATCACGCATTTGCCAACCGGCAATCGCGACAATACCCATAACGAGCAACAGCCGAAATCCGACCGCTGTCTTCTGCTTCGTATTTGTATCGGAGGATCGAAATACGGAGCGATGAGGCAAATCGTTCTCCGGCGAATTGCCATTATGCTTCTTGGGCGTCATAGCCTTCGGGAATCGGAGATCGGCTTCCAAACGCGACGATCCATCTTTGACATGCTCGGCATTTTCCGCCTCGAAGGCTGGCAAATTGCTGGTGACCTTATTCATTGCGATTCCTTCGCAAAGGCGGCCATAAATGTCTTCACGACTTCCTTACAAGCCCGTTGTTGCTTCGCCTTGGATGGCAGTGGTTCTCCAGTCATCGTGCGGATCGAGTTGAGTCCAATAAGCATGCCCAAAAACTGCTCAGCAGCAACGTCTGGGCTTTTGCAGGTCAGACGCCCGGCCTTCGTCTCGTTTTTGATGTACTCAGTGACAGCCCCGAGGACGCGAGCAGGTCCAGACGCAAAAATCGCTTTCCCAACTTCCGGGTGCTCGCGTGCCTGTGAGAGCGCCAAGTGATGCCAGCATTGTGCTTCTTCGCTTTGAAGCCGTTGTAAGAATACACTAGCAAATTTCTTCAAGTCTTCGTGCGTATTTCCAGTTGTTGCAAGCGCTGAAGACACCACCGACGCTCTGTCAGAGACATGAGCCTCTGTGATCGCAATTAGCAGTGCTTGTTTGGACCCGAAATGACTGTAGACCGTTGGCTTTGTGACGCCGGAGTCGGAAGCGACATCTTCCAGATTGGTGCCGTCATAACCGTCCGTCAGAAACCGCTGCGTTGCCGCCTCGATGATCCTCTGTGCTGTTGGGCTTGCTTTTTTTGCCATCGCATTTACCAATGTCACCCTGACACGACCGATTGGGTCAGGTTGTCAGATACCTGCCACGGGTCTAGTCGACCGAAGAAATAACTCCAACTGAACGACGTTAATTTACTTTACGGTAAAGTAGAATCTTTGTCAATTGCCGGCTTCAGAAAGACAATCGGTGTCAGCATGCACCTCATCCAAAGCTAATTCAGCATTGTTGCCGGTTTCGCTGCGATGTTGATCCTCAGCTGATGAACTCACGCCCGGCCAAAAAACAAAGCTGAATACCGAGCGCCCACTTGCTAAGCTGGAAAGGCCAAGGCTGCGCCTTGGTGCGGGTTGGCTGCTTGACCCTAATTTTGTAACGCGCTTGCGATCGCTATGTTTCAAAAGTCGGACGGTCGGTCGTGGCGTCTGCTTCGTAAGTGCTGCGATGCACGTGGGTTGCGGCTGCGCTGGATGGCGGAGCCTGCCCAGTTCTGCAATTTTGAAACGCGGGTACAGAAAACGCGGACGTTTCAGAACTCGCGGACCTTAAATTACCGTGGTTTTCGAGCGCAGGAGCAGAGTTTTGTAACACTCTGCATTGCAAAAGGGTCGTGAGTGAGAATCGTTTCGCGCCGATCCGAAAACCCAAGCTGCCGGACCACGCACCGCCTAGTATTCTTGCTGGATCAACTAAATTTACAGGATGACGTCATTAGGAAGAATGAATCCTGTTGATACTGTACATCCTGTCAGGAATCGAAACCGACGAGTCCTTACCCTGTCCTGAGGTAATGTTCGCTACGCTAAGGTGAGCTTCATCTGTGGACAGTCGCCTGCACCGACCGCGTACTCGACGAAGCCGAAGTGCTCGTACCGTTTCCTCCCTCGTTGATTCTTCGGACGCATGGCTAGTCTCGGTTTCATCGTTTCGTGCAAGTTACAAACAACCTTAGACGCTACCAGATGTGTACACCTTTTCTAGCACTTCGCATTCTATGATTCGCGTGTCAGCGTGAATCGCCGAAGGGTTGCTCGACCCCTGCAATTCCGCGGCGTTCGCTGCGAGTTTTCAGCGCCATTCGTCAATAATTGCCACGCGAAAAATTGTTCTGTAACACGTCCGCTCGTCCCACGCTTAACCCTGCGTCCCCCGTACGAACCTTAACCGTCGCCGGCGGCCGCAGTTTTTTGGATGAGCAGGCAATTCGTCCAGTGCTTGTTGCACTGGCTGCGCGCCGCTGGCCATTTTATTGATGCCTGCGCGGAGAATGAACCCACATCAAGCACTTTGCTGGCTAATTACCGGGCTTCCGTTGGGCGCCCTAGGCTGATTGACCGCGCAGAGATCAATAAGGAGGTGCTGAACGCCAATTGCTAAACGAGAAGAGTTCGCCTCGCTTACTCTGCCAATGGAGACGGGCAGCTTACCAACAAACGACACTTGGCGGGCACTCTCAGGACCGGTCACGCATGGCCTGAGAGCCCATTGCGGCCTGACTCTGTATTCTCTCCCGGAGTCAGGCCGCTTGTTGTAAATACCCTACGATTTCTTTGTACTGCCACCGAGACTCTGGTAAGCTGACGGGATAGTACGAAGACGCTGTCGATGACAGCCGAAGTCGACCGCCGAGTCATCGGCACGAGTAGATTGGCATAGCTAGCATGGGGAGATTGCTATGGTTCGTCCGCACGGGTGTAGTGCGCTGGAACTGTTGGTGTTCACGGGCTTGATGGTAGCTGCGGCGCCTAGCGCGGCGCTGACGACGCATTTTTCTGACGGGAGTTTCTCTTCTGGCTGGGATGATCTGGAAGTTGTGTTCGACGATCCAACCGTCGGCGGCACGGGGCCGGGCACTTCGAACTCGGCAATCAACCGTCGTAGCAGTGGCGGTAACGGCGGCGCCTATCTCGAGTCGACACATTTCATCGTGTACGGCGACACGGTCTACTCGATCGGATTAAACACCACGGCTGTTTACAATCCCGTTTCGATGGGAGAGATCGGCAGCATCGACTACTCCGTCGACCTGATTCACCCGAGCCTAGGCTCGACGGCTTGGCAGTTATTCATTCGACAAGACGATACGTACTACTATTCCGTTCCGATCACGGGCTTTTCCCAGGACAGCAGCTGGGAGAACTTTGAGTTGGAAGACTTGACCGAAGACGACTTCGACACGAATCCGCTGGTCGGCTTCGGCGACGAGGAGGCCGATGGCAACGCTCCCGACTTTTCGATAGCTGGCAGTCCGATGACGTTTGGCTATGCGTTGGGCAACACGCGGCCACAAATGGGATCGTTTACCAATATCCCGGGGCTCGACAACTGGGACGTGACGATCACCGCGGTGTCGCTTCCCGGCGACTTCGACCTCGACGAGGACGTCGACGGCCACGACTTTCTCGAGTGGCAACGCAGCGATGGCACCGCCGCTGGTCTAGCCGCATGGGAGATGAACTACGGAACCGGCGTAGCGCTGCAGGCAATAAGCTCGGTCCCTGAACCGAGTTCTGTCGCAATGGCTTGCCTAAGCGTCTGTCTTTTCAGCGGTAGGTCTTGGCGGTTGGGATCGTGAGAATCAGGCTGAGACACGTAGGTTCCAATTTCAGAGCATGAAGCACAGGAAGATAAACTCGGCCGCGTGACACGGTCGAGTTGAAGCCCCTTTCTCTGCGTCTTTGCGCCTCTGCGTGAGGCCTTTTCGCTATAACCTGTGTAACCCTGACCACCCTACCCGCCACTTTGCATCTGCGAGCCGCCAGGGTTGTTGACCCTACGCAACCTGCGACGTACTAATTTAGCAACGACTTAGGCAATTTCTCCCCACAGTCGAGTTTTGGCGTCGCTCCCCAACGCTAGGCTCGTTTGATTTGCCTGCGTTGGTCGCAAAACGAAACACACGCATCAGCTTGCGCTGGGGAGAAAGAGGGTATGCTCAACGGATCTTCGCACGGTTCGCTTTTATTGGTCGACGACGATCGTCAAGTGCTCGAGTCGATGGCTGATTGGCTGCGTGACCAGGGGTTCGCAGTCGACACTTCTACGGGCTACGGCGACGCGCTCGAGCAGCTGAGCAAGAAGAGTTATGAAATGCTGTTGGTCGACGTGCGGCTGCAGGACGGCGACGGCTTCGATCTGTTGGAGCAAGTGCGTCGCAACTACCCTGAGAGCCACGTCGTGCTGATGACTGGCTATGGCGATGCCGACGCGGCGGTCGAGGCGATGCGTGCTGGCGCTGCCGATTATCTGACCAAGCCGCTCATCGATGACGAACTGCTCATGACGATCGAGCGCGCGTTTGCCCAACGCGAGGTCATCGAAGAGAACGTTCAGCTGCGAAAAGAACTCGACAAGAAAAACGGATTGGGCAACGTCGTCGGTCAAGACTCGCGGATGCTCAAAGTGTTTGACATGGTCGATAGCGTCGCCGACACCAAGGCAACGGTGCTCGTCACCGGAGAGAGCGGCACCGGCAAGTCGATGATTGCTCGTGCCATCCATCGCAAAAGTAACCGCGCCGCTAAGCCATTTATCGAAGTCGCTTGCGGAGCACTTCCTGAGAACCTGCTCGAGAGCGAATTGTTTGGACACGTTACGGGCGCGTTCACCGGTGCGACCACCGACAAGACCGGCAAGTTTATGCAGGCGGACGGAGGTACGATCTTTCTGGATGAGATCGGCACGGCTAGCGCTGCGATGCAGGTGAAGCTGCTCCGCGTGTTGCAGGAGCTGGAATTCGAGCAGGTTGGCGGCGATAAGACCTTTAAAGTTGATGTGCGCGTAATTCTCGCCACGAATGAAGATTTGGCCGATGCCGTGGCCGAAGGACGCTTCCGACAGGACCTGTACTACCGAGTAAATGTGATCAACGTCGAGCTGCCGGCGCTCCGTGAACGACGCACCGACATCTCGCTGTTGGCCCAGAGTTTTCTACAAGACCTGCGCGAGGACACCAATCGTCCGATCACTGGCTTTAGCGAAGATGCCCTGGCAGCGCTGGAGAACTACGCTTGGCCCGGCAATATTCGTGAACTGCAGAATGTCGTCGAGCGGGCTGTGTTGCTTGGCAAAGAAGATATCATCACCGCGTCGGACCTGCCGCGTGACGTGACAGGTGGCCAGAACATCAGTTTGCCGCGAGTGGGTACGATGACGCTGAAAGAGGCCCTCGAAGAGCCTGAACGACAGATCATCCTCGATGTGCTCGAATCGAATGGTTGGAACCGCAATGCCACGGCGGATTCGCTGGGCGTGAATCGCACGACGCTGTACAAGAAGATGAAAAAACTCGGCCTGGAAGACGGCAAGTATGCGAGTCGGTAAGCGGGAGTTGCTAGAACCGGTTACAAAACACGTTTGTAGCCAGCAGCGGGAACGAAAGCCGATGTAGTTTTGCTTGTGTTTTAGACTTTCATTCCCGCTGCTGGCATCTCTGGCGAGATGAATAGGGGTTTTGTAATCGGTTCTAGGCGATCGCTGAAAGTAACTCGTCGCGAGTCGAGAATCTTTATGCTCTCGCAATCGCCATCAAGAGCGAAAACCCAACGCCAGATACGATTGCCATGATAATTGCCGCCAGCGCACACAGTGTGCTTGATCGGTAGAGGCATATACTGGTCAGTACGTAGCAGCCGATGATGTAAATTGACATCAGCACGACAGGAATCACGGCAGCACCTCTGAACTGAAAACCTGCCAACGAGTCCACAAGTATCATCGGCAATACGGCTGGCATCAGTGCCATCCCGTGCAGTTCTTCGGTGTTCGCCTCCGCCACGTAGGGCAAGAGTGGCAGGTACAAGGCCAACGACGTAACCAGGACGCTTTGCTTGGCCTTCAACCGATCTTCGCCGCGTAAGATGACGATTATCGCGCCGACAAGGGGAACGACCTCGAAGAGCCCATTCATCAGCGCAAATACGCCAATCGCGACGACCACCGGGAGTAGCAGCAACAGCTTGAGCGAAAACTGAAAAGGCCCAGGTTCCGATGGAGCGCGATTGAAGTTGTCTTCCATTGGGCTTGTCCACCGATTCGAGATCGATGACTAACAAGGTGACAACTTGATTGCTTGGCGTCAACGTATCTCAAGTGCATCGGATAAGTCCGCACCTGGCAGATCTCTGAAAAACAAGAACCCCGGGCCTTTCGACCCGGGGTTCCTCGCTGCCCTCTCCCACGATCGACGCTTACTTTTTGCGACGTGGGATCAGTAGACCAAGCGTTGCTGCGAAACCGCCAAGTAGCAGTGTCGAGGGCTCGGGCACGGCGGCACTAGCAGCGGCGAGCGGCGCGACACCGCTGCCGTTTTGACGCTGCCACGCGAGAAAGTCGGTGCCGTTAGAGGTGCCATCGCCATTGGCATCGGAACCTGGGCTGCCGTAGTCGCCTTCCCACTGATCCAGGTCAAACCCGTCGACATCGCCGTCCATGTCGAAGTCCGCCGTGAACGCGGCCATCTCGGTAACAGCCAGCTGCACGTTGGTCGGATTGTAAATCACATCCCAAGCCAAACCTGCGGCGAGCGGAGCCCCCGAGAAATCGAAGCCGCTGAATACACCATTCACGCCGGCAACGGCCGACAGAATAGTGAACGTGTCGTTCAGAGCCGGATTGAAGCCGCCGAGCAGCGACAGTTCCAGCAGTCCGTCAAGCTGCATTAATCCGGTTGCGGTCAGGCGATCGAAATCGTTGAGGCCGGTGCCCTCGAGTTCAATTTCCAGGGTGCCAAGCGAATCTTGCTCGAAGTCAAGCACGGTCGCTTGTCCTGGCGACGTGCCCAATGCCAATCGGCCTTCGTTCTCGATCAGCACGCCAACGTTGGCACCGTCTTCGAGCGTCAGCACGTGACTGTTCGCGTTTTGCAGCGATCCGCCGCCGACAAACGTAGCGCCCACTTCGATCAGCGAGAATCCGTCTTCCAATCGCAGGGTGTCATTGAGCGTCGTAGTGCTGGTCGATTCAAAGGTGCTAGATGCGCCGAATACCTGAATGATCGACGCGCCGCCGACTGCGACGTCGATACTGCCGCCAAAGTCGGTCGCTCGATTTGAGCGATACGTGCCCTGGCTGAGGTTGAGTTGCGAGGCGGGATCGAACTCCAGCTCAAAATTGTTGGCAAACACGGTGCCGTTGGTGGCTTCGACCGTGCCGTTGAACAAGAACGCGAAGTTGTCGCGGAGTTCTAAGTTACCGCCGTTGGCACGGAGAGTGCCCGTGTTGGCCAACCCGTCCCAGTCGTTCAGCGTATTCTGCACAACCAAGTTACCGGTGGCATTGATCACCGTGTTGTTGTCGATGCGAGACAGCACCAGTCCGTTGCCGGCGATGCCATTGACTCCATCGTTGGTGATGGTCGAACCCTGCAGCGTCCCCTGCTCGAGCACGACGGAACTCGTCACGTTGGTATTCCAGGGGCTGCTGACGTTGAGCACGGCGCCACCACCCGACGTACCCAGCATGCCGATGTCTTCGATGCCTCCGTTGACATTCAACGTGCCGCCTGTGGCAACGAGTTGAGCACTGCCGTCGCCGTCGACCTGAGCGTTGATCGTACCGTTGCCACGAAGGGCGTGACCGGTACCGATCTGCAGTTCGCCCGGACCGTTGATCGTGCCGCCACTGATTTCATTGGAACTGCCGGCCGCGATCGTGCCACCATCGAGGCGGAAGTCTTCGGCGGCATCGTTGATGTTGAGCGTACCCCCATTTAGTTTGATGACTGCGGCGGAAGTACCATCGCCGTTGATGTTAAGCTCAGCACCGGTGTTGAAGGCGAGCGCCGAGCCAGTTGCGGACGTCGGCAAAAACGTGCTACTCACGGTGTTGCCGTTGTAGACCAGTCGACCGGCGCTGTCGAAGACGACGTCGTCGCCGGAGCTCAGGTTGATCGTCATGGTCGCGGTGTCTTCGATCGTGATCGTCGAATCGATACCGTCGGCCGAATCGTCGATGCTGTCGGTGTTGACGACCAGATCAACGCCGTCATTGATGGTCGTCGTGCCATCGTCGATGTCCACAGTATCGACATTCCAAGCGGTGGTCGCGGCGATCGTTGCGGTCCCTTTTCTGAGGATACCGGCACCGGTGTAGGTTCCGCCATTATAGGTCGTTGTTCCCATGTTGACCGTGCTGCCTGCTTCGATCGTCACACTGGCGGCTGGTCCGAACTCGGTGACGGCCCCAACAAGGAGTGTCGAGTTACCGGTCACCTCAATATCGCCATTCGCCTCAAATGTCTCGCCATTGATGCGCGAATTGCCGCCACCGCTTACGTTGATCTGACCGTTACTGGCCAATTCCCAAGTATTGTCGCTGGTGGTCACATCGAGTTCTGCTTCGTTGAGCCCGGAGCCCGTGCCATTGAGGTTGATCGTGTGGTTGAATGACTCGTCGGCACCGGCACCTAGATCGAGGTCGAGATTGCCGCCACTGTTAATCGTCGTGATGTTGTCAGCGAGCGCGCTACCATCAAGGTTGAAGTCGGGAGTGTCGATGTTGACGGTCGAGTTGATCTCCAGCGACGCACCACCACCGTTCATGTTAAAGTCGACGCCGCTCTGAATAGTCGCGCCGCCGTTTAAGATCATCGTGCCCGAGTTTTCGATCGTGCCGCCAGATGCCACCAACTCGGAGTCGAATTGCAGTGAGTCCCACGTATCGTCGACGTTGACTGTGCCACCGGTCATCGTCCAATCGGCTCCGGCAATGGTTGCGGCAGGCCCGGGGTTAGGATCTTGGCCAATGATGATGAATCCAAACGCAGGTGTGTTCGCATTGATCGTGCCAGTATTGAGCGACCAAGCGTCGGCAATATCGATGGTCGACCCAGTGCCGAGATTCATCGTGCCTCCGAAAGCATCGCTGCCAGTATCGACGTCGATATCCAACGTCTGATTTCCGTTGACGTTCAACTCGCCAAAGCCACCTGCGCCATCCCAATCGAAGAGCGCGTCAGCGCTGGTTGCCGTGATCTGTAGTGTACCGGCTGCGGGACCTTGACCAATGAACGTCGTCGGTGTGTTCGCCGTGATTGCTCCGTCGTTACTAAGCAGTATCGTCGGGCCGGCGAGAGTGTCCGTCAGCTCGATCAGACCGACGCCAGTCAGTTGGCCGCCGGTATTGATGTCCAGCAGGCCGCTGTCGACTTGCACGATTGCCGTACCGGCATCGGGCAACATGACCACTTCGCCGCCATCGCCGATGGTTAGGGTGTTCGTGTCTAACGATTCCTGCGTTGCGATCGGTGCTGCGTAAAGCCTTAGTTGGCTCGTTCCCGTGCCATTGCCGATTTCGGTAAGGTTGTCGACCTGCAACTCGTAGGTGGTCGTGCCACCGTCGTCGCTGTTGGTGATGTCCGCGCCGTTACCCGTCGTGATCGAGTTGACAACAAACCGCTGGTCGAGCACGGTCGAGTCGTTAGTAGCACTGATGATGTTGGCGTTGAGCTGATTCACGCCGATGTACAGGTCGTCGGTGCTGTCAGGCAGATTATCAGGGCTCCAGTTGCCCAAGTTCGACCAGGTCTTATCAGCCGATCCTCCTTCGTCATCCCAAACCAGGTCCACAGCGGCGGCTGGACGCATCGGTCCACACACCAGCGTCAGCACCAAAAAATAGACAGCAAATCTCTTGAGCATGGGTCAATCTCCGTTCTTGTCGCCACGCACAGGCGCTGGGCGACTGGGGCAAGAAAGTAGAGAGCCGGCCCCGGACGAGTGCGGGCAGGCGGTTCCTAGCCGGTAATCAGCAATAACCCGCACATCCCGACACGAGCCACTATTTTGCTGTGAAAATACGTCGGATTAGCGACCCGAGCGGGCGGCAGACGCCGATCGGGCTATGCAATCCACTCCTAGCCGGAGTGCTGGAGCGATAGTCTGTGAAGAGGCGACTTAAAGCGGATCCTAAGCGTCGCTGACGACTTTCACCGCGATCGGCGCGGGTGTGCCGTCGATGGAGGCGTGCGCGATCGGCGAGGGTAGCGAGAACCGAATGCCCTGTGCATCGAATGCCCGAAAGATCGCGAGATTGACCTTCTCGCCCACTTCGAGGAAATCCCAGTAGTTAGGCGGATGGTACCAATAGATGACTCGAACATTGAATCCCGATGGCAAGTAGTCGGTGAAAAATGCTCGGGGCGGAAACTCAGGGTCCATTCCTTCGTGTTCCGCCAAAGCCTCGCGGATCAGCACGAGAGCGCGCTCCAACGAAGCCAGCGGTGTGTCAAGCGGCAGTTGGATGTCGGCAATCCTGCGAATGTGAGGCCGACGTCCGACGTTTTCGACGTCGCTACGCGCGAGTTGATCGTTGGGTAAGGTTACCAGATGCCCGGATAGCAAACGCAATCTGGTCGAACGCAATCCGATGTCTTCGACCACGCCATCGTAGTCCCCAAGAATGATGCGTTCGCCAACTCGAAACGGTTTGTCAGCCATCAGCGAAATAGTTCCGAATAGATCTTTCAGCGTGTCTTGGGCACCCAGCGCGAGTGCCACCCCACCGATGCCCGCACTGGCGAGCAGCGTTCCAACGTCGAATCCTAGGTACTGACCGCCAGACAAAACCAATCCGACGATAATTGCCAGCGCGATCAGCTTGGCAACAATGCGGATCAGCTGCGCATTAAGTCCCTGCGGATTAATGCTCGGCGAGGCGATGATCGTCTCGGAGACTCGCGCCGTCGTGGCAAACACGACGACAATAATCGCGGACAAGCATGCCAGGATCGAGAGAAACTCAGTGGCATAAAGCGGAGTGCCGCGCACGCCCAACTGCTTCTGGATAACGTTCAGGAAACCCACGGGCACGCAGGCGGCGGCGATTGGCAGTCCGAGTGTCAACCAGTAGCGAATTAACCCGAGATTTGACACGTCTTGCGTAACGCTCGAGTAGCGCCAATAGAGCGAAGTCATCAAGGCAATTGCAATCGCTAGCGCTGCGAGAAAAAACGGCCACTTCCAGCGCGTCATCCCAAGCGTTCGCCCATATTGCATCCAATTGGGCATGCCGCCGACGATGTCGGCGAGAAACGGACTGCGCGGCGCGGACAAGTACCACTTATGCAGCCCCGCCGACACTTGTGGTAGGTCCGTCCGATAGGGTTTGCTGCGAACGCTCTCGAAGTAGTCAATCGCCCGCTCAACGGTACCTGCACTGAATAGGTACTCGTGCTTTTGCGGACCGGCTTCCATTCTGACGATGGTGATTCGCGTGTAGGGAATTCGCCAACGCGAAAATTGCTCATATCCTCCGGCTGCCTGGATTTCGTCGACGCCTGGTATCTGGTCCCAGGGCGGCAGTTCCACCCGGTCGAGGATCTCTTTGAGGCAGACCGCGACTTCTCCTGCATGCTCTTTACGTGAGAACGCTGGCAGGTCGCTGATGTCCAGGCAATCGATGATCCGATAGCCCAGCGCGGCATGTTGGGGATCTTCTGGGTCAAGAAACCGCTGCTGCTCAATGATCTCGGCAACAGCGTTGCAGCTGTCGATAAAGCTCCTGAGCGTATCACGCGGACTGGAGGTGTCGGCCGCGGTAAGTTGTAGGTCTTGCTGAGCGTATGCCGTGCCGGCGGATGCGCACAGGCAAATTAGCAGGGCAAAGACTCGGTAGCTATGAGACGAGGGATGCGCCCGCGAGCTTCGATCGACAGCGATGCGATTTCGGAGGCACATGATTCGTGTCTTTGCCAGCGGGGTGCCAAATGGTATCCGGCAACATCGTCCCTCCTGGACCAAAGATGTGTGCGCAAAAATTTGCTCTATCGTCGTCTTCGGACGACGAGAGCTGGCACTGCAGCGCATTCGCGCAAAGTTCTTCGCGAACGATTTCGAGGCGATGCGAATTGTCCGCTGGCACGGGTTGTTCCAGTTTTGCCTCGCAGAGTACAGTCGCGGTAACCAGTCGCAGGTGAAGAGCGAGTACGGTGCAGCGTGCCGTGAGTTCGACGATCAGTCCGCGAAATCAGATGGGATCAGCGAGAACAGGACCGCATCTTTCGGTATACCTGAATGAACCAGGCCGTTGCGAATCACCCCTTCACGCTTGGCACCGACTTTTTCGGCAACGCGTTGGCTCTTGAGGTTCCGCAAGTCCACGACGATCTCGAGGCGGACGAGTTCGAGTTCGTAAAATGCGATCTCCGCCACTTTGCGCGCCGCGGCTGGCGCGATGCCTCGACCCAAGTGGCTGGTGCGTACCCAGTAGCCGAGATCCGCGTAGCGGTGCCCCCTGCTGATATCGTGGAGTCCGCACGTGCCCAGGCAAAGTCCCGTCTGCTCGTCGATGATGATGAAAGCGTGTACGTTTGCTTGGGCGGTCTGTTCAAGAACCCACTTTTCGGCATCGGCGATGCAAAAATCGGCGTGGCACCAATCCATCCAAGGAGCCAGCTCGACGCGCGAGATGTCTGCGGCTTCGTACAATCGCGGAATGTCGGCTGCTTCTGGGTGCTTCAGCAGCAGCGCCATGCCATCGTTCGCTTTGAATTGGTATGCCATCACCAATCGGCCCTGTGGAAGAAGTCTGTTTGCCGCAGACACGCATGCCGCCGCCAGGTTCACCCGCCCGGCAATTGCTCGGTCGGATCGACGTGTCGGAGATCGTCTGCGGAGTAGAGGTTCGGAATCGGGCGGCCGTTGTCAAGAATCTGATAGCGCAATGCACCGGCATGTGCATCCCAGATCATCTCGCGAATTGTACCCGTACGAAATTCGTTTTGGCCGAGACGCGAAAGCACTTCGACCCAGTCGCCCAACTCGAAGCCCTCGGTCTCGACCTCCTGCCACAGTGTCCGTCGCACGCGCAGCTGCAGCTTGCCGTAGTAGAGCATGACAAACGGGCCGACTTCGCCGTCGCGACGAAACACGCGATAGCTAGGAATCGTCTGCCGTGCTCGTTCGATGTCTTCGGGATGCAGCCAGTCGTCACCGTCTTCGGGCCACCAGGGGTAGTAACCGTAACGTGGTTCGAGCTTAAGGGCTGCTTCGTCAAGAGGCACGAGTTACCTCGCATCGCGTGCGACTACAATCATTTGAGCAACTAACTAGATGTCCGCCGCCAGCGGCTCGACGCCAGACATAGTTACTAGTGGTAGGACCATCGTACGCATTTTACCGTCATCAGCGCGGTACAATTTGTACGCTGCGATGTCGCTGACTAGTGCGAACTCAGCGCTGGGAACTTTGTACGAATTGCCGTCGTTCATGAGGATTCGTACTGGGCCCTTCTTGATTAGACTTGTCAGCTCCTCGCGGTCCATAATCAACCTCCTCCGTGTCGCCTGCCTAGCCGAACATCTCTGACAATTTTACTTCGAACTGGTTTTCGCGGCCAGTGTTTCCCGCACATTCGGATCGACCGTTCCAGTCGTGCTGCTCGTCACGTTGCCAATTTGCGATCTATAATTCTAGACAGCAAAAAATCCACTCGCTCAAACTGGACCCCATGAAGCTTCACGACCTACTCGCCCATCACGGCATGGCGTCGAATCCGTTTGCCGACGAAGATGCGCAGACAGATCCTGTCTTTCAGGGTAGTTGCCGCGATAGTACTTTCCATCCAAGTTGGGATAAGGTCTACGGCGATCCGGCAAATCCTGCCACGTCGATCGTGTTTGGCGAAAAAGGGGCTGGCAAGACAGCGATGCGGCTGCAGATTGCCGCGCAGATCGAAGACCACAATCGCGAGCACGCCGACCGGCGCGCATTTGTGATCGAGTACGACGACTTCAATCCATTTCTCGATCGCTTTGCCGATCGATTAAGCAGCCGCAAGCGGCGCGACGCCTCAAAGGTTCTCGGTGAGTGGAAGCTCTGGGACCACATGGACGCGATCCTGTCGCTGGGCGTGACTAGCATCGTCGATCGAATGCTAGGCGCGTCGCAACCAAGTGGTTCAGCAGCAAACGCGCTTCCCGACGATGCAAGCAAGCGACTCGATCGCTTTCAGCGACGCGACCTGCTGTTGCTTGCAGCCTGCTACGACAACTCGCTGACCGAGTCATTTCAGTCGCGTTGGTACCGACTGCGACGCAAGCTGTGGTACATGCCATGGCAAAGCTGGCTCATCCGCGCGATCGGACTGGCTGTCAAAGCCGCTGTGTTTTACTACGTATTTTGGTGGAAGAAGGAGCCGACGCTCTTTATCTCGAGCGTCTGGCCTTGGCTAGCAATTGGCTTGGGCTGGGCACCGTGGCTGGCGCAGGTGTGGCGCTGGTGGATGCAAGCCTATGGTGTGTCTCGCAAGATGCGCTGTGTCACGCGCGATGTGAATCCGCTGCGGCAAGTGTTTATGCAGTTCTCAGGTCGAGACATCAACGGTCAGCCGCTACCAAACAAAGACCGCACAGACGATCGCTATGAACTGCTATATAAGTTCCAGGGGCTACTCCAAGCGATGGGGTTTACTAGCATCGTGGTGTTGGTGGATCGGGTGGACGAGCCGCACTTGATCAATGGTTCGCTCGAAAACATGCGCGGCTTGGTTTGGTCGATGCTCGACAACAAGTTCCTTAAACAGCCCGGCCTAGGCTTGAAGTTGCTGCTGCCGATTGAGCTGTCGGAGTTCGTCGAAGACGAGAATCGCGACTTTTACCAACGTGCGCGGCTCGATAAGCAGAACATGATTCCCTCGCTCCAGTGGACGGGGCAATCGTTGTACGATTTGGCGAACGCTCGCGTCGAAGCCTGCGCCACCGAGGGAGAATCGGCGCAACTCCGCAACCTCTTCGATCAAAGCATCGACGATGCACGACTGATCGACGCATTCGCTTCGTTGCGGGTGCCGCGACAACTGTTCAAGTTTCTCTATCGGCTGCTGGTGGCGCACTGTCAGACTCATGTTGATACGTCACCCGAATGGCAAATCGATGCTGCTACCTTTGAAGCACAGCTAGCACTCTTCCAGCGTGAATTGCAGGACAACGATCGCGTGTTCGCGAAACAGTGACTTTCTACGTCGATTAGCTCCTCGTCGCCCAGTGGATCGCCTTGACCGAGTATTGGGTTTCTGCCAGACTTCCGCCCCGCACGGAATCGGGACGAAAGAGAGACCCCAGCAGAGAGTCGGAGCGATGCAAAAGTCAATCGTTGGTTTGATGATCGTGATGCTGACGACCATTGGCTGCGGCGGCCAGGATGCAACAGCACCCGCCACGCCACAAGCCGTCCGGCCAAAGAGTCAATCAGCACCACCGAGCGACCCGATTGCCAGGGTGGCCTATGACTTTTTCGATGCGGTGCTGACGAGTGATCGTGATGCTGCACGCGCACAGCTGACGACTGTGGCGGTCCGTAGGCTAGCGGAACTGGGAATGGACTTTCTGCTACCCGTCAGTGAGTCGTCGAGCTTTCGGGTGGGTCCAGCTCAGGTGATCGAAGAAGGGATGGCCGCCGTCGACGCGATCTTGACCGAAGCCGACGCCTCAGGTGAACCGATTCGCGAAGAAATCACCGTGGTGCTTCGCCTCGAAAGGGGTCGATGGGGTGTGATGGGTGTCGTCACGGGAATGGGGCCAAACGAGCAACTCGACGGGTTTAATTTTGAAAAGCCGGACCAGCCATTTAATGAGTCGTCGTTCGATCGGCAGCCCACCACCAACATTGCGTCCAGCCCTCCACCGACGAACACAGTCCCACAGCAGGCCGTCCGGCCGAGAGCAAAAGATCGCCTTCGACAGTAGGTTCGGATTTCGAATCGAGCAGCCTCGACGCATTTGACGCACTTTCCGCAAATTAACACGCGATTGGTGTGATTTCGCAGATTCTCGATGCGGGAATGGCTCCTCGTTCTCTCGACGCTTCTCGGTCCAACCGCATTATACAGGCCTGAGCTGACGCCCGCGGAATTGGCTGCTCCATTCGACATCGATTCGCTTGTTTCGGGCTCTTGACACGCTATTGCCTCGTGTTATTTTGGTCGACTTGATTTCGAGGCGGTCGGCAAACTCGACCCAAGCCCGCCATTTATCGCATGTTTTCGGCTTGCTAGGCCGAGTCGTTTGAAATCGCGACGCCCAGCAAAATTGAACCCAGGCAGTATCAGCACTCACGGACGACACCAGCTGCAGTGCGTGAGTCGCCAGAAAACTATAAATCGTGTCCCGCACGCCGCCGTCCGTCGCAGCGTTTGCGGGCGTACCCGAGTCAGACGGTCGCTGGGAAATGAAACCCAGTCAGTTGGCCGCGCATGAGGCCGACCCCAGAGGGATCTGTAACCAGTAGTGGCCAGACGCGTTGTCTGAGCCCACAGGCACCTGAGTTTTTTCACAGAGGGGATTCTAGTATGAATCGTATTGTAATCTTGGCCGTGGCCGTTGTTGTCGCATTTTCGAGCATGGCTACCGACGCCGATGCGGGTTTGTTCGACAAGCTGAAGTGCCGTCGCGCCGCAAAGAAGTGCTGCAAGGCAGAGCCAACTTGTTGCGAGCCAGCTCCGACCTGCTGCGAGCCTGCACCGGCTCCTTGCTGCGAGCCAGCTCCAGAGCCATGTGGCTGCGAAGCTGCTGCCGCGCCGTGCGGTTGCGAAGCTGAAGTGGTCACCTGCGGCTGCGAAGCTCCTGCGGCCGACTGCGGTTGCTCGGCACCCGTACAGACTTGCGGTTGCGAGACTGACTGCAACTGCCTGAGCAAGCGTCAGCTCCGTAAGGCCAAGCGTAAGGGTCAATGCTGCGACGCAGAGCCCAACACTTGCTACACCGGCTGCAGCGCTCCCGTAGCGACTTGCGGTTGCGAAGCTCCTGCTGCCGATTGCGGTTGCAGCGGCACCGTCATCGAAGCTGCTCCTGAAGCTGCCGAAGCCGAAGAAGCTGCTCCTGAAGCTCCCGAAGCAAGTGCAACGTAAGCAAATTTATGCTTCGTTGAGTTGAGAGAACGAACGAACCGGGCCTCAAAAGTTGAGGCCCGGTTTTTTGTTGCGCGGTCGTCATCGAGATTGGCGCTTACTCCTGCCCGGTACCGAAACCGTAATCGTCGTCCTCGTTGTAGTCTTCATTGACGGGTGGATCGGGTGTGTAGCGAATGGATAGACGCAAGTCGCCACCTTCGGCATACCAGAAATTTGAGTCTAATTCACTATCGTCGCTCTCCTCATCGCCGCCATCGTCGTCGCGATCGCGACCTAAGCTGTATAGAACGTAGCCGTCTTGCTTCGCGCGGTAGGGCAAAGCTTGGCCATTGTGATTGAATGGGTCGACCGGAGTTTGCGCCAGGTAGGTCGGCACCAGCCCGGCGAGTTGCGCTGGATAAGTCTCGTGCTCGCGATAGAACGCTGCGAGCGCCAGCTCCGTACGAAGTAACGCATTCTCCGCGTTGTATTGCTGGCACGAGCCAATAAACCCGCTATCGGAGAATCCCCAGTCTGGCTCGCAGAAGTCGGAGAGAAGCTGCGTAAGCCGGCCATGCCAACCCATCGCGTGTTGAGTCCAAATGTGATCGCGATCGAGGAAGCCTTCCGCCTCCCCTGGGCGTAACTCTAGTCGCTCAAGCTCAGCGATCGCTTGACGACATCGCTCGACCGTTAGTTCCTCACGAACTTCGTACAAGCCGCGCATCCCTGTGCCCGCGCAACCGAATCCGACGAGCGCGTGAACCATTAGCGCGTCTTGACGTAGTGCGGCACCCAACCGAATCGCGTCAAGGTAACTGTTGACGGCATCGTCGGTGCGACCTTCCACCTGCGCCAGCCTTCCTCGACCACCGCAGATGCGAGCCAGGTTGCGCAGCTTCGTGATCTCCAACACGTCCAACGAATCAACTGATTCGTAGTCGATCGGGATGCGAGTCGGCTTGGCCAGGCCAGCAGCCAGTAGTTCGTAAGCGGGTGCCATCTTCACGACAGCCGCCTCAAGCTGTTGCGGTGTGGCGGCATCGTATCCGTCCAGCGTGGCGTTGAAGTCCCAGTTCTCGGCGATGTTTCCGGCAGCCACCAGTTGCTCGTATCCATTTTCGTCCAGTGGATCGACATGCGGAATTGGCAGCGGTGTTGCGAGCAAGTAGAAAGTCACCACCGCCGGATTTGCAATCAGCAGCGCAAACACGGCGACGATGCCCCAGAGAGCGGTTCTGCTCTTAGCCGCATCAGAGATTGCGGTCGCAAGGCAAGCCCCCAAACCAATCAGCAATGCCGTTGCTGCGGTCACACCTACCCACGACCACATGATGTCGTCTTCTTGTGGCCCGCCGAAGATCCCATTAATTGACCCAGGCGTCGGTTCGGGTGGCCAACTCACCGCCAGTCCTTGACTCACCATCGAGATAAAAAACCAATCGTTCGGCAGTAGCGCCAGCGCGAGAAGAGTGGCAACTGCCAGCCCACACAGACCGCGTGCCCAGACACGCAAGATGCTGCCGCACCCTATCCAGCCTCCGATGCAAGTTGCGAGGCCCGCCACTCCTCCGATCATCACGACATTGGTCCACGCAAGTCGATTCAATTCAGGCAGATGCGCACGCACGGCGAACAGCAATGATAGAATCAGCATCGCCAGCAACAAGTCGGCAAGTCGATAGCGCGACAGATTCGGACGATACCCATGAACCAACCAGCGATACGCAGCCAGGCAGTTGGCCGCTACGAGCCCTTGGATCGCAAACGCTACAAACACCTCGTACGCCGGAATTAACAGCGTCAGCGAGATTGCCGCCAGAAACGTCGCCATTCTTAGGAACCAATGCCGATCCGAAGTCGCTGCCAACAGCGCGAGTAAGCCGACGCAGGTGAAGCAGGAAACGAGAATCGTCGATAGTGCGAGTTCCATATCCAAATTCTGGCGGGCCAAAGGCTAGCTACGGCCCGAGCTTCACTCCTTCCACCATTTCCGCGAATTCTTTCTCAGCAGCTTTCATTGTGGAAGCGGGTCCGTAGCTTTTGACAAACCAGGTGCCGCCCCCTTTTGCTCCTGGAACTTCGCTGAGCGGGATAATCGCGGCGAGCATACGATAGCCGGGGCGATTGACCTTGGGTCCGAAAGGGCCACGCGGACTGTCTTGGAAGTCGCCGGTGAGATCAACGACGTGTACGGTGACGTCGCCGACGGTTTTCTTTTCGACTTTCTTTGCTTCGTCGGCCAGCGGTTTGCCGTCGGACGATTTGAACTGACCTTCCCAGCGCGCGATGTTTGCTTCGACACCGCCACCGGCCGACATGATCGTCATGCGACCTGCGGCGTTGTCACCGGCGGCAGGAGCGATGGCGAATTCGTGTTGAATGATGCGGCTCTTGGGTTTGACGGCCTTCCAATCGCCCGGCACAGGTAGCAGCAGTTTACCGTCAGCCAATTGGATCATTTGCGGTTCGACAGTTTTTTTTGCTGAACCTGACTTGGCAGCGGATCCAGCGCTAGCTTTTTTTTCTGACCCAGCTGTGGCGGTTGCCTCTTGCGCACGCGAATGATCGAGCCAAAGTGAGGTCGTCGCGAGCAGCGCGAATGCAAGAGCAAGGACAATAGACGGGGCTTGTCGAGTTTGGCACATGTTGATTTCTCGGGGGTGAAAATCGGCTACTTGTTATTGATCAGCACTCCGACCAGTACCGCAAATAGCACCACCACGACCACGCCTAGTAGCAGCGTGATCTTGCGGGCGCGATCTTGGCGCAGGCGGCGTTTTGTGTGATAGGCCGTGGTAGGATTCGTGGGCTCGGGTAGTTCGTTGGAGTCTGAATTGGGCGCCTCAGCGGGTAATTGCTCCTCGTTTGGTGCAGTTGTGCTCGACGCGACGGTGGCCGGATTCGGATCCGCGGAATCCACGCTAGGCAGACTTGGTGGGGGGGGAATGACGTTGAGAAACGTAATTGCCTGACCGCCCGATTTCCAATCTTCCCAGCCGGTGCGCCACACAAAACAATCGACAGTGACGCGTCCTTCGGCAACCCACTGACGCATCACGTCGACTTGCGCAGGACCGAACTGCTCGCCGGTCGCTGTTCGGACGTACCACACTTCCGGTGCCGCGTCAGGCGCATTGGCGACGGGCGGAGTCGGCTCTGGTGCCGGCGGCGGTGTGGGTGGTGGTGATGCCGTGACTTCGCCGATTGGCTTAGGATTGGCGGGGGCCTCTTGCACAGGGTCAGCAGCGGCGTCGGCAATCGCCTCGACCTGTCCACCGCTTTCGCTGGGCACTAGAAACTTGGCGTCGCATTGCGGGCAGATTCCGCGCTCGCCGGCGAGAAACGCCTTGACGTTGAGTTTATGCCCATTGGGGCAAAGGAAACGAATACCCATAGCCGGCCGCTGTTCCTAAGTCACGAATTGCCTGCATTTCTAGTGTATCCAGCAGGCGCGAAATCGAGAAGCCTCATGGCGTCCTTGGCGGTTCAATTCTTAATGACTTGCAGCATCCGGCAAGCTATAGTTGCTTGATCGAAAACTTCTGCCTTCTGAAATCTAACTTCTCACTTTCCACATGCCACTTTGGGAAATCATCGTCCTGGCGATCGTCCAAGGTCTGACCGAGTTTCTACCGGTCAGCTCGTCGGGTCATCTGGTCGTCGCCAATGCCGTGCTCGAAGCCTTGGGCAGCGAGCCGGTCGAAGATCTCATCGAGGTGAGCATCGTGTTGCATCTGGGCACGCTGCTGGCGGTGCTGGTTTTCTATCGGCGCGAGATTATTGGCCTGCTCGGCAACGAGCGAAAGGCCATTGTGTCGTTGATCGTCGCGACGATTCCGGCGGTTGTGTTTGGGCTGTTGATTAAGAAAGGTCCGTTTGAAGGACTAGAGAAAACAATCCTCGAGAATCCGCTCGTTGCAGGACTGATGTTTCCCGTAACGGCGGCGACACTGCTGTGGGTTGCGAGACGCACAGAAGGCGAAACCGACTATCCGCAGCTAAGTTGGTCGCAAGCGCTCATCGTCGGACTGATGCAGGCGGCAGCTATTTTGCCGGGCATCTCGCGCAGCGGCTTTACGATCGCCGCAGGACTTGGCGTTGGGCTGAATCGCAAGGCCTCGTCGACATTCGCGTTCTTGCTGGCCATCCCCGTGATCGCCGGTGCAGGTTTGCTCGAAGGTCTGGAAGCGATGAAGGCAGAAACCACCGGCACGCCGCCGCTGAATCTAGCGATCGGCTTCGCTGTCTCGTTCGTCGTTGGTTGGGCGGCGCTTAAGCTACTGGTCGGGCTAGTGCAACGCGGCCGGTTGGCGATGTTTGCTTGGTATTTACTACCACTGGGTGTCGCAGTCGTGGCCTGGCAATTGGCTTCGTAAGAGAACGAACCACCAAGCAACGAAGCAACTAAGAAAGAAGGAGCTGAGCATTCCTTCGTTTGCTTCGTTGCTTGGTGGTTCACTTCTCCAGCCCTGCCAAAATGGCAGCGAAACTCTGGTCTCGGACAGACTTGGCCAAATCTGGCAGCGTCGGCGATCTTCTCTTCGCATCGCTAATTAACTACTGCGAAACAACTTACGTCGTCTGCCATGTTTGGCGCGCCCGTTGCTTTCACCCCTTGCCAACAGGCTACCTCTGCGCTGAAACTACAGGGCTACGTATCGGTGGGCTGCCTGGCCAGTGCCGGCCTCAATCACATCTTCAACCACAAATCACATATCTCACACTTCCCAGGAGATTCTACCCATGGCAACAGCCACCAAGAAAAAGAGCAAAGTGTCTTTGCAACCGTTGGGCGACAAAGTGGTCGTCGAGCGCGACGAATCGCTCGACACGACCGCCGGCGGCATCGTGCTGCCTGACTCGGCCAAAGACAAGCCGTCGCGCGGCACCATCGTCGCTGTCGGCACCGGCAAACTTCTCGACGACGGCACCCGTGGCGAGCTGCAAGTCAAAAAGGGCGACCGCGTCCTGTTCACCAGCTACGCTCCCGAGACAATCACCCTCGACGACGACGAATTTTTGCTCATGAGCGAGAGCGACATTCTGGCAGTGATTGAGTAAAGGAGTTATGAGGCGCGAGCTTCGAGGCGTGAGTTGATTGATTTCCCAGCAACTCTCGCCTCGAAACTCTAAACTCGCGCCTTTTCTCTCGAAGCAAACGAACCAAAACTCAAACAAAAACTCACAAACACACAACGTAAGGAACTCAACTCATGGCCAAAATGATTGCCTTCGATCAAGAAGCGCGTGACGCGATGCGTCGCGGTGTCGGCAAGTTGGCCCGTGCTGTCAAAGTGACGCTCGGTCCTAAAGGTCGCAACGTGATCCTCCAAAAATCCTTCGGCTCGCCAACCGTTACCAAAGACGGTGTGTCTGTAGCCAAAGAAATCGAACTGGAAGACACCTATGAAAACATGGGTGCCCAGATGGTCAAAGAAGTCGCCAGCAAGACGTCCGACGTCGCTGGTGACGGCACCACCACCGCAACCGTGCTCGCCGAAGCGATCTTCAACGAAGGTCTTCGCGCCGTTGTCGCAGGCGTAAACCCTGTGCAAATGAAGCAGGGTATCGAAAAGGCCGTCGAAGACATTACCGAGCAGCTGCACAAGGCTGCCACCAAGATCAAGACTTCCGAGGAGATGGCCCAAGTCGGTACCGTTGCCAGCAACGGCGATTCCGAAATTGGCGAGATGCTCTCGCAAGCGATGGAAAAGGTCGGCAAAGACGGCGTCATCACCGTTGACGAAGGCAAGAGCCTCGCGACTGAGGTCGAATGGGTCGAAGGTATGCAGTTCGACCGCGGCTATCTGTCGCCTTACTTCGTCACCGATCAGACGTCGATGGAAGCGGTTCTCGAAGACTGTTACATCCTGGTCTTCGAAAAGAAGATCAGCTCCGTGAAAGACCTCGTGCCTTGCCTCGAAGCTGTGGTGCAAGCAGGCAAGCCATTGCTAATCATCGCCGAAGACATCGACGGCGAAGCCCTGGCCACGTTGGTCATCAACCGTCTGCGTGGTACGTTTAACGTCTGTGCCGTGAAGGCTCCTGGCTTTGGTGATCGTCGCAAGGCGATGATGGAAGACATCGCCACGCTGACCGGCGGACAAGCGATCTTTGAAGACCTCGGCATCAAGCTCGAAGCCGTTGGACTGGCGGAGCTGGGTCGCGCGAAGAAGGTGATCGTCGACAAAGACAACACCACCATCATCGAAGGTGGCGGCAAGTCGGGCGACATCAAGGGTCGCATCGACCAGATTCGACGCGAGATCGACAACTCCTCGTCTGACTACGACAAGGAGAAACTCGAAGAGCGTCTCGCCAAGCTTTCCGGCGGCGTCGCCAAGGTCAACGTCGGTGCCGCGACCGAAAGCGAGATGAAAGAGAAAAAGGCTCGCGTCGAAGACGCCCTGCACGCCACTCGTGCAGCCGTCGAAGAAGGCATCCTGCCCGGCGGTGGCGTCGCTCTCTTGCGTGCCAGCAGCAAGGTAAAACCGGGCGAGCTGAGCCACGATCAAGAGATCGGCTACAACATCGTCACGCGCGCCTGCCGTTCGCCGCTGACCTCGATCGCCAACAACGCCGGCCAAGATGGCGGCATCGTCTGCGAAAAGGTCGTCGACTCGAAGGGCAACAACGGCTACAACGCCGCCACCGACACCTACGAAGACTTGGTCAAGTCGGGTGTGATCGACCCCACCAAGGTCACCCGCACCGCTTTGCAGAATGCTTCGTCGGTAGCCACCCTGCTACTCACGTCCGACGCCCTGATCGCCGACGCACCGAAGAAAGACGGCAAAGGCGGCGCCGCTGCACCCGGCATGGACGGGATGTATTGATGAATGAGTGACGAGTTTCGAGACGTGAGTCACGAGACTTTGAAGGACTAGGGAATAGTCCATTGGTTTGAAAGTTGCGAACCCCGGCCAGAGTTTTCTGGCCGGGGTTTTTTGGGTTGAGTACGCGCAGAGATGGAAGAAAACAACCACATTCAACCGAACACATCTTCGTTTGAAGGATTGCGCGAGTACTACCAATTGAGTAGTGCAATCGTATGGAACATGCACTGTGAATTTGAAGAACACCTGGAAGAAAAGGCTCAAAAGGTCCTTGAGCAATACCAAGATGAAAAGTCAATCACGGCAGAAGTAGCGGCCCTAGAGTTGCATTACATCCAACAGCAACTCACTACCCAAGCACGCTATGCCTTTCTCCCAAGGTTCTTGAGCTTGTTCGAAGGAGTAATGAAAAACGTTTGCATGCTCGCAGATGAGAAAAAATACACGAATGTTGATCAAAGAAACTGGTTCAAGACCCACCAACAGTTTTTGGAGACTCAAGGGGTAGAGTTCTATACAGTAGACGGCGATCTTCAAACTATAAAACACCTCATTCGAATTCGTGATTGCATTGTTCATGCTGACGGCAATATCCAGATGTGCAAGAAATCAGTTGCAGTTTGCCAGGCAATCGAAGCTACCGAAGGATTCGAGAGGTTTCCGATAGATGACAAGGTAGCGTTGACGGATCAAGCTTTACCTACAGCATCCATTTCAATCAGCCACGTCATGCAACTCTTGTTTCGGCATTTCAAGTGTCCGCTAGTCCCGTGGCGTTGGCATTGAGTCGTGCCCGTCTGTTCTGTGCAAAGGTGTGTTGCGTGCCAAACAATTTGCACACAAGTCGGTTTTGAGTCGAGATAGGCAGACACCAAACGCCAACGGCGTTTCACAACCCAGCCCAGGGTCGCGGTAGCGCACCCTGGGTTTATGATCGACCCCACCCGGCGCCGAACCCCAACGGGGTTCTACCCCCACAGATTGCTCATTGTGCAACCCCGTTGGGGTTTGGTTGTGCATGTGGTACGTCCGATACCCAGGGTGCGCTGCTGCGCGACGACCCTGGGCTTTGTTGTGGAACCTCGTTGAGGTTCTTTTTTGTGGATGGAATCCACAAGATGGATTGCATAAATTTTGTTGTGTTGCGTGGTAACCGCCTGTATTCTGACTTCCTGCCGAATGGTCATTTGAATCGGTGCGATCTCCTGGAATCTCACCATGCCGTAATCATTGGTGCCAACACCTTGCAACACCTCCGTTTGAGACGCCGGTCAGCGGCTACCGTAGGACGCGACGCCTAGCGGACGAATGGCGTGGAGAGCACTTCTGGCAACGGGGCACGCCAGGCTGTGCGGCGCGGGTGTGCTGGGCCAATGGCCAAGCCGATCCAGCCGTCTTCGAGCACCAATTGCGTGACCATCAGTCCTTGGAAGCGGGGATCGAGCATCAGTTTGGGGCTGACTAGCGTGTACTCGCGATCTTCGTTGAGCACTTTGCCCAGGATGCTATGCAGCACGACGCGTGGGCCGGTTTTGAGTCGTCGGCCAGAGAACTGCAACGTGCCGTCGCGTACCAGCTTGACGCTGAGGCCACTGAGCACGGGGCGAAAGTGGACGTGAATCTCAAAGTTCTTGATGCGGTCACGACGATGCGACAGTTCGGCGACGCTAAGGACCAGCTCCAGTCGATCGCCTTCGCACTGCACACGCACGGCATCACGCTTGGCGAAGTGAATGATGGCACGCTGCGGCATGTCTGCGGGCGGCGACGCGTCCGTCGCGCCAACACGGTCGGTGATGAACTCGAACAGTTCGAGCATGGTCATTCGCTTGCCATCAAGGCCTAGCCCCATCATGGCATTGTTGAGTGCGGTCTCGTGCATCTGCACGCTGAGCACGCTGTCGGACGGGGCATAGGGGCGCAGGGTGTGTGCGGCCAGCTGGCCGGAGTTCGCCAGTCGTAGTTGCATCACTGCTCGGTCCTGCGTGGTGTGCATATCGAGTGGCTCAGCTAGCAGGGCGAGTTCTTCGATCGGAGCAAGTACTTTGTTGCGGAACTTCTGCTCGAACTCGTCGAGTTTTTCTTCCAAGCCGGTGTCCATTCGCTCTTTCACCTGGCGGACGACTTTCGCTTTGGCCTGCGAGTTAGCAGTAGAACGATTCTTGGAGTGTTTCTTGCGAGCCATGTCACGAAGCAGATGCCCGACAATTGGAATGGGATCGAATTCGCTATCCACGCCCACGAGTTCATTGCGTCCGCGCGCGATGGCCTGACTTGGCGACGTCTGCATGCCGCGCTCGCTTACCTCGACATCTTTGCTGGCTTCGTACTGCATACGCGCCGCGTTACGTATTCGTGCCGGCCAGGTATCTGAACGTGTATCCGAGTAGACCTTGCCGGTGGCCTCTAAGCTCACATGCCAAGCCGCCGGGTCGGGCTTTAGACGCACGCGAAGCTGCGTCGTCGTGCGGGCACGCCCTCGCACCTTCGCCCCAGCAATGCGTTCGCGCACTGGCGAAACGATGGGTTTCTGCGCCGGCAGCATGCGATTCATCAATAGGTCGCTCATGGCAATCCGCATGTTCGCACCGCGGTAGTGCTGGTCGAGATGCCTCGACAACATTTGCAGCTTGAGGTCGTCAGACCATCTGAGACGTTGCTGCAGCTGGGCGATGACTTCTGCGTAGCGAACCTCACGTCCCGATTCGTAGCGTTCGACAAGTGCGGCAAGCGTTTCGAGGTTAACTTTGCCAGCCGCCCAGGGGCGAAGGGCCGCGCGAAGCTGCACGAATTCGCGACCGGAGAGGAAATCAGCCTGTGCTGCCGACACCTTTTCGTCTGTCATTCGCGCTAGGATCGCCTGAGCGAGCTTCGCGCGGGCGAGCGTCGGTGCCTCAAGTCCTTCGCTAGTTAGCGCCGGAATTTGATCGAGCAGTAGATACTCGCGCCAATCGTCGCCGTTTTCGGTGTCGGCGAGCCGTGTCGACACTTCGTCGAGCAGCGGCAGCAGCGCGACTGTGGCTGGTGACGGTTGGACGAGCTTGGGTTGATTGGGGTCGAGCAGCAGACGCCACAACACGAGACGACGTCCCAAGGCGAGCGCCGCTCGTCGCCACTGACTATTGGCTTCGGACGTGGCAGCTACAGTTGATTCCTCCAGACCCAGCAGCTCAAGCTGTTCGAGTCGCTTCAGTACGAGCGATGCGTCGCGTTCGGGAGCTGTCGACGCTTCCGAGAGTTGGCGTACTGCGCCAAGCACTTGTTGCGACCACATCGCGCCGGCCGAGCCCGGAGCAAACTCTTGGAGCTGCGCAATCAGCGCCTGTGGACGATGTCGAAGGGCAGGAGGCGTCACGACTGGCGGTGTAACTACGGTTACGGGTTCTGCGGGTGGAGACAGCGCTGGAGCTTGTAAGATGGTCGGCGGTGCGAGCTCCGCAGGTGCTGCTGGTATTTGTAATGCGGGGGTCGTTTGCGGCTCTGAGTTTGATTCAGCCGACGTAGTGGATTCAGGCGGAGTGGATTCAATGGTGGGAGTCGGTTCGATCTCTGGCGTCGATGGGACCGATCGGCTCCGACTCGGCGCCAGAGCAATGCGCGTTGTTGGATTGACAAACGAAGGCGCTTGCTGGGGATAACGAGCAGCTTCCAGCAAGAGAGCGGCAAACTCATTCGCTTCTTTTTCGATCGTTTTGGCAGATTCGACATCGCTGGTCGGAGTCCGGCTCCGACGTGATCGTGTGGGCAGCATTGCGAGCCGGTCGTTCTCGCTCGTGACGCGGACGGCAGGTGAGTGCGCCGCTGGTTTCGATGCCGATAAATCGCTTGCTGGCCCGGATGGAACTGCGGAAAGCTGATCGAGCAACGTCAACACCTGATTGCGCACTTGCATCAGCGTCGCGAGATCGAACTCTTGTCGAACGGGTGGCGTTGCCGGCGCTCGAGTTTGTGCCGGCGCGATGAGTTGAGGCGTTGAGTTCGGTTCGGCCGAATCTTCGCTAGCGACAGAATCGAGCGCAAGCGGTTCTAGCGCTTTGGAATTGTCGGGCAGCGCCGAAGTTGCGGGCCGGCTGCTCTGTTGATATTGCCAACTTCGTGGCGCAGCGAGGGCCAGGATCATTAATAACCCGAGCGCAGCCACGATTGGCCACAGTGGTTTCCTCTGCTCCCACCGCATCAGACAAGGCCTCCTGCCTTGGTAGAATTCGATCAGAAATCTGTTTCGGCAGGGAGCCAAACGGCCAGACTTCTCGCGCAACTCGTATAGATTAGATCGGTATTTCGCTACGTATGCTTGCGTCGAGATGCCGCAAGTTATGCCGAACCGATAAAGTGAATACACTCATCTGTTGGTATGCTCTGACGATTGCGGCGAGTAAGATGGCAACTCGGCGCCACATTGCTAGCATTCGTTCCGCCGCGGTCGTGTTTGCTAGCAACCAGGACGGACATAAAAAGGCGAGCCGCACCGGTGGATGCGACTCGCCGTTGGTATGCCTAAGCGATAAAGAGACCAACCGAGATCAGTTGATATCAATTCGCCTTGGTTGCGCTTCGGGGACCTTAGTGACGGTCACGTGCAAGACGCCGTTGTTGAGTTCTGCCACGATGCTGTCAGGGTCAACCGACTCGGACAAGCTCAAAGATCTCGTCACTTTTCCATAAGTGCGCTCTTCGTGCAGACCGGAACGCTGTGTTTCCGGCTCAGCACGATCGGCGACGATCTGCAAGTTGCCTTTCTCATAGGTCACTTCGATTTGTTCCTTCGTTACGCCAGGAACGTCGAGTTCCACGTGGTAGGCGTCGTCCGCCTCCCAGACGCTGAGCGGCGCACGAAGTCCACGCACTGTACGCGCGACTGTCGGCGCGAGCACCTGATTCAGCAGCGAGTCGAAGTCGTTCCAGCTACCGGGCACAAAGTTCTGTAGTCGATTCTTGTGAGTGCAATTGTCCATGGTTTATTCCTCCTTCTCTCGTGGATAACAGCCATTGCCTGTGTTGCCTTGGATCTCGAACGCCACTTTGTTGGGTGGTCGAGTGCAACGACAACCACCAAATGCACGCTCTGTGCCAATCACTGTCGCGGGCGCATATATTTCCGTAAGTCATTTATTGATTGATACTTGCGACGTATTTGCAAGGTCCTGCAACTAACCTCGATACGCCAATATGGCAGTTGCCACTTACGCCAAGTCCGTCTCGAAAGAGTGCTGGGCTGCCAAAGTGGCATCCTGAGAAATTGCGTTTGCGGTAGGTTTAGTTGGATGGTTGTGACGATTTAAGTGAGCAGACTGCGTGCGGGGTGATTGAGCAAGGAAGGCCGAGCGGTGACTAGAGACGGTGCGTGCAAATTGAATCTCTGGCCAGGCGGATTGGCACTAGTTCTCTTGGTGGTGGTCGGTGCTTGGACGAGTCGTGCCCGGGCAGAGAACTACACGCTGAGCGCGATAGCGTATAACGTCCACCTATTGCCGGATGTGGCATTGCGAATCGCTGGCGAGCGAGGGGAATCTCGCTACCGCGCGGAGAGAATTGGCAGACAGCTGGCGGCCTACGGGTTGATCGGCATTTGCGAGGCTTTTGATGGTGACCACTCGCGACGGCTGATTAGTTCGCTTCAGTCGCACGCCGAGCATGAGTTGTCGATAGCCTATGGTCCGTCGCGATCCGGCCGGCACTTCATCGGCAGTGGGCTGGTTTTGCTGAGTCGCTGGCCGATTGTCGAACGCCATACGGAGACCTATTCGCATGCTTCGCGATTTGTGACGTCAGGATTCAAGGCAGATGGATTCGCGGCCAAAGGTGCGCTGCATGTGCGTCTACGACTGGGCAACCAGTCTGGCCAGCAGCTCGATTGCTTTCTTACGCATCTAGAAAGTCGCTCGTCAGACGCGCGAGCTAAACAGATTGGACAGCTTGCCGAGTTCATTGCTCGTCATGCATCGCCTCAGCTGCCCGTGCTGATCATGGGAGATCTCAACGTGGCGGCAGATCCAGTTGGTGGATTGGGGCAACGCACCGAATACCAACAGATGCTCACTGCGCTGTCGGCGCATGGCCGCCGTTACGCCGATCTAGGCGCTGCCGCATCAACCGGAACTAGCGATGCCATTGCTACCGACGGAGGTCGACGGATCGATTACCTCTTGGTATCCAACCCCACGGAGCAGGCGATGCTGCAGATGGTGACGCACGACACCAAGCATCTGCGTTTGCTGGACGAACGTGTACCAGAAGGTTCGCTATCAGATCATATGGCGGTGAGCTGTCGACTGAGGCTGGCTTCGGTTCGCGAGAGCCAACGATAGCCTTTGCCCGCTTGCGGCAGCTGTTGTGCCGTTTCGGCTAGCTAGCCCTGCACCACGTAAGAGCCCTGGAAGTTGACGTAGGGTCCAAGCTCGTCGGAGATTTCAACACCGATGTCCAGCTTCGACTTTCCTTTGCTGCGGAGCAGTTCGAAGAAGTAGTCCTGCTCGGTGGGATCGATGGAGAGTCCCGACGCTAGAAACTCAGGAGTACGCACCGGTCGAACGTAACGGATCTTGCCCCGCCGGATCACGATATTTCCGCCTAGCGATTCTCGCTGCAGCAGCATAAAGATTGTGCCCCAGCCCACGATCGTACAAAGAGCGTTGAGGCTGCCGGCGAACGCCGAATACTGATGATTGCGGTTAGGCTCCAGTGGCATCCGCATCGTGAGACAAGCATTTTCCCACGAGACGACGTCGATGCCCATCGCGTCGGTAATCGGCATCTCGCGACGGAGAGTCTGTTGGAGGAGTTCGAGCGTCGGGCTGTTCATCAACCGAGTGGGCTTGAGGGGAGTCGAGTGCTGACAAGTGCCAGCTTTCAACCGCCGGCTAGCGTCCTAACATGCTACCTTACAAGCGGCCAACGAACTAGAACCGCTTGCCGGATAAAGACGCCCTCTGAGCCAACAGGCGGTGTTCGGTGCCATCACTTGTCATGCGATCGCGCTAGATGCCCCAAATCAGCAGCACTGAGTAGTTGATCTCATTCGGATCGGCACCGTTTGGCGTACTGTCATAGCGGTCAATGACCGAAAACTTCAAGCTCATGTTTCCAGGTTTATCGAGGTCGATTTCCCACCCGACGTCGGTCACGACGCGGTAACGGTTAAAGTCTTCCCACTCGGGAAAGTAATCAAACTTGGCCGTCAGTCGCTGTGTTTTCGTGAGTTCGTGATCGTACTCCAGGCCGAACAATGCTTCGAAGGCGGTGCTGTCGTCGGGGCCACCGAACTCGCGCGACGCACCGGCACCAAACCGACCGATAACATCGAGGTGCTCCCAGTCAATCAACTGATAGCCGACACCCGTATTGCCAGAGACGCGCAGGTCGTAGGCTTGAAACTCGTCGTATAGTTCTTGGTTGAGAAAGTACAGTGACCAGCGTGAGTCGCCGAGTTTGCGGTCGATGCGCACGTCCAACAGCGCGTTGTTTTGTGTTTCGACACCGTTGGCTGAGTTCTTGTTGTAGACGAGTGTTGTATCGAACTTCCAAAATTCTGTTTCGCGTTTAAAGTGCCCACCCGTGCGAAAGCTCAGCGCTTCGTTCAGTCCTTCAGTACCGTTGATGCCAAGTTCAAAACCAATATCCCAAGGAGTCGGGCCGAACCAATAGGCGAAGTGATACCACTTTGGTGCCTGCGCGATCGACACGCCTGCGCCGGCCTGAACAACGCTGGCGTCGTCCAAGATTGGACCGCTAACGGCGGTCGTCGACGAGGGTGTCGACGTGGGTGTCTCGACGTCTACGGTCGGCGCCACGTCGATGCTTGGCACCGTCGTTGATGCTGAATTGACCATCGAAGGTGGCGGCAACACCGCAGCTGCCTGCTGCGCTGCGGCGCAGGAATCAATCAGCGCTACGAGCAGGCCTGTCCAAGCCATCAAATTCAATACTGCGACATAACGCGACATCCAATTAGCTCCTTTGCCCTCCGTCGACACCAAGTCGCCCGACTGCTCGCCCAAAATAGACGGCGCCAAAATACCTCGGAAGAGGGAAGCATATACAAAACCCTTGGTCCGACCGACAAGAGGAGTATCACTCGCTGCTTGTGCTAGCAGCCGCGCTGCCGCACTAACTGCCCAAATCGTCAAGCATGACTAGCTCCCAAAACTTGAAGCAAGCCGAACAACTGCACTTGTCCGCAGAACGCTAGCGTTACGTAAAACAGTTACCCGATGCTGATTGACAGACGTAGCTCATCAACTTGCACAGGGAGGGCAGACGTGGGCGGATTACGAAAGCTATTGGGCATCATTCTGGTCGGGTCGGTATTGGCGGGTTCGTCAGCACGGTCCGTGTATGGTGACTACGACATCGACTTTGACGCGGGGCTTTGGATTCCGTTCTTGCCGGACTACACGGCAGGTTCGATCGTACAAGGCAGCGTTGCGCAGCAAACGGATCTTTTCCAAGATGATCAGACCGAACTTGGCGCACAAGTAGGCCTTAGCGGCTTCGTTAACCGCCCTGGCGCGGATACCCGCATCGAGTACGACTTCGATCTCGCGGGCGTTGGCGACATGGGCTCGTCTGCCACGTACGCGGATCCAACTCCTGGTTCGGTCTGGTTCGCTTCGCTGGACGGCAGCGGTGGGCCCGCGGTACTTGCCACTGCCGCAGGCGAGACTGCGACGTTCACGCTAGACAGCAGCGTGTTTTATAATAGTCAATATGTTGGATTGGCGAGCACGCACTTTTTTCATGGTCAGTCACGCCAACCGATCGAACTTGGACTTGGGTTTCGTCATCTAGGTTTCGACCAGGAGTTCGCCCTCGACGCTCAGTTTTTGAATGAGTCGGGGCAGTATCTCGAAGATCTCGACACGAACTATCTGGGCGGCGAGGTTCGGGGCTCGATCCAACGGGTTCATCACGGTCGCAAATGGGTATTCGATTTTGGTGTTGGCTTCTTCAACATGAACTCTGAGTACTATGGCCAGAGCTACATTCGCAACACTGTTGGCACGGTGCTCGACAATGACGTCGTCGTTGATGAGATTGACGAGTTTGCCGTCACGCTCGACTTGGCGTTGCGATTGGACACCGAAGTGCACGGAATGTCTGTGCGACCGGGAATCACATTCCAGTACATCTCCGACATGCCGTTCATCGAGCATCCGATGACGGAAGTTCCCAACTCGGTGCCGGCCTTCATTTCAACCGACTCGGGCTACTTCTTGGGCATAAACGTCGAACTAGCCATGCTAACTTGCCGTTGCCGCTGCCGTTAGCGAGCGACCTGGCAGCGAGCCATGTACTGCGGTGCGGTGGCTGCAGTGCGGTGGACGGTGCCCTTCGGTCCAAGACTGTGCGAAACAGAGTTTCGGCGACTACTTTTGTAGTATCAATTTATCATTGCGAGTGATCATCAATCGGTACTGTTCACCGGCGTGCGCGATGACGACCGTTCGTTCGCCTCGAAACAACTCCTGCGAAGAGACTTCTCGGGTCGCGCGGCCCAGATGATCCGAGTGAGCGTTATCGCGGCTTGCCTTGCAGCTGACCGTCGACTTGCTGTTGCCACTGATGGACCAGCTGTTGGACTTCCAGTGGCGACAGACTATTAAGATCGGTTGAGCGGATCGCGTCGATAAGCGGATGATCGGCGGTTTCGAACAGCGTCATCTGCAGTGCGTGACTGGTGGTCGACGCGTGTTGATGCGGTCGGTCGAGTCTTCGCTCGACCGTGTTTGCCTCGCTGCTTTGCGATTCCAACTCGGCGAGGATCTCTTTCGCGCGCTCGTTGACTTCTGCAGGCACGCCGGCGAGCTGGGCGACATGGATGCCGTAGCTCTTGTCAGCAGCACCAGGCACGATCTGATGCAGGAAGACCACGTCGCCTTGCCATTCCTTCACTGCAACGTTGAGGTTTGCGACGCCTGCCAACGAATCGGCCAGCTCGGTCAGTTCGTGGTAGTGTGTGGCAAACAGTGTGCGGCAACCAATCGCATTGTGCAGATGTTCGACCACCGCCCAGGCGAGCGAGAGGCCATCGTAGGTACTCGTGCCGCGACCGATTTCGTCGAGAATCACCAGACTGTGCTCGGTCGCCGTATTGAGAATGCGCGCGGTCTCGGTCATTTCGACCATGAACGTACTGCGTCCGCGCGCCAGGTCGTCGCTAGCGCCGACACGCGCGAAAATGCGGTCGGCAATGCCAATGGTCGCCTTGCGCGCCGGCACGAAGCTGCCAATTTGTCCCATCAACGTTAGCAAGGCAACCTGACGTATGTAGGTGCTTTTGCCTGCCATGTTGGGGCCGGTGATGAGCAGCTGTGAGTTTTGAGTGTCGCGTTTCGCGTTGCCTGCGGCTCTCCCGCGCGTGGTAATTCGCGCCTCGCATCTGACGCCGTTGGGTACGAACGTGCCTTCTGGCTCGGTGATATCCAGCACTGGGTGACGGCCCTCGATAATTTCGAGGATGGGCTCGTCGACCACTTCGGGTCGCACATAATTGCGCGAGCGGGCCAGTTCGGCCAGCGACGCGACCACGTCGATTTCGGCAAGCGCAGCAGCAGTGCTTTGCAGTCGGCTGGCTGTCTGAGCGACGAGATCGCGTAGCTCGGAGAAAATCTCCAACTCGATCGCTAAGGCGCGCTCCTCAGCGGCGAGGACTTTTTCTTCGTACTCTTTGAGTTCCGGCGTGATAAAGCGTTCGGCATTCTTGAGCGTCTGCTTACGAATGAACTCGGCGGGGACTTTGTCGCGGTTGGTATGAGTGACTTCGAGGTAGTAGCCGAAGACTTTGTTGAATCCGATCTTGATATTCGGGATGCCGGTTTCTTCCATAGCTTTGGCTTGGTAGTTTGCCATCCACTGTTTGCCGCCCTGCATTAGCTCGCGCTGTTCGTCAAGGTCGTTGCGAAAGCCGTCTCGCACGAACCCGCCGTCGCGAGCTGTGAGGGGGCAGTCGTCCGCAAGTGCCCTTTCGAGTTGGCCACGCACGTCGCCGCAGAGATCGATGCGAGCTTCGAGCTGTTGCAGACGACTAGCGCTTCGACCGGTTAGCTTTGCTTTGACTTTTGGCAGGCAGGCAAGCGTGCGGGTGACGAAACTCAGGTCGCGCGGCGTTGCACGGCCTGTGGTAACGCGTGCGAGCAAGCGTTGCATATCGTACGTGGTCCGTAAAGCTTCTCGCAGTTCGCCAGCGAGTGAGGTTTCGGCATGGAGTTCAGCAACCGCATCGAGCCGCGCGTTGATTGACGAAGTGTCTGTCAGGGGATTGGCCAACCAGTCGGAAAGTAGGCGCGCTCCCATCGAAGTGACCGTTCGATCCATCACACCAAGTAGCGAGCCATCGCGGCGTCCGTCGCGTAGGGTCCGCGTCAGCTCCAAGCTACGTCGTGTTGCTTCGTCGATTTCTAAACTCGAGCCGACGCGATAGGGCAGCAGTCGGTCGATGTGAGTGAGCGACGATTTCTGCGTTTCGTTCAGGTAGTCAAGTACCGCACCCGCCGCCTGCAAGCCGAGGCGGTCGTCCTCGCCAAAGCCAAACCCATCGAGTGAGTGTGTGCCGAACTGCTTGGCGAGCAATTCGGTCGCCGCATCAGGCCCAAAAGCCCAGGCAGGCCGCCGGGTGAGCATGCGGCCCTCTGTCCATTCCGCTGGCAAGTCGGCCGCTGCTTCGGACAGTACGATCTCCACGGGGCCGATGCGAGCGAGCTCGTCACCGAGCCTAGCGTAAGGCAGTACCGCTGCTTCGAAACGGCCCGTCGAGATATCGATCCAAGCCAGTCCACAGGTGGTGTTGAGCGGTGCGCTCGCGGGTAACGCTAACGCGAGCAGAAAATTACTCGTCGCGGGGTCAAGCAACGCGTCGTCCGTGACGGTGCCGCGGCTAACGATGCGTGAGATCTCGCGTTTGACAATTCCCTTGGCCTGCTTGGGACCACTCTTGCTGTCGTCGGCGACCTGTTCGCAGACCGCCGCGCGCATGCCCGCAGAGATGATCTTTGCGAGATAGCTGTCGAGCTGGTGATGCGGAAAGCCCGCCATTGGAATTGGGTTGGCTGTCTTATCACGACTAGTCAGCGACAGCCCGAGTACGCGCGCCGCGGTCTTGGCATCGTCGAAAAAAAGCTCGTAGAAGTCGCCCATCCGAAACAGCAACAGCGCATCACCGGCCGCGGCTTTCGCTTCGTGGTATTGCTTCATCATCGGCGTTGGATTCGACGCCGCAGCTGCCATGCCTATCGCTCCGCTAAGGAAATTTGGAGCGATCTATGCTAGCGGAGAGAATGGGTCAAGCGGAAGCCGCAAAGCGGCCAGCAGCTGCAGAAAATAGGACTGCCGACCTGCGGCTTTCGCTATCGGGCAGGCTTACGAAACGAGTTCTTCCTCTTCGCCGCCAGCACTCAGTTCCAGTTCTCCGGTATCTTCCAACCGTCGAATGATGTCGACAATCTCTTGCTGGCTTCCCTCGACCACCGAAACCTTAACAGCACCAGAAAACTCCATCTCTTCTTTGAGCATATCGCCAGCACGTTGCGACATGTTGCCAAAGATCTTCTCTTTCAGCTCGGAGCTGGCACCCTTGAGCGCTAGCGCCCATTGCGAGTTCTCCACATTCTTGAGAACCACCTGCAGGTCTTTGTCGTTGAACTTTGTAATGTCTTCGAACACAAACATCAGGCGGCGAATTTCTTCCACCAACTCGGGGTCGTCCTGCGACAGATTTTCGAGCAAGGTACGCTCCGTTGCGCGGTCGGATACGTTGAGCATTTCAGCAACGGCACCGACGCCGCCGGCGTTTTCGAAGCTCTGGCTCATGACGCTCGACATGCGTCGCTCGAGGCCGCGTTCGACTTCCTCGATAATTTCGGGACTCGTCTGCCCCATCGAGGCTACCCGCTGGACGACCGACAACTGTCGCTCAGGCGGCAAGCCCGCTAGAATCGCCGCGCTCGAACTGGCTGGCAGGTGCGACAAGATCAACGCAATCGTCTGCGGATGTTCATCAACGATATACGTGAGTACGTTTTGGCTATCTACTTGCCTCAAGAAGGCGAACGGGACCGCTTCGATCGACTGGCGTATGTTGTCGATTGTATCTGTCGCATTCTTGCCTAGAGCCTTTTGCACCAAGGTCCGAGCACGGTCCATGCCGCCTGGATCTGTGCCGGCGGAGCCTGGATTCGATTCGGCGAATTGCAGGATCACCTGTTCCTGATCGTCAGCTGTTACCGATTTGAGGCGGGCAATTTCTATCGATACGGCCTCGACTTGCTTTGCATCGAGGCGACCCATGACCGACGCAGCTTCTTCTTCGGGCAAAGTCGTCAACAGAATTGCGGCTTTTTGAATATCGGACATCGCAGCGTGACACCTGTTTGAGAATCGTAGAGGAGCTAGCGCATTGGCGCGAGCAGCGAGTCGTATTGGATCGCGCTCGTTGAAAACATCGTCTTGAACGTCTGGGAAACTTAAGCAGACTTTGACGATGCGGCGCGTGCGATTTCATCGACGCTAGCAGTGCTAGATGCGGACTGCTTGAGAGGGCGTCTAAACCGTTGCCGGTTCGCAAATGGTCTCGAGGCCAACCACCAGCTGAAGCGGCCCAAAGTCTGTGTCGAAGGGGACTGCAATCGGCTTGGCGTTGGAAGGGAAGCGAATCTCGTGGTTGGCACCGGTGATGACGTTGGGCAAACTCACGCTTAGCTCGTACTCTTCCAATTCAGCCTTGGCCTGACCAGCAACCATGTTGGCGATCTCGCCGACCGCGTCGATGACGTCTTCGTTCATCTCTGACATTTCCATCATCAGCATCGCGGACGCACTCTTGATAGCGACTTCTTCTGACAGATTGATCACGACCGTGCCAGCAGCTTTACCGGACAAACCAATGACACCGCTCACCGGAAACTTGGCCGTGCAAGAGTCCGCGAGGGTCATGTCGCCACGTTGCGCTTGACACTGCAGCATGGTCGCAAATGTATTGCTGACCGCGGTCAGAAATGGGTTGACATGTTCTGCTTTCATCGTTGAATTCCTTGCTTCGTCGCGAGGTGGTCTGTTATGTGGCCAAGCAACCACTCACTCGCGGATGAATTGCCAACCAATCGGCTACCTCTACAAAACTAGGTCATCCCCTGACGGCGTCAAACTCTCGCCGAAGAAGTCGGCGGGCGAGCATGGTAACCGAGCAGTCGTAGCGGTTCTGCGGGATAAACCGCGTCTTGGCTCGACTCGACGGCCGTTCTCGCTACTCGTCGGTCAGGTGGCAGAAGGCCCATTGCCCATCGCACTCATCGACGCCGATGCGCACGTCGGCTGGCCGCATTTGATATCGCTGTTCCAGCCGGTCCAAGAGCTGGTTGCCGATGTATTTTGCCAGCAATTCGGCGGTGGTGTTCGCGATCGGCAGCACGGTGCAGTCGGCGGCCGGAAAAACCCATCGTCGCTCACCGTGCGTCACTTCGACCTCGTTGTCCGACGAATCGACCCGGATCGTCGGGTGACCGGTGGGCAGCAACATCCGATGATCCAGCTCATCGACAATCGTCTGTAACGTGTCGCGAAGTGCGATGAAATCGATTACGTACTGATTGTCGTCGAGTTCCCCATGAATCTCAGCGGACACGTGATAGTTGTGTCCGTGCAGTGGCTCGCAGATGTCGTCAGCGTAGGTGATGAAATGCGCGGCGCTGAATACGAGCCGCTCTTTTTCGAGTTTAACGTGATACTGTCGGCTCATGGTTTGGATCCTTCGGAACCGTAAAATTGCACCGGCCAGCTCAGTTGATCTTCGCGGAGAAGTACAAACAGTGCCGCAGCGATCAGGTCGGCCGACGTGCCGGGGTTTCGTCGGTGGCCGTCGACCCGTAGCGAAAAATCGAAGTCTTGCAGATTTGCTTCGTAGTCTGCGTCACCAATCTCACCGGAATTCATCACGACCGACGCTTGTGTCGAGACTTGCTCTGCCACGGTGTCGCCACACTTTCGTGCGATCAAACTGTCAGGATGATCAGCAAGTAGCTGGACGAAAGCGCGCACAATGGCGTCGGACAGCGACGCGCCGTTTTCAGTCAGCTGCTTGATGTGGTTGGCAATTCGAAACACGTCTGAGAAGTCGTTGGTGTACTGTTTTGCGACTAGATCGCGATTGGCGGCCAGCTGCATCGCTTCGACAAGTGTACATTCTGGCTCTGCCGTATCGTTAACGTCCGCGTTGTCGACTTCCCCGAGTCCGCCGGGTGCGGCTGTCCGAATTGCTTCGAATACGTCGGCGGCGTCGCGCTTATCCAGTGCAGTGAGCAGCTGGCTAATACCACGAGCTAGGGGCAGTTCCGACGGAACGGCGGCCAGCGGGGCGATCAGCAGCATCATGCCCAGGTTCGTATTGGTTGCTACGGCAGCGCGCGTCCGCTGGATTGCTTCGAGCACGGTCGCGCCAACGCCATGTTGCTGCGCGTGTCTTAGCACTGGTCCGACGACGGCCGCGCTGACGAGAAAATCGACGTAGGTGAGATCTTCGAAGTCTGCTCCGCGGTAGACATTGCCCGGCTTGGGCGCCGTGGCCTCCCAAATGCAGGCGAGTGTCGCGCAGGCGTCGATCGTCGCGGGTGGTCGTGTCGTGGACAAATGCATCAGCCGACTCCCGAAACTGGCGACGTGTTTGCCAGCCATTCTGCGACAAGTTGCTCGACCTGCTCAGGTGCGTCTTCGACCACCCAATGCCCGACGTCTTCGAGTCGATGAACCTGGGCGTCGGGCCAATAGTCGACAAACTTGTCCAGACATGCAGGCGTGAAGCACCAATCTTGCATACCCCAAACTAGCAGCTGCGGCATCTCCGCAAGACTCGGCAAGCCTCGTTCGATTTGCGACAGCGTTTCCCAAGTCTGGTGAGACGTCGAGAGCGGGATGTCGCGCACGAACTGGTACACAGCCGCGCGTGATTGCCAGTCGTGGTAGGGAGCAAGATAGGCGGCTTCGACATTGGGCTCGAGGCGCCGTTGACGCCCCAAAGTCATCCGCAGCGCCGCACGAGAAAAACCGTTCGCCCCCTGTAAAGCAAGCTTGCCAAAACCAGGCCAGCGGCAAACGCGGATTCGCCAAGGGATGAACCAAGGTGGGAACGCGCCGGTGTTGAACAAGACGATTCGTTCGAATCGGTCTCGACGCTTCAGTGACGCGCCAAGGCCAATTGCTCCGCCCCAGTCTTGGGCTACGAGCGTTACGTTCTGCAGTCCGGCGTGATCGATCAGTTGCACGAGGTTGTCAGTGTGGTCGGCGAGTGCCAAGGGACGTGCCTGCAAGTCGCTGAGCCCGCAGCCGAGGTGATCGACCGCGACGCAGCGGTACTGATCACGACATGCAGCAATTAGCCGTCGCCAGTGAAACGACCAGGTCGGGTTGCCGTGAACGAACAGCAACGTCGGCGCTTCGCGAGGGCCTTCGTCGACGTAGTGATACTTGCAACCGTCGATCCTCAGCGTCTGGGACGCGAACGGATAGAGTGCTCTCCACGAATCGTGGTCGGGCGATGATTGCAATCGAGCCATGCGGAAGGCTGCTCAGCTTGAGGCGAAGAAAAACCGAATCGCTAATTCTACCACTGATACAGGGCGAGATCACCGCATTAATTCGTGCGGCCCCAGCCGCCCTTTGACGAGCTGGACCCTTCAGCGTACAAAGGTACGTCTGGCACCATCAAAAACGGCTGCCGGCGAGGGGCCCCAACTGGGGGCCTTACGAACCTGGTCAGGGTAGAAATACAGCAGCCATAAGTTTGTGTCTCTTTGTTGGGGTCTCTCGCCGACGATCGTTGGGACCAGGTCGAGTCGTGTGTAGGTTGGTAAGTGAGTAAGTTCTGCTGGTCGCGGCCTACGCACCCATTCGCTCATTCGCTACACCGAAGAAGTTGCTGTCCCTGCACATGTCCGACGTTGCCAACAGTACTGACTATGTTGTTGTCGCGCGGCGCTATCGACCGCAGACCTTTGACGATCTGATCGGCCAGCAGCACGTCTCGCAGGCATTGTCCCGCGCGATCGAAAGCGAGCGTGTTGGTCATGCGTATCTGTTCACCGGTGCTCGCGGTGTGGGTAAAACTTCGGCTGCGCGAATATTGGCCAAGGCGCTTAACTGCGAACAAGGCACCTCGACCACGCCGTGCAATCAGTGCGAACTGTGCCGTAGCGTTAGCTCAGGCGACGACGTCGACGTGATCGAAATCGACGGTGCGAGCAACAACGGCGTCGACAATGTCCGTGAACTGCGCCAGAACGCAGGCGTCCGACCGAGCCGTGCTCGCTACAAGATCTATATCATCGACGAAGTCCACATGCTGTCGACGTCGGCATTCAACGCGCTGCTGAAGACGCTTGAGGAACCGCCGGAGCACGTGAAGTTCATCTTCGCGACGACAGAGCCAAACAAGATACCAGTGACGATTCTCTCGCGTTGCCAGCGTTACGACTTTGCCGGCATCGAGGCCTCGGCGATACAGTCGCGGCTGGCACAAATCGCCGCTGCTGAAGGCGTTGAAGTCGAGGCCGATGCATTGCAGATTTTGGCGATGCGAGCGGCAGGATCGATGCGAGACAGCCAATCGCTACTGGAACAGCTTTTGTCTACCGGGACTGCAAGAATTACGGCAACAGACGTCACGACCATGCTTGGCATTGCTCCGGCCACGCGGCTTACCCAACTCGTGCGGCCGCTGGTTGATCGCGACGCGGCGACTGCGCTGAATGAGCTTGACGCGGCAGTGGCCGAAGGTGCAGAGGTTAGCCAGCTGATCGATCAGCTGCTGGGCTACTTTCGAGACGTGATGACTCAATCCGTCGGCTGCGATGCCACCGCCTTGCTGTACTCGCTGCCTAGTCAACAACAGGAAGTGGGCGCCGTGGCTGAGGCGCTAGGCGTGCAAAAACTGTTGGCAATAGTGCAAATACTCGATCAAGCGGCAGCGCGTATGCGAATTAGTACCCATACGCGCACGTTGGCTGAGATGGCGATCGTGCGAGTCTGCCACTTAGAAGACCTCGACGAGTTGTCGAACCTGATCCCGCAACTGCAAGCCGGTATCTCGCCGCCACCCGGCACGGTCTCGGTAAAAAAAAACGTAGCGGTTGAGTTACCTGCTGCACCACCCACAGCCCCGACCCAAGTGGCGACGACCTCCTCTTCTCGCGCGGCATTGCAAGATGACTCCGGCGGAAATGGAAACGGTGACTCGACCAACGCAGCCCGAGTCGAACAACAGCCAGCGGCCACGATCGCCGTCGAAACGGATGTCGCGACCGCGTCGCCAGCCACGGCACTATCGACAGAGAATGCCGAGCAGATTTGGAAGCAAGTGATAGATGCTCTCAACGGGATGGTGATGGATCATGCGGCCGAAGCAGATGAGATTGCGATCGATGCGACGGGCCGGTTGCAAGTCAGTTTTGGTGAGACGTTTCACCGAGATTTCTGCGAGAAACCCGTCAATCGCGCGCGAATTGACGAAGCCTTGCAAACCATCTGCGGTCGCCAAGTCTCATTCGTACTCGGTGTGCGTAAACGTGCGGATGCGGAACAGGAGCCGATCGTGCCAGCCCCTTCGCGTCGTCAGCAACAAGCGGATGTGGCAGCACAGCCTTTTGTGCAGCGGGCAATGCAATTATTTGATGGCGACCCGAGCCGCTTGCGATATGTGCCTCCCCGTGACGAAAAGAATTGACCTCTGGAAGCCTCGACCTCGGAGTACCCGTGATGTTTAAGGGATTAGGAAACCTCGGCTCGATCATGAAGCAGGCCCAGGAAATGGGCGGCAAGATGCAGCAGCTAAATGAAGAGCTCAAGTCGAAAAGAGTCGTCGGCAGCGCTGGCGGCGGCATGGTCGAGGTTGAAACGAATGGTCTCGGCGAAGCTCTGGCGGTGCGGATCGAACAGACGCTCATCGACAAGCAAGATCGTGAACTACTCGAGGACTTGCTGCCCTCCGCCATCAATGCGGCTCAGCAGAAGGCAAAGGCGATGCATACCGAGCAGATGCAATCACTTACTGGCGGCATCAACCTACCCGGGATGGAAGACCTGCTGGGCAGTCTAGGTGGTAGTCCACCTGCAGAGTGATGTTTCTACGTTGAGCAACTGCAACCGCGAGTCTTACGCAGTGGCGACAGAGCAACACGGCTGCTACAGCGCAGTGCATTTCGAGTTGAGCGGTCACGGATGAAGAATCTCGCGATTTTTTGTTCCGCAATTCTAAGATTTCGCATACCCAATGGCCCGCAATCGTCCGCTGGCGAGGTACAATTTTCGGTAGAGGGGTGTGTCCTTGTCGGTGGTAGCTGTGTGTCCACCAAGACCGACCACCGAGGTGGGGTTCTCGCTAGCTAGATGAGCGGCTGAGTTTGACCTTCGGGCGCACGCCGCATTATGCTACAGATGCTTCTGCCGGACCCGACGAAGCTTAGGCGTTAGATTTCTCCAATTCAAAGTGACGATTGATGCGACTTTCACTCGGCCAACAAATGCAGATGGCTCAGAAGCAGGTGCTAGCACCGCGGATGATCCAATCGATGGAGATTCTGCAGTTGCCGATCATGGCGTTGCAGGAGCGGATCGAACAGGAGATGGAGGACAACCCCGTCCTCGATCAAATTGAGCCGAGCGACGACGTCGAATCACTGAAAGAAGAAGTCGCCAGTCCCGACGCACCGAGTGAGTCGGAACGCGAGTTGGTTGTTCAAGAAGACACCAACAACGAAGACGACTTTGAGCGGCTGATGAACATGGCCGACAATCTGCCCGACGACTACGAAGAGCGTAGCCGTCCCTCTCGCGGGCAGATGGAGGCTGAGGCCGATCGCCGACATGACGCGATGGCTAACATGGTGTCGCGCCCCGAGTCGCTGCTTGACTACCTGCAGCACCAGCTGAGCTGGTACGACCTGACCGATGAAGTGCGCCGACTGAGCGAACGAATCATTTACAATCTCGATAGCAACGGCTATCTCGAGACGCCACTAGAGGATCTGCTGTCGCAGCCGCCAGCGGATCTGAACGGCAACGCTGAGGCGTGGCATGCCGAGCAAATGAAACTCGCCGAAGAGGCGCTGGCGATCGTACAGCGTCTCGACCCGCCGGGTGTCGGCGCTCGCAACCTGAAGGAATGCTTGCTCCTGCAGCTAACGCCGGGTCTGCTATTCTTCGAAGAGATGCAGGTGCTAATCGAGAACCACCTGGAAGACTTGCAGAACAATCGCCTACCACTGATCTCGAAGAAGACCGGCTTCTCGCTTGAAACCATCAAAGAAGCGTGGGAAGATCTGCGCACGCTCAAGCCAAAGCCAGGTTCAGAATTCAACGACAACTTTGCTCCGAGCGTGACGCCCGATGTCTTCATCGATCGCCGCGAAGGCGGGGGATATGAAGTGCGGTTGGAAGACGGGCAATTGCCGTCGCTGTACATCAGCAATTACCATCGCAAGCTGTTGCAAGATCCAGCAACGAACGCAGAGACGCGAGATTACATCAAACGCAAGATTAATTCTGCCCAGTGGATCATCGAGGCAATCGAGCAGAGACGCAGCACGTTGACGCGTGTGTCGCAGGCGATCGTGGACCACCAGACCAAGTTTTTAGATCATGGTCCTGAGTATATCGAGCCACTCAAAATGCAACAGATCGCCGACAAGGTGAAGGTGCATGTCACGACTGTCAGTCGTGCGGTTGACGATAAGTGGATGCAAACACCGCGCGGGATATTCCCACTCAAACGCTTCTTCGTGGGTGGTACTACCAGCGCCGATGGCGAAGAAGTCGCCTGGGATAAGGTCCGGCTGAAGTTGCAGGAAATTGTTGATAGCGAGGACAAGAACAAACCGCTCAGTGATGACGCGCTGGTTGCGGAACTCGCGAAGCACGGCATCACGGTCGCCCGTCGCACGGTCACGAAGTATCGCAAAGCGATGAACATTCCTAGTTCGCGTCAGCGACGCGAATGGACCGAGGCGAAGTAGCGGCTGGGGCGTGACTGCTCTCATTCTAGCGCCTCTCTCGATTAGCGTTCTATCGACCCGCTGAGGGGTCCGCTTTGGCAGTCGATCTCTACGGATCGCAGAGCAGATTACCCAATTTCAACCGTGCAAGCGTCGCTACGGTCGAAAATTCTTCGCAAAAGCACCGCAACGCGAAGACGATCTGCTCAGATGGTTTACCTAATTCCAGCCTGGTGTATAGTGATGCGATGAAGTGCCCTTTCTGTCGAATGGATAACGACCGCGTCATCGATTCGCGTGCCAGCCAAGACGGCTACGCGATTCGCCGTCGGCGTGAGTGTCTGAAGTGCAAGCGGCGCTACACGACTTACGAGCGCATCGAAGAGTCGGCGATTAAGGTCGTGAAGAAGGACGGTTCTCGTGTTCCGTTTTCGCGCGACAAGATCAAGTCGGGTTTAGAGCGCGCGTGCTGGAAACGTCCGATCGGAGATCGCGACATCGAACGGACCGTGGCGGCGATCGAAAACGATGTCTATTCGTCGTTTGATTCCGAGATCGACAGTCGGCGCTTGGGTGAGTTAGTAATGGACCATCTACGCGACTTGGATGAAGTGGCGTTTGTGCGGTTTGCAAGTGTGTATCGCCAGTTCGCCGACGCCGGCGATTTCGTTGACGAGCTGCGTCCGTTTCTGTCGAGTACGAAACCACCTCGATGACTTAGGCCTGCGCGAGTAGCAGTGGCACCAGACCGGCACATCGCCGATCGCATGGGAATGCGAGCCTCGTCATGGCAAAGGCGGCTCGCTAGACACCGCGCATCGTTGCCCCTAAAATCAGAGGTCTTCTTGGGGCGGTAGCTCAGCTGGGAGAGCGCTGCGTTCGCAATGCAGAGGTCGTGGGTTCGAGTCCCATTCGCTCCACTCTTTTTTCAGGGCTTTCTGTAGCTTTCGTTTACACGGGACTGGAATCGGCTAGAGCATAAGAGACTACACAACTCTGCCTCAGCTCTGCCCTCCAGTGTAACGTTGTGAGCTGGCGGTGTGCAATTCTCTGGGATGCCATCGTTTGTATTTGTTGTTCAGGCAACTTTGCTTGGCAAGCACCCTATAAGCCACTAGGGGGTTTGCCAAAGCGTGGGGATTCTTTCGCTCATTTGGAGCAAGAGAACATTCTGCAAGTGGGGAAACGTAGCTCAACAAATTTTCAACTTAGTTTTGACCCCTCTTTTTTTGACGCGGTAAAATTGAGGTGGAACGAAAACAATGCAGATCAGGCGAGCCAGAAAAGTGGCTCAGAGTCGACCTCCGACAACATGGAGCACTCTCACTGCAATGTAGACCTTAACTCCACGTCTCTGAAAATTAGAATTGACCGGTAGGCAGGAAATTTTGCGAATGTCTGCGAATTTTCTCCCAAAAAATTCTTCTCAAATTCTCGCTATTAAGCCCTTGACGGCATATTTCGATAGCCCTAACTTATTTCCGCTCAAATAACAGGCTTTACACGGTAAAGAAGTGGCAGCCTGTTGTTCGCAGGTAAACGTCAAACCAATTCCAAACTCTAATCCTCACTTAAATCACCTTACATATTGTTAGAAGCCAATGATTGGTTTTTTTGTATTTCCGAATCTCGACTCCATGATGGAGGCGTTAGAGGTTGACTCCGAACTGCCAAAACTACGACAGAAAAGAGCCCAGAAATGGAAGATGCAATACTCTCAGAGAATTGTGTTCGCAAGCTCTCCGAAGAAGAGTTAGCTGTAATGTACGGCAAACTTGAAAAGAAGGCTAAACATCTTGGTGTAGAATCAGTGGAAGATTATGTGCAAGATGCGTTCTTGAAAGGGCTGCAAAAAGACTCTGAAATTAAGTTTCCGCAGTCTTATCTTGGAACAGCAATCCGTAACAAAAGGAATAGCGATTATCGGAGAAAGAAAAGAGGGCAAGAGCCTTTTTCCTTGGACTCTGTAGATGAAGTTAAAGTTTCCAACGCAACTGCGGCCTATGATAGCTTGCTACATAAAGAACTCCTTGAGGAAAAAGAGGCCGCAATTGCAGCGTTACCTAAAGGTCAATCCGACGCATACACCTTAAAGATGCTGGGATATCGCAATGACGAAATATGCGAGCAGCTCAATAAGTCGTATTGGTGTGTGCTGAAATTGATAGGAAGGGCTAGGGAAACTGTAAATGCTAAGCTTGCAGCCAAGTTCTTAGACTAAGTTATCGTGACCTGCCATCATTTCTCTTTGAACCAAACTCAACTTCGATTCTTTCAGCATGAATAGGTACGTTTTCACGTATCGTTTCCAGAACGAGACGGTTCTGTTCAGTATCTTTAAAAGGGTTCTGAAGTTTCAGCTTTCCATCAATAATGGTAACAGCGTTGAGGAAAAAGTCTCTTGCTTCTGGCACCATCAAGCCGTCGTGAAAAATGAAAGTGTTTTCTTTCTGTATTTCATCTGGGATAGCAACTCTCGTATCTATTGCATGACTAAAAATGAGTTTTAGCACTTCCGGCTCATTTTTGAACATACGTTTCAACGACTGCATTCTTGCTAACAACGCTCGCCCATCGTAGGCGTTTTCGTTTAGAAGGGTTACTTTCCATTGACTCTGATCCACCTGCTTCCTCGTTGAGCCCGGGGCTATCGGGCTATAGGTGTTACTTTTGGTCATACGCTTAGAGCACCTATTTCAGAAGTCAAGCAAAGATGCGGCTGCAGGCGTTTCCTGGGAAACTTCAAAGCCAATCTGTCCAATATAGCCTCTCGAAGAGTCTAGTCTACTGAGAGGACAATACTCTCAATCGCTGCCGCAGGCCATGTGGCTTGTTTTCGTAGCAGCTCCTTACCCATGAGTGCCTTAGGTATTCGATGAAGCAGCCCCAGATTGTAATTCCGATTTTCAAACGCGTTTAGTGGCACATAGCCGGCGTTTATCGGCACGGCGTGATACGCCAATAACTCTGCTTCATTACTGCCTTGTACCTCTTAGGAGTTACTTTGGACATCAATTTCTCGAATCACGAAAGGGCAATTTCATGTGCTTGTTTTGTTTGGCGGCGGCCTTATCGCATTGGACTGTCGCTGTGGCCATTCCTGTAGCCGCAAAAGCGGCTGTGACTGGAGCGTCGGCCGCCATCGCTACGCAACTGATACTTGGGGGATAAATTCCCCGCAGTGAGCGGTGAGCCTCTAGCTCGCCATTCACTGGCCTCTAGTACGAAAGGAGTTTCCGTATGACATTAATCACACTTCCCATCATTCCAGTCTGGTATTTCCTGGAGAATACCAGCCAACTGATTGCAATGCTGCTCTACTGGCTTCCACCAGAGCCAGTCCCAATGCTGTGCGAACTTGCCAGCAGCATTCCCTAGCTAGGCAACTCTGCCTAGCTCACGGTTAACGATCCGTCTGCGTTAGCCACTTTCCGTTTTTCAAAAGCCGTGTGTTGCGGCCAGTCTACCAGTATGCACTTACTTAACCTTATTGGAGTTTAACCATGAAGAAAGTCATCGCCACGTTATTTGTCCTTGGTTTGTTGGTCTCGCCAGTGATCGCGGCCGAGCCACAGACTGCAAAACCTATCACCCAGGCCACATACCAGCGGCCTGCCCAGAACTCCAATGAGAGACTCTGGATCGAGATTATCAATCACAAGCTCTACAAAAAGTGTGTTTCCAGTCGCGACCATAACGCCGGTTGGTTTCAACGAGAATTCAACAGGCAGCTAAAGACCCTGATCACTTCGCAAGGCATCGATGCCTTTGTTGAAGATGCACTCTCCTGGACATCCAAAGGCAAGCTTGCCAGTAATTCCTACACGCACAAGCTGTGGCTCAGGAGTAAGTTTCGTGAGCATGTCTTCCCACAGCAAGAAGTCCGCAAATTACTGCTCTTGCAGTTCGCAGATGCCCACGAAGATTTCTGCAAATTTGATAACGCACTGCTTACCGGCCTGAAGATCGACTCTCCGTATGATCCCAAGCAACTACCTTGGAAGCCAAAAGATGTGGCGTTTATTGATGACGCCTTTGACAAAGCCACTGATGCCGTTGCGGATGAGGTGTGTGATGCGGTGATTCGATCGCTGGGAACCTTAACCGCCAGCGTCGCTGGTGGTTGGGTCGGCCAAGATGTCGTTCTGGACTTGATGCGTGATCCGCAGGGCAACGCCACGCTGATGGATAACATCCTCAGCGGCCTGTTTGGTCTTGGGGCGGCTTACGTCACCGAAACGATCGCCGAAGAGGTGTTGCAACCCGAGCAGGTGTTGACCAAGGAGGTCACCAAGCTGACCATACACTTGCTGAATAATATCACTAGCGATGGCCATGCTCACCGTGCGATCAAGAGCTTTCTAACCGATTTGGAACGCAAGCATCGCGACGCAACCGACCAAGCACTCTGCCAAGGAATTCGCGTCGATTGGAACTGGGCAGCCGCAAAGCGTTAGCCCTTTTCGTTGGTCACTTCTCCTTCCACAGCACCTTATGGAGTTTGTGCAATGGTTCGTCTTGTGATTACCAGCTTGTTACTGCTCGCCACCACCTCCGCAGCCGCTTCGCCGGTTGCGGAGGTACTCAAACACAGTTCCCGGCACTTGCTGCATCATGGCACGCGTGAAGCCGCCCGGCAAACCGCCAAGCAAACTGGCCGTCATCTGGTGGTGCAGGCTTCCAAGCATTCAGCTGCTCACGCCGCACGACATACGGCCATTCATGGCCTTAGAAATACCGGCAGGATCGCCGCTCACGGCACCGCCAAGGCGACAAAATACGCCGACGACCTGGCCAAGGTCGCAGCCAAAACCAGTGCCCAATCACAACGTCGATTGAGCATGCTAGCGGACACCATGAACCAACATGGTTACACCGCCGATGTCGTTGCTGCACTGGCCAGTGCAGCTCACCCTGATTTGCTTGTCTCAAAGTTATGGACCAATCGTGGCAAGATCACGGCTGGCATAAGTGTGGTTGGTTTAATGATGAGTGACAAGCTTAGCCAAGCGGCGATGGATCACATCGCCAAGCCACTGCTGAACTCACTAATGACCAATTACGTGCTACCGATCGCCAAGCTCGCCAGCGTCGTCGCAATCGCTTTTGTCTGCCTCAAATGGTTTTTATTGGGCTGGCTGAAATGGCTCGCTATACGTCCTACGGTTGCTGTCCTTGGCTATGCCAACAGACGTTTTCGCCGCGATCGCCGCCAGTCCTAACGTCGCACTGGCTTATTGCATTTTTCATTCAGGAGGAATCATCCCATGATTACGTTTGCCCATGAAAACACCTGCCGAGAGATCACCGTTGCCGTCAAAGACTGCCGACCTTTAGAGGGATCACGCCCCACCACCGATGAGGGCGTCAATCGCATGGCAGATGACTTGGATCGAAACGGGCAACTTTGCCCGATTCTGGTCTTCATCGATGATGAGGCGACATGGGTTGCCGACGGAAATCACCGTGTCGATGCGGGCTTACTTCGAGGGATCGAAACCTTGAAGGCGTGGCAGTTGCCATCGTCATTGAGCCGCTCCGAGGTGATTGTCCGATCCTTCTCGCCTAATCACGTACGCACCCAGGAAACCCTCGGGGATGCGGTTCTCAAGTTCAATATTCTCGCGAAAGAGCATGGCTTTGCGTTGCCTGAGTTTTCTTCGCTCGAATCCATCGACCCAGGTATTCGCTCCAAGGTCAACCGAGTGACCGAGGACATTCAGCCGCGTGCCATTGATCTCGTAAGGGAAAAGGGAACCGGCTACGCCACCGTCTACGCCGTTGTCATGACCGCTGGCAAAGATGAGGAACTACAGGTCGATCTGCTTCGCCGCAATGCTGCCGGGGAACTCTCCAAAGCAGCAATCGAGCAGCTTGGCAAGCAGCGTCATACGCCTGGCTACAAACCTCACAAGCTGAAAAGAGTTTCTGAAAAGGTAGTCCTGTCTGTACAGATGGATGAGGCAACGTCTTATGACGACCTAGAGCGTGACTTCCGAAGCTTCAGGTCTTTCATCACCAAACACAAAAAGCTTGATACTCCGATCGCGGAGTTGGCCAAGCATCTCAAGAAAGCAGGTGCCTCATGAATGATTCCACGATCGATAATGTTGACCCCTTCTGGCAGTCGCTCTTTGAGCAAACCAAATCGCACGGCATGGACGTTGTGCTTGCCGGTGGCGACAACGATCCCAAGCTCAAGGAGGTGCTGCAGCTGATGCACGCCCTCGAGGATGGCAGCTATTGGCAATCCGTGAACCCTGATGAGGAGATGTAGACGATGACCAGCTTCTTTAGTTTGCGTCGCCGCAAACGCACAATTTTTCATGACATGGAGCTTGATTACCCTTCAATTTTTGAACATTTGGCAATCTTTGGGGGATCTGGTTCGGGCAAAAGTTCGTTCCTGCTGGTGGCCGCCATCGCTGCCTTTCGGCTCGGCGGTGAGCGACTCGGGTGTCTCTGGGCGGCGGTTAAAAGCGAGGAGAAAGAGGCCTTCTTTCGCGTGATGAAAGAGGCCGGAGCACTCGACCGAGTGATCCATTTAGTGCCTGGCAGCTTCGCTTATAACTTTCTCGCCTGGGAGCTGATGAGAAAAGGTGGCTCCTACGCCACCGCCATGGAGCTGCTGGTGGACATGAACCGGCTCACCCTTCGCAATGGCGGTGGTGAGGGTTCTGATCAGTTTTGGGAAAATCTTTTCAAAATGCTAGGAGAGTCGGCAATCCTGCTCTGCTGGCTTGCCCGCCGTGAAAAGGTCACCATTGAAGACGTTTATAACCTGGTGGTCAGTGTTCCGAGCAGCTTTGACCAAGCAGCTTCCGAGAAGTTCCGCGAGCAATCTTTTTGCTGGCAAATGATCGAGCAGGCTGGCCGTAACTTGCAAAGTGAATCGGAACGCCGCGAGTATCAGCAAGCCACTAATTTTGTCTGGAAGGAGTTAGTGTCTCTGGGCAGCAAGGCCAAAGGTGCAGCCCAGAGCAATCTGGTCTCGCTACTCCGCATGTTTCTTCGCTCGCCGATCTACGAATCAGTTTGTTGCCAGACCAATTCGTTTACGCCGGAGATGGCACTCAGTGGGCACTGCGTGCTCATGGATGCCCCGGTAAAAGTGTATGGCCCCGTCGGTGTGATGCTCCAGAATTTGATTGTAGGCCAAACGACCACGGTTGGTTTGCAGCGTCACAATCCTGACTATGACACGATCATTATGCGGGATGAAGCCCCTGAATTAATAGGATCACCCCACACAGAAATTTCAAATTTGGCGTTGGCAAGGTCGGCCAGAATAAGCTTCTGGACTCTTTGCCAATCCATTCCAAATCTACAAGTTGCCTTTGGCAATCACGCCGAATCGGGGATGCTCGCTTACCTTACCAACCACGCGATACGGGTCGTCTTGTCGACTGGTTGCGTCAAGACTGCCCAGTTTTTTTCGCAGTTCTACGGCGAGGTAATCGAGCAGATGGTGAGTGTCTCGGAGAGACAACCCGAGCAAGAATTTAACTTGCTCAACACCATGCTCGGAGATGACGGTTTGTCCTTCTCTTGCAGCTCGCAATACCGTCCGAGAATTTCTCCATCGGACATATTTTCGCTTCGGCGGGGAGGTAAGGTTAACCGACTCTGCGTTGACTTCCTACACTCTCAGGCAGGCAGAACCTACGGCCCCAATGCCTCACCCGTGAAGTTCGTCACCTTCAAACAAATCTAAGGAGCCACCCTCATGATGGATGAACAGATTACCAACGATTTTAATCCCGGTCACCTCAAGACCACCGACGAGCTTAACAAAGAGCAAGCCAAAAGTGCAGCCAATGGCATGGGCCTTATGATGTTGTTAGGAGCGGCCGTCACTCGTACGCTGCTCGTGTTTAGCCGCAAGCCTGGCACGGCTGGTGCGTATCTGGTGGTTGCCTGGGGGCTAGGTATTACCATCCAAGGATTTTGGTTTCATGGGCATATTGAAAACTATGGCCGCATCGATGCGACCCGCTTTGAGCTGCTGATTGCGGCTCAGATCGCTTGGTGGTTAGTTGGTTTGCTGATCACCTTGTGGCGGATGATTCGCAAGCGTCACGCCCCGGAACGAGAGCTAGGCACCGGCATCTTTAGTCGCTTCTTCCCACATACCACCAGGCATCGTGCTGGGCTAATGTCCGACTTGATCACCGGCAGCTTGCTCGCCGGGCTATTCCACTTACTTGGCTCGCCAGTGCAGTGCAATTGGTATCTGGTGATGATGGGCTGGATTGTGATTTTTTACGGCGTGTTTTACACGCAGCATACCGTCTATCGGATGCGTGCCAACGCTACTAGGCGACGTGCCCAGAACTGGCCTAACCGCGTGGGTGGAGGGCATCGACTGTGAGCGAAAAACCAAAGAAGCCCAAGCTCGGGCAAGGTGTCGGCAAAGCCTTCGTCAGACAAGGATGGAAAGAGGTTGGTCAGTTGGTCGAAGCCTTTCCTACCGGATCAACGCTGGTCAGTGAGGCCGGCCAGCTGGGCACCGCCACCACGCAAGCCGTGTCGCAGCAAACAGGCGTCAGCCAGCCAGTCAAGTTTGACAACCAACTATCACCCCAAGGATTTGAAGCGATGAATCAATCCAGCCCTGAAACCCCAGTCGTTGAGACTCCTGATATCGAAGCACCGATCCAGGAACCGTTTTTGGAGAATCTCGTGGAGCAAGTCCAGGAGATGGCACAAGAACCTGAAATGGAAATGGAGGTGGAACAGTAAGCTTCCCTTCTGACTTCTCCAACAAAAGCACCTGTGCGGCTTTCTCTACGCCAGTCATTTTTGGTCGCCAGCTCAGGGTGAGCGACCAAAACATGGCTGGCTCCGACGAAAGCACACAACAACCCTTTCTCTTTCTACCTAACGGTAGATCGACATAGGCGGCCGTAGGCCGCACGAAGCGAGTGAGCTTCGCGTGAACTGTGACGAAATTCCTAACTCTTGTTAATTCTTTGGTTAGTTTTTTGCTTTAGTATCAATTCGTGAGACATTTTCATCAACTATCAGCCGTGGCTGCCAGTGAATACTATCACGCCGAACCGGGCGAGATGGGTGAGTATTACGGTGAGCAGGTCGGTGTCTACTTCGGCAAAGGGGCGGCCGCGTTAGGACTGACGCCGGATACGCCGGTTGACCAGGCCACCTTCGAGATGCTGGTCAACAATGTCAATCCCGCCACTAATGACAGGTTGACTTCGCGTAACGCTGCCAAGCGTCGCGTGCTCACCGATCTGACCTTCGATGTCCCGAAAAGTTGGAGTATCGCTGCTAAGGTACTAGGAGACATACGGCTCGATGATGCCATGCTGGAGGTCGGGCTAGAGACGATGGCCGAGGCCGAGAATGACGCTCAAGTGCGAGTGAATCCCAAACGAGGCGAGATGCACCTGGAGAAGACACGTAACTGGGTAGGGATCGCCTTTCCGCACGGGCTATCCAGACCCGTCGCCGGCGAACCCGACCCTCAGGGGCATGTTCACTTTTGCATCATCAACGCCACCCAGTGCGAGGATGGGGAGTTCAAGGCGATTGATCTCTCGGCAGTCGTCAAAGATAAAAAATACTACAACAGCCTCTATATGTCGAAACTCGCTCAGAAGGCTCAGGAGCTGGGCTATGAGGTGAAACGTACGGCCAATAATTTTGAGATTGTGGGGCTGTCGGATCGGTCACTCATTGAAAAATTCAGTCGCCGCACCATGCTGATCGAAGAACTGGCCAAGAAAAAAGGGATTACCAACCCAGACGCCAAAGATGCCCTGGGAGCAAAAACCCGGGATCGAAAAAAAGACAACAACCAATTGCCGGACAATCTGCAAGAGCTATGGCGATCGCGGCTCAGTCCCGAGGAAGCCAAACGCTTAGAAGATTTTGCACCGAAACCCTACCCCACGACCCCAAAAGAGCATGGAGCGAAAGCGTGTGTCGACTGGGCAATTGAACATAAATTCTCAAACCAAACCGTGATTCGTCGTCGTGAGCTGGTCTCAGAAGCTCTTTTGCATGGCATTGAAAATGCCACCGCCGAGCAGATCGAGCGTGAAATCAATTCCCGTCCATGGGAGTCTCGCTACGAAGAAGACAAACAACTCATTAGCCCGCCCGAACGCCTGGCCGAAGAACGCCAGGTGATGGCTTACGCCCGCCAAGGGAAAGGAACTCTTAAACCGATCGCTCCGGATCATGTGATCACTCGCGATTTTCTCTCAGCCGAACAGAGAAATGCTGTGATGGGGGTACTCTCCTCAACGAATAGAATCGAAATAATTTCTGGCCGTGCCGGCGTCGGTAAGACCTCCTCGATGCGTGAGATTACCGAAGCGATTGCCAGTCAACGTTTACCGGCCGCTGTACTCGCTCCGTCAGTCGATGCTTCTCATGGTGTGTTGCGTGAGAAGGAAGGTTTTGATGCGGAAACCGTTGCCCATTTTCTGCTTAGTGAGAAAGCTCAAAAGCAAGTCCGTGGGGGCGTAATTCTGGTCGACGAAGCCGGTCTCTTGAACATGGGTGACCTTTCTCGCCTGATCGATGTGGCTGAATCGGTCAATGCCCGAATTATTCTGATGGGTGATCGCAAGCAATTTTCTAGCGTCAGCTACGGTGAGCCTTTAAGGCTATTGGAGACCCAGGCCGGGGTCGAGCCGTGGCAAATCAATACCATCCGTCGTCAGCAAGAGGCCGACTATCGCGAAATCGCTCAGTTGATGAGTGAGGGCGGAGCGTCAGTCAACAAAGCCATCGACAAACTTAGCGAGGCTGACAAGCTAGTTGAGATTGCCGATGACCAAGAGCGTAACCAGACGGTGGCTAAAGAATATGCCGATGCGGTCGAACGGGGTGAGTCCACGCTGGTGGTCACACCATCCAACATTGATCGAGAAGCCACCAACACTGCCACCCGCCACGAACTCAAAGAACGTGGCACCGTGGCTGATCAAGATCATTGGATCACTACCCTCAAATCGCGTCACCTCACCGACGCTCAAAAAAAAGACCCACTCAGCTACACACCTGGCGTCGACGTGGTGGAGTTTCATCGCAATGCCGGGGGTATGTGGAAAAGCCGCGTGCGAGCCACCGTTGCAGCCGTTGAGGGCGATCGCGTCTTGGCCGATGTCGGCGGTGTACAAGTTCAGATCCCCATTAGTGAGGCCGGTTCCTTCGATGTGTTTCGGGAACAGCTCAAACCGTTTTCCGCTGGTGAGACGATTCGCTTTACCAAGAATCGCTACCCCACCGACGGTGAGAACACCAAACGCATCCACAATGGCAGTGTCACCACCATTGAAGGATTTACCAAAGAGGGACTGATGAGGCTGAGCAACCACCAGGTGATCAATCCGGAGTTTGCTCACTTTGATCATGGATATGCCATGACGGCCTATTCCAGCCAGGGAAAAACTTTCAACAATGTCATTACAAATTTTGGGGAAAGTAGTCTCGCCGCATCGAGCCGTGCCAGTGCGTACGTTTCCAGTACCCGGGGCGTGAAATCAATCAAATGGTTTACAACCGACGTGGATGATCTAAAGTCAGCCGTCAATCGAGATCGTACCGATCTTCTGGCGACCGAGCTGGCCGCCCTGCCGGAGACCACCGCCGACATGCGAAAGCGAACTCGTGGCATTCGTGAACGAGCCATTACGTTTGCTCGTGAGCAGCTGCAGCGGCTTCGACGCTGGCGACAGCAGCAACATCAATTGGAACTAGAACCTGCGAGGTAACCTTGATGAGCCAAACCGAAAACAGTTTTGTGGGTCAGTTTTCTCAGACTACCGAAGACGAAGAACTCGACATTTACGAGCCAGGCGAGGACTACCGAGCCTATGGCATCTCTCGCAAGAGCTTTGGCGGCGAGCCTGCCCTCTGCTTCATTTTCAAAAGCGGCAAGCAGCAAGCCAAGCCGTGGTCGCAGCTTGATGATATCTTGTATGAGCCAGGTAAGAGCCTGACGATCACCTTTATCAATCAAGTGGCCATACTCAAGGGACGCAACTTAGAGACGCTCTACGGCCAGCTGGTGAGGCAACGCGTGCTGTTTATCGTCGAATCCGATCGAGCGGCCGAGATGAAGGTCGAAGACGACGATGCTATCGTCACTGAGATTGAGATGAGCGATCGCGTAAGCGGTTGAACTTGAAGTAACGCTATTCAGCAAGCAAGCAGCTTTGTTAGGGAAGGTGCCCAAAAAACACTTGGCGGATAATGCCGACCGCAGCAATCAGCTTCTCTATGAACTGGCGTTGATGAATCACATCTTGCCGTTGCTGGAAACGCGGACAATGTGGCATATTTGGCTATAATTGTTGACTTATGATCGATGGCATGAGATTCTTAATGAAGAGTCATTCAAGTAAGTAGGCCAGCTATGGAAATCAATTTACCACCTGATACTGAAGCGGTACTTCAACAACAAGCGGCGGTCGCCGGCTTGAACGTTGAGCAATACGCTAGCAAGCTCATTCAACAGGAAGTTGAATACCAAGCAGTTCAAGAAGGCCTAGCCGACGTCGATGCCGGCCGCACGATCAGCCTCGAGCAGTTTGAGAAAGACTTTCGCCAGCAAAAGGGTATGAAACCCAACTCGTGATCTACGAAGTCAGACTCACTCAAAAAGCCAATCGGGATATCCACCAAATCCATGATTGGTGGTACGAACACCGTTCGCCAGAACAGGCCGATCGCTGGTTTGAAGAAATCTTGGAGGCTTTCAAGTCGCTCAGGAAAATGCCCGAGCGATGTGCAGCCGCCCCAGAATCCGTCAAATCCGGCCGTAATGTTCGGCAGTTGCTTTTTACCATCGGCAAACGCAACACCCACCGTATTGTGTTTTTGATCGAATCCGACCAGGTTTGGATTCTCCGTGTGCGACACGTGGCTCAGGATCAATTGCCCGAGGATTCTACGGGCGATGATTCGCTTCACCAGTAGCCATCTATTCATCGTCGTTGTCATCGCGTGGAGGAAACCCCCAATCGATAAAGCGACTCACAATTGCAGTGATAGTTGCGGCAACGACTACATCAATAATCTCGGTCATCTCGTTCTCCAAAGGTAACTGTGTACCTTTATAGACACCTGAGATGACTTGCTATCCTTGATGATGATCCTGTAGCACGAGTGCGTCGAAAATAGCCGCTATTAGATCGTCGCGACCTTCGGTACGCAATTGTTCAAGAACCTCGCTAATCACACGAATCTCACGTTGAATATCGCGTGAACTCTCGAAAAGCAGTTGAACTTGATTGTCGAGACGATAGGTTCGGGCTTGCCTAGGAGTGCTAGCTCTACGAGCGAGACGGTCTGCAACATCTGCTGCCAGTACTGCCGTATGATTGATAATAACTTTGTCCCAATTCTCCTTGAGTGCCTCTGGTCTGCGGTCAGAGGATCGCAGCAGATTCATCATGTGACGGTTCGCGGTTGTTTTCAAATAGGCAAGCCGTACTGGGAACTTGCCTAGAAGGAATGGAGGTTTTGACAAAGACTTGCTCCAGGCGGTATTGCTAATATCATCCGCCGTTTCGCCATGAATCACGCGACGACCAATTTTTTTCATTTTATAGTGAACGTAGCTACGCAGCTTATCGTCAAGGATCTCTGCCTCGACTTCATCCATTGGTGATGGCCAAGATGTTCCTTCGCAAATCATCAACACGTCCTCGTCATGGTGATCTGGGATTCCTACCCATTTATAGACACGCGAGCGGCAGAAGATTTGCGTTTTTGGAGAAAATAATCCGGAGAACCGGTGAAAGCAGCTATTTTTACTGGCCCATCTAGCTTCCGATGGTAATCCGCTCAACTTCATCGAGCGTGATATCATCACCACTGTGGTCATAGATAGCTGTGGTTTTGGTAGAGGCGTGATTGGCCATGTCGCGAGCTTTTTTCAGATCGCCACCTTTGTCCATATAGTTGGTGATACCAGTGGCTCGGAAACTGTGGTTGCTGATCGCTAGCCTGAGTCCTGCCGCTGCTGCCCGACGTTTGATCATGTACCAGGCATCGTGCCTACTCATACGACGATTAGTTAGCTCGCCGGAGCGGCCACGCGTGGTGCGGAATAGGGGACGCTTAGGCTTTTTCTTGCCTTGTTTTGGCTCCTCGGGGAAGGCCTCGAAGCCACCAGCCGCTTCAATGTAGGTATCCAAGTATTCTTCGAGCTTATGGTGAGCAGGCATATCATGCTGCTTGCCACCTTTCTCATGGAGATTAATTTTCCACTTCTTGCCGACTTGGTAGTAGTCATCAATGTTCATAGCCACGGCCGCACTAATGCGAGCGAAGCTAAATGTCATCAAAGCAATCAGTGCCCGATCGCGGAGGCCAATCACCGTGGATACGTCAATCGACTTGAGGAACTCTGACGCAGAGTCCTCACCCAGGTAGGGGGTGACACCCTTTTTAGCGGAGACCTTAGGGCCCTCGACCGCTTGGGCTGGGTTGTAGCTGCAGATCTGACCTACAATCAACCAGTCAAACAGTTTGCGAATGGTCGCCAGGTGTTGCTTGACCGAGCGTTTGGCTTTGCCAGCTTCCAGCATTTCCTCCACGTAGGCTGAAACGTGGTAGGACTCAATATCAGGAAACACCAGCTCCCTGACCTGGCACCACTCGAAGAACTGACAGGCATTGCGGTGATAAGCCGCTCGCGTGTTCTTGTTACGATACTTGTCCGTGAAGAAGGTAACGAACCTTTTTTGTGCTTTCTTGCCCAGCGAGCTGATCACTTGTGGCACGTAGCTGATCGGCCGAGCTGGTAGCCGGTTCGACTCGAACACTTGCAGCTCAGTTCTCTCATCCGGAATTCTGATCGTTATCGATTTGGGCTGAGCCGATTTGCCCCTCAAGCTATCTTCGTGAGCGTCCAGCATTCAAATATCATTTTGTACAACATAACGTCCTTTATGTGCACTGATCTTTCTTGTTTGGCAAGCACTAATTCTTATTGCTATCGCGATTGCTAAGAAAAAATCCCAAAAAATCTCCACAAGGCTATGGGATGTTGGCAAGCTTGCTCAACTGTGTTCGAATAGATGATGTGCAGCCGACTAGAGCTGCTCAGCTCGAAAGGAGTTAGCCGCTATGGCCAAATTTTTGAGCGTTGGCACGATGTGACAAGGGTTAGGCTTTTAAGTTGTCACGTGAGGCATCGAAGGCCGCTGACGCCTTCTCCCAACCCATAAGGGCGTCAGTAGCAATAGCTGCCGTAATTACCTTAGTGAACGCTTAGCTCTGGAAAAAGCCCTTGGAGCGAGGCGTTATCTTGCCGTTTGGAACGTTGCAAGAACGGGTCGTGTCATTACCACCCTTCGCAAAGCTCTGCTATTGCGAGGGGTTTTTTCGTCAGCTGCCATCAGATGGCGGCCCCCTGCATACCGTACATTGATGTGCATTGTTACCCCACTCGGAGTACGTTTGAGGTCAGGTTGTTGCCTGGTAGCTTGTCAGCTTCGTTGCAGTTCCTTTTCTATCAGTGATTGACTGCCGCTAACCTGGCGATCGCGGAGAGCTGTTCAAGGCTCGGCTGCAGACGCCTACGGCATCTTCGCCGCCCGTGGGCTCACGGCCTTGATCCGCTCCCCTACTCGCTCGCCACTTCGGTTGCTTGGTCAAACACTAACAGAAAGGAGAACGACCATGACAAATTCAACCAATCAAAAACCTGCTGCGAAATTTCGAGATGGAAGCATCACCGCCACATTGTGGGAGAACCAAGGCAAGCATGGTGTCTTCTACAACACCACGATCGTGCGTAGCTACAAAGACGGTGCGATGTACAAGGACACCAACAGCTACGGTGCCACGGAGCTCCTGCAAGTTGCTCGACTGGCACAATTAGCCTACGACAAGCAGCTTGAGCTAGTGCAAGCCGCTAAGGCGGACAAAGCCGCCTAGCGAGCACGCCACATCGCTAACCACTTCCAAGGTGACTGTTTTCCGACAGTCACCTTTTCTTTTGTCTATTGCGGTTTATGGCTGTAACATTGACCTGCTACGCACGAAATATCTTCCGGTGATCTAGTGTGCTAGGGATCAGTTTCCCGGGAAACTGATGTGGTTTCCACCTTACCAGCGAAAGGTAATAACCACCTTATCCTTGCATGAAATTAGGCAGACCAGTCCTTGAAGCTGCCGCTTCAAACATTTCGTTACAAAAGCGACGATACATTTCGACTGCTAAACGCATCGGTAATTCGACGCCTCGACGTCGAAACTCCTCGACGCCAATGCGACGATACAGCGATGAGTTTCGTCGCATTGGCGACGAAGCAGATGCTTCTTCAAGAACTGGTCTGTCTACAAGCAATGATTGAGATTTCAGTTGGTTGCGACTGAAATCTCTCTCTTTGTGGCATTTGTGCATCGGCGTCAATGTAATTCGACGCCTCGACATCGATGCGACAATGAGTCATTGACACTCGTCGCATCGACTGATAACCGCATTGCTGTATCGAAGCCGAAGCACTAATGCATCTTTATGTTTCGCCGTCACGCAGCAGGGGGCGTTCAATGCGAATATCATTCATTAATCAGAAGGGCGGCGTGGGCAAGACCACGCTTGCCGTTAATGTCGCTGATGCGATGGCACGTCGCGGAAAACGCACGCTGCTGGTTGACGCTGACCCGCAAGGTTCTGCCACCGAGTGGATCGCCGCCCGCGACAAACGGCTTGAGAAAAGTGTCAGCCAGGTGCTGTTTCCAGCGGTCGGCATGTCGACTGATTTTATCCACCGCGAGCTGCCAGCCCTCACACGCGATTTTGACTGTGTGATCATCGACGGCCCACCACGGGTGGAGAAGATTTCAGCTTCGGCGATGATGGCCAGCGATCTGATCTTAGTTCCCGTCCAGCCCTCCGCCTACGACGTGTGGGCAGTCGATGAAGTCATCCAAATGCTAGAGCTTGCCAATAGTTATCGAACAGAGATACCCGTCCAAGCTCGCGTGGTGATCAACCGTCGCATCAAGAATACGACGCTTAGCAAGGCTGTTGATGACGAACTGGCGGAGTTCCCGCTGCGTGTCATGCCGACAAGCATCTATCAGCGTATTGTATTTGCTGAGACGGCGACCAAAGGTCGCTCGGTTATCGAGGCGGCACCTAACGAGCCAGCCGCCAAAGAAATTGGCAATCTGGTCAACGAAATCATGGAGCTTTTTGATGAAGAAGGACACATCATTCCAGACAACGCCGCCTAGTAAATCCACCACGCGAGCGAGCGATGCGTTTAGCGGGCTCGATTTGAAAACGCCCGCCGAGCCGACTAAGCGGCTGACCATTAGGATTCCCAAATCGTTGCATACTCGCATTAAGGTAGGCAGCTTCCATAGGGGTAAGACGATTGCCGATGTGGTGCGTGACTTGCTCATCAAAGAGTTTCCGGACGTATAAGGATATCCAAGATGTGGATTCGCCGGCGAGTACTCGCCGGTAGAAATCGGCTACGCCTACCCTGGATAAAAAACGAAAGCACAGCCTGAATATAATCAGCAGTCGAAAACTCGCCCTCGGCCACACTAGATGGCGTCAGAACTCAGACGTAGAACGCGGTCAACTGCACTTACATTCTGCTATCAAAACCTCTGCATAAAGGAATTTGTATTTTTGGAATGTCTTGTATTAGTCACTCATCCAAAATCATCGGGCTCTCTCCGAGGTACTCGGCTCTCAATGACCGTAGTGCTCGCCGTCGAATTCTCGACACCTTCTTGCGGCTGAATTCTAATTCGAGCCCTATTTCGCGGTCTGATAGTCCATCGAAGTAATAGTGCCTAAGAACCTGTGCGTCTATCTGATCGACTCGGCTGAGAGCATCGTACAGATCCGACACCGTTTGTTCCGTAGGCGTAGCGAGTTGGTCTTCAAGAACCTCAGGGTCAACGATGACTCTGCGTTGCTGCTTGCGGTAACATGCCGTCGCAACGTGTCGTGCGACAGTCATGGCACACGAAATAAATGAACGAACAGGATCACCGCCCATCGAGTAGTGAAATGCATGCAAAGACTTGAAGATTGCTTCGGAACAAATGTCTTCAAGTTGAGCACTGTCCATCAACGGGAAAGTTCGACGGCAAAAGGCAAATACCGAGTTCCAGACCAACTTAAAGACTGGCTCAATGTCGAATTTGACGTCGTAGTCAACACGCCGGGATGTATCGATGCAGCTTTCCCACTTAATTTCCGGTGTATCTATCATCGCTCATTTCCTTTCGATTCGATCTGCAAACTGCAGAATTGCAAAAACGATAGAAAAGAACACGAGCATGAACCCGGCGATCCTACCGCTTGCCGCCCAGGAAATATCGTTATTGCCTGCCGATATTGTAGCCGTCCCAGGATAGAAAAGTCCTGGAACCAAACTTGCGGTCACCACCGCGACAGTAGTCGCGATGAATGCCGCGATGATGAGGCGATTCTTACTGGAATCACTCTTATTTCTAGACATCGAAATCTCCAAATACGACACGAG
>JBCDBK010000016.1:0-69472 GCA_039184115.1 Planctomycetota bacterium | reverse complement strand
TTCCGAAAAAACTGCACAAGCCGATGAAGATGAGGCAATTTGGCGTGGACTTTCCAGATGCTTGAGGGCACCTTTACGCACTCAATGACTTCTCTTGTCGAATGAAAGCAGCACCAACGATTGCCAACAGGCTTGATATGGCACTGCAGGCAACGAACCAATCATATCCAGCGAGCGGGGCAGCTTCGATTCGTAGCCAGTGGGATGCTGAGGACTGTGCAACCTGAGGTTCTAGTGCGTAAGTGAGTCCCCAGCCAATCGCAGCTAGAAGTGTTACTTTGGCTAACAGCTTTGAATTCTTGAGGCCTACGACGTAGCAGCCTGCTGGCGGAAGGATGCAAGATGCAAGCATCGCGAAGCCCGGCAACTCAGTCTTGATTACAACAAACAACCCAAGCAAGCATCCGACAAAGCACCCCAACACCAATTTGAATCGACGAGGATACATAGTTGCCGATTATAGCAGCTAGCCTACCGCAGCGTGAAACTTCGACGCAGACTTCGATAGAGTTAAAAGCAGAAATTTTTGCCAAGCAGTGCAGGTAGGGATATAACCTAGTCAGGCAATAACTCGCAGACTGTTGGTTTTAAAGCACTTTGTAACACATTGTCGGCCAGAAAACCGTTAGGCGATCTTGAAAGATGGAATCACTGAGGACGCGTAGGTCGATTCATCTGCTTCGTGACATTGCGTGTATCGCAGCTTTCGTCGTCGGCTTGTTTCTGTCCAATTGGATTGGATTGCAGCTTTGTAGTCTACTCGTGGAAACTGCCCTCTTCGTCAAACAGACTGGCCACTTGCCTGGCCTCATCCTACTTGCTTTTGTTCGTGGTGCTGGTCACGTTGCTTGCGGTGTTTTGCTTGGGCGGTGGCTCTACTGTATCAGCCCTTGGCACGTTCTAGCGGTAGTGGCCACTGTAGGGATTATAGTCACGCCTTGGACTGGGCATTCTGAATTGGCCGCTATGACTAAAATACCAGTGCCTACCTTGGTTGCTGGGCAGATTATTGGCCTGATTGGCGTTCTTGCATTTGTTGCGATGGGGATCTGCTATGGACGTTTGCTTTTGCGGCGGCCAACAAAGCGCGGTGTCAACGGTCGCGGGCGATGATTGTTCAACATCACAAGTCCCACTGACCTGCCTCAGAGTGAAACGCTGAGGCAGGCTGAAAACTAGCCGATTCCGAAAAAAGTGCACAAGCCAATGAATCCTGTTCAGTTTGAATAACTTCTGTTCGGGCATCAAATAGTTGCCATTTCTGGATACAATGTGCAGTGTGCTCGGCAGTGTGCAAATCCAACAGATGGTAGTGGGATGTGTGACGAGAACTCTAAAGAGGCTGCAAAAGCCCAGATACTAGCGTTGCTTGAGAGGTTTCGAGCACGTGCTAATGAAAGCTGTTCACGCCAAGAAGTCGGAGAGCATCTCGTTGAAGTCTTGCGAGACTGCCTTGCTGCATACGGCGTTACGCTGTGGTGGCCACACCGAAGTTGGCTGACCGGCCAGCGTGAGTTGAAGCCAGATTACTCTTGCGGCAAGGCAACTATATCTCGCAAATTTGCTAGAAGTGTGGCATTGAAACCAGAATCTGAGTATTCAGCAGTTGAAGATCCTGAGAGTAGCGTGTTGCGTATAGGTGTTCCTGTGATGACCAACACGAATAGTCGAGGTGTCATTGAAGTTTTGCAACGACCAGGTAGGAAACATATAACCATACGTGGATATGCCAGGTTCATGAAGGAAACAGCCAGGATACTCAGTGATTCGAAAGCGTTTCGAGCGAACTAACTATTGCAACAAAGAAGCCGCCCGAGAGTGTAGATTATTGCTCAGTTAGCTCCGACATAATAGCTAGCGGATTACACAAAGAGTAGAGCGTAGAGTAGTGTTTCAACGCCTCAGTGAAACGCCAAGGCAGCTTCGTAATCAGCAGATTCCCATTCTGAGATTCCAGCGGAGGAGTGAACAGCCGAGTGGCTTTTCGCGGGGTGTTATCCGGCTACCATCCAAAGCAACCGCAAGTAGTGCGACAGCGACCAATTTAAAAGAAGGTTCGGCTCTCAAGTCAAATCGGCGACTTCCGGTTTGAGCCTATCTCAGAACCTGAAAACCCCCTCCCCCGATAACGGGGAGGGGGATTTGGGATGGGTCCTTAGCAAACCGCGGTCGGTCACGTGGAGTGGAATCGATTGCGATGCATCACGGCGCGGGCGGTGGCTAGAATCGCGGCTAACGCCACCAAACAGATACCCACGCCCGCAATCAGGACCGCCTCGCCTGAATACGAGACGGTAAAGTACGTAACGCCGAGATTGATATGCGTGTGATCGCCGAAATCGACGATGCCGATCTGGTGTTCACCCACTCGAACGATCCAGGAGTGGATCGGCGTCTGAGCGCAGGCGACCGTGGTGTGCAGCGATATCAGCAGCGTGAGTAGCCACACCCGGCTCGCAACGACCATGGCTGCCAGCTGTCTGAGAAGTTCACTCACGTGAGATCCCGGTCAATCTTCGACTGCTTGTTGGCGAATTAGCTCTTCCAGGATAAGCCGTTGCGTCGCCGCCGGCTGACGCGACAGAACGACGTTGCCGACCGAGTCGTACAGCAACACGCCACCTTCGTTGACCGCGAGCGCGCGGAGCTTGTCGAGATCGACGGACGAAGTCAGTGGGTAAATCTCCAGCTGCAATTCGTTTTCGATCTTCGCAGCGGTGGTTATCTCGATCGCACCGCCGGTCGCCGCGCGCCAGCCGAGTCCGATGGGCTGTAGCACGTTGCTTAGCGCGGCATGCCAAGGCTCTTCGATCACCGCTGCGGTGATTGTGGTCGAAGGCCACTTGTCTTGCGCCGCGAGTGCCGGCCAATCGACGAGCACGGGCGCTTCGAGCTTGTGCTGCCAATAGGCAAATACCTCCGCCAAGGCGGTAAACTGCGAAAACGTAAATGTCGCTGACTGATTGAGCTTGTCGGCTAGCACAACTTGTGCCGGCGTGCCGGCGAGACGTTTGACCGGGTAACGACTTTTCGGCGGCAGGTTTCTCGCCAACCGTAATCGCTCAAGCATAATCAGCACTTGATACTGCACTTGTTGCGGCTGCGTAACTTTGAGCTGACCTGCAGAAACTTCCAACTTTCCCTCGCCACCGGATGCTTGCCAAGATTGCGGCGCAACCAGTTGCTCGATCCAGTCTGCGAATACGGCTTCGTCTTGTTCGGTGGAAACAAGGTCGTCGATCGGATATTCGATCTGCCGTAGTTTGTCGGCCTGCTGACGATGCACCAAAACCTGCGGACCATCCGTGACGTATTCCAATCGTAGCGGTTCAAGTAGTGCTGCAAGTGCGTCACCCATCGACATATCGGCGACCTGCAGCGAGACCTTCCTGCTGGGCGTGATACCCGCCATCAGCAACTGCTCGGGGGCGACGGTGACGGGCTGCCCGCTAAGCTGCGAGATCAGCCGTAGCGCATCCACAAAGGTCATATCGCTTGCTTGGACCGTAGGAATGATCAACGCGAGTTGCCGCTTCGCATCACGCTCTGCAGCATTGACGCGATCCTGCGGCCCAAGTTGTGTTGTACGCAAAGGCTGCGGCGCGGACTCAACCGCAGGCGGCTCGATCGGTGCAGACACCGTCTGTTCAGGCGTCGGAATCTCGCTCGCCTCGGTTGCGATCTGATCCTGCTGATCGACGGTCGTCAGCGAGAGGCTTTCGAGGTCGACTTCCAACGGGTCAAAGCGTCGCGCCAGCCGCGGTGCAGGTTCGACGACGAGCGTGGGGCTTGGCTGCGATTCTGGCGATGTTGTGCTGGGGGTTTGCGCGGTGTCGGTCTGTTTTGGCGTCGGCGGCGAGCCGGGCGGAGTATGATCGTTTACGGCAGTCGGTGGTAACGGGTCGGACGCTGGCTCTGCAGGTTCGGTCGCGACCACGACCGATGCTGTTTCAGCGTCGGATGCGGTGACTGTCTCGACCTCGGACTCCCGCGCCGACTCGACAGCCGGATCAGCAGTGATTGGTTGCGTCAAGATTTCTTCGTCCACGACAGGGTAGTCGCTCGCGATCGGTTGCGCATCGGTTGGCTCCGTCTGCGTGCGCGTGCTCTTGTAGACAATCGCTCCCACGATCGACGCGCCGACCACAAAGCTGGCGATCGTCCAAGTGACCAGTTTGTAACGAGCCACTTCAGTCGTCGCGAGCAGCGCTTCGGCCGGCAAGGCGTCTGACACGTCAGCCGGTTCAGCGATCGAGTGCTCCGTTGGTGCCGATGCTGCGTCGTCGAGAGTTTCGATCTGGCGCGCAGTGATATTGATCGTGGAACCGGTCGATGCCGCTTCGGCGGCCAACGGTGGACTGGGGGACGCGGGACGCGCTACTTCGACCATGCTGCCACAGCGCGGACACCCAAGAATCTGTCCGATCAGCGCCTCATTGCGCACAGACAGCTTCGCATGGCAGGTGACGCAAATAACTTTGAACGGTTCCACCAGTCGACACTCAATCGCAAACAGTCATCGCACGTTGAAAGAGCGGCGTAACCTTTCGTCGCTCGATGGGTATCGTTTCACCTCATTGTAACAACTCAGCGTGGCGCTGCCTGGAAAACAGCGGGCAGTTTTTCGCCACGTCGGCTGGCCGCAGCGCGTGTCGTCACAACGATCGCGCCGGGCTGTCCGTCCGCCTTGGCCCGTACGACATAGACCAGCTTCTGCTTGTCATCGGCAGGTCCTGAAGCGGTACGATCGGGATTTGCCCGCCGCAAAATCGCGAGCAACACCTCGTCGGCCCGTCGCTCGCGCAGGTCCAAGGCGAGCGACTGGTTTTTGGTAATCCCTTCCAATTGTAGGTCACGGCCAGCGATTTGGACGGGCACACCCAGGTCTTCCGACAGCATTTCCAGCGCTCGTTCTAGCGTCTCTTTCGGAAAAACCAACGATGTCGTCTTCGCCAAGCGCTGCTCGATGCTTGTTGGCTGCGCCGTTCTCGCCACGACCCCGTCGCCCGCGGTGGCGCTGCCAAAGCTCTCGGAGTTAAGGAGAAGCTCGGTGGCCATCAACAGGTTGTGCCCCGCCACGACGGGCAGGTAGCAACGCAGCAGACTGAGCTTCTGCGCCTCGCTCGACCGCGTGTAGTTATCAAGTTTTCGCAGCATGGATGGAAAGCGCGCCAGCACCTTGCGACCGTAGGGGTGCGTTGTGCTGGCTAGTAATCGGTCTTCGATCTGATCGGGAGCTGTCGCCAACCGCTCGGTCAGCAGCGCGGCAAAACGATGCGGTCGCTTGCTAAGCGCGACGGTCGAACGCAGTTCGAGAAAGAAGTTCGCATCCCAGTGCGCGCTCAGTGAACTGGCAGTGGCATCGTCCCCCAAAAAATCGACGATTGCCGTGTGCAGCGCGTTGCCCGAACCTTTCAGGAACTTCGTGCCGCTGATCTGCAAAAACTTGCCCGCAACGGCAAGGGTTGCCAGGCGTTGATCGTCGGTTTGATCGAGTACGCGTTTCAGCTCGCGCGCAAACATTGGTGGCTCGCCCCCCTGCCCTTTCAGTTCGGCAAGCGCGCTTGGCGTACACCACACCAACGTCCGATCGCCGTCTCCTTCTGGAAGGAAGCAGCCCAGTGGCATCGAGTCTTCCGACGTCGGCGCAAGCAACCGCAACCGCATCGCATAGTCAAGCCGGCCGCTGCGCGATTGCCGAATGCCTAGTGTCAGCGTTTGAATATCGCTTAGCTCCACGCCGGTCGCGTCGGCCAAAAGCTGCGTGGATCGTTCGCCAGTGGGACCTAACGCCGCAACGATTTTCTCGCCCTCTTCATGAGCTAGCAATTCCGCAACGCGCATATGTAAGACAAACTGCGTGCCAGCTAGGAGATAGCGGCAGTCTATTGCCGCTCCGGCCGTCGGCGATACCCATTGCGACTTGCCATCGTCGGCCGCGGTCGCCAATTCCAGTGCTAATGTCTTGTCCAGCGTGGCAACGGACTGACTTTTCTGGCGTGTCTCGTCCGAAGCTGGATTGGTAAGATTCTGCGTAGGACCGCGATCTTGCCGAAGTAGTACGAATATCGCAACCGCCACGCCCACAATCACCATCGCGCCTACGATCAACCAAAACACACCGGTCCGGTGCGAGCGCGCTGCGATTCGCGCTGTCGGGCTGTGGTCTTCGGTGCGAATCCGAATGGGTTGTTCGTCCGCCAAAGTAATCACTCCTCACATCGTTCGGGTCGCGGTTCTTGCTTGTCGCGGCGCGGCTGAAGCCTTATTATCCACCGAGAGACACGTCGCTGCCAAGGCGATTCTCACAGGCACGTAACCTCCAAGCTACGAACCATTATGAAATCCTTCGAGGCGGTCAAACACTACTTCAATCGCGCTGCCGATCAATTGGAACTGACCGACAACATGCGCACGCTGCTGCTGGCCGCCAAGCGCGAAGTGCAGGTGCAGATTGCTATCGAACGCGACAACGGCGACCTCGACACGTTGATTGGCTACCGTGTCCAGCATGACAATGCCCGTGGCCCCATGAAAGGCGGTCTGAGATTTCATCACGAAGTCGATCTCGACGAGGTGCGTGGTCTGGCTTCGCTGATGACTTGGAAAACGGCCGTCGTCAACATTCCCTACGGCGGTGCCAAAGGCGGAGTCGCTGTCGATGTCCGCTCGCTTAGTCAGCGCGAGTTGGAACGCATCACGCGCAAATTCGTCGACGAAATCCACGACGTGATCGGCCCCGACACCGACATTCCGGCTCCTGACATGGGCACCAATGCCGAAGTCATGGCCTGGATTATGAACCAGCACAACAAGTATCACGGCTTCAACCCAGGCGTTGTCACGGGCAAACCTGTCGAGCACTATGGCATTCCCGGTCGCGAAGAAGCGACGGGCCGCGGCGTCGGCATCTTGGCCGTTAAAACCATCGGTCGGCTCGGTCACAAACCGGAAACCACACGCGTTGCCATCCAAGGATTCGGCAATGTCGGTTCGCACGCGGCCAAGTACCTGCACGATGCCGACTGTAAGGTAGTGGCGATTAGCGACATCAGTGGTGCCTACTACCGCGAGAAGGGAATCGACGTCCACGATGCCATACGCTACACCAACCAAAACAATCGCAGCTTAGAAGGCTATACCGAAGCGGACAAAATCAGCAACGAAGCCCTGCTCGAACTCGACGTCGAACTGCTCATGCCCGCCGCCCTAGGTGGTGTGATTCACTCGGAAAATGCACCGCGCGTTAAGGCTCCGCTGATTATGGAAGCGGCCAACGCGCCCATTCGTCCAGACGCCGACGACTACCTAACCGACCGCGGCGTGACGATTATTCCCGACATTCTGGCCAATGCAGGCGGGGTGACGGTAAGTTACTTCGAGTGGGTGCAAAATCGCCAATACTATAGTTGGAACCTCGACCGCGTCCGCCAAGAACTCGAACGCGTCATGTCCGCCGCCTTCGAAGAAGTTTGGCAACTAGCCCAAGAGCGAAAAGTCAGCCTGCGAACGGCCGCGTTTATGCTCGCCATCGGACGCGTCGGACGCGCCACGATCCTGTCGGGCATCACCTAGACTTATCTGAAGTATTCCAGAAAGGCGCCATGAGCATTAACGAATCGCTCGCCACGCTGCCAATTTTCAATGGCATGAGTAAAACAGAAGTCGATGCCGCGCTAGCAGCCGGACACCATGTCGAAGTGAGCAGCGGCGAGCACGTCATCACCCAGGGTAAGATGGTGCGCAACCTGTGGTTCATTCTCAAGGGCCAATGCCAGGTCACGCGACGTACCGACAATGGGTGCCAACTCACGCTTGCAACGTTGGGCCCGATGACACAGTTCGGCGAGATGTCGTTCTTCCACGCCGCTCCGCACTCGGCTGACATCGTCGCCTTGACAGACATGGAACTTGTGCGTCTGGCCCGCGAAGACTACGACGCGCTGCTCGAGGCCGGCAATCCGATCGCGCTAAAAATTGCTACCAATAGCCTCGAACAACTGGCCCAACGGCTGCGGAAAACCGATCAGTGGATCACCAACCTCGTCTGCGAAGAGGACAACAAGCCGTCGGCCAGCGAATGGACGACCTTTCGCGAAATCATCTTCCGCGGACAATAACCGATTGCTCCGCCGGCTAGGCTTCGGCGAGCGCTGCGTCGATCGCGTCTCGTCGGCGATCTTCGTCCGCAGACAGCTCACTCTCCTCAAACAACGCCTGCGACGACTTCTGCACCTTGGCCGGAGCGTACTGATCGAACACGCGCGGATCGACAAACTCGAGGACCAGTTCACGTTCGCTGTCGGCGGCTGGCGTGCTGTTGGTCGTCGACGAAGCCAGCCCCGACCGCTCTGCCAGACGACTGGCCGCCGCCGACAGATCGGGCGTCACGGTGTCGGCAAAGCTGTGATGGTTCGCACCGCGCCCAAAGGAAGTGTCACTGCCCCGCGACACCTGCCTCAGATCTTGCACGTCGAGCGTTGCCGTACCGACATTGTTGTCTTCGTCGGCCTCGTTCCAAGCGTTTTCCGGATCGACGTAAAACTTCAATGTGTACGTGCCGCCTAACTCGGGAATCCAACGTTTGGCAAAGCCGTCTTTACTGACCTTGTTCAGGAACTCACCACTGTCATAGTCACCGGCAGTCGTCACGCTAGCGATCGCACCCGACCAAACGATCTTCGTCGGGTCCGACTCGTGATAGATGTCGACCTCCATGTAGTTGCGATAGGTGCCATCCCCTACGTTACCCCATGCGCCGTAAAGCTGCACCTTCTCGCCGGTCACAATGCCGCGACTCGAACCACGCACCACCACCTTCGGATACATCACAAAGTCGGGGGTTCCCACTTGCGTACGAATCGTCACGCGGTCTTCGACGGCCACTTCGTTAGCACCATAGCGGACCATCACCAGCGTGATGCTCTCGGTACCCGCTGCCAGCTTCCATTCGCCCTCGAGGCCGGAGTGCGCTGCCGAACCGACCGGCAACTCGCCCTCCTGCTCATGCCCGCCAAACCGTCCATCGGAGTAATCGGTCGCCACGCTCGCACCGCGCAGCTTGTTGAGATAGCCTTCGAAAGCAATCTTGCCGCTGACCGATTCTTCGCCGAGCAGCCGATAGTCGATGCCGACAATCTCCAGCGTCGAGCCGACCTCCATCTCGACGATTTCATTCAGCGAAGTGACCGACACCTCGCGTCCGTCGACCAGTAGGTGCACGGCAGAAATTGCCAGCGCTTGGTCGCGTCCCGCGAGACTATCGTCGATCGCCGGGGCCACCGCCGCCGGTAGACTCGCCGAGTCATCGGTCGCGGCATGAAACGCTGCCGGTGCATTCACCGAGAGCATTTCGCGACGCTCCAGAAGTTCGCAACGCAAACGGCGATTACCATCGCCGTCCGATTTCGGACTACGCGCCATCGATTCGTCCCCCACAGGGTCACCGCAACGTTCGGTAGCCTGGCGAACTCGCCTTCCGCCGCGGAAGGAGTCCCATAGCTTTGCGACCCGATCTCACGACCGGTGTGCCATTTCGATGCTGCAGAGGTACGATTGACTTGGTTTCAGAAAAGGCAGGCTCGGGCCCGCTATAGAAACCCTAGTGCGCAGATACCCGCAAGTTCGGTAAACTTTTCGCGGAAAAGGCGTTAGGAACGTTGCAGATGGAACGCACGGTCGACTTGCGTGGAAACGGCGCGTCGCGCTAACGCTGCAGTCCCAGCACGTACTAACCGCGAGCTGGGCAACTTGGACGAGTCGAACGCTTGCCTCGCGTGATGCCCAGTCGCATTGCAGCGACAACAGAAAGCAGCGCTAACGGAGCAGGTTCTGGCACCGTCGCGACAGCTGCTGCAACCGGCGCGATGCTGCCGTAGTTGGTCTGCCAATCCGTCAGATCGGTGGCACTCAGCGGATTGGGCGATTCGCCCCGCTGCCATTCGAGGAAGTCAAACCCGTCGACGTCGCCATCGGCGTCAAAGTCGCCCGGCGCCACGAGCGTCACCGTCAGCAGAGCGCTAAAGTCGACGAAGTCGTCTCCCGGATTTGGAGCGAGCGTGTTCAGATCGATCTCAAAAGGAGTACCGTCTGCCAGCGTCGCTGTGAAAACGCTGCCCCCGCGCGAAAAGATGGTCGTCGGCACACCAGGTACGAGCCCAGCCACGGGGACGCCGTTCACCTCGAAGTCCGTGCCAAACACGTTCACTTGGGCGTTGGCGGTCGCCTCGAAGCTCCCAAGGAACTCGCCACCGCGCAGATTCACAACGCCGTCGGTTTCAAAATTATCGCCGATGCTGCCGCCCGAGATATTCATCACGCTGGCAATTTCAGCTGAGAAGTTGTGACCCACCGTGCCGCCGCTAATGTCGAACAGGCTAAAGCTGCGGGCCGTCGTACCGAAGCCCAAGTCGCCGCCGGAGATCACCATGGCAGAACTGGCTAACGCTTCGATGCCGTTACCCACCGACCCAGCCGAGAGGATCAACAGGCCACCCGTATCGATGGTCAAACTCGAATCCAACGCACCACCGGTAACTCTCACGGTCCCTCCTTCGATGTCCATGAACCGCCCCACGGTGCCGCCAGAAATCTCCACCTCAGCATCGGCGAACACCAGAAACAGATCGAGAACAGCCCCACCCGAGATGTGCACGTCACTGCCGGCAAAGGCCAACATTCCGTTGCCGATCGTTCCGCCCGAAATGTTCATCTCGCCGCCCGTTTCAACGCGAACCCCAACTCCCACTTGACCGCCCGAAATGTTCACGATGCCACCGTCTTCCGCGTCAACACGCGAGACGTCAGCGGTGCCGCTGATGTTCACCACTCCACCCGCCAAGGCTTCGGCACCGGGCCCGATCGTTCCTGCGGAGATGTTCGCCACACTGCCAGAGCCAACATCCAAGTTATTCGACACGTCGGCCGTGCCGGAAATGTTGAGGGTGGTGTTGTTCAAAGCCTTGAGACTACTACCCACCTCGCCGCCTGTGATGTCGAGTACCACACCGTCTGTGGCGGTGAAACCCTCAGCAATGCTCCCGCCAGAAACCGTCACCTCGCTAGCACCCGAGGCGGTAAAGTCGCGCCCCACCTCTCCACCACTGATGTTTACCCGGCTGCCAGCCAGCGCCCGAAAGTCGTCGCCGATGCTGCCGCCGGTCAGGTTCACCACCGCCGAAATGTCGGCGGTAAAGTTGTCGTCAATCTCCCCGCCCGAGATGCTGACCCGATTGGACTCGGTGGTGAAGTTAAGGCCGATGTCTCCGCTGACCAGATTCACTTCGCTGCCGCCCAAGGCCCGAAAGTTATCGCCGATGCTGCCGCCGTCGATGTTCACCTCAGCGCCGGAAGCGGCGGTAAAGTTGTTGGTCGCCGACCCGTTGGTGTTGATGTTGCGTTGCGCAGTCTGACCCGCGACGCCCCCAACCCCACCAGAAATCGACGTACCCACCGGCGGCGGACTGGGCACGTCGAGGACCGAATCGAACAAGCCCGGCAGCGACGGACCCGGAGCGAAGACCTGGCCGCTGGCGACCGAGGAGATGAGCGCCGAAAAGGCAAGTCCGAGGACCAAAAAGCCGCAGGTGCATCGTCGGGGCCGATTGTTCGCAACATGGTGCATAGGATTGATCACATTCTATGGGGGCACTTTTAGGCCAAGGCAGTGGAGCCTGAGACGAGCTGACGTGAAGCATTGCTCTATTCTACTTGCCGAACAAAGCGACGTGGGTGGCGGGCGAAGAGCGTCGATCGCCTAGACACTCTAGGCGATACTACTTCCAAACTGCCAACAGTTCAAGAAATGCGCGATTTCCGGCACCTTAGTCGGCAAAATCAAAGCCGCCCAGCGTCGGTCACGATTCCTTAGGTACGAAGAAATCGAGACCAGACGTCTCATTGCACACTCACGTTTGAGTGCCAACCAACGCCTAATTGCCCCACGGTGCGCGGAACGGATCGCTACACTACCCACAAACGGTACGTTGCGCTAACGCTGCACGCATCTTACCGATAGCCGTTACTGGTGTGAGCTTAGCCGCCTTTCTATAAGGATGCCCAGGCAGACGCCTCTTGAGACTTGATCCATGCGTAGAAACCTTCTATCAGTTCAGCATCGCGAAACCAATACTCACCGACTTGACTTTCCCAATCATGTCGCAATGACTCACTGAGTCGCACAATACGTGCCTGAGGCAACAACCTTTTTACGACTCCTTCCCAGCCTATTACTCTTTGTTTCGTTGCTTCGTCGATCAAATATCTGGCGTACTTCTCTGGGAGAATAACGATCGTCGCAAGTCCTGTCAGTTCAGTGGCAATTCGTTTATTGGTAGAAGGAATGGTCGCTTCCCACCAAGCATCGTTCTCACGATAGAATCGGATATCTTCCGGAGATGCGCGATCTTCGGGTGCAAACAACGCATTAAACGAAGTGCCCGGGATGTCGACCACATACTCGACTGCATGTCCCATTTCTCTAAAACTTCCTAATCTCGGTCTCGCCGTCTATAAGAAGGATAATTGTACCAGTGGAACCTTTGGCGTCTGCTGCTTTCTGAGCTTTCGCACTACTGCGAAGGAAAGAGCCGAAGCCTTGCTCACTTGACTTCCCTCCTAAGAGATAACCGTAAGACGACTACCATGAGCGACAATACGCCTGATGTCGGTTCTGGCACAAAAGCGACACGAAACCCAACTCGATCGTCACTCGTGCTTGGGTTGGCTGCACCACCGCCGCCATTTGACGAAGCAAACAAACTAATCAAAGCTGAATCCCAGTAGCCACCGGCGAATCTAATGCTAGGCGAATCTTGCCATTCAAATACGTTGCCACCTTGAGCCATAGTGCCGTAGGGGCTTAAACCTCCCGCACTTATTGCGTCAGCTGGACCAACGCTTCCCTGCTGAAACACAGCTGAATTCTCGATCGTCCCGCTAGACACGGGGGACGGACTTGAGGAGCCTGTGGGAAACTGATTGTAGTCATCGGTTGCGATGTCGTAGTAAGCCGCCTTGTGCCACTCGTCGATGCTTGGCAGGAAGTAACGGGCATGCGAGTTGCGAATCTGGTTAGCTGGATTGAATCCATCATCCTCGGGCTGCCAAAGTTGAATCCGATCAGTGCTGTCTAGTTTGTAAGCTGATGCAAAGCCCCTTTCTAAGTTGAGCCAATTCACGAAGCGTGCAGCTTCAAACCAATCGATGCTCGTCGCCGGTTTGTTTGGTCCGCGATTGTCGTGCGTAATTCGCAAGTCGCCCAGTACGTTTGCTGCGTCGATTATTGCTTCGGATATTTCGAATTTTCCGATGCGGTAGTCGTACGGCACGCTGCCTACACCATTTACGGTAGTGGAAGTATCAGGTCGATTTCCAGGTCGAGTTTCAATTGGGCAACGGCCACAAGGCCGCACATCGAAAGTCCCAACGCTCGGCACGGCGACGAATTCAATATCAAATGCGTTTTCTCCAGAACCAAAGGTGTCGGCCCACAACGGTGACGGCATGAGAACCATCGAGATAGGTACTGCAATGATCAGTGCAAATCTCATGTCACCTCGCACGACATAGCCTCCACCTGTCAGTCTGTGCTTCGTAGGATACGTACAGCGTTAGCAGCGCTCACCCTACCCGCCGGCCAACAAACCGTAGCAGAATTGGCCGCCGGCGCTGGTAGAATTTATCTAGGCGGGCGTGTTGCCGCTGGGTGCGAACGTCGAGCCGCTCGGAGTATTGTAACACTAGCCATGGGTCAGATTTACAAAACTCTCGCACGTCGCGGAAAAGCTGTTGGCGTAACCTGCTGCAAACGAATGACTTGCCACGACGGCGACGCTTCGATGTCCTTGAGTTTCGTAATTTTGCAACGCGGTTTTTAGTTTTGCCGAAGGTTTCAGACTCGGGGACGCTTGTTTGCCGGCACTTTTTTGGGAGCGAGAAGTGTTTTGTAACTGTGCCTGTTACAAAACTTGTGCGCACTGGTGAGAGCGGCTCCCTCCACGTGCCTAGCCGCGCGAGATGGCCGTGGGCCAGGGACCGGTGATCGCGAGGGTGAGGCCTTCGTGCTGGATGTTGACGAACAGCGTGCTGCCGTCGGGCGAGAAGCAGACGCCGGCGAGCTCGCCGTAACTCCGATTGTTAGCCAGGGTGTAGCACTCACCTTCAGGCGTCACACCGACCAGCCGCACGACATCGCCCGAGCGGTCTTCGCAGACGACCAGATCGCCCCAGGGTGCGGCGGTTAGATTATCGGCGTTAGCCACCAGATTCGAGTTGTTGGGCTCGATGAACAATTCCAGCGTGCCCGGATCGTTGGACTCGCCGCCTTTGCCTTCGGAGACGCTAGGCGTGTACTTCCAGATCTGGCCCAACTCGGCCGCACCGCCATTGGTGCAGGCGAAGTAAATATCGCCATCGGCGTACCACATGCCTTCGCCCCGCGCAAAGCGTGCAGCGCCGGCGTTGAAGCCCCGATAGCGCAGATCGTCTTCTGGTGATTCGACGTTGTCGAGGTCGATCCAGCGTACGTCAAACCGATCGCCTGGCGAAACTTTGAGGTCGTCCGACCAGTTGCGTGTGTCAGCACTAACATGGTCGACCAGCGCGAGTGCCTGTAGCTGTCCGCCCGCACGAAGCTGACCAGGAATCTTGGGCAGGAAGCGATAGATCAGTCCATCCTTAATGTCTTCGGTCTGATAGACGATACCGCTTTTGGGCTCGACGGCGACGGCTTCGTGACGAAAGCGTCCCATCGGCTTGAGTGGTACCGCCTTGTGCAGCCCGACGGTGACCGATGCGGGGACTTCGAAGTTGTAACCGTGGTCTTCCTGGCAGAGCGTGTCGTGGTTGTCGTGTTGGTTAAGGCCGCGTCGATCGCTGGCCTCTTCGCACGTGATCCAAGATCCCCAGGGCGTTGGACCACCGGCGCAATTGCGGATCGTGCCGGACAAGCTGAGGTACTGCCTGACCACCTGCTGGTTACGCGTGTCGTAGACAACGGTCGTGGTGCCGCCAATGCAAGGACGCGCGCGTTCGCCGAGGTCGTAGATCAGCTTGGTGTCGACCTTGTCGAGCAGCCGCGCGCCGCCGCCGAACGGACCTTGCATGCTGGGATCGATCTCGTGGTTGCGGACCACGATCGTCAGGCCATCTGCACCGGCGAAGGTAGCCATGCCGTCGGGCTTGTCGGGTACGAGCAACTCGTCAGCCATCACCTGGCCGGCGCGCGAAACGATCTTGTAGCTAAAGTCCGCCGGCAGGTCGATCAGTCGATCAGGATCGGGCTGCAACGGTCCGAACACAGGACGGGCCGGGGTCGAAGCACTCGCCAGCGACGAAACGCCGACGTCTTCGCCAGCGACCAGACGCTGCAGACCGGTGAATCCAATGGCAAAAGCGGTCGAGGATTGAAGGAACTGGCGGCGGGAGCGGTTCATGGCTAGCAGATCGGTTCGGTGGCGAGAGATCGGTAAGGGGCCGGCTTGTGCCGAGCCTCGATTGTACAAGCACCGCGCCGCGTCGTGAACTGTTCGTGCGAAAAACCGCGCAGGCCGCGTTAAGCTCGCTATGACGACCGCATTACAGGTACTTCTGATAGGCGGCGACGGCGAGTTCGTCGACGCGGTCGTTCTCAGGGTGTCCACTGTGGCCAGCCACCCGCGTGTACTTGACCTGGTGGCGCTGGAGCTGCTGATCGAGGCGTTTCCAAAGATCTTCGTTCTTGACGGGTTTGAGTTTGCCGCCCTCGCGACGTTTCCAGCCGTTAGCTTTCCATTTAGGCATCCACTCGGTCATGCCTTTGCCAACGTAGACGCTATCGGTAAAGAGCTCGACGCGGGTGGCGCGTTTAAGGGTCTCGAGCCCTTCGATCACTGCCGTCAATTCCATGCGATTGTTGGTGGTCTGACGTTCGGCGCCAGAACTTTCTAGCTGCTTCTCTGTCTTGGGATGTCGCAACAGAAACGCCCAACCGCCGGGCCCTGGATTGCCGCTACAGCCGCCGTCGGTGAAAAGATGCACTTCCGCTGCTTGAGTCATCCCTGCTCCTTCGGTGTGGCTTTGTCGTGTCCGCGTCTCAGTCTTCGTTGAGCACCGTCGAGTCATGCGCAGTCTCGATCGAAGGCAACGAAGCGGAAAGCTCGGGCCGCGGCTTGGTCAGCTGGTCGAGCTCCGCCGCCAGGGGCGACTCGATCTTGGGCAACTCGCTGACCGACCAAGGAAGCAAGACGGTGAACTCGCTGCCCATGCCGAGTTCGCTCCGCAGTGTGATGTCGCCCCCGAGTAATCGACACAGCTCACGAACAATCGACAGGCCCAGCCCTGTTCCTGAGTACTCGCGCGTCATGGCATTGCCTGCCGGCATCACGGTGGTGCCTTGGCGGAATTTCTCGAAGACGAGCTGCTGCTCTGCTTCGCTAATACCGACACCCGTGTCGGCGACCTTCAGACGCAGATCACCGGTCGCGTCGCGACCGACGGTGATGTTGATTCGGCCACCGTCGGGCGTGAATTTGATCGCATTCGACAGCAAGTTGTTGAGTATCTGCACAATCTTGCCCTCGTCTGACCTCAACGGCGGCAGACCGGGTGACACTTCGTACTCGAGGTCGATGTTCTTCCGCTCACTCAGTGGTTGGGCCAAGTCGCATTGCGAGGCGACCAGCAAACCAATGTCGAACTCGCTGGGATGGACCTCCAGCTTGCCGCTCTCGATCTTCGCCAAATCGAGAATGTCATTGATCATATCCAACAACTGCTTGCCAGATCGTTGGATGTTGTTTGCGTATCGGCGCTGCTTCTCTTCCAAGCCTTCGCCACCTTCCAGCAGATCGCTAAACCCAATAATGCTATTGAGCGGGGTGCGCAACTCGTGACTGACCGTGGCTAGGAAGTCGCTCTTCAGCTGGTTCATTTCAAACAGCCGCATATTGGCGTGCGCCATCTCATCGATCTTGCCGTCGAGTTCGGTATTGACCAGACGAAGTTCGTCTTGTTGACGCAGTAGCTGCCTGAGCATACGGTTAAATGCCGCGCCGAGTTCCTCGAACTCGTCGCCCGTGTGAATGACGGCCCGCTGATCAACATCGCCTTGTCGAATCGCGTTACTGACTTCGCGCAGATGGCGCAGTGGTTTAACGATGATGTAGCGGACGACCACCCACGCGGCACCCATCGCCAACGACACTGCCGCAATCGCAGCGACCACGAGCATCGCGCGATTATCTTTCTGAAGCTGAAGCGTATCGGCGGCATCGATTTCGACCTTCACAATTGCCAGCAAGTCACCGGTCTTCAAATCCGATCGAGGCGCGCGAGACAGATTTTGATGGCAGAATACGCACTCACTATTGACGAACACTGGTTGGTAGTAGCGATAGAGTTCGTTCTCTTGATCGAGATTGCCAACCCACGGGTTATCGGGGCTGTTCTTGAGCGCCTTGATGTCATCGTCGGTTCTTAGGGCCTCGCCAATCACAGCCCAACGTGACATCATGTCCCATTCCGCCGGTCGGCGCGGATTGCCAATGCCCTGCTCATTCTTTGGCAGCAAAACCTCCCATTTGAATTTGCTCTCTCGCACAATTCCGCCAACGATCGACTTGTTGGCCAATGCCTCCACGGGATCCGTCGTTGTTGATCGTTCGGCCGCGGACGCGACCGTGTCGGCGAGCACTTCTTTGTGAGCCAGCACCATAGCCGTATCGACGATTGCCTGCCCAACCGGCTGATTTTGCTTGGCGACGATCTTGTCGGTCTGTGAACCGTACCACCAGAAGCTGCCGGCAATCAGCGGGAATAGGCAGGCACCAAACAGCCAACGACACTTGCGCTCGAGGTTGGTCTCGCCAAGCGTGCGTTTGAAGGTGCGATAGCTCATGGTGCGGGGAGACCGATGGAAAAGCGGGCGACGTCCAGCTCTCCATTCTACGGCCTTTTTCGGCGAGAATCCAAGGCGAATAAAGCCTGACTACATCATATCCCAAGGATCAACGTCGACGGCAACGACCACGTCGCCGCCGGGTTTGAACTTCTTCATACCCGAATTGACGACGCCGTGCAGCATCTCGATTTCAGGTGCCTGCAGCTGGATCTGAAATCGATAGTTTCCGCGCAGCCTCGGAATCGCCGCCGCTGCTGGGCCAACGACTCGCAGATCTTCCACGTCATCGCCGCTGGCGAGCAGTCGTTGGCACAGTTCTTCGGCAACGCCGCGGGTGGTCTGTTCGAGCGGTCCGCGCAAGACAATACGAACCATGGCACCGAAGGGCGGATAACGCAGCTGTTTGCGAAGTTGCATGTCGTAGGCGGCATAGCGCGGATAGTCGTGCCGTACTGCCGCTTGAATCGCAGGACTATCAGGACTCAATGTCTGCACGAGGACTCGGCCGCCCTTCTTACCTCGACCAGTCCGTCCAGCGACCTGCGCGACAAGCTGAAACGTACGCTCGCCTGCTCGAAAGTCTGGCAGATGCAAAGCGGTATCTGCGTTGATCACGCCGACGAGTGTGACGTTCGGAAAATCCAGGCCCTTGGCAATCATCTGCGTGCCGAGCAAAATCTGGATGTCGCCTGAGCGAAATTTTGATAGCACGTGTTCGTGACTGCCGTGGGTCTGCATACTATCGGTATCCATGCGAGCGCAAACGTAGTCGCGAAAGCGCGCACGCACTTCGTCTTCTAACTTCTGCGTACCTAATCCTCCGTAGCGAATCGCCTGCGATTTGCAATCCGGGCAGGTGGTCGGCGGTGGCTCTTGGTGATCGCAGTAGTGGCAGACGGTGGTGTTCTTCTGACGATGGAAGGTCATCGACAGTTCGCAGTTCTTGCAATTCAGTACGTAGCCGCAGGCGGGGCACTGAATGTGGGTGGAGTAGCCGCGACGATTGAGCAATAAAATCACCTGCCCTCCGTCTCGCAGCGCCGCGGTCATGGCTTGATGCAGCGGACGACTAATCCCGCCGCGTCCGCCCCGCGACTGCGCCGGATCGCGTAGATCAACCGTTACCACGTCTGGCATCGGCAGGTTCATCACGCGTTTCGGCAGCGAGACCTTTTGGAACTGGCCCATTTCCGCCCGGTGCCATGACTCCAGTGACGGAGTCGCGCTGCCAAGCACCAAGGGAATCTGTTCGGCTTGGGCTCGCTGCCAGGCGACATCGCGCGCATGGTAACGAGGCGAGGAGTCTTGCTTAAACGACGATTCATGCTCTTCGTCGATGACGATCAGCCCTAAATGCGGGGTCGGCGCGAAGATGGCACTACGCGCACCAACGACGACTTGTACCTCCCCGCTAGCGATGCGCTGCCATTGTGCGTGCCGTTCTGCGTCGCGCTGGTGACTGTGCAAGACGGCAACTTGATCGAACCGCGCACGAAATCGCCGAACCGTCTGGGGTGTTAGACTGATTTCGGGTACCAACACGATGGCTTGCCGACCGTAGCTAACCACCTGCTCGATGGCCTGAAGATAAACTTCCGTTTTACCGCTCCCCGTAACGCCGTGGAGAACCAAGCCGTGCGGCTCGGCAGAGTCGAGCGCAGCTCGGATCGTTGCTAGCGCGGCTTGCTGGTCGTTGTTGAGCGTCAGCGGTTGTTCTCGCTCGCAGACTTCTTGGTCGAATCCTGCCGACGCGACGCGCTTCGTACGTGACTCCAGCAGCCCCCGCTTTAGCAGCTGTCTGATGGGTCCCGCGGTGCAACCCGCTTCGCCTGCCAACTGAGCGATCGTCAGCGGTCGTCCAACCGCCAGCAAGGTCTCCAGTGCCATCTTCTGCTGCGACGAACCGAACTTTAGGCCGGCAAGAGTCTCTTGAATATCATGAGGCACATGCAGCAGCGAGACTTCGCGTGTGCCCGCCAACTTGCGGACCCCTGCAGGGACGACACCTTCGAGCACTTGTCCCCAAGGGCACAAATAGTATTCTGCCATCCAGCGCGTCAGTCGCAACATCGCAGGCGACAGCAGTGACGACGTATCGACAACCTGCGCAATCGACTTGAGCCGACTGACGTCAACGGATTTCGTCTCCAGCGCTACGCAGTATCCCTCGACCGTACGATTGCCACGACCAAACGGCACACGCACCCGTCGGCCTGACTCAAGAAATTGTTCAGGTTGATCGGCATCGATAAACTGTGACGGTACGAGATAGTCGTATTGGCCCGGCGCACCGCCGCCCATCACAATGCTTGCTACGAGCCGCTGCTCGCGCGCGTCGATTTCCCATTCGGGCGGGGCCGTCTCGAATAGATTCTGTTGGCGTGACGGCATCGTAGCAGCGGCGATGGAGTATCTCGGTTGGTGGGCAGTTTGCATCGAAACGTGTACGATAGCATCTTGGCGTCTGGTCGTCGCCACAGGGGGCTTACCTGTGGACTCTCTTTCGCAAGCCGAATACTGATTATTTCATGCGTTTGGGCATCTTTGGCGGTAGTTTCGACCCTGTACATCTTGGCCACTTGCTGCTGGCTGACTGCTGCGCGAAGCAAGCCAACTTGGACGAAGTCTGGTTCGTCCCGGCCGCCAATCAACCTCTCAAGCCCGCCGGACCGCGAGCCAGCGGTGCCCATCGGCTATCGATGTTGGAGTTGGCGACGGCCGATCGAAGTGAATTCGTGTCGAGCCCCGTCGAACTCGATCGCGGAGGCGTCAGCTACACCGTCGATACGTTGGCAATCATCCACGCGAATCGTCCCGATGCCACGCTCTTCTTTCTGATGGGAGCGGACTCGTTGGCGGACCTGCCGGGCTGGCATCGGCCAGCCGACATCTGCGCCCTTGCAACGCCTTTGGTCGTCCGTCGGGCTGGATCGTCGCCGCTCGACTTCGATCCCTTGCGCTCACTTGTCGGCGAATCGCGTGTCGGAGCAATTCAGCAAACGGTGATCGAGATGCCGCCAACGCCGATCAGCAGCTCGGAAATTCGCACGCTTATCACCCGCGACGGCAGCTGGCAGCACCTTGTTCCGCTTGCGGTCGCCGACTACATCGAAACGCATCGGCTCTACGAGACCGAAGACTAGCACCTACGCGGCTCTTGGTAGCCGGAGATTATCCACCAGCACTTCGGGCACTCCCGAGAGTTCCAACTGCGGCTCTGCACGTAGTGCATCGAGTACGTCGCCTAGCTGTTCTTTCTGAGTCTGCGTCAGATCGAGTAGCAACCACTTCTGACCGCCAATCAAGCAGTGACCACCACCCGCGCCCTCCAGCACTTCTTCGCGAATCTGGTAACCGACGCGTCGAGAGAGTTCGATGGCTTTTGATAGCAGTTCGGCAGTGTGCATAGGGGAGGTTCCTGTGGCGAAAAGACTGTCCTGCATGCTGGTGGCGACCTTCGCTACCGCGCGGCGGCGGATTGTAGCGGAATGGATTTGAGTCGCCCAGGTGACTTCGACGATACGACTCAATGCGTTAACTGTTGATTTGGAAACAAGTTAAGTCGTTCGCGTTAGTTAAAACCGCCAGCCTAGCTGGCCGTGGCAAGCTACGCAAACTCTGATGTCTCACCCATATTCGACCTAACACAGACCGACAGGCGGACTATGCAAGCTGATAATCTGACTTCCGATCAGAAGCTAGCGGCACTGCAACAACAATTAGTTCAAGCACAACGCATGGCAGCGCTGGGCGAGTTGGTTGGCACAACCACTCACGAATTTAACAATGTGTTGATGACGATCATCAACTATGCCAAACTCGGCCTGCGACACAAAGATGATGCCACGCGCGACAAGGCGCTCGACAAGATTATGTCCGCTGCTCAACGCGCGGAAAAGATCACCAACAGCGTGCTTGGCTTAGCTCGTAACCGAAAAGAAGAGTTTGCTCCGACCGAACTCGCCAACATCCTGCAGGAATCGCTCGTTCTTCTTGAGCGCGAGATGCAAAAATACCGCATCCACGTGCATTGCGAATTCGCAGACGTTCCGCCAGTTCGCGCGATTGGCAACCAGATTCAGCAGGTGCTGCTCAACCTGATGACCAATGCCCGCCAAGCGATGCCCAATGGCGGCGAGTTAAAGCTCTGCATCACACACGATGCAGCCGCGAATTCCGTTGACCTGACTGTTCGGGACTCAGGCAGCGGCATTCCGCGCGAGCAGCTGCCCAGGATCTTCGATCGATTTTATAGCACCAAAGACGGACCAGACGAAAGCGGCAAAGGCGGCACCGGCGTGGGGCTTTCGACATGCAAAGACATCATCGATGCCCACCAGGGTCGTATCCGCGTCGAAAGTACCGTTGGCAAAGGCACTGCCTTCGTCATTCGGCTCCCGATATTCGATCAGGCGGCCACCGACACGGTCGCCACGCCGCTGCCAAAGCTTGGTGTTCCGGCCGACGCACATGTGGCGCAATAAGCAATAACATGACTTGCCTCTGCTTGCCCTGGAAGAACGCCATCTTACGGGCGAGTCGCTACTGGCACTTCATTGCATGCCAGAGACGCGCATGCGGATTTCTGCCAGTAGCTGTTGCTCGAGCAAAGGATCGCGTCCCAACGGAATCCAGTTTTCCGAAAGCCTGGTGCGATTGACATCCTCGTCGAGGCGGCTCGGCAGCGAGTTGTCATTACGAAAAGTGGCGGCGCCGGCGGTCGAATTCTCGGGACGTGGCAGATCTTCAAGTTCTTTACTGACCATGGCGTCGATCAAGTATCCACCTTGCTGCGGCATGATACGCAACACAGCACGACGACGAATCGTTTGGAACGTACTCTCCCACCGATTGTCCCAGCCAACCGAATCGAGGCGATGAGGCTCGAGCCACGTAGCACCCACCTGCGGAAACGTGTCGATTCGTCCCTCGGTGATCACATTGCCAACCGTCTGCACTCGACTTTCCCGCTCCACGCGAAAGTAATCGTCGACGACGTCGACGATCTGTTCCCACGCCAAGTCTTCATTGCCTACGGGCACGAACACAGGACCACCGACGCCATGTCCAACAATCGGCGGGCTTGGACCTTGCACGAGCGGCTGCGGAGAGACGCCCGCGGGAAAAGAATTCCCAATCGGATGAATCACCCCAGGACCGTACCACTGCTGACACCCAATAACGAGCACGGTAAGCGCTGTCATAAACGTCAATTGTGCGTAGCTGGATGTATTCATCGATTCCTTGCGCAGAAAAAGGTGGCGAATCATCGCGAATGTGCCAGCAGAAGACAAGTGCAGCTGTTCGCACAGCGAAAAGTGCTAGCAGATGCACTATCGATCAACGTAGATCGGGAGGCCACTTCGACGCCCGATTCACGCAGGAGTCTTTGGCGGAGCTTGCTTCTGATGCTCAACGACTGCCTTGAGCAACCCGTCCGTCGTGAATTCGTCAGCAACAACCGCAGGCCGGAAGCCGGCTTCGATCAGCACGCCTGCCGTTAGCGGGCTAATGGCGGCTAGCCGAGTTTTGCGTAGGTCTTCGCCGAATAGATTTACTAGCGATCGAGCAATCGCAGAACTGGTGACCGTCATCCAATCAACTTGCCCCTCAGCTAGCGACTGGGCGATGTCGGACTGGGGACACGTGACATCGACACTTTTGTAGACGACCACTTGATCGACTTGTGCGCCAGCGGCCACGAGGGATTCGGCCAGCACTTCGCGTCCCCGGCTCGCTCTTAGAAGTAACACACGCTTACCGCCGGCTTGCGGAGCAAGCCGCTCGGCGAGCGCCTCGGCGCGATACTGATCGGGTGCGAGATCGACGCGGAGGTGGTATTCGGCAAGGCTTGCGGCGGTCGCGGGTCCGATGGCGGCTAGTTGGCAGGTGCCCAGCTGACGGAGATCGCTGCCACAGCTGATCAAGCGATCGAGAAAGTACCGCACGCCGTTCGCGCTAGAGAACACTAACCAGTCATAGGTTGCTAAGCGCTGGATAGCAGCGTCGACCGGCGTCCAATCGTCGACCGGTGAGATTTCGATTGCTGGTTGCAGTCGAGCGGTCGCACCCGAAGCCGCCAGCTTCTGCGCTAACACATGCGCTTGACGCTCGGGTCGTGTCACCACAACGGTTTGTCCGAACAATGGTCGCTCCGTGAACCAGCTTGTCGCAGACTGAGCAGATACCGCTTCCCCGACAATGATGATTGCCGGCGGTCGCATTTTCTTGGGAGCCAGCACTTCGGGCAACTGGCCGAGGGTCGTTGTAACCGTACGCTGTTCAGGCAACGTACCATGCCGCACGATCGCCACAGGCGTATTAGGAGACTTGCCGTATTGTACCAACTGCTGCGACCAACTAGGAGCCGTCGTTACGCCCATATAGAACACCAGCGTTCCAGGAAAGCGTGCCAAGCTCTCCAAGTCGAGCGACGAATCTTGTCGGTCTCGGCCCACCTTATCGTGACTCAACTGACCGGTGACGAACGCAACACTCGACGCATGATCGCGGTGCGTCAGCGGCACGCCCGAGTACCCGCTGGCAGCCAACGCGGCGGTGACACCGGGGACGACTTCGTAACTAATTCCAGCCGCCTCTAATGCAGTGATTTCTTCGCCCGCCCGCGCAAAAATCGAGGGGTCGCCGCCCTTGAGCCGCACGACTCGCTTACCGCCACTTGCGGCTTCGATCACACGACGATTGATCTCTTTCTGCGACAGCACACGCCCCTGCCCATGGCGACCCAAACACACAAGTTCAGCCGCGCTTGCGGCATACCCTAGCAGCAGTGGGTTGGCCAGATAGTCGTAGAATACGACGTCCGCTTGTTCCAGCAATTCGCGGCCGCGCAGCGTAAGTAGCCCTGGGTCGCCTGGCCCGGCTCCAACTAAGTACACTTTGCCGGAACAGTCGGCCATAAAGTCGCTATCTCCCGCAAGTTCGTAACGCTCGCCCAACTGCGGCTGCGAGCCTATACTAGAATACACGGGGAGGGTCATCCTGCGTAGCTCTATGCCAGTTGAAGACCCACTGTCAGGCAGAACGCGGTTCACCTGACGAAGAAATTCGCTAAGCAGCATCCTAGTCGTGGTCACGTTGGAAGGTCGTGAATGAGCACCGAAGCCCCCGCCACCCAATCGCGTTACGCCGCCCCGCTCTCAACTGCTGCGCGTCAGCGGTTGCAAAAAGTATTCGAGCACGCGCAGCGCTGCGTTGATGTGCAGGACTATGACTACGGCAACAGGCTGTTCACGCAGTGCCTGGTAGAAGACCCGTGCAACTTGGTCTACCTGCAGAACTTCATGCTGAATCTGCAGAAGAAATACGAAGACAACAAGCGTGGCGGTCGGTTGGCCAGTTTGAAAATCAAGAGTCAGCGGTCAACACTCAACAAAGCAGTCAGTAAAGGCGAGTGGGAAGAGGCGCTGACGGCGGCTTGCTCGGCGCTGACGCTCAATCCGTGGGATATTCCGACACTGCTGGCGTTGGCATCCGCCTACGAGCAACTGCGTTCCGACGAGTGTGAACTCTATTGTATGCGATGCGCTCTGAATGCTGACAGCAAAGATGTCGACGTCAATCGCCAAGCAGGGAAGTCTCTTCAGCGAATGGGTCAATTCGATCAGGCGATCGCATGCTGGCAACGTGTGAAACAAGAACTGCCGCAAGACGATGAGGCGCGCCAATCGATCGCCCGACTTTCGGTGGAACAAACAATCGACAAAGGTGGCTACGACCCGACGATGCTCGACAACTCCGAGGGCTCGGCGGCCGAAAGCATCTCAGTCGCCCAACTTTCCAAAGACAGCGCTCCGCTCGACGATCGACCTGTCGAAGTCCGGCTAAAGGAAGCCCTGCAAGCCGAACCGACCGAAGCAGACCACTACCTTCAACTGGCCGATCTGTACCTGCGCGGAAATCGCTTTGACGAAGCAGAACGAGTGTTGGCCGAGGGTTCGAGCGCATGTGGCGCGGGAAATCTAGAGCTGCGTTCACGCAACGAGGACGTTCAACTCCGCCGCGTCGCACATCTTTCGACGCTCGCCCAGCAGCGATACGAGCAAGACCCGACAGAAGAAGCGCTGCAGCTGGCCCATCGCTACCGCGTGCAAGCGAATCAGGTCGAGTTGGAGATTTATGCGGCTCGTAGCGAGCGCGATCCGAAAAATACCCGCCTTCGAGTTGAACTCGGGCTGCGGCTCAAGCGGGCCGGCAAAGTCAAGGAGGCAATCACGGCCTTCCAGGCTGCCAAGACCGACACGAGGCGAGGTGGAGCCGTCCTGGTCGAGCTCGGCGAGTGTTTCCAGCACATCGAGCAGTACAAATTGGCCCTGTCACACTACGAACAGGCCCTCGAAGCGATCGACGAACCCGCTGACGAAATTTACCGCAAAGCTCTCTACCGGGCAGGGGTACTGTCGACGGGAATGGAGGAGTATGATCGGGCCGAGCACCATCTGTCGGCGCTGGCGGCCCTCGATTTTGGGTACCGCGATGTCGCCGACCGTCTGGACAAACTGGCCGGATTACGCGATAGTGGGTGATTCGCGTCGGCGGATTGCAGCCGGCTATGTCGTTTGAATCTGACCTGCTAACCCGTACACAAAGCGATCCCGATGCCAAACTCCGCCGGTGCCAAGAAGCGACTCCGACAAAATAAAGTCCGCCGTCTACGCAATCGTTCGACCAAGTCACAAGTGCGCGGCCTGGTCAAGTCGGTCCGTACAGCGATCAATTCCGGCGATGTCGCAGCCAGCGAACAAGCACTAGTCGTCGCGCAAAAGGGACTCGATCAGGCGGCGGCTAAGAACGTAATCCACTCCAACCAGGCCGCCCGCACCAAATCGCGCCTGTCGAAAGCGATCAAATCGCTCAAGAGCTGAGGGAACGGATTTGCCTCGTAGGCATCTGCCGATCCGCGGCGTGGTTCTCACCAGACAATTTTGTCCGCCGCGAACACTGGCCCGTCAACGCAAGTGCGTTTGTAGTCCCAGTCGCCATCGGGCTGGTTGGTTTTGACGACGCAGCTAAAACAGATGCCGATGCCGCAAGCCATGGGGGTTTCGAGCGAAACTTCGCATGGCACCTCCCGTTCGAGCGCAATCTTAGCGACGGCCTGCATCATCGGCTCAGGGCCGCAGCAAGCGATGCGACATGATCGATTCGCCTTGTCGTCCAGAGCTTGTTGCAGCACGTCTGTCACCAACCCGTGGTGTCCTACGCTGCCATCGTCGCTGCTGATTCGAAGATCGATCCCGCAATTACGAAAGTCTTCGGCGCCCGCCAATAGGTCTTTCCGACGAACGCCGTAGCAGAGCGTGACGGTTTCCGACCGATTGATTGTCATGGCAGGCTGGCCGTACTTACGCCCGCCCAAAAACTGCCGGCCCATCGCCAAGAACGGAGTTTGGCCAATGCCGCCTGCCACCATGATGAGGTGCTCGATCGGAGCCGTCGAGAATCCGTTGCCTAAGGGGCCCCACACTTCGAGCGTGTCGCCCGCCTTGCACTGCGCCAGAAGTCCAGTGAGCTTGCCGACGACAAGGTAGACCACGTCGATCCCGATCGGCACACCACGCTCGTCAAGCACGGTGTCGTAAAGCGCGAACGGACGGCCAAGAAGCGGATCGTCGCAACCAGGCAACCGAATCATTAAAAACTGCCCCGGCAAGATGCTGGTGGACATTTCAGGACAGTCAAATCGCACGCGATAGGTATCGGTTGCAAGTTTGACGTTTTCGCGAACGGCGACCGAGTACTGCTGCGCGCCGTCAGCATAGCAGGCAGCGGCTAGTGGGTTCGTGGCGGCTCCGCCGCTTACGCGACTCAACGTTTGCCTCGCTTATTCTTGGTCGCGCGGGCAAATTTTCCCTTGCTCCGTGATCCAGCCACCGCCTTGCCCGTCGCCGCTTGTCGCTTGCGTTGACGCCCTTCGAGCGCTGCCTTGCGAGACGCGGCTGGCGCCGCTTCGCGCCGCGGTTTGTTCGCCGCTTCCCGTACGTATGTCCGCAGCTTGCGAACCTCCTCTGGTGTCAGTCGTCGCGAGGCGCCCTTGGGCATTTCGCCTAGGCGGATCGGGCCGACGGCGATTCGCGTGAGTCGCTGCACGCGATGGCCAACTTTGGCCAACAACCGACGAATCTCGCGATTGCGACCTTCGTCGAGCACCATTTCGAGTATCGTACCGTTCTTGCGTTTCGACTTGATGCGCACATGCACAACGCGAGCAAAACCTTCGGCCAGATGCACGCCTTGTCGCAGCTGACGCAGCACCTCGACATCGACATGCCCAGCGACTTGAACATCATAGGTCTTTTCGACCCCATGTCGCGGATGGGTGAGCTGGTTGGCGAGTTCGCCGTCGTTCGTGCAAAGAATCAAACCTTCGCTCGCGATATCGAGACGACCAACGTTAAACACGCGGCCAGCATCGGGCGGCAGCAAGTCAGTCACGCGCGTACGACCTGACGGATCGTTGGCGGTGCAGACGACCCCTTCGGGTTTGTTGACGGCGAAGTAGGCGAGCTTGGGTTTGGCGAGTGCCTCGCCGTCGACATGGATCGTCTGCATCTGACGGTTGACGCGCGTGCCCAGTTCTAGCACCGTCTGACCGTCGACCTCGACGCGGCCTTCGAGAATCAATTGCTCGGCTTCCCGACGACTTGCAACTCCCGCGGCAGCGAGCACTTTCTGCAACCGCTCGCCGTCTTGGTCAAAGTTGATTCTCGGCGCAGCCGGACGCCGTTGCTTTGGTCGCGAACTGCTTGGACCGGCCGGCTTACCTAGCTTTCTACCAGGCGCCCGGCGATCATGTTTTTTCTTCGGCGGTCGCGGCATGGTGCTGGGAGAGTGGCAGGCAGAGGACTTCGGGCTTACAGTACGCCCGTGCCACTATGATAGCTGCTCGACGGCATAAAACCCAGGGACGGCGCGCCGCGTCGGCAAAGTCTGCCCAGCCCATAAGTCCCGCCAGTTAGTACAGCGGTGCCGCTCGCCACGGTGCGATCGGCGTCTGTTGCCGCGCACGGGTGACTTCGTCTGGCGGGATCATGTAGCCGAGGGGGCGTCCGCCGACGATCTCCGGTCCGAGATCGTTCTGCGGATAGGGATCGAACTGCTGGGCATTATTCCGCTGAAACGGCGCCGGCCCCGGCGACAAGATGCGCGGAATGAACACGCTCGACGAGCAGCCGGTGAGCGAGAAGACTAGGACGACAGAGATCAGACAGCGCATGGCGACAACCTGCCAGGGGTACGGGGCTGCGGAGTGTAGGGACGCCAACGCACTGGCGATAGGCCAGCTTGCCGTGCTAGCGGATGCCGAGCGAAGGCAGATGTGAATCTGGAAACCCGCTATGGAGTACTACCAATCGATGCAATCCTAGCTCAGTGGCGCACGCATGTTTGGATTGCTTGGAAATGAACCACAAAGCAACGAAGCAACAACGAGATGGCTTTTGCGCCGCCTCCAGTCTGTCCTTGTTTGCTTTGTGATTCATTTTTTCTCTATCTCACCGAGCGTCGGAAGCACTCTTCACCTTTGGAATAAGCTGCCCCGTGTTTATGGATAATTTGCCTACGGCAAGCAGATATCCAGGACCACCGCCCTGCCCCGCGGCGAAATGCTCACTGTTCCAGCTGCGGCAGGTATCAGACAAGTCTCCCCGGCGAAGTATTCTTCGTCGCCGAGGGTGACGGTTCCGTCGACGATCACCAGCAAATGAAATCGTTCGTCTCCGCCGATCGGTTGTTGGCCGGACAGTGTGCAGCGGTCGAGGACGAATTTGTCGCAGCCCACGAGGCGCTCGCGGCCGGGCTGGTCGGTCGGTTGTGGCTGTTGGGGCGAGACGGCGCCGCGCTCGAAGTTCGTTACGTCGAGCGACTGCTGGATGTGCAATGGACGAGGCTGGCCGTCGGCGCCGACGCGGTTCCAATCGAATAGTCGAAACGTCGTGTCGCTCGCTTGTTGGATTTCGGCGATCACCAAACCCTCGCCCAGCGCGTGGACTGTGCCGGCTTCGATAAAGATGCAATCACCGACTGCCGGCTCCAGCGTGTACAGGCATTGATCGCAAGTACCCGCTTCGAGTGCTGCACGCAACTCGTCTTGCGTCACGCCATCGTTGAGACCCGCATAAATCTTGCTCCCGGGATCAGCTGCAAGTACCACCCAGGCCTCGGTCTTGCCCAAGTCGGGCGGATCGAGCAGCGCTCCTTGCGCATTATTGGGATGCACCTGCACCGACAGCGTCCGATTGCAATCCAGAAACTTAAACAGCAGCGGAAACTGTGTTTGCCCCGCGTGTCTTCCAAACAGATCTTCGCCGTGGTCCGCGACGAGCTGCGCGAGCGTCTGACCGGCCAGCGGCCCCGACTTGACGACGCTCTGGTCTTCTCCGTGATCGACCAGTTCCCAGCTCTCGGCATAGTCATCGCCCGCCCCGATCGCTTTGCCAAGCATCGTCTCAAGCCGTCGTCCGCCCCATAAGTAGCGTCGAAAGATCGGTTCAAATCGCAGTGGATAGTCGCAACGCACAGACATGGCATACTCGTCAAGGAAACGGCGAAATCGACATTGTAAATTCGAGATTTGCCGTAGCCAATGTCGATTCTGCAAGACACACTTGAAGGGATAACCGCCAAAACGCCATGAGCGCCAAGGACATCTGACTTCCGTCTTGGCGCTCTTGGCGTTCTTGGCGGTTCGCAATTTGCCTACGACTGAGTTCTTTTGTACTGCCACTCATGCCTGAAAAGCCGCCTGACGATCCGCTTGATTATTCGAAGATGTCGTTTGCTGCGCATCTCGAAGAGCTGCGTACGGCGCTGTTCAAGTCGATCTTTGCGCTCGTGACTGGCACGCTGGTCGGATTGCTGTTCGGCTGGTCGGTGGTCGACTACATCCAAACACCGATTCGCGCGTCGCTCGAAACGTTCTATCGCGGTCAGGCCCAACAGCAGAATCTGGCACTGTTGCAAGCCAAACAGAACGCCGGTGAGGCTGTGCCCGACGATCTAAACGCGGCTGCCGACGAAATGGCCGACGAGGGGCTCGTGCCTGATGAGATTTATGTCGATCCGCAAGAGGTGGCAAAGCTGCTGGGCCAGGCTCCCGACAACGAGCAGTTGCGTACCAAACGCGAAGACCTGCGGCGGCTGCGAATCTTCCGACCACTAGAGAATGACCCACGCCTAAGTCTCATCAGCCTCTCGGGGCAAGAGCCATTCTTTGTCTACGTAAAAGCATCGCTCGTAGTGGGCGCGATGATTTCCAGCCCCTTCATCTTTTACTTCATCTGGGAGTTCGTGGCGGCAGGACTTTACAAGCACGAGCGCAAGTACATCTATGTCTTTCTGCCGATCAGCCTGGGCTTGTTCTTTTCGGGTGCTGCACTGGCGTTTTATGTGGCGCTGGCGTACGTGCTCGACTTTCTGTTCTGGTTCAACGGCCAGATGGGAATTAATCCGATGCCGAACATTAGCGACTGGATGACCTTCGTACTTATTCTGCCATTGGGATTCGGCATCAGCTTCCAGCTGCCGCTCGTCATGCTGTTCCTCGAGCGAATTGGTGTGTTTACCGTCGAAGTTTATCTGGCGAAGTGGCGCATAGCCGTGCTGGTGATCTCGATCATTTCGATGTTCCTCACACCCGCCGACCCAGGCAGCATGTTGCTGATGGGCATACCGCTAGTGATCTTATACTTCGGCGGCATTGCCATGTGTCGGTATATGCCGAAGGGTGAGAGAGTTGAGAGGTCGGAGGTGGGAGATTAGAGGTACCTCCTGCACCACGCGAATCCTTCAACTCTGATCCCTGACCTCCGACCTCTCAGATCTGATACTGCGTCTCCGGACGTAGATCGTCGGACTCGTCGCTGCGCATACGCAGTTTGGGCTTTTCGAGCACGACAGTTGTGTGGGGTTCGACGCTGGCGGTGAGCCAAACGTTGGACCCGATCACGGCGTCGCGCCCGATGATCGTCCTGCCGCCCAGCACGGTCGCGTTGGCGTAGATGACGACGTTGTCTTCGATCGTCGGATGGCGCTTTTGATCGCGAACGAGCTGGCCATCGCTGTCGGTCGGAAAGCTCAGCGCACCCAGCGTCACGCCTTGATAGATCTTGACGTGCTTGCCGATCTCGCACGTCGCGCCAATCACAACGCCCGTGCCGTGGTCGATGAAAAAGTGCGAATCGATCGTCGCGCCCGGATGGATGTCAACGCCTGTCCGACGGTGGGCGTACTCGCTCATCATCCGTGGGATAAACGGAATCTGCAGCTGGTGCAACAAATGGGCGAAGCGATAGATCGTGATCGCTTCGAGGCCTGGGTAGCAGAAAATGACTTCGTCTAGGTTTTGGCACGCGGGGTCGCCGTCGTAGGCGGCTTGCACGTCGGTGGCGAGCACTTCGCGCAGCTCGGGTAGTTGATCCAAGAACTGCAACGTCTTCGCCTGGCCGAGCGCTTCGAAGTCTTCGACAGTCTCGCAATCGCTGGTGGCACCCGCTTCGTGCCGCAATGCGCGACCGATCTGCGTGGTCAGCCGATCGTGCAGACGATCGACCAGATCGCCGACATAGTAGGCGATGTTGCCGTGGTGCAGTCCTTCTCGCCGACGATAGCCCGGGTAGAGAATCTCGGTCAGGTCACCCACGACTTCGATGATTTCGTCGTAGTTTGGCAGCGGGCAGTGATCGAGGTGATTGATCGTGCCCAATTCTTCATACGTTTTGACAATCCGTGCCGTGATGTCGGGCAGCTGGTTTTTGAGTCGGAAATCGGAGGCCATGTTTTCTTCTCCATCCGCGGGCAAAATAGGGGCCGCGGCTTGCTTCACTGTGAGACGACGTCAGAGAGAGTTTGCTTACCTCGGTCAAAACCGTGATAGCAAAACGGTGGCGAGAGAGTCCGGCTGGTTAAGCCGGGCTCATACACAGGCAGCTCAACAGGCAAGAGCTGTTGCCCAATAGTGATCGATTCGAAGCGTTCATGGTTCCTCGCCGTACCGACACAGAATATCCACTATGGGTTCTGATCGGCAGCATGAGTTTACCAAGTTTAACTATTTTATTGGGCAGATGGCTAGGGGCTGATCTAGAGTAGTTCGGTTGCCATGTGGAAAGGTCTATCGAGTTGCATGATAGGCTGCGGAGGACGATGAAGCTGAACGCAGTTGAACCATCAGTAGAGCGTGGCTATCGGTGGCATGTAACGAAATGAATAACCCGTTTCACGCAGGAGGGAAGCAGGCTCATGCAGTGGTTATTTTTCTTGCTCACTTTAAGTTCAAACAATGGTTTGAGTGAGTTCGTTGCGACAACCTTGTCAGCGTAGACCCCAAGCAGCCCAGTATTCTTGCCCCCCTCAAGACTCGTCCATACACTTGCCGTGACGTAGAACTCACTGAACCTAGTCTTAAGTGCCTCCTGGATTCTGCGCAAAAGCTCTACATTGATGTCTTCGTGAGTGCACTCAAATCCGCGGTGGGAGAAGTACGTTAGAGTGTCTATCACGTAGGTTGTATCTGAAGGCAACAGTTCCCGCAGGGCTTCGTCCAAGGCGTCGCATCGGTCAGTGAATGTGTCCCAAACGGCCTCAGCCTCAGAGCCGAAGTCGTGCCAAAATGTGAGGTCACTGTTAATCTCCGACCAAGTCTCATCGTCAACAAAGTGGATATCGATCTGGCACATAACGAAGTGTATAGGGCGTGTAGGTTTACGTGGCAAGATATCTTGACCGCATCAATAAGCTACGCAACATGCGTCAGCATTGGACTTTACAGCAAATCTAACGAGGCTACCGCCATTTATTTTATTCATGAATGCGTGAGCTAGCGTAAGTAGCCCAGGACAACCTGTCCTGAGCAACGAACGCCAATTTGCTTCGCAGCAAAGTGTGACCCTCATTGGGCAGTCAGGCTTCCTGGCTCTCCTGCACAAGCGTGAAACGCCGAGGCACTTCGGGCCTTACTTCCCGCCTTATTCAATCCTCTGTTCACAATCGCCAAGCCTATTCCGATTGATGCGAAAAAACCTCTCAAATCCACCCCACTGTCGATATCTGGCAACACTCGGCGCAGTATCTTTGTGATGGACACCAACGTGAGCCTCCCCTGTACTCTCGTTGGAGAATGATCGTGGAAAAGCTACTGCACGAACTGGACCCGTTGGTAGTCAGCACCGTGGTGATGCCGGTTGCCTTGCTCGCAGCCGCTTGGGCGCTACGCATGGCATGTGCCGTCTGCTCGGTCAAGGTGCCCGACTTGATGACGGCGGCGGCCGTGGTCGTGGTGATTATGGCCGCGAATTTCGGGCTGCGGCTAGGGCTGGGATACCACGAAATGTCGCTCAATCTTGGTAGCCAACTGCTCCTGGTGCTGCTCATCTCGGCGTTGGTTGTTTCGTTCTCGGTGCGCACGTCGATTGCCTCGGCCCTAGCGGTGACGATCACGCAGGTGTTCTTATGCGGAGCACTCTATGTCGGGGTGACAGAGTTCGGTCGGGCGCTGCTGTAGGAAGCAAAATTGCCGATGCGCGCGGATGGACGCAGATGTCTTGTGCGTTTGATGGACAGTGGGGCGAACCGGGCAAATGCTCAGCTACCCTCCCCTAGCCCCTCCCTGCGAGGGAGGAGGACTATTTTTCGTCTTGTTGGTTGGTGCCCCAGGCGCTGCGGCTGGCGGGGGTGCCCCAGGTGCGCTCGTTGTGCTCGGCGCTGCCGCCGGGACGGACGCTTAGCCACTGCCACTCACCCGCGTGGACCGTCCGCGCGATCATGGCGATCTGTCCGGCGTGATACGCGATGTGTGCGATCGAGCGCTGAAACGCTTGCGGGACGGAGTGCGCTTCGCCGCGGATGAAGACTCGCTGCTGAACATTCTCATCGTCGAGCGATTCGATGGTGGTTGTGAGCGCTTGCCAGCCTTGGTCAAAAAAATCGAGCAGCGACTGACGGTCGCTGGGCCAGTCTTCGAACTCGGTGTCGCGGTCACGATCGGGCTTCTCGCCGTCGGTCGCAAGAAAGTCGGTCCAGCGGCTGCGCAGGTTGCCGCCGAGATGACGCAGGATGACGGCAACGGAGTTGATGCCTGCGCTGGGCCGATGCGTAAGTTCCTCGTCGGACAGCTGTTCGACGCACGCGTCGATCATACGGCGGTAGGATAGGATCGTCTCGCGCGTCGCATCGACCCAGAGCTGAGAAGCCATCATCTGTACTCCATCGATTGCACACCAGAAACCTTCCACATCACAACCGTTGCGCCTGCACTACGCGCGGGTGACCAGCCAGATCGGGAATGGTCACCTGCAGCGAGACGTCCGGAGAGTCGCTGATCAGTCGCTCGACCTTAGCGGCATTGTACGGTCCTACTTCCATCAGCAACCAGCCGCCGGGCGCGAGTCGCTTGGCCGCTTGCGGTATCAGTCGGGCGATGATCTCCGTCCCCTGCTCTCCCCCGTCGAGGGCCAGATGCGGCTCGTGTTCGCGAACGCTCGCATCGAGCTGGTCCATCTCATGCGACGCGACATAAGGCGGATTGCTGACGATCACGTCAAAAGGATCATTTGAGGCAACAGCGTCGAACAGATCGCTCTCGACGAACTCAATGCGATCGGCGACCGCGTGCTGCTCCGCATTGGCCTTTGCCACGTCCAAGGACGCAGAGCTAATGTCAATCGCCGTTACGGCGCTGCTCGGCAAATGCTTGGCACAACACACGGCAAGAATACCGCTGCCGGTACCGACGTCGGCAATGCGAAGCGCTTGACCCTGCGAATGCGACTTCGCCAGGTCGAGCACGCGGACGACGATCAGTTCCGTCTCGGGGCGAGGAATTAGTACGTCGGGCGTCACCTGGAACGTCATTGAGAAGAACTCACGATGTCCGACCAAGTACGCGACAGGCGTCCCAGCCGCGCGGCGACGGACCAGGTCGCGGAACGACTCGCGCAGTTCGTTGGCAGCCGCTTCTTCAAAAGCTGTGTACAGCTCTATTCGCTGACAGCCACGCGCGTGGGCCAATAACACCTCGGCGTCGAGCCGCGGACTATCAGCGCCCTTGTCGCGCAGAAATTCAGTCGTCCAATTGAGCAGCCGACCAATCGTCCATTCTTGTTCGTCGGACATGTCTGACTTTCACCACGGAGTCACAGAGAGCACGGAGGAAACGATGAATTTTGAGTGATAAATGATGTGTGTGCTAACTGATCTAATGCTCTGGAATTGCTCCGTGCTCTCCGTGACTCCGTGGTAAAGAATCCTTACTCATCAGCGCCGAAGTCGTCGCGAAGTTGTTGACGTTCGTAGTCGATCAGGGCGTCGGTGACGACTTGCATATCGCCGGCGATGATCTGGTCGAGCTTGTAAATCGTAAATCCAATGCGGTGATCGGTCAGTCGGTTTTCGGGGAAATTGTACGTGCGAATCCGTTGGCTGCGATCGCCGGAACCAACGAGGCTCTTGCGCTGGTCAGCCCGTTTCTGTTCTTCTTCGCGTCGTTTGGCGTCGTACACGCGCGCTTTGAGTTCGCGGAGCGCTTTAGCCAGATTCTTGTGCTGGCTTTTCTCGTCCTGGCACTGCACGACAGTTCCGGTCTCGTGATGAGTGAGACGTATTGCCGATTCGGTTTTGTTGACGTGCTGGCCGCCGGGACCGCTGGCGTTGAACTTGTCGATGCGATAGTCATCGGGCTTCAGTTCTACTTCAACATCCTCGGGTTCAGGCATCACCGCGACGGTGGCGGCCGAAGTATGCACCCGGCCTTGGGTCTCGGTCTGAGGAACGCGTTGAACGCGATGTCCACCGCTTTCAAATTGCAATTCGCGGAACACCCCTTCGCCTGAGACTGCCAAAGAGATTTCCTTGAAGCCGCCCAACTCGGTCGGGCTGTGGCTCATGATCTCAAACTTCCATTTCTTCGATTCGCCGTGGTGCTTGTACATATCGTACAGATCGCGTGCGAACAGAGCAGCCTCGTCGCCTCCGGTGCCGGCACGGATCTCCATGATGCACCGCGTGCGATTGGCGTCTTCGCCGCCGATGGTCAGTTCGAGTAATTCGTTCCAGTGCGCTTCACGCTGTTCGACCAACTCGGGCAGCTCACCCTCGGCCAGCTCCTTCATTTCCGCGTCGTCGCCTGCGACCATCTCGCGGGCTTCGGCAATTTCGTCGCAGATTTCTTTGAAGCGGCGGTACTTCGTCGCCAACTTGGCCAGCGAACCATGCTCGCGTGCCACGGACGCAATTTTGGACGAGTCGGCCGCCACGTCAGGATCGACCATCTGTTGCTCGAGATGTTCGAAGCGATTGAGTTTTTCTTCGAGAAGGTCACGCATTGGCGGAGGGTGGGTGGTGTGTGATGAGTGGTGTGTGGTGAGTCGCTTGATTTACCACGGAGGAAATGATTGAGCCAACGGCGCTAGCCGTGGGTTTTCGTGCGATGATTCCCGGCGTCACCCACGGCTAGCGCCGTCGGCTCAGTGACTTGTCTTCTCTGTGCTCTCCGTGACTCTGTGGTAAGACCTTCTCTATGCAACGACTCCAATACAAAAGCCACCGCAAATCGTCGTGATTTGTGGTGGCCAGTCTAGGTTGTTCTGTGGCGCAGCTACTTCTTGTCGGCTTTTTTGCCCTTCTTGAGGCTGGCATAGCCGGCGGACGCGAACTTGTTCTTGAACTTTTCAATCCGTCCGGCAGTGTCGACGAACTTGAGCTTGCCGGTGTAAAACGGATGGCACTTGTCACAAATATCGACCTTCAACTCCTTACGCGTGCTGCGTGTGGTGAAGGTGTTGCCGCAACCGCAAGAGACCTGCGTTTCGTGATACTCGGGATGGATATCAGTCTGCATCGTAATTTCCCTCGCCAGCCACGTAGGCCAGCCTTACTACTGGTGATTTATGCAAAAACCCAATCCAGTAATTTATCAACCAAATTACTGGCCTACAAGGCCCGCTATTGGCTTGCCAGGCCCGCCGATCGCCCGATTTCCACTCGCTGAAGGGCTAGAAATGTCTTCGCAGTTGTTATTATGGAGACGTCGCCACTTGGCACTGACTCATCTTGGAGAACCAGATATGAAATTTGAGGTTGCTTGTCTGCTCGTCGCTACTGCCATGCTAAGCGGCTGCGGGCCTAAGCTTTCACACATCGAGGACTACTCGATGGCGGTTGGCGAGATCATCGAAGTGCCGCTCAGCCCGATCGGTCGCGAGCAGACCATCAAGATCGCTGCCACTTCGCCGGGAAAACCCATCAAGGTCCACGTCTACCTGGCCGAGCATGCCGAAGCCGCCAACGAAGCAATCCTATTCGACAAAACAACAGATCACCTCCTGGCCAGCGAAGAGGGTGCCGAGCAGGTCGCATTGCACGCGACTGTCCCGGCGGGCAAGGAGGCTATCGTGCGCTTTCAGCCTGCAGGGCCGACGTCTGCGGAAGTACATTTGGAGATCACCAACTAGCACACCAGCGAATCGCCGATGAGAGACCACCTCATGGCGATATCTGTCCGATGTTTACAGCAACGGTCCGAGCAGCCGGGCGCAATTCTCGGCTACGCGTTGTAGTCGCGGACGCTTGTCCCAGCGCTGCAAGTCGATGAGTTCCGATTGATCGAGATAACTCTGCTGTAGCGTGCGCAGCTGTGTCGTGAACTGCCGATCGTAAATGGCCAGCGAGATCTCAAAGTTCAAACGCAGGCTGCGTGGATCGAGATTCAGCGATCCAAACAGGCTCATCTTGCCGTCAACACTCATACTCTTGGTGTGTAGCAATCCGCCTCCAAATCGCGCGATCCTCACGCCTGCTCGTAGCAAGTCGCCCTGGAATGCCTGGCTGGCAAATCGGACCAGTCGCGAATCGACTTTAGCGGGGACAATCAGAATGACCTTTACCCCTCGGCGGGCGGCCGACTCTAACGCCATCCGCAATGCCTCGCTCGGCACAAAGTAGGGCGTGGTGAGCACTAGCTCACGACGGGCCGCATAGATCGCCATCACCAGAATCTGTTCAATCGACTCGGTGCGAAATGCGGGGCCCGATGGCAGCGCTTGGACGGCGCAACTGCCGACTTCTTGCTGCGACTCGGCTCCCCCTGTCGTGCGGAGTTGCTCCAACTCGTACTCCGATTCGACATACCAGTCGGCGAGAAAGGTAATGGCTAGCGCCTCGACGATAGGCCCCTCGAGACGGACCATTGCGTCGACCCACTGCCCAACATCAGCGTCCTGCTTGAAGTAGCGTGGATCGACCAAGTTGAGGCTGCCGGTGTACGCAATGCATCCGTCGATCACGACGATTTTTCGATGCATTCGCAAGTCGAATCGGACGAACGGCATCCTCAAAAGTCCACCCGGTAGCGCTGCAATGATCTCGACGCCCGCCTCGCGGAGCCGTTGGGCGGACTCACTGCGAAGGAAGGCGCGACTACCCATTGAGTCGACCAAGACTCGGCACGTCACTCCGCGCTGCTCCGCACGTACTAACGCCTGGGCAACTTCGGCCGCTGCTCCCCCTTGATGCCAGATATAGAACTCAAGGTGACACGTCTGTTTGGCTGCATCGATATCTTCGATCAGTCGGCGAAACACATGCTGCCAATCACCAATCAACTCAAAATCGTTTCCTGGCAGCGCTGGTAAGCCAAGCGAAAGACGTCCAAGTTGGGCTAGCGGTTCACACTCCTCGCCGACGGCGAGCCAATCGATCTCAAAGCGGTTATCGAGTTGCTTAAGCCAGTCACCTATCGGAGGGAAGAGATCAACGAACCGCTTCGCTCGTCGGCTCCCGAGCCGCAGCTCGCCCATTAGCAGATAGGCTAATGGTCCAATGATGGGAAAGAAGAAGATGACCAGGATCCAGGCGAGTGATTCGCCAACAGGTCGCCGGCGCATGATCACGCGCAATGCCAGCCCAAACTGCAATAGCAGCTCGAAGCCGACCAACACGTAAGTCAGCCAGTGTGCCTTCGACAGCCAGTCGAGAATCGGATCGAGCATGATGAGACTTTGCAATCGCTCCCATGGGTGGCAAACGTCGTGACGCCACTAGGTCTTTTCAAACTCGAAGTCCGCCACCAGTGGCAAGTGGTCGGACGCTTGACGCGCCACGCTGGTACGTGCCGCAAAAGCATGCGTCGATTGCAACGGTCCACGATAGAAAATTCGATCCAGCGGACGGACCGGTAATGCCGCCGGAAAGGTGCGAGTTGTGCGACTCACACTGCGAAAGCCAGCCGGCTGCATCACACGGCGGCCCAAGCTACTCCACACGTCATTATAGTCGCCGCAGTAAATGATCGAGTTGCGCGGATTGGACTGCGCTGAAATCGGATGCTTTAACAGTCGACGGAGCTGCATCTGTCGCTCGAAGCCAGCGAGACCAAGATGGAGACTAGCAACGAGAATCGTCCGACGATGTTCGCCCAAGCGGGCATGACAGCGCGCCATCAGCGCACGACGACGTTTCTTGAGCGGAATGCTCAAGTCGACATCGGTCACGTCGGAAAGCGAAAAACGGCTCAAAATCGCATTGCCGTACCCCCCTCGTTTTAGTTTGACGTTTCTCTGGTAGGCGAAGTGAGGCAGACGAAGCGCCTCAGCAATTACGCAAGCCTGACGATCAAATCGCGAGCGCGGTACGCCGTCGTCGACCTCTTGCAAGCAAACCACGTCCGCATTGATGTGATCGAGTGTGTCAACAATCCGCTCGATTCGATACTTGCGGTCGACGCCGCCAATGCCTTTATGGATGTTGTAGGTGACCACGCGCAGTCTCATAGCGGTTAGAACCGATCGGTGCGAAACGGCGGTGCAGGCAGTCCTTCGACGTTGTAGAGATTTCCCACGGTCCAGCCTGCCCAATTGTAGCGCACCGAGATCGGATCGATCACCGCCTCGCTAGAAACGAGGACTTGATCGCCTTCGATCCGGGCATCGGCTGGTACAAATTGTCGATCCTTGCCCGCAACTTCAAATCCTAACAGCGCCGTCGAATCCTCCTCGCGACCTGACCGTCCAATTTGTAGCCCGCTTCCCAGATGCGTAAAACTAAGCACACAGGTTCCGTTTCGCTTTGACATCTCCTCATACACGGGGCCTGAGTAAACAATGTCTTCGCCATAGGCAAGGGCCCTGGCTGCCAAAGCCAAACGCTTCCCAACTTCTTGTTTGTTCCGAGGATGAATGTCCTCTTTATCACCAATATCGGTTGCTACCGCCATCGCGACGTTGGGCTCGGTAAGCACAGTTTGATGTTGAGCCTCACGCAGATAAGGCCATTGCTTCACGTGAGGCATAAACGCAGCGAGTTGTACAAGTAAGAACGGAAAATCTCCCTGCCCCCAACGGGTGCGCCAGTCTGCAATCATCAGCTGCGATAGTTCATGATAGTGTTGATGCCGACCAGCGTTGGACTCGCCCTGATACCAAATCGCGCCGCGGATGCCAAATGGCACCAGAGGATGAATCATTGCGTTGAATAAACCCGTGGGGTAATTTCCCTTCAACATTCGGTCGTCGCCACCGATTGCGTCGTCTGCCTTTTTTACTTCGCGTGCGAAAGTGGCGCGCGAGGCTAAGGCCGACCTGCTTGTCCATGCCTCCATCGGCGTGCCGCCATAGTTGGTACTGATCAGGCCGATCGGGACATTCTGAGTGCTGCGCAGCTCGCGACCGAACGAGTATGCCACAGCCGAAAACTGTCGAATCGTTTCCGAGGTGCAAATCTGCCAGCCGGCTGATTTAAACCTATCCTGAGGTGAACTCGCTGAAACGCGAGGCAGCGTGACAAGTCGAATCTGCGGCCAGTCGGCGTTGGCGATTTCCGCTTCAGCGTCATTCGAGCGATTGACCGTCCACTGCATGTTTGATTGCCCTGAACAGATCCAAACGTCGCCCACGACGATGTCGTCGAGGTTCAGCGCGGCGCCTTCGGTCCAAACACGCATTTCCAAGGGTCTGCCGACGGCTAGCGGACCAACGTCGAGTCTCCACGCGCCCTGATCGTTGGCAGTTGTGTCTCGTACTCTGTCGCCGAGTTGCAGTCGCACCTTGGTGCCGGGCTCAGCATGGCCCCAAATCGGTACTCGCTGACCGCGCTGCAAAACCATGTGGTCGGAGAAGATCGATGCCAACGCTAGCGTTGGCTCCGCGGGTGACTCGGCAACCGGTGCCTTCTGAATCGGGGCTTCGACGACGGGCACCTCTTGCGCATAAGCGCTCGACTGCGACGTCCAGAGCATCAGAATAATGATCCAACAGAGTGGCTGAATAGGTCTCACTAGGAATTCCTCCAACGCGAGTTTTGACTTATCAAAAGGGACACTGTCTGTGTCGCGGTCTGCATATTTTAAGGTCCGCTAGCTTATCGCGTAAGTCAGCTCTCGACCTTCGTGCTTTGGCCTCTCGGCGCTGAATTTGGCCAGCAAACTTGTAGAAACTTCAACTTTCTGATCAGTTTTGCTCAAGCGACGAGAGTGGTTTGAAAAGTGAGAAGCCTCTTTACTCGCAATACCAAGCGTCTGATCTGATCGCAGGCGTAGATTTGAACGTTTGGCACGCTACTCGCTTATAGTTCACGGGCGAGCGACCATTCTCATCCGCCTGCAGGCGGCGCGTAGGGCGAGTTCGCAACTCCACAGGCAGGCAGGGAATGCTCGCCTAGAAAGACAAAGCATGGATTACTTTTCTAGTGTTGGATGTTCAGGTTTTGGCCTGCTGTGGATCGCCGTCCACCTATTTGGACTGGTCGCCGCTTGGATGGTACGTTGGCACACCCGACGGCGATTCGTTGCGCTCTTGCAGAGCGTTTTCTTCCTGTCATTGCTAGCCGTTGCTGCGACCACAATGGTGGGGCATGTCTGCTGCCTCGAAATGTGGCCTCTTTCTGGTCTAACCCTCGGTGTGATGATCGTTGTTGCGATCGTCGATCTCGGCGTTTCGAAACCACGAGCGATTGGCCTTGAAGGCTAGCATCGCTTGCCGAGTACCCCGCCTCATTCCGCCCGTCTTTCCTAGATTCCGCCAGCGGTTTGTAATCGCCGTCAAAATCGGAAAAAGACTCCGATCCCGCAGGGTTGACTGCCGAAACTTCTAACCAGACCAACTAGGTAGGAGTTGTGAGTTTCGAGCCGTAGGTTTCGGGAATCGGGTTCTCGGTACGTACGACTCGCGACTCATGGCTCGCGATTCAACTTTTCCAGGAGGGGATCATGCGGAGCTTCATTTTTAGCTTAGCTATTATGACTGCGATGTCCGGAACGCTGGTTTCGGTCAGTGCAGTTCAAGCAAGCGAAGACACAGCAAAACTCATTGCTAGCAATCTCAAGCAAAGTGGCAAGCTGAAAGACTATCGCGTAGGCGTTAAGTACGAAGACGGCGTCGCATGGCTGATGGGCACGGTCACTAGTCCACAGCAAAAGCAGATCGCCGAGCGTCTGGCACGGCAGACCGACGGGGTCCAACACGTTGTTAGCAAACTAGAAATCGAAGGCGCAACGAGTTCGGACGCCGACGTTAAAACGGCTAGCAAGGAAGTGCCAGCAGAGGCGCCGATTTCCGAGTCGCGCCCAAGCGAGTTACGCAAGCCAGCGACCAGAACTAGCCAGCGTGCCAGCAATGGCAACATGCCATTGCCCTATGCAAGAACCGCTGGCCCCCAGCAGGGTGTGCAACCAGCCAACTTTCGGCAGGCTCAATACGCCGAAGGTGGTTACATGCCTTCGACAATGGCCCCTCAGCCGATGGGCCCTCGTCCTGCAATGGCAGGTGGTGCCGCAGTTAGCTACGACAATCCTCAGATGCCAGGCTACGCATGGCCCAGCTATGCGGCGTCGCCGAACTATGCTGCATTGACTTATCCAAAGCAATACTCAGCATCGGCATGGCCTTACATCGGTCCGTTTTATCCCTATCCACAAGTTCCACTAGGCTGGCGTCGCGTTAGCTTGGAATGGGATGACGGTTGGTGGTTCCTGGACTTCACCGACAACAAGGGTCACTAACTACGAGTCCAACCGAGTTGTCTTCTGGAAAAGCAATTCCCTCGTCGGTCGCTCGGATCGGCGAGGGATTTTTCTGCGCTTGCCGGCAACCAATTCCGGAAGCGACACGCTGATAGCATTGCGTAGGATCGACAGATCTCGCGAATCGCGGCAACACCGTACGAACCAGTGGCGAGAAATCTGCTAGCAGGCCTACTGACCAGATTTTTCCACATAATCGGAAAAGGCCGCAAGTTTTCTCCAAACTCACACGATAACTCTTACACGGCCTCCAATTGGTTGCCGAGCAAGATGCGTAACTTTTTCGAGTGAGGCCCAAGCTGGCAGGACGCCGGCAGGCTTCCGCCGAATCAACTGCCGCGGATAAAGGTAGATTCGATGTCACGATCAAAGCAGTTCACGATGGCAACACTTTCCATGGTGTTTGCAATCTCCTCTCTATCGACGACCGGCTGTTTCTGGGGGCTGACAACTCTCGGTCCAAGCTTAGGCCCATTCGCAATTCCAACGCCAGTCAGTCCGTTGCTCTCCAAGAAAAAAGAAGACGCCTACTGGAACAAGGAGCGCTACGAGCGCGTGCCAATCTTGGGACCCATTCAGTCTGGCGGCACGATCAAAGCCCTGGATCCACCTAGCGACGACGAGGTGATGCGGGCGTTGGAAAAAGCGCGACCCGTTCAGGGTGGCATTCCATTCCTGCACGAGCGCAATCGCAACAATGTGCGAATCACCAAAGTTAAGATCGCCGACTACATCGACGAACCGCGAGTATTTCCGATGATCGGTCCTGCTCAGCAGCACCATGCCCACTACAAGTGCACGATCTACTACGAAGACGTACGCCGCATTGGTTGGCCAGTTCCACACACACTACGTGACGAAGACGCACGTGAAGTGATTTATGTCGACCATAACCATCTGCACATGGTCGGCAATGTCGACACAGGTGAAGCTGTACCGCCGGTGCAATAAGCCTTACCAGAGACGAAGCTCGAATGACGAATGGCGATGGCTGGGGGACGGAGAACTTCGTCGCAACGGCCTCGTCATTCGTCATTTTTTCTGTTGGGGGGCAACCAACGAGAAAGTTCGATGCCAGCGTTTCTTCGCCATCCTTCGGTAATTGCCACATTCCTCGCGCTAGTCTTCGTTAGTACGACCCGCGCTAGTGAAACTGAATTTGCGAACGCGACGCGTCTCTATCAGAATGGGCAGTGGCAACCGGCGGCAGACGCCTTTGATGCGGTCGCTCAGCAGCTTGATCAGAACGACCCAAAGCGGTTAGAAGCACAGCTCTACACAGGCGAGTGCCTGATGCGTGTCGGGCAATACGCCCAAGCTCGGCAACGCTACCAACTCGTCCGACACCGCGCTCCCACAAAACTGCTAGAGTCGCAAGCCCTGTTCCGTCTGGGCGAAGTCGCTTGGCTGTCGAACGAAATTAATGAAGCAACGGAGTTGCTCAACACCTACATCGAAACTTATCCCGATGGACGATCGCTCGCGTACGCTCAGAATTACGTGAAGCAAATCAACGAACAAAAAGCGAAAAAAGCCCGCTATGAAGTGCTCGACGAGGCTGTCCGTTACGAACGAGAAGCTCGCTTCGATGAGGCATTGGTGGCTTACGCCAGCTTGCTCAGACAAGAAACAGTCGGCGGTGAGGTGCGCTCGGAAACGCTGCGTCGGGCGGCTCGCTTGCACGAGCGTCTTGCTCAACGAGACGATGCCGTAGCGCTGTACAAGCAGTTCCTGACGGAGTTCCCACACTCAAAATACAGCGCTCAGATGATGCAGGCCATTGCTTGGAACTATGTTCAGTCCGATCAAACTGCCCAAGCGTCAGATCAGTTCCAAGCCTTACTGCTAAAGTTTCCACAGAGCCCCCAAGCCGCAGAGGCTGCCTACTGGCTTGCGCAGCGGAGTGCCGATGAAAATAATACGGGTCGTGCACTGGAGTTGACCCAAGGTGTGCTTGCGCAGCCGGAGGCCGCCAAGCAGACGCCCAGTCTGCTGGCACGCGTGCTCTGCTTGCACTGCCAGTTGATTGCTTCCCAAGAGGCTTGGGCCGACATCGAAAGCTTGGTGGAAAGCAATAAAGAAGTGGTCTCAGAGGGCCCGTTAAGATCGGTGCTAGAGTTCTGGTCAGCCGAGGCCGCCTTTCGCGCCCGCGACTATAACACCGCAAGACAGCGCTTCGCGGCGCTTGAGCCGAAGACGATCGGTATTCAGCAACCCTGGGTAGCGATGGTACCGCTGCGACGTGCACAACTTGCTGCCCGAAGACAGCAGTGGGCAGAATTACTGAACATCTTAGATCGGATGGAGCGCGAGTTTCCTGGGTTTACCTTGGCCTATGAAGTGGATTACTTGCGTGGCCGCGCGCTGGCAGGCCGCGGAGAGATGACCGCTGCAAGGCGATACTATCGCCAGGTACTCGACAACCCAGACGCAAACGACAGCGAAGCGGTCTCGATGGCCGGCTGGATGATCGGAGAAACTTACTTCCACCAACGTGACTATCCACGCGCCCGTGCGGCCTACGAGGCAGTCATGGAGCGAACGACCTACCCCGAATGGCAATCCAGGGCCGCATTGCAAGCAGGAAAGTGCTGGGAACTGGAACAACGTTGGGACGAAGCATCGCGCGTATACGCAAGGGCACTCCAGCGTTGGCCCGATTCGTATTCCGGCGAGCAACTGAAATCGCGACTACGATGGGCACAAAACCAAACCAGGCAGGAAACGAAGACCCAACAGCGGTAGCCAATTCATCGAAGCATGATTTCGCCGATGTGCTTCACCACTCGTGACTAAGGTGCGCAAGGATGCGACCGACGAAATGCTTTCTACCGACACCACTCGTCGCCAGATTTGCGACAGCGCTCGTCGTACTATTCAGTGCTGCTGACTGCTACGCGCAAGGCACTGCTCCCGCGCAAACGAAGAGTCTCTGGCAGATGCTTTGGTCAGGTGGGCCACTGCTACTGCCAATCGTCATCTGCTCGTTCGTTCTGTTGTTGGTTGTCTTCGAGCGTGCCGTTAGCCTGAGGCGGCGCCGCGTCTTGCCGCGTCTGTTTACCGAACGGTTCTTGCTGCAAATCGGTGAAGGTGCCTTGGATCGGAGCGAAGCCCTCGACCGCTGCTTGGAGAACGGCAGTCACATCGCCAGCGTTTTCGCGGCTGCCGTGCGTAAGTGGGGCAAACCCGCCGTGGAAGTCGAACAGGCGGTTCTCGACGAAGGCGAACGCGCCGCCAACGAGCTCCGCAGGTTTCTGCGCGTGATCAACGGCGTCGCAACCGTGTGTCCACTAATGGGATTACTCGGCACGGTCTGGGGAATGATGGAGGCGTTTGAAGCCATTGCCGGCAGCTCAGCCATGGGACGACCCGAGCTACTTGCCGGCGGGATCGGTGGGGCATTGCTGTCGACGGCCGCCGGTCTGTCGGTCGCGATCCCGGCACTCATACTCTATCTGTGGTTCGTCGGGCGCGTCGACGCGCTTGTGATGGAAATCGATCGCCGCGGTCAAGAACTCGTTCATCTGATATCTGCTGAAGCCCTCGACGAACGACGCGCCAGCCGTAAGCCCCGACTCAAGAAAGCCGCTTAAGAAAGAGTGAGGATTGAGGGGCGCGGGTCGAGTGAGTGCCCCTCACACCTCACATCTCACCATGCCACTCAAAACGCAACAAGACGACCAGCCGCAGTTGAACCTGACGCCGATGATCGACGTCGTGTTTCTGCTGATTATATTTTTTATGGTCGCCACTTCGTTCGCTGAGATGGAGCGAGATATCGAACTCGAATTGCCTGAAGTCGCCGCAGCTAGCGCGCTCACGTCAGCGCCCAAACAACGCGTCGTAAGTGTTCAAGCCAAGGGACAGATTCGACTCGATGGCGAAGACGTGTCGCTCTCGGAACTCACCCATCGACTGCGCACCGCGCGCAGTGATTACCCTGCGCTAAGCGTTGTCATCCGAGGCGACGCCACCTGCGCTTTCCAACATGTCGCCGCCAGTCTGGCGGCCTGTAAGGAAGCCAACATCTCCGACCTCGGCATCACCGTCCGTCTCGCTGACGGCGGCGGCCTACCCACTCGATAACCTCCATGCTCCACAGCCTCTCAACTCTGGCTTACTGGGGACTCACGTCGACAACTTGGTTGGCGTTGTGGTCCGTGCTGGCGGTACTTACGGTCGTGCTCGTCATTTTGCTTCGGACACGGTGGTCGCAAGCCAGGCCATGGCGCAAGTGCGCCATCCTCTCGCTCTGGGTGCACGTGCTACTGGGCTGCGTGGCCACAACTGTCCGCATCGTCACCGGTGCCCCCGAACTTGGCGACAACGAACCCATCCGTGTATCGGTCACTCAAGTCGCAATGCCCGAACCTAATGAGACCATAGAAGAGATCACGCCTGAGTGGGAACAACCCAGCGATCCACCATTAGTCGAACCCAGACCAGAACCGATCGAAGTGCCGCCGCCACCGCCAGTCGAAGCATTAAAACCCCTGTCGGAACCAGAGCGCCCCACACCTGCTCCGCCCTTGGAGGCTCCCGCACTTCTAGAAGCCCTCGCCGAGGAAAAGCCACCGGAACCAGAAGAAACTGTCGAAGCGTTGCAGGAGCCGACTGAGCAGTCGAACGAAAACGTGAAGACGGAAGAAACCTCGGTTGACGCGATCGAGGAGCAAGCCGACGACGCTGACATCGATGCCGAGGAGCCTGATCAGGAGACTCCCGGGGAGCCCAAGCCATCCAGCGCGCCTCCAAACACCGAAGCCACTCCCCTGCCCTCCACCTACGCCGATCGGTTCGCGAAGGACCGCGACAACCTTGTCCAGCAGCGCGGTGGCAGTGAGCAAACCGAACAGGCGGTCCGCGCCGCGCTGGGTTGGCTCGCCACGGCACAATCGGAAAACGGAGGTTGGGACGCTTCGCGGTATGGCGCTGGAACGGCGCGTGTCGTGCTGAGCCAAGATCGACGCGGCGCCGGTGCCCATGCCGACATGGGTGTGACGGGTCTGGCGCTGCTCGCGTTTCTCGGCGCCGGCCACACTCACAACACAGGTGCTTACACTCACGAAGTCGCAGGCGGACTCGAATACTTGCGGCAAAGACAACGGGCCGATGGATCGCTATTCGACGACGCACAATTCTTTGCCCGTATGTACTGTCACTCGATGGCCACCTTCGCCGTCTGCGAGGCGTTGGCACTCACGCAAGACGAACGCCTTGAGCCAATGGCCCGCGCGGCGGTGCGCTATACGCTGTCTATGCAGCATCCCACCGACGGCGGTTGGCGTTATCAACGCGGCGACACGGGCGATACGAGTCAATTGGGTTGGCAAATCATGACGCTCAAAAGTGCCCAGCTCGCTGGCATCGACATTCCACAAACCACTTGGACGCGCGTCGATCGTTTCCTGCGTCGCGTCAAGCGTGGAAGAGCCGGTGGGCTGGCAGCTTACCGACCCAACAGCGCGGTGAGTCGATCGATGACGGCCGAGGCGCTCTTCTGTCGACTCTTACAACGAGAGCAACAAAGTGGTGATCTCGATTCCAATGCAATCAACGAAGCCGTCACGTCCGTTGCTCAGACGCTACCGTCATCCGACAGACGCAACCTCTACTTCTGGTACTACGCCACGCTCGCGCTACATCGTTGCCAGCAAGAGTCGTCGATTGCCGCAGAGACTTGGGAGCACTGGAACCATGCCCTCACAACGAATCTATTGACCACGCAGCAAAGTGACGGCAGCTGGGACGCCAATACCACCTGGGGGGGCTGTGGAGGTCGAGTCTACACAACGGCTTTGTCCGCACTCTGCCTGGAGGTTTACTATCGCTACAACCCTGACGAGTCGCCTAAACAGATCGCCGACCGTGACGGATGGCATGGGATTAGAAAGTAAGCAGATTACAGCCTGGAGGGCCGTAGGAAAGACCACCTGCGCTGCATCGCCGGCGAGCCTATTTCTACCGATCTAAACTAGCACAGTTCTCAATTTTGCCGTCTTACCTCTGACTTTCCGCTGCTTGCCTGTCTCCGCGGGTAGGTTAGAATAGAGAGCAGAATAAGCGACCGAAACCTATGTGGTGTCGGTGTTTACGCAAGTCGCGAGCTGATTTTCAGCCGACAAACTTGCTCATCCGTTGTTAGAGGTCGTCATGTCTCCCTCACTGGCTATGACAATGTTTGCATTCATTGGCACTCCCGGGCCCTGGCAAGTGATCATTGTTGCGATGATCGTCCTTCTGCTTTTCGGCAATCGTTTGCCATCCGTCATGCGCTCGCTAGGCGAAGGCATCACGGAGTTTAAGAAAGGCATCAAGGGCGGCGAGACCGATCCGAAAGTAAACCTCGAAGACAAACGCAACGACGATCTTGAGTGACGCGCCTCAATTGCGTTGGAATGAACCAGTGCCAGCTGACGGTAGTCACCGCCGATGATAGATCAATTGCCCATGAACGGATGGATCTTTGCGTTCTGGAGCCCAGGCCCTGCAGAAATGCTCGTGCTAGCCGTCGTAGCACTACTGCTTTACGGAGGCAACCTTCCTGAAGTTGCTCGCTCGTGGGGCAAGTCGTTCGCCGAGTTTCGCCGCGGACTGACGGGATTTCAAAACGAGCTTAACGAAGTCATCTATAGCGAGCCCGAGCAACTTGCCTACGACGACAAAGTGAGCCGCGACGATAGTCGACTGGTCCATGGTTACGAGGAGAGTGATGACTACGATTCCGAGGATAACGCAACAGGCGGCCAGATCGTCGACGAGGCAGACATCGAGACCGAAGAGTTTCCGCACGATCGCTGCGTGCAAGACGTTCCCGATTCCGGAGTCGACGACAGCGACCAAACCGTCAATGACTTCAGCTCCGACACCGTGATTATCGAGCCCGAAGACAACCCACGCGACGACATACCCTCATCCTGATCAAATCGCCACTTCTCATCCTGCCTGCGCAGTTCTAAAATCAGACTTTCTACGGGCGGCTAGCTCAGTTGGTTAGAGCGCTGTGTTCACACCGCAGAGGTCACTGGTTCGAATCCAGTGTCGCCCACTGTTTCTGACTTGCCGAATGGGCATTGCCAAGACCGGTCAAATGGATTGGAGTGACCGGTCCGCCTAGCTCTCTCTTGCTACGTCGCCCACGCGCATAGAGGCTGATCACTCGTGCACGAAATGCTATAGAGCGGGGTGCCGACTCTGGAGTCGACGGCAAGCTGCTCAAGCATCTTCCAGAGTTCTTTCCGAGTGAAACTGAGCTAGGTTCAGACCGAGAAGCGGTAAAGAGTTGGCCCTTTGCACGGGGCACCGCCGACGCGTCCGACCACGAGCCAAACGCATTGACGCGCTCCCTGCACGACACCGCTCTGTCCTGCAATGGGAATCTAGTGCATGCGAAACCATCGATGGGCGATTTGGACAGTTGTTGATAAGACTAGACGGCGCGCAGTATGGCAATAACTCGCGCAAACGGGCTTTCCGTACGAGGGTCTCCTCCGGGCAGCGTTACTGGGTACATTCACGGCGCTGGTGGCATCTTCCCACCCCTGACAAGCCGTAGTATTTCCGAACTGAACTGGCTAAATGCCACTTTTCGATCGAATTCTCTTACGATTGTGTCGGACGCTCCTCCAGCTGCGTGTGGAATTGGGCTGCCAAATGGACGGCATGTTCAGTGCATTAATGCTCCGAAAACTCTCAACGACTCACTTTGGTCCCACCCACTGGAGTGACAAATTGATTCGCGACGTTTGCCCACGCGAAGGTGATCTTCGATGCGCCCTTTTGCAGATTCTGATTGGCAATTGTCCTTGTGCTCGGCACTCAGGTAGCTTGAACCCATGGGGGAGTATGATGCCTCGCACCTACTCACAGGGATTGCCGTTGCGTGGACCTACAATAGCAGCCAAGGTTTGGGATTCCTTATGAAACCACAGAGGGTCTGCAAGAAGGCGGCAGCATATGCTCCGTCATGCACTCGATGATCAAACGTCAGACTTAGGCTGACTTGATCGCGTACGACAACTTCGCCATCCATCGCTACGGGCTCGGGTTGGATTTGCCCGACACCAAGGATAGCACTCTGTGGCAGATTGAGAATCGGTGTAAAACTATCGACTGCATACCGACCTAGATTGGTAACTGTAAATGTGCCGCCTTGCATCTCGTCACGATTCAACACACCGGACTTAGCTCTCTCAATTAGAGAAGTTAGACTCGCCGATAGATTACCCAACAACAATTGGGGCACGTCACGCACAACAGGTGTGAGCAAGCCCATGTCAGTTTGCACAGCAACAGAAATGTGTATGCCCTCCGGAACGAGCAATCCGTCCTCGGCCCACTGATGCTGGATTGAAGGGTGAATCTGAATGGCTTGTGCAACTAGTTTGACCAGTAGGCTGGTCATGCTTGGAGCCGTCTTTTCGACCGAATGGCAGGCCTCCTTGAGCTCACGACGCAGTCTCGTCAACTCCGCCGCATCTGCCTTGGCCATCAGTGTTACCGGAGCCGTGTGATGCGTTGCCGCTAACATCCGCTCGGCGATCGTCTGTCGGATTCCCGATTTCGGTGAATAGTTGGCCCGCGAATCGATCGCTTCCACGTCGATTTTCAGAGGATCGGTAGCGGTCCGCATACGATTCGACGACGGCAGTGAGACTTCTTGGTGCGCCGCACCTGCAGCGGCTAGTACGTCACGCTCGCGGATGCGACCGCCGCGACCCGAACCAGTAACACTTGCCAGGTTGATGCCTAGTTGGGCGGCTTTCGCGGCGGCGCGCGGGCTGACCGCGACACTTGTTGCACGTGGCTCTGATCCAGAACCGTTGGTCGATTCTGTCGAAGCGCGCACGTCCTCCTGCGTAATCGCATTGAGTGATTGAGACGGTTTCGAATGGCGAATATCGACGCCCAGTTCTCGCGCCAAGCGTCGCGCGGAAGGGGTTGCATGCACATCAGCGAAAATTTCTTCTCCAGTCGGCTTCGGCTGGGCAGTGTGTTCGTCAGAGTAAGTGGCAGTACAACTGGCGGGTGCTGGTTCGTCAGCCTCGCAGAGGAATCCCAGGCACTGACCTACACGGACCGTGTCGCCGGATTGTGGTGCGTCCAGAGGGAGCCTGAGAACGCCCGCATCGAAGGATTCAACTTCCTGAGTTGCCTTGTCGCTCTCAAGCTCGAACAACATCTCGCCTTCGGCGACATGCTCTCCCTCCTCCTTAAGCCACCCGCCAAATGCCCCTTCGTCCATCGACCAGCCTAGCCTCGGTACAACAATCTCGATCGCCACGATCCTACTCCTCCAACAGCTTCAGCACGGTCGTGACAAGATCGTCGACTTGTGGAACGACGGCACTTTCGAGCGACGGACTATAGGGTGTCGGGGTATGCGCGCCACTGAGCCGGTATATTGGCGCGTCGAGATAATCGAATCCGTATCGCCCCACCGCAGCGGAGACTTCCGCTCCCAGCCCAAATGGTTCAAACGCCTCGTCCGCGATCAGCAGTCGACCCGTCTTGGCGACCGAATGGATGATAGTTTCGCAATCCAGGGGCGCTATCGTGCGGGGGTCGATAAGCTCGACCGAGATACCGTGTCTCTCCAATTCGGCACACGCCTCGAGCGACTTGTGCACCATCTCAGCCAGCGCGACAACCGTAACATCAGTTCCCGGCTGCACGATGGCTGCCTCGCCGAATGGAATCTCGTACGGCTCTTCCGGAACGCTGCCCTTCGTGTTGAGGAGTTCTCGATGCTCCAAGAACAAGACGGGATCATCGCCGCACAGCGCCGTCGCAAACAACCCTTTGGCATCGTACGGTGAAGAAGGCACGACGACGCGAAGACCTGGAAAGTGACCGAACATCGAATAGTAACTACCCGAGTGATGAGTCGCTGCCGAATGGCCAATGCCGATGCAGCCGCGCATGACCACGGGCATCTGAATACGTCCGCCGGACATAAATTGGATTTTGGCAATCTGGTTTATGATTTCGCCAACGGCATCCAAGATAAAATCCGCGAACATGAAATCGACGACGGGGCGCGTTCCCGTCATCGCAGCACCACCACTCAAACCGATGAAGCCACGTTCGCAGATGGGCGTGTCGCAGAGTCGGAGTGGGCCATACTTATTGTAAAGGCCTGGTGTGGTATTGAAGTTGCCACCGCGCTCACCGACCCCTTCGCCTAAAACAAAAATTGTGGGATCTTGTTCCATCGCAACAGCAAGTGCTTCGAACGTTGCGTCAGAATATGTAACTTCACGCTGGCAACTGGTAGCGTTGTCGTCAGACCCAGCGGGCGAAGTGCTCTGCTGAGGAGGTTTGCCGGGCAATCTAGATTGTACCGCATGGACGTGGTGCGTGGCCGTTTCGATGCCCGGATAGGGGGCTGATTTTGCTAGTCGATGGGAAGTTTGCACGAGTTCCGTAATCTCGCCATCAATGTGGTCCAATTCGCTCGAATCGACCGGATCGGCATTGGCTGACTCATCCAGCAGCCGATGACGTAATCGTAACAGCGGGCAGCGTTTCTTCCACTCTTCCACTTCTTCCCTGGTGCGATAAGTAAAGTCCTCCATGCCCTCGGCATGAGACCTCACGCGGTAGGTGATGCATTCGATGAGCGTCGCTCCGTGTCCTTGTCGCGCTCGATCGATGGCTTGTCGGGCCGCACGATATACTGACGTGACGTCGTTGCCATCTACTTCCACGCCGGGTAGCCCATACGATTCTCCACGGGCTGCGATGCTAGGATTGCTGCTCGCATATTCAAAGGGCACTTCGGTCGCAAAACCGTTGTTTTCACATACAAACAGGACTGGCAGTTTCCAAATGCTAGCCATGTTAAGCGCTTCGTGAAATGCGCCATTGTTCACGGCACCGTCACCGAAGAACGCAACTGCAACATGATCAAAATTACGAACTTTGAAACTGTATCCAGCGCCAGCCGCCTGCAGCAAACAGGGTCCGACAATTCCACTGGTACCCATGAGCCCAACTTCGGGTGCAAACAGATGCATGCTGCCACCACGACCGGCGGAACAGCCGGTCTCGCGGCCATAGAGTTCTGCGATCAGCTGTTCGGGCGTTACGCCCTTTGCTAGTGCGTGTCCGTGACCTCGATGCGTGCTGAAGACTACGTCGTCTCGACTGAGGTGAGCACAGACTCCGGCGGCAATGGCTTCCTGTCCAACGTAGGTGTGGCAGGCACCATGAACCAGGCCCTGCTGACTCGATTTCGCTAATTGCAGCTCGCACCGGCGCACTAGTTGCATAGTGCGATACAAGTCGAGTAAGACTTCATTCTCGAGTTGCGTTTCCGTTACCTGCGACATCGTTTAATCGAGTTACTCTGCTTTCAAGCTAACTAGACGGCTTCCTCAACCACCGGATTGGTGAGCGCACCAATCCGGTCAATTTCGATCGTTACAGTATCTCCAGCCTTCAGGAACACGGGCGGAGTGCGTGCTGCCCCGATGCCATGGGGCGTGCCGGTCAAAATCACGGTCCCAGGCAACAGCGTCGTGCTACCGCTGAGAAACTCAATGAGCGTAGGGACGTCGAAGATCATATCTTCGGTCGTCCAGTCCTGCATCGTCTCGCCATTGAGCACGGTCTTAATCTTGAGTTGGTTGGGGTTGGTGATTTCGTCCGTCGTAACTAGGCACGGTCCTAACGGTGCGAAGGTGTCGAACGTCTTCCCCCGACACCACTGTCCGCCGCCCCATTTCGCCTGCCAATCTCGGGCACTCACGTCATTAGCGCAGGTGTAGCCAAGCACATGGTCAAGAGCGATGTCTTTCGATGCATTTTTGCACTTTTTGCCGATCACTACTGCGAGTTCGCATTCGTAGTCGACTTCGTCGCTGCGAAGTTTGCGCGGTAGTACGATTGGATCATTAGGGTTTTGCACCACCGCTGACGACTTGGTGAACATGACCGGATGGTCCGGCTCAGGCAGGTTGCTCTCGGCGGCATGATGGGCATAGTTCAGCCCAATGCAGATGATGTCGACTGGGGCAATGGGCGCGAGCAGCTTCGCAACCGTTGCTGGTTGCTCGGTGTCGCGATAGTCGCCGTAGACATCTCCTTCTAGCAGAGTGACTCGGTCGTCGCCCTGCTGAGAGCCGAACTGGATCGCACCTTGATCGTCCTGAAATCGTATAATCTTCATCGAGCACTCTCCTCGGGAAACTCCATGCCCAGCTCGGCCGCCAGACTTGTAAGCGCCTCAACCACGTCCACGGGCAGATCGACTCCGCAATGCAGAGCCTGGCGACGATTTGTCCATTCATATTCACCCGGCACCATCAGCTGTTGGCACTCATCAGCTGTTGGCGCGGCGTGGATCTCTTCGATCAGCGCGTCAATCCGCTCACAAAAATCACCGCTGGGCGTAATCGCGGTAGTATCAATGGCCATAAACGCAGCTCCGTGATCGGTCGGATCTGTGCCCTCGTCGAATATCCAGCTGCCGACGTTCCAGGTAACAGAGGCTCCGGTTAACACTGCCGACAGCGATTCAATTAGCAGCCCGATTCCATATCCCTTGTGCGCTCCCACTGGTGCCAAAGATGTTTCATGGGGATAGAGCGATCCGTCGGTTGTAGGCTGACCATCCGGACCGATCAGCCAGCCTGCGGGGATCGGCTCACCCCGTTTGCATCGCGCGTAGACCTTGCCTCCCGCCACGGCTGCGATCGACATGTCCAGCAAGATTGGGTCGTGTCTGCCGGCGGGAATGCCGTAGGCGATCGGATTGCTGCCGATGACTGCTTTTCGCGAGCCGGGAGCGGCAACGCTTGGAATATCGTTTGCCATTGCCAGTCCAATCATGCCCTGCTTTGCCGCTTGCCACGCATAGTAGCCAGCAGCGCCGAAATGGCAGCTGTTGCGGACGCCCGCGTAGGCAATTCCTGTCTCGCGTGCCTTGTCAATCGCGCTTTGCATGGCCAACTGTGAGGTGACTTGTGCGGGCAGCGATCGCCCATCGACGAGGGCCCAGGCTGGTCCTTCTGCAACCACGCTCGGTTCTCCGTCGACTTTGAGTCCGCCTAAGCGTAAACGTCGCACGTATCCCGGAAGCAACTTAGTGCCATGCGTGTAAACGCCCCACGTGTCGGTCGTGACCAGCACGTCGGTGATTTGTTGGGCATGCTCCACAGAGACATCAAGGCTGCGTAAAGCTCCTTGGCAGAAGCCTTCCAAAACCTTGATTGGAATTCCAGTATTTGTCTTTACCTGACCCATGCGTGTTGGCTCCGACGTGGACGGAGCATCCGAGGAGCTAATCCGAAGCGCACGCCTGTAGCGTGACCCCATTGACGACGTTTGGTAGTGGCTTGCCTTGAGCGGCAGCTGCAACGATCATGGCTGCCCCCTGACGCAACTTCGTCGCAGCCGCAGCGCTGGCTGAGGCGATATGACTATGAACGATCGCCTTGTTGTTGGTTCGCAGGGGTTCGTCAGCGGCGGGCGGCTCGGTTTCCAGGACGTCCAACGCGACGAACGCCAACCGACCACTCTCCAGTGCAGCCGCCAGGTCGGGCGTGTGAACAACCGTCCCCCGCGCTACATTGACCAGGATCGCGCCTTGCTTCATCTGTGCAATGGTTTCCTCGCGTATCAAATGTTGCGTGGTAGGGATCGCTGGGCAATGTAAGGTGACAACATCACTGGCCGCTAGCAGTTGGCTCAAATCTACAGGTTCTGCTCCGGCAGCGCGAATCACATCCGCATCGACCGCGGGATCGGAAACCAGGACGCGGCCCTTGAAGGGCAACAGGCGGGCAGCAACTTCGCGGCCGATCCTTCCGAAGCCGACTACGCCAACCGTCAGCTCCTTCAGCGCGGTCATCGACTGCAGCGGTGTTGCCAGGCCCCAATCGCCACTAGTGACATGATTCGCGTTGGCAACGACCTGACGGGTGCTGGCCAAGATCAGAGCAAGCGTGTGATCGGCCACTTCGTCGACACAGTAGTCGGGGATATTGCACACGGCGACGCCTTTTTGCCGTGCAGCTTCTAAATCGACGTTGTCGACACCGATACCATAACGGACGATCACTTTCGCGTTTCGCAGGGCGTCGATCACCGTCGCATCTACCGGCGCGAATTGAGTGATGACGTAGTCCGCATTCTGCAGGAATTCGCGCACTTGTGAGGATGTGCGGCACTGTGCACCATCGACGGTAAGTCCAAAGGGCTCGAGGATTTGCTTCTCGATGTCGAGGGATTCAAACGTATAATCGGTGATGGCGACTTGGGGCACAGCCACGCTCCTGTGGAAAGCATAAGATTGGGTGCCTGATGCGCACCAAGCGACGGGAACCGCTATTTGTATTATAATTAGACCTGCGCGAAACGCCAGGGGCTGGAAGGGGCTATGCTTAGATTGTGTATCCCCGAAGCCCGTAATATGAAAGTGCCATTATGAGCGATGCCATTGCGGAAAAACGGACCATCAAGAGCGAAATGGTGGCGTCCAAGATCCGTGAGTACATCATCGAAAACGGCCTCAAGCCGGGTGACCGGCTGCCCACCGAGGGCGAACTCACCGAACTCTACGGAGTGAGCCGCGTCAGTGTACGCGAGGCAACCAAGGCACTCAGCTTCCTGGGGATCGTTGACGCCGCGCCCCGTCGCGGCCTGACTGTGGGCAGCGTCAGTATGGAGCGAGTTTCCAAATACTTGGCGTTCCATTTCGCGGTCAGCAATTACCCGATGGCTGAGTTGATTGAGACTCGGGTGATTATCGAAACAGGAGGATTACACAAGGTCGCCCAGCGTATGGCTGGCGACCCCGGCATCTATCAACAGCTCAACGCTATCAACGATCAACTTCGCAAGGCTCGGAGCATGAAGGATTGGATCGGGGGAGACATCGAGTTTCATCGGACGTTGGTCGCCGCCTCCGGCTTGTCGGCACTGTCTGCGTTTAACGATCTGGTGCAGGTGTTCTTTCTGAAGTTCCGTGCAGACTTCCCACGCGGGCAATGGAGCGACGGTGTCAAAACCCATCAAGAAATTATCGATGCACTGCGCGATGGCAAACCTGATCTGGCAGCGGAACTGCTAACCGCACACATTGGCAGCCACCGTGACCGACTTCATTCCGAGAGTTAACTCAAACCGCAAATATGTTGCCAATACATCAATCCCACAACGTCTTTAGCGCTCAAGCCACACTCGGCGAGGGTCCGTTGTGGGATGAGCAAGCGCAAGCCTTGTGGTGGATCGATATCGAAGTAGGTCTCGTGTTTCGGTACGATCCCGCCAATCAGGTGAACGATCGCTTCGAAGTGGGGCAACGAGTCGGGACGATCGTGCTCGACAGTGCCGGCGGCATTCTGCTTGCTGTGGCGAACGGCTTTGCCCGCTTCGATCCGACGAGTCAGGCGCTCGTAATCATCAACGATCCGGAAGCCGATCTCTCCGAAAACCGTTTCAACGATGGCAAGTGTGACCCGGCGGGTCGGTTTTGGGCGGGTACGATGAACCTGGATCCAGGCAACCACACCACAGGGGCATTGTACAGCTTGGATTCAGAACTCTCCGTCCGCAAGCACCTCTCCGATGTCGGAGTGTCCAACGGCATCGTCTGGTCGGCAGATGCAAAGACGATGTACTACGCGGACTCGATGAGCGGCGTGGTGGACGCGTTCGACTACGACATCCACCAAGGCACGATCAGCAACCGCCGTTCAGTTTTTCATGTCCCCGACGAACTAGGAGCTGCCGACGGAATGAGCATCGATGCCGAAGATCGGCTCTGGGTCGCCTTCTGGGGTGGCGGTTGTGTCGGCTGCATCGATCCGCATAGCGGCCAGTTACTGAGCAAGATCGAGGTGCCCGTCGAACAACCGACCGCGTGTGCTTTTGGCGGCAGCGATCTACGCGATCTCTACATCACCTCGGCCCGCCATGCGCTAACCGACGCACAATTGGCGAAGCAGCCCGAAGCCGGCGATCTGTTCGTCGCCCGTGTGGAGGTCCCCGGTGTCGTTAGCCCGAGATTTAAGGGCTAACCGCCACTTTCAAGACAGGCAACCATCTTCTTCGCGTTCTCCGTAATCTGCGCGAAGTCTCGCTGAGGGATTAAGCCTTTGCCGAACAGTACCCCACCAACGCCGACCGCTGTCGCGCCGGCTGCCAGGTACTGAGGCCCCGTTTCGAAGTTCACGCTGCCGGTCGGCATGAGGCGCATGCCAGGCAGCGGGCCGCGTAAATCCTTGAAGTATTGGGGGCCGCCGATGTTGGCGGGAAAAACCTTCACAACGTCCGCACCAGCTTGCCACGCCGTTTCTAATTCCGTCGGAGAGAACGCGCCCGGTGCAACGAAGATCCCCTGCTCGTTGCAGAACTTCACCGTGTCGGGGTTAAACGTTGGTGCGACGATAAACTCAGCACCGGCAGCGATCGCCAACTCAGCGGTTTTCGGATCTCGCACGGTTCCAGCCCCGAAACAGATACCGCAACCTTGCAGCTCCTGCGTTGCCTGGCGAATGATGTCGAGGGCGCCTGGCACGGTCAGAGTGATTTCAATGAGCGAGATGCCACCATCGCTTAAAGCCTTCGCCACTTCCACAAGCGAGGAGCCATCTTGAGTTCGCACGATGGCCACTACGCGCTCGGCGGCCATTGCGGCTAGTACCTCCTGCTTTGATCTGCTCATGGCTTGAGATTATATTGCCGTGTGAGGCTCACAGGCAAGCCACCTCTCCACTCATCCGTCGAACCGATAGATGCCTTACTTTCTGGGAATCGATCTTGGCACTTCCAGCATCAAAGGTGCGCTGCTCGATACCGAGGCACAGAGGGTCAGCCATTTTCGCCGGCGGCCATTCCCCGATGCCATTTCAGCGACGGATGCGTCGCATCTCGAAGTCTCGCCCAGCGAAATTGTCGAGGAGACGCGGCTGCTGATCGCTGAATTGCTGACGGACTGTGAAAGTTGCGCGGGAGTCCTGTTCAGCAGCCAGATGGGTGGCATCATTCTCGCTCGGCCGGACGGGAAACTGCTGACAAACTACATCTCGTGGCGCGATCAGCGCGGTCTCGCGTCGCATCCGTCTCAGGCCGGCAGCCTGTTCGAGCAACTCAAGCAACGGACGTCTCCGCGAGAAGCGTCGGAACTGGGCAATGAACTGGCCCCCGGATCTGCGGCCAGCATTCTCTTTGCTCTGGCTGAGACGGGACAGCTCCCGGATGGTGAATTGCATGCTGCGAACCTCGGAGACTATGTCGTCGCAAAGTTGTGTGAAGCCCAACCGCGCATGGAACTGACCATGGCGGTGGGAATTGTGAATCTACGGACAGGCAACATCCATGACGACTGGTTAGCGAAGTTGACCGCCCAGAAAATCGTCTGGCCACAGCTAGTCGCGGTTGGACAGCCGGCTGGCGAAATGCGGACTCCGGCGGGCAAGCTGCCCTGTTTCGCGGCGGTAGGTGATCATCAAGCGGCCTTACTTGGAGCAGGTGTCTGCCCGGATGAATTGTCGATCAACATATCGACCGGTTCGCAAGTCGGCATGATCACGCCGTCGGCCGAGTTAAGCGAGAACTACCAGACGCGCCCCTTCTTCAACGGACAGTATGTCAACACAATCACGCACTTGCCCGCGGGACGGGCGCTGAATGCCTTGGTTGACTTGCTGACAGATCTACCGCGCCGAGACGGCTACGTACCGACTGATCCGTGGCAACACATCATCCGTGCGATCGACGAAGCAGACGACGCAGAGCTGGCAGCGGATATTGCATTCTTCGACTGCAAGGTGGGAACCCATGGATCGCTGAACAAGATGCGCCTGGAGAGTATGACTGTCGGTCACGTCTTCCGCGCCGCCGTGGACAACATGGTCGACAACTATCTCACCGCAGCCAGAAGACTTGCTCCTGACCAGGGCTGGAACGCAGTTGTGCTTTCCGGCGGTCTGGCACAAAAGATCAACTATCTACGTGACACGATTCAACAACGCTTGGCCGCTCCGCTGCGCATTGCCCAAGAGCAAGAAGAGACGCTCAGCGGCCTGCTCTGCCTGGCGAGACAGATTGGCAGTTGATCGCCGCTATTTCTTCCAAGAGCTGCCGATCTCTTCCAGCGTGCGGCCCTTGGTTTCTGGCATAATCGTCAGGCCAAACAGCAACGACAGGACACACACGACGGTAAAGATCCAGAACGCGGGCCCAACGGAACCGACCTGTAGCGTGACCGATGCACCGGCAGCTTCCGTGGCAAGTTGCGAGCTGCCACTCAAGACGATCTGACCTTCGCTCACTTCACTGATCAAGTAGGAACCGTTGTTGGACGCCTGCGAGGCTCCGATTACCGTCACCTGATCGAGCGGCCGGAAACCGGCTGAGGCGAGGTCGCCTACCGCGATTTCGATGCGAGCGGGATCCGCATCAACAAACGAGACCTGATCGCTGGTCATCTTGACGTTTCGCGCGGTGAGAACGTTCTGCTGCGCTGTACCGGTGATCATCGGGAACAGAGACGCCCCGGCAAAAATAAAACACCACAGAGTGGTCGTCGTCACGCTGACGGCTTTTGCGCGCAGCCGCGTCGGAAAGAGTTCTGACATCATCAGCCACGGCAAACCGCCCAGTGCAATGCCGTGGGGGATGGTCACGAGCATGAGGATTACGAGTACGGGCCAACCGGTCACTTCATGGTGGAATAGATAGCCCGTCACGGCGGTGATGATCGCCATTGCCAGTGACGCCCCAATCCAAAGCGGCCGGCGGCCAATGCGATCAGTCAGCATCAGCGACACGAGCGTCAAACTTCCCATGGCGCCATAGACGAACACAAAGTTCCTTATGCCCGCCTCGCGGCCGAAACCGGCCAGCTCAAACAGCCGCGGAACATACCCACCGATGACGCTCCAGCCGGTCCAGTTGTTGAAGAAAGTGAGCAGAATTCCAATCAGAACGGCGAAACGCATGCCCGGCGAGAACAACTCCGCCCAGCTCCCTTCTTCCTCGTTCAGCGAGACCTTGATCTCTTCAATCTCGCTACGGGCGTGTTCCGCACCGGCCACCTGGGCAAGCACCTGCTCCGCCTCGTCAAACCGTCCCTTTTCCGCGAGCCAGCGTGGGCTATTCGGCAGAGCGAAGACGAACAGGACGAAAGCGGCGACGCACACTGTCTCCGAGAAAAACATCCAACGCCAGGCCTGCAACCAAGGATTCTCAGGAATGACGTCGTCGGTGACTCCGTAGCCACTGCTAAGGATCTTGATCACCGCGAAGGCGATCAGCGGTGCGATCACATGTCCAACGACGATCGCCAGCTGGTACATCATTCCCAGTCGACCTCGTCGTTCGGCGGGTGCCAATTCAGCGATATACATTGGCGAGGCGACTGAACAGAGGCCCACACCTAACCCTCCGACAAACCGGAAGAAATTGAAGGTGCGCATGATCGATTCATTGGAAGAGGCGCCAAAGGCGTCCGGAACGGCAGTAAAAACGGCGCTGATCGCCAGTAATAGCGATGCACAGATCATCGTCCGCTTACGCCCCACCGCATCGCAAAGCCACGAACCCAAGAACGGTCCAAGAATACAGCCGAGCACCGCGCTCGCCGTAGCAAACCCAAAGGCTGCATCACTCAGCTGAAACTGATCGCGGAGGTAAACGTTGGCGGCTGCGATCATGCCCAGGTCAAACCCGAACAGAAATCCGCCAATTGCGGCTACAAAGGCGACACGAAATGCGAATGCATCCGAAGCACCGGTTGAATTTGTTTCAGTCATCTAATTCTTAGAGAAGGGTATTTCGAGAGAAGTTTATCAAGAAAAGTTGGTTGTGTTCAGTTCACGTCACAAGCCAGGAACATAACCTTTGCCAAACCGTACGCCCATGTCCGACATCGACTGACGAAAATGGTCACTAAACGGCATCCATGAAGTCGTGCCACCATCAATAACGAGCGTTTGCCCCAGCATGAATCTCCCGTCGTCGGAAGCCAGGAATACCGCCGCTTTGCCAATGTCTTCCGGTTTTCCCACGTATCCGGCTGGGATGTTGCGTCCCATGTCCCCGGTGTCGTATTCGCCGATAGCTTGCGAATAGTTCTCCACGGGAACACAACCTGGCGCGATCGCATTCACGCGGATACCAAGCTGACCGAGCTCAATGGCAAGAGCTCGAGTGTGCGATACGATCGCACCCTTGGTTCCTGCGTAAGTCGAGTGCTCTGACATACCTTGCACGGCATGAATCGACGTGAGATTGATCACCGCACCTTGCGACTGCTTCAAATGCTCGAGTGAGGCTTGTATGAGAAAGTAAGGGCCACGTACGTTCACATTGTACAGCTGATCAAACTGCTCTGGTGTCACCTGGTCGAAGGGCATGTTCATGGTGATGCCCGCGTTGTTTACCAACACGTCGAGTCCGCCGAGGAACTCTGTTGCAGACGTGGCCAGGTCGACTACTTCCTTAAGGTCGGCGAGGTCTGTGGCAAAAGCCTCGGCCCGCCCGCCTAGCTCACGAATCTGCCGGACGACCGCATCGGCGCCCGCTTTACTTCGTCCGTAGTGGACAGCCACCGATGCGCCTTCGCGTGCGCACTCAACAGCGATGCCGGCACCCAAACCCGTGCCAGCTCCGGTGACGAGTACACGCTTGCCAGAGAGCCTTCCGTTGGTGTTCATCGTTCTTATGTCATGAGGAGAGAATGACTTGCAAAGCGTGGGCACGTCTGGCCGTTCCAAGTCGCAGGCTCAGATGCCCTCAATAAATAATTGTAATATAATTAAGCCCTAGTTAACCAGAGGTTGCTTTTAGCATCATTTTGCCGACCCGGGAGCTCGCCGACCAGCCGGTCCGGATTCATCCAGCAGCTCAATTGTTGGCATTTTATCAACAAATGAACTACTATCGACGGCATAGAACTACGCACACTTGAATCCGCCGCGCGGCCGAAGCTTAGCGATTTGCGCGGCAATATCAGATCCCTTTCGCCAATTCGGGTGTTCCATGTCTGCTCTTCGCTCCCAACGCTTGTCTGCTCTCGTGTTCGTCGTGCTGCCCTTCGTTTTGGCGGGAGGAGCACCTCTGTTGTTTGCTCAGACACTGGTGAATCACGATGACATCCCGCTTTCTGGTGTGAAGCTTGAGATTGCTAAATTTGCACAGTTGCCGCTGGAGTCTGGCGGTATTTCGCGAATGACGTTTCTTACCACCGCACCGGGCGATGACGACATCTATGTGGCGACGCACGGTCGCGATACCGGATCTACCTCTACTGCGACGATTTACAAGATCGACACCGGCGGCGTAGCGCCTGTGGCGTCTCCCTATTTCTCGCTTGGTGCAGTCCTCGATTCGGTCAACGGCGATGGCAACGCATTGGAGCATTCTCGCGAAGGGGGACTGCGCTCCTTCGCTTTTCATCCCGATTTCGATGATCCCGCCAAGCCCGGATATCGGAAGTTTTATACGTCGCAACAAGAAAAGACTGCGGGCGGAAACTCGGCTCTCCCCTATCTCGGTCCGACAACAACCACTGACATCTCAGATAGCGTCGTAGGCGAATGGACCGTTGGTGCCGATGGTCTAGTCGACGCGAGCAGCTATCGCGAGGTGTTGCGGGTGGCCCTTCCCTGGTACACGCATCCCAGCAAGCAAGTCGGGTTCAATCCGCTCGCTGAGCCTGGCGACGAAGACTACGGACTGTTGTACTACGGACATGGCGACGCGGGATTGGCTGGCACTCCACTGGGGACGGGTCAACTGCGAAATGATGCTCGGGGAAAGATACTGCGCATCAACCCGCTGCAGGACGGAGCCAACAGCTACTCTGTGCCCGCGTCCAATCCGTTCACGGCGGATAACGATCCCTCGGATACCACGCTCGACGAGATCTACGCACTGGGATTTCGCAGCCCGCATCGGTTCACTTGGGCAGAAGATGACCAAGGCAATCACCACATGATCGTGGCAGATATCGGCCAGGACAACGTGGAGGAAATCAACGTCGTGGTGCCAGGTGGCGACTATGGGTGGCGTTTGCGTGAAGGCACCTTCCAGTGCCTCAACCTCTGCTCAGGAACCGGGCTCGGGGCGGGGATTAACCCACTTCCCTCGAATGATTGGGCGCAGAACGACTTTATTTATCCCGCCGCTCAATACGGGCACGATGGCTCGGGACCACTCCGCGCCATTGGCAGTGGACAAGTGATCCAAAATGGTAGCGCGCTAGACGGTCAGTACATCTTCACCGACTTTCCCGAAGAGGCGAGCACGCTTCATGTGCCTCTCGAGGACCTCTTGTCCGCGAAGACGACACTCGAATTGTTCGAACAGCCCAGTCAGTTGGCACCGGCAACTCTCCAGGAGCTCGGCGTGCTGTTCGATGATGACAACGATCCCCAGACGCCGGCGTTGGATACGACGCTGGAAGATGTGATCAAGAACGATCCAGACTACGAAGGTGGTACGCGAACAGAAGCGTTCTTCTACACAGGGCAGCAGGGCGAAGTCTACATTACCAACAAGCGCAACCGCTGGGTCTACCTGGTGTCCAATAGCCTGCCGGCATCCACTCTCGATGCCGACTTCGACGGCGACGGAGATGTTGACGGTAGTGACTTCTTGATTCTGCAGCGTGGGTTCGGCGTTGGCTCGACCTTGGCCGAAGGCGACACCAACAATGACGGAGTCGTGGACGCTACCGATGTGGCGAATTGGGAATCGCTGTACGCCGGAGGCGCTCCGCTGTCGGCGGGTCAGCAGATTCCGGAGCCCTCGACGCTGTTGCTGCTGCTGATCGGTGTTGGCGCTACTTCGCTTCGTCGGTGCAGGGGCCGATCGTACGACTAAAAGTCGCGCAAGAATCCGCCCGCCGTCCAGCCACCGTCTACGCACAGATTCTGCCCTGTCACGTACGACGAATCCGGCGCAGCAAAGAATAACACCGCGCTGGCGATTTCTTCCACCGTCCCAGGACGACCCAGCGGCACGTGACTCAACATCCGCTGAGCACGCTCATTTTGGATACCTTTCTCCCCGTAGAACAGCGCCTTTGTGCCCTCGGTCAGAGTTGACCCGGGCGAGACACAATTGACCAAGATGCCAGATTCGGCCAACTCAATAGCCATCGTTCTGGTCAGGTGCACGATCCCGGCTTTGGCGGCAGTGAAAGCGCACTGCAGCCGCGCTGGCACAACGCCCATCACCGACGAGATGTTTACGATTCGACCCGACCCCTGGGCAATCATCGACTGGCTAACCGCCTTGCTCACTAGGTAAGTGCCGGTTAGATCGACGTCGAGGATTCTGTTCCATTCCTCCAATGGGAACTGATCGATGTTTACGCGATGCTTGATCGTGTTGATACCGGCGTTGTTGACCAAGATGTCGAGCCCGCCCCATTGCTCCGTCACCGACGCCACGGCCTGATTGACTTGCGCCTCGTCACTGATATCCATCGTCACGGCGACTGCTTCGGGAGTCTGGCTCGCCGCTTCCTCGACCGCTGCACTATCGATATCGGCATACGCAACGCGCGCCCCGTTGGCGGCCAGCGCGTCGGCGATCGCCTGCCCGATTCCTCGGGCAGCACCGGTCACCAGTGTGCGTTGTCCTTGCAGATCGATCTTCATCGGCGGCTAGTCAATTCGGTACAAGTGTGATTCGGTACGGATAAATAGCGCACCTTCAGCAGTGGCGAACGAGGCAAAGGTGCGTGCTTCGAGATCGTTGCGCGCGACTTCTTCATAACGTTCGCTTGCCCGGAAGATAACGCATTCTCCCTCTTCGTTCGGGCAATAGATGTTGCCTCCTGCGGCGATCGGCGATGCCGAATAGGCTCCCCCGAGGCGCTTACGCCAGTGCAGATCTCCCGTCTGAATGTCGAGGCATGTTGCGATGCCTTCGTCGCTGATGAGATAGACGCGGTCATCGACCACCACGGGTGACGGAGTATGCGGAACCGACTGTTCGTAGGTCCAGGCGACGTGCGTCTCAGTGACATCGCCCGTCCCGTCCGGTCGCACTGCCATCAGCGACGCAGGGCCCTCGTAACCCGTGGTGAACAAGACCAAGCCCGCCGAAAAAACCGGGCGAGGCACGACCGACCAGCGGCGCGAGAACCCGACGCGCCAGATCTCGTTGCCATCCTCAGGCGCGTAGCTGCAGGCATAGTTGCTGCCGATGCTCACAATTTGCGTCCGACCGTCGACCTCGATAGCGAGCGGTGTCGAGAACGAAAATCTCTCGTACTCCATTTGGTGCCGGTAAGTTCGCCAGCGTTCTTTGCCGGTCTTCCTATCAAGCGCAATCACGAACGGATCGCTCACGCCGTCGCAATTGAAGACGAGCAAATCTCCCAGCAGAATCGGCGAACCACCCCCGCCGTGACGGGCGTCGTACTCGATGTCCTCGTTGGTCCAGATCGGGTTGCCGGCGAGGTCGAGGGCCGCTGTTCCTTCCGGACCGAAATGGACGTAAACCGTCTTTCCGTCGGTGATTGGAGTAGGACTCGCGAAGCTGTTCTTATCGTGTTTGGGGCTCACGGCCACGCGAAATATTTCGCGGTCCCAAACAATCTCGCCGGTGGCCGCATCGAGGCCCATCGCACGCAGAGATTGGAATTCAGAGCTGTCCGAATCAGGCACCGCGGTCGTCAACACAATCTGACCTTCATGGACGATTGGCGAGGACCAGCCGTGACCAGGGATGGATCGCTTCCAAGTAAAACCGTCGTCGCTATTCCAAGCAACCGGTGGGTTGGTCAGCCTGGCGATGCCCTGTCCGGTTGGTCCGCGAAACTGAGGCCAATCGCCTTGCGCAGCACTCACGTTGGCGAGTAAAAGACAGAGGGTAGGTAAGATTAAACGCTGCATAAGCTCGACGAATTGTATCGCTGGTACCCGGGGCTTGCTATTCCACGGGCGCAAAACCATAATCTTGGAATTATCTTACAATTGGGGACTGCGAACAGCAAGATCCGTGTGCCTCGGCGTCCAACCCAGGAGCCGCGGCAAGAATAACCTCGTCTGTGAGACTTGTCATGTTTCAGCAAGCAGTACCGCGGCTGTTCGCGATCGTTGTGATCTGGCTAGCGACCGATGCCAGCTGTTCATCGGCGGGTGCATTATCGGGTCCCGTGACAGAGGCCGAGCTTGCCAGGTCCAAGCAATGGGCAGTGGGCAAGTTTTCGGGAAAGGTGACGGAACTGCCCTTCTCATTCGTCTACGGCGATCAGTCCTCGCGTGATCTGCTGCCAAATTGGACTCGCACCGCCGAGTCCAAGTCGCTCGACGAGCATCGCACCCAACATAGGGTGACGTTGACCGATCCTGAAACGCAATTGATCGTGCGCTGCGTCGCGGTGGAATATCATGATTATCCCGCCGTAGAATGGACCGTCTATTTTCGCAACGACGGTCCCAAGGACACGCCGCTTCTCTCAGAAATCTTAGCCGTTGATCTGAGTCTGCGCCGCGGCGGCACTGCCGAGTACGTCCTGCATCACAACAAGGGCGCTCCAGCTAGTGGCACAGATTACCAACCCTTTGAGACAAGCGGCGTGTCCTTGGGACCGTCGTTGC
>JBCDBK010000015.1:0-73454 GCA_039184115.1 Planctomycetota bacterium | reverse complement strand
CTTCGTCTTGCTCGGTGATGCCAACCGAGTCGAGTGCCTGAATAAATGCAATCGACGATCCGTCGCAACCGGGCATTTCTGCCGCATCGACGACGATATCACAATTATCGATCTGCAGTCCGGCGAGTGCCGCCAAGATGTGCTCGACCATCTCGACGCGTGCTCGCCCAAGCTCAAGATTCGATCGCCGCGGCACTTCAATTCGGTGCTCGACGTTCGCCGGCACCCGCGCGTCCATGCCGAGGTCTTCTCGTACGAAGGTGATACCGCTCCCGACTGCTGCGGGTCGGAACTCGACCTGCACTTGCTGGCCACTCCAGAAGCCGTACCCACAAACGGCGACCGGATGGGCTATCGTATTTTGCAATCGCGAATCGGACATCGTGGACCACCCAAAGAAGACGAAGTCGTCTCAATGCTGAGACACGTCAGCCATAGCTGCCAACGACGACTAACGTCGCGGTTGAGCAGGGCGGCTGGCCGACGGGGCTGCTCCACCTGGGGAACCACCACGATTGAGCAGTGCCAAGACATCGGGCGTGATGTCGATGTTATTCTGGCTCACAACGAGCTGATTGATGCCGCTTAGCACGGCCTTGGGGTTGTTCGGGTTGATCTGATCGCCGTTAAAACGCAGCACCAGACCAATGTTGTTCTGCTGAGCGTAGTACTGCACCGTGTTGCGGACTTGCAGATAGGTTTCGTAGTAAACCTTAGCTTCGCGTTCTTGGAAATCTTTGCGAATGCGGCTCATCTTGATCGACAGATCAGCCTTCTTGCGCGCTACCTCTTCGTCAAGTTGCTTGAACTCGGCGGAACTTGGTTGATACTGTTTGGCTTTCTCGGCCATCGCTTCGATCGACTCGCCTTCCGTCTTCAGCTTCGATTCGGCCGACTGAATGTCGTTCTTCATGCCTTCCATCGCAGCTTTGAACTGCGAGTAGTTCTTGAAGATGTAGCTCACATCGACTACGGCGATGCCAAAGCGAGTTGCGTTAGCACTAGGCGAAACAGCCTGCTGGGCACGGGCAACAGTCCCCAACGAAGAAAGCGAGACCAAACCGATAGCTGCCGAGATGGCGGTGAAACGAAGCAAAGTTCTCACGTCAGCACTCCTTGCTGAAAAAGGTCATCCTTGACCGAACGGGTTGAACCGGCCCAAGCGAGCAAAGCACGCCCCGAAATTTAATTGCGGGGAGGGGCGGTGGGTAAATTGCGTGGCGTATTGTGTCGACAATGCCAAAACGCGTAAAGGGCAGTTTTAAGGGCTAGTTGTACCGGGGAATGGCGACCAACCCACCGCGTTGCTAGCAGATGAGTGGCCAAGCGCACGCGACAAGGATCAAGGCGCTACGAACGCCGTATCCGTCGGACTTATGCCTCGCTCGATCGTCGATTCTCGATCTTCGCACTCCTCACCCTTTACACTGGCGGCATCGCTTCCTATCCTCCGCGCCCGCCGCATCAACAAGGAGGTCTGCCGTTGTCTACTAAAGCTAGAGTGCTGATTGTCGATAACTCGCGCGAGTCGCGAGACATCCTCAAGACTCTACTCCGTCGGCAGGGAAACGAGACTCTCGAAGCTAGCCGATTTCAACTGGCAGGCGAAATCGCAGATGTCGAGCGACCTGACCTCATTGTCTGCGACTGCGACAGCGACCATTCTCCCGGAAACGCGGCCACCCGCGAACTGACGTATCAGGCATCCCGCAGCGATATCCCAATCGTTGTACTCGGAACGGTTCGGGCCGATTTTCAGCGCTTATCTGCCGGGGACTTGATCTCCAAACCCTACCATTACGCTCCGCTTATCCGTAAAATCGAGGGACTGCTGGGATCTCGGGGCTAGAAACCCTCAGGACACATCCGTTGGAACAGGAAGTCCTTCGGTCGCTGCGCTCGTGCGCGCTTCTGTGCCTGATCCCATCCTTTTCAACGACTGCGACGTGGACTCGCACCACGCGGTGGTCGCTCGGAGTTGGTAGATCTGTGGCATCGTTGTTCGTCATTCGTGGGCGCGACCAAGGTACGCGTTTCCAGTTGGAAGAAGCCGTCCATTCCGTCGGGCGAACCCAGGACAACTCCGTCCGACTCAATGACACCGAGGTCTCGCGTTCGCATGCCGAGTTGGTCCGCCGGGGCGACTTGTACGTACTGCGCGATCTGTCGAGTTCCAACGGCACGTTCGTTAACGGGCAACCCACGGCCGAACGCGAGCTCGTCAGCGGCGACCAGATACAGTTCGGACGATCGCTGGTACTCTACACCGGCTTTGTCGAAGACGCCTACGAAGATGTAGCTGACAAAGTTGATATCGTCCCTCGCGTTGGCTACGACGACGAGTCGCGCATCGTCGCGTCGCTGAGCCACTCGCAGGGCAGCGAATGGATGTTGCCCGAGGCGGCGAATGCGTCCAGTCCTTGGATCGCACGGGCACGCAGCAATCTGCAGATCATGTATCGCACGGCGCTGGCCGTCAGCCACACGATGGACATCGACCAGTTGCTAGCGCGCATCATGGAGATGATTTTCGAATGGGTCGACGCCGATCGCGGCTGCATCATGCTCAAGGATGTCGAGACAGACAAACTCGTACCAAAGGTGCGACGTCACCGACGTGGAATCAGAACCGACGAAAAGATTTCGATTAGCAAGACGATTCTCGATTACGTGGTCGAACATAACGAAGGCGTCATGACCAGCGATGCCCGCGACGACGAACGCTGGGACCCGGCCGGCAGCATCGTCAAAATGGGGGTCAGCGAGGCCATTTGTGTACCCATGCAGGGACGTTACAACGTGGTGGGCGTGATTTACATCGACACCTCGATCACACCGCAACGCATGATGATGAACGACGGCAAGGCCGATCAGTTCACCGAGGAACACTTGCGATTGATGATCGCGATCGCCCATCAGGCGGCACTGGCTGTCGAAGACACCTCGTACTACAAAGCGATGGTGCAGGCCGAACGCCTCGCGGCCGTTGGCCAGACGATCGCCTCCCTTTCGCACCATATCAAGAACATCTTGCAAGGCGTGCGCGGCGGCAGCTATCTCATCGAACTCGGCCTCGGCGATCACGAAAAGGCCAATGTCGAAGGAGAAATCGACGAAGAAAAGGCCAACAAGTCGGTCGATATGATCCGCAAAGGCTGGAAGATTGTCGAGCGCAATCAAGAACGCATTTCCTCGCTAGCGATGGACATGCTCACCTTCAGCAAAGAACGCGAGCCCGAACCAAAGCCGTCCGACTGGAATGCTGTGGCTGCCGAAGTGGTCGAGCTAATGCAGAACCGCAGCGAAGAAATGGGCGTCGAGCTGGTTTGGCAACCTGCCGAAGCGGTGCCGACGCTGCTGTTTGACCCGGAACAAATCCACAGTGCGATGCTTAACGTGGTGAGCAATGCCATCGACGCATGCGAAGACGTCGAACAAGGCAAAGTCGTCGTGAAGGCACAGTACACGGCAAGCGAGCGCAAAGTGTGCTTGGTCGTCGAAGACAATGGCCCGGGAATTGCGCCCGACGACATCGAAGCAATCTTCAATGTATTCGTTTCGCGCAAGGGCGGACGAGGCACCGGTCTCGGCTTGCCGGTCAGCCGCAAGATCATGGAAGAGCACGGCGGACGCATCACGGTCGACAGCCAACCCGGTCGCGGCAGTCGCTTTATCCTCGAGTTGCCCGGAGGGCCGCCACCGGCCAAACGCAGAGCAGCGTCAGATGTCAAGCAGACCGTCTCCGAATCGAGCGGCAACGTGCTGTCGGACTCATCGTCCGTTCGGTAAGCGAGTTCTGGGAACCCAAGCTCGTAGGCGATGCAATGAATACCATCCAGCTGGTCCAGCTTGATCCTTCCTACGACGAATCACTACATAGCGACCCAGCGTTCTTTCAATCGATGATGGACGAGGACTGGGCCGGAGTCGCAGCCCTGGTTCACAAGCTGCTCGGACGAACGCTCACCATCGAACCACTGAGCGTCGATCAACTTGCTTGGGGCGGCTACCACACAATCGACGCCGGCACGCGCGAGATCGTTGGCTCCTGTGCTTTCAAGAGCGAACCGACCGCTGACGGGTCGGTCGAGATCGCCTACTTTACGTATCCCGACTTCGAGGGTCGCGGCTACGCGACATTGATGGCCAGCAAGCTTATCTCACTCGCCACACCGAGCGAATCGGTGCAGCAGATAATCGCACACACGCTGCCACAAAAGAACGCCTCGACACGGGTGCTTGAGAAAGTCGGCATGAGCTTCGTCGGCGAGGTTGTTGATCCCGACGATGGAACGGTATGGCGGTGGCGGCTCGAATCCAGCTGACTACTGCCCGCCCACGAACGGGTTGGTCGCTTTTTCTTGGCCAACGGTCGTCGCCGGTCCGTGTCCGGGAAGCACGATTGTGTCGTCGGGCAAGGTGAACAGTTTGTCGTCAATCGACTTCTTAAGCACTTCAAACGAGCATCCCGGAAAGTCAGTCCGTCCGACGCTGCCGGCGAACAGCACATCGCCGCCAAACACCTGCCGCGGCGTCAGCGCTTCGGCGACGAACACAACATGTCCGCTTGAGTGTCCTGGAGTCTCCAGCACACGGAGCTCGAAACCAGCCAAGTCGAGCATGTCGCCTTCCTCGACAGTCTGATCAGCCGGCGGGCTCACCAATTCGATGCCGAAGCCGGCGGACAGATTACCAACCGGGTCGGTCAGCTTGTCGGCGTCGCCCGCACCGATAATCAACGGACAGTCGGGCCAGCGCTCCTTCATCGCTCCGTTGCCAGCAATGTGGTCGGAATGTCCATGCGTGCACAGAATCGCAGCTGGCGTCAGCGCTCGCTCCTCGATCGCCGCGAAGATTTTGCCAGGCTGCATTCCAGGATCGAAAACCAAGCAGTCCTGTCGTCCTTCAAAGTAGGCAAGATACGTATTTTCATCAAACGGGCGGGATGGAATCGTCAGGATCGTTGGCGTGGTCTCGACCATCTGCGTAACTTACTCTTTCCCTGGTTTGCGTGGAGGACTAGGATTGTTGGCGTAATTTGCGCTGCGGTAGGAAAAATAGTCCGATTACGTAATTCGACCGTGCTGCACCGATGATTGTAATTGTTTCTATCGTAGGCGGCGATAGTTAACTAAGGCCGACCGAAATAGCTACGCACCATGCCAAGGGACTGGCCGCAAGATTGTTCGCTTCCGGATTGGTACGGCGAAGTTCTCAGCACACGCATTGTGCGCGGAACGCAATTTGCAATCTTCGTGTGGCGGCGGCGATTGTGCTAGCAGCCGCAAGTCGTCGAGCGTTTTTCGCTGGAACTTTGTAACCTACCGTCCTAGTGTGAATAGACATGACCTGGCGTCCACCGCCAGCTCACCCCGCCTTCTGGAACCCGTCGGTAATTTGCAGGAGAAGAGTAATTATGCGTAGGAATCGCAATCTCGTTCAGTCTGGCAATCTCGCATTGCTGCTTGCCGCCGGTGTTGTCACCACGGCTTTGGTGCAGCAAGCTGGTGCTCAACAGAATGGTCAGTTCGTAGAACCGATTGTACGCATCGACCACGAACAACCAGCGGGCCAGCCCACGCAGGTCGCATCGCGTATTGCCGTCGCCAAGACGCAACCGCCGTTCGATCTCACGCAATTGCAAGGCGAACATCCGCTGATGCCTGCCTTGCGAGTCGCGCGCCAATCGATGGAAACCATTGACGCACGCGTGCGCGACTACAACGCGATCATGATGAAGCAAGAGCGCATCAATGGCGAGTTGGCTCCCAAGGAAGTAGCATTCATCAAAGTTCGCCACCAGCCTTTTGGCGTCTACATGTACTTTCTGGGCGGGAACAAAGGCCGCGAGTGTCTGTACAACGCTAATCCCGATGGTTCCAAAGGCGACTTGGTGGCCCGCGATTGTGGTTTCCGCGGCAAGCTCGGCAAGTTCACGCTTGATCCCGAAGGCAACCTGGCCATGAAGGGTCAGAAGTACCCGATCATGAAGCTAGGCATTCGCGAACTCACCAAAGAGCTGATCACCGTGGCCAGTAACGACGTGAAATTTGGCGAGTGCGACGTGACCAGCGGCCAAGGCACGATGGAAGGCCGTGCGATCACTTGGCTGAAAGTCGTTCATCCTGTGCCACGGCCCAATTTCCGCTTCAACATCGCACAAGTGTTCATTGATAACGAACTGCAGGTACCAGTTCGCTATAACGCCTACACCTGGCCAAAGAACCCTGGTGAAGAACCTCAGTTGGAAGAGTCGTACACCTATGTCAACCTTAAGGTGAACAACGGCTACACCGACATGGACTTCAGCCCCGAGAACCCGCAGTACTTTAAGTGAGCGAATGACCAATGAACGAATGACCGAGCTAGGAGTCGCACTCTCATCGGTCATTCGGGCCTTGGACATTCGATCATTCAATTAGGGTCGATTGACGACGCCACCACCGGCGGGCGAGAGCAGCTCGCGCAGTGTTCCGACAGGCGTTGACAGCGGATAGACTCCCACCGAGCCGTCGCAGTAGGCGGTGGTGAACCAGTCGCGGTCGTCACGTCGCAGCATTTCGTAAGGAATCTTTGTGGGCGTCCAATCCTTCGGACGCGTCCATACCGGCGCGGCGATTGGTCTGACTTCCACGAGCAAAATCGTGTTGCTCGTCCCATCTTTCAAGTCCTTTAGCGTTGGTGCTTCGACTCCCGAGTAGAGTGTGTCGGGGCCAGTCGGTACAACGAAGGATGTATTTCCCTGAGAATTGCGTCTAGCCAGTGCAGGATCGGGATCGACGTATACGTCTGGGATGAGCGGAATTAGCTGCTTGTTGTGCTCGCTGTCCCAAGGCTCATCTAAACGGAACTTCTTGTAGAGGTCCATTAGGCCCAAATAAGGCAAGATGTGTACCCGCCAGCTCAGCAGCGGCTTGCCGTCCTCCGAGTAGGTTGCTCTTGGTGGATAGGTGCCGCGGGCACTTTCGTAATTGAGCATGCCGAGCGCAATCTGCTTGAACTTCGCAGTGCGACCATTGCGTTGCGTCTCCTGTCGGATACTTTTAATCGACGGCGTCACCAGCCGAGCAAGGCGATCGAGGTCAAACAGCAGATTGTCAAACGAGATCGTGAGCTGACTTTCAAACACTTCCGGGTCGATCAAACTCGTCATCGTCACCAAGTCGTCGAGGTCAAGCGAATTCTGCACGAGAGGAACAATCTTCAGCAACTCCATCGCGTCGCGTACGATTTGCTGAAGCGATTGTGCCGTCGCTGGTTCGTCTGCCTGCACGATCAAATTGAGCGTTGTCCTGGGCGGCAAATCGGCAGCGATGCCGCCCCAAGCGAGCCGGTCGGCGATCAACTCACCGCTTATCTTCGCAAATGGCGGTGGTAGCGCCGGAAACATCTCTCGAACCACGCGCCGTGAATCCTCGTCGCCAAACACGATGAGCCCGCAATCGGCCAGGCCAAGCGCGTTCCACGCCTCGGTAAGGTCGCGGTCCGCAGCAGGCTGGCTCGCTTTGATCTGTTTTAGTTGCTCCGGCGTATAACCGCCCACAACCGCAGACTTATGGACTGCGCAATAGTCAGGAAAAAACGGCGGACGCATGTCGCGTTCTATCTCAAATCGATCCGGTCGTCCGCTGAGCAGCAGACCGAGCATGCCGCGTGAATCGCCGCCTTCCTTGATCGGCAACACCCACGCTGGACCACCATGCTGTAGGTCGGAGGCACGAAATAGAAGGTAGACGAATCGGGCGCCATAGTCCCAGGTTTCGTCAAACCGCTGCTGAACTTTGAGCATCAGATCCGTCGCCCGTTTCCGTTGGCCTTCCGTCGGACCGAAGCCAAGTCCATCGATCCATTCCAAAGTGCCGAGCGTGTCGATCTGCGACAGGTCGAGATAGGCGACCGCAACGACCTCGTCAGTGATATAGGGCTGGATTGAATCCCAGTGGTCTTGGGCCCACGTTAGTTGCGAGGTGAATAGCAGCATCAGTGCGGGGAGAAACTTCATCGATCAAACTCCGTGTGCTAGTTGCCCCTCGCCACTGTGTCCGAGGGTTGGGAATGCCTCTATTTCGCCAAATTCAACTCAAAGCGCCACGCAACGCCGGGCATGCCGTCACTAAAGGGCAAATCAAGCACGGCGGCCTCGCCGTCAAGGCGGTACTCGTATGGCTGTTCGGTAATCGGATTGCGAGGCACCGGCACGACGGTAATGTCGCTGAGCGATTGCGGGAACGAACCCGACGCGGCCGCGTGCATACGCAGCGCTTCGACGACCCTGATCGCATTCATCTGCCAATACAATCGCATCTGCGCTGTGCGTGCAGCAGTCACGGCAGGTAGCAGCAGATCGGCTAACAGCGCCCCGAAACCATCTTCGACACGTCTGGGCGGTAGGCTGGGCTCACGCATTTGCCGATACGGTACGAACGTCCATTTTTCGAAGTCGTCAGCATGTTTCTGGAATTCTCGGGCCGTGTCAATCAGCAGCACTTGCGAAACCGACATCGCTTCGACTTCTGCCAGCGTCTTGCCGCCTTCGACGAGGCGCTGCTTCGCAGCTGGGTAGGCGAACAATGAGATCCCAGCGACTCCCAGACGCGCTAGCGTCTTGTCCCGCGGAATTTTTGTTGTGCCGAACAGGTCGAGGCTAGCATCGAGATCGTTGAGCATGGTCGCTACCAGACGCGTCCACTCGTCGGGGGAATGCTCCTTCTCTTCGACGTCGAGCAACAGCGGAAACATCCGCACGCCGAACGACATTTCCAGGTTCATCGACTCTCGCATGTTGATGATCGGTCGTGGCAACTCGCTGAGCGCCCAAAACAGATTGGGCGAATCGCGAGTCCCAATCAATTCGATCACCGATTGATTGGCCAAACCAACTTCTGCCATACCCACCAGATTGCTGACAAGAAAACGTTGCTTACCAAAGTCCTGACCAAGCTGATAGTTCATGCGAATGTACTCAATCGCGTCCTCAATCCGACGATCGATAATCGCCAACCTCGACACATAAGCCAGCGCGCGCGAAATCGCTCTGGACTCTTGAACATCGGAAAGCAAGTACGAGATCGCCTCGCGTCCTCGCAAGTCCATTTCCTCGATGCCCCAATCGCACCGCCGACAACGCGACGCTTCAGCGATAAATCGGTCTGCATACTTTTGAAAGATAGGGGCTGCGTCGCGGAAGTCCTGCATCGGCAAGTCTGCAACCGGCGTGGAATACTCGTACCATTCGTAGGCCTGCTCGCCATACTTGTCTTTGATGCGCCGCCAGCGGTCGTTTGGCGACAGCTCGCCGAACGATCGCAAATAGTGCGTTGCTGCATTGCCGGGCTTGCGAAGATGCAGCGGGACAACAAAGCGGTGCTTGAGCGCTGGCACCGGCTCGCCGGCGGGTGTGACCGTCATGCGATGGAGGGTAAAGCCTTGCTGACCTTCGTAGTCTTTGATTACGGTCAGTTCCGCGCGTGCGCAGTCAGACACGCAGCAAAACGCCACCGCACATAGACAACATCGGACAAAACGTTTCATGAGGATTCTCCAGAACGAAAACGAGACCACCACGGCTGCCAATCGATTTGTGTACGCGTAGCGGAGGGCCGTGCAGGTAGTAGCTCACGCAGCAGTTCGCGACTCGTCGCAGGACCGTTGCGTGCTTCGTCAACGACACCGCCTGCGAAATCGGCAGTCGATAGGGATAGACTGTCAAACTCCGAACGCAACGCGCGATCTCGCATTACGAGCAGCGTAGCCGTCGGTGGGTACTGCTTGGCGGTCGGCACTGTTATGCGCGGAACCCGCGGCAAGGAGACCATCAGTGGGTCGTCGGCTCGCGGTGTATCACTATCGACCAACGGCGTCGGCGAGGGCCGCAGGTTCGCCGCCGATAGCATCAGCAGCAAGCAGGCGGCGAGTGCAGCAGAAGTTGCCGGCCACAGCCACGCTCGCGGACGAGCGAATTGCGCCTCGGCGGCAGCCCAACCGGTTTGGTACATCAGCATGTCACGATTCACTTCGCTGGGTAGCGGCGAGAGCTGGCCAAGTCGCGACTCAATTTCGCGAAGTTTCTTGGGAAGATCAGCTTCGGCGCTCATTTTGTATTCGGCAGACATGGCTGCTCCATTTTGTCTCGAAGTTGTTCGAGCGCTGACGCGTAAGTCCGTTGCGCGCTACTCGACGAGGTGGCGGTCAAGTCGCCAATTTCTTTCCAGGTGAGACCGCTCCAAATCCGCAACACGACCACCTCACGCATGGCGATCGGCAATGCTTCAAGCGACTCGAGGAGTTGCTCTGTTTCGTCCGTCGGCGTATTCGCATCTCGCTTGCATAGGCGAGCGGCGATCTGTTCGTGGTGGTCTCTTCGACGCTGCGCCCGCGCCGAATTCAAGGCGTAGTTTCGCACCACGCGATACAACCAGGCACTCGGGTAAGTCGGCAAGACGCCATGCTGTTGCGCGTAGGTCGATAGTTGGACAAACGCCTCCTGCACGCAATCTGCCGGGGCGTTGGTCCATTGGGCGGCGTACAGTTCCAGAGCAGCGCCATGCGAGTCGAGCAGCTCAGCGAGTGCGGTTGGGCTCGACGGCGATATCACGATCTGCTCCTGGCGTCTGATTCCGATGTAGAAAACACCGGCCAAGCTCCAGCTTCCCAGAAAAACGCTGAGAATTCCAGAAAATCAGTCGATCAGTCGCCGATGCGATACAGATGCGTACCGGTGCGCAATAGCAGATCGTCGCCGACGACAACGGGCGACGCCATCAGTTGACCGTCTAGTTGGTTGCGAGCAACTTCTCGATACGTGTCGCCAGCGGAAATCACCGTCGTGGTTCCATCGTGGCTGCACAGGTAGAGGTGTCGACCTGCCAAGAGCGGCGATGCCGAAAACTTCCCGCCAACACGATCTTTCCAGAGTCGGTCGCCGCTAGACGTTTCAAAGCACTGCGCGATTCCACCATCGCTGACCGTGTAAATGCGCTGACCGAAGACGACCGGCGAGGGCATGTTCGGAATCTGCTTGGTCACGCGCCAATGCACATGCGAATCGGTTACGTCACCTTGGCCATCGGGTGCAATGGCCCACAACTGGGACGTGGCATAGCCGGTACACATATAGACGAATCTTCCGTCATACACCGGACGCGGCACATTCGAGAACCCACGTCCGTGATCGACTCGCCATAATTCCTTACCCGTGCGAGGTTCGTAAGCCACAAACCATTGCGCGCCAGGCACGATCAGCTGGGTCGCGTCACCAACGTCGATCGCCAGCGGTGTCGAAAATGCCTTGCGGAATTCTGGGTTCTCGGCCGCGATCGGCGGTCGATCGGTCCGCCACACGGTCTCTCCGCTACCAGCATCGAGCGCCGTGACATACTGCTGCTGCATGCCATCGCACGTCAGCACCAACAAGTCTTCATACAGCAGCGGAGAACTACCCGGTCCTACGCTGTGATCCAGTTGAATGCGTCGCTGCCAAACCGTTTCGCCCGTAGAGCAGTCGAGGCAGAAGGTACCGAAATCACCGAAGTGACAGTACAGCCGATCGTCGCGCAACGCAGGCGTCGGCGAAGCATAGCTGTTGAGTGAATGAATGCACTGCGGATCGTCGACTTCCGCGAGCTTGATTTCTTGGAGCACGCGTCCGTTGTCCAGATCAATCTTCGTAACCCACAACGAGATCTTGCTGGCAAGCTCCAGGGCATTTGCGACAGGCGAACCCGCGACTTTCTCTAGCCGCTGCTCTTCGGAGGCGGCGATTTCCGTTGCCGAGGTCACCCACGCGACCCGCCCGGAGTAAACTGGCGAAGACCATCCTTCGCCTACGATCGGCGTCTTCCAAACGACGTTCGTCTCTTCGTCCCACTCCAGCGGCACACCCAACGTTGTCGAAATGCCCTGTCCGTTGGAGCCACGAAATTGCAGCCACTCCGAATCGGCGGCAACGAATCCGCTCGGGAGTATCGCCAGTAGAACCGCCATCACCCAATTGATATGCATCGTGCCACTCCTGCTGATCCTATAGCCCCCAGCCGTCGAATCAGTATAGGGCGAGTTGCACGCGCATGCCACACGCGCTATCGAGCATGCCCAGGTTCGATGCCAACTTCGACAGTGTTTGGCTGGCTCGACGAGTTAGTAGGCGTTTTCTTGCTTCAGGACCACGAACGCGGTTTGGCACAGAATCTTCACGTCCATCCATAGCGTCCATTCGCGGATGTAGCGGTGGTCGAACTCGACTCGCTTTTCCATCTTTTCCAGCGTTTCGGTCTCGCCCCGCCAGCCATTGACTTGCGCGAGACCGGTGATGCCCGGTTTTACTTTATGTCGCAGCATATAGCCATCGATGAGGCTGCGATACTCCTCGTTGTGCGCTGTGGCATGCGGTCGCGGCCCCACAAGCGACATGCTTCCGTCGAGAACATTGAACAACTGCGGCAACTCGTCGAGCGACGTGCGGCGCAGCATGCGACCGATCGGAGTGATGCGATCGTCATCTTTGGTGGCTTGTTTGACCACATTACCATTCTCGCCCGCTGCACCATCGGCCGCGATTCGCATCGAGCGGAACTTCCAGACACCGATTTCTTCGCCCTGCAGCCCGTAGCGTTTCTGCCGGAAGAACACCGGACCAGGCGACGATCGTTTGACGAGCAAGGCGATCACCAGCATCGGCAACGCCAGCAAGGTGACCAAAGCCGAGGCGACGGCCAAATCGAACCCTCGCTTCAAGACTCCGTCAATTCCGGTGATTGGTGTTTCGAACACGCTGACGACGGGCAGACCATTGATCTGATTCCAACGTGCATGCAGCATCTGGAACACAAAGAAATCTGGAACGATATAGACCGAAGCGGTCGTATCGCCGAGCTTGTCGAGGTAATCCTTGATACGCTTTTCGGCGCGCATCGGAAACGTGATAAACACCATGTCGACTTCGCCTCGCTTGGCCAAGCTTACTAACTTGTTCAGCGTGCCGGCGCGAGGACATTTCTTGACGTCGATGTCCGAGTTGCGCGTGGCGGGTCGATCGTCGAAAAAGCCAGCCAGTTCGAGCCCCAACTCAGGCGACGATTGAATATTGTTGGCCAATTGCAAACCGAGTTGATTGACGCCACAGATGGCGAACTTGCGCGTATTGAATCCACGTCGGCGGAGACTCTTAAGAATCAGCCGCAGCACGATTCGCCCACTGCCCATCAGCAGTGGTGTCGCGATCAGCCAAGCAATCTTCGTTTGGTAGCTGAATTCGGCGTTAAACCGCGTGAGCAGGCCGATTCCTAGCACGGCAGGTGCCGTGTAAATCCAGTTCAGCAAAACGCACCAAAGCTCCAGACTTAACTGCGAGCCGCGCCAACTGCGATACAATCCGCTCACTTCGATCGCCACCATATGAACGATCAAAGTCGTCGCACCGACAACCGCCAGATTTTCGAGATGTTCGTTGTCGGTGTAGCGAGTCGAAAACAGCGTTGCCGCGACAATAGCCGCCGCATCGAGCAAACGGTAGACGACGTCGACGAACGAGCGATCCGTTCTTACCTGAAAATCTGGCGATTTAGTCATTGCTGGCACCACAGAGAATCCATGCAGCGAGTTAGTGAGAAATTGGCACAAAACTCTACGTCTCGCGCGGCAGATCCGAAAGCCTTCTCGACGGAAAAGTCCGCCGCCAATACCCCCGAGAGGCCGGTCATGCCGACCATACGGCGCGAATCGGGCGGGATTCCGGCGGGAAGTGTTGCGAAAATGAAACATCACTCCCCGCCCGCGGAACTTACCGGCATCAGCCGACGTCTCATCTGCTGGAAAACCTGGCGTTGCTGTCGGCAGTCTAGACCTTTTGCTACTCACTCGCGTAGAACATTGGTCAGGCAGGAGGAGCAGCGGACCGATCAGCTGACTCAAGGACCAGCGAATGAGGCGGGCTACCATGAAAACCTGGATCAGTATTTTCTTTGGCTTATCGATCGTACTCCATGCCGACCACTTCGCGACGCGTGCGCAAGATAAAGATGATGCTTCGACGGCTGAGATCAACGCCGCGAAACTATTCGATGACGGCAATTACCAAGAAGCACGAGACCTCTCGCTGCAGATACTCGATGACAGTAATGCCGTCCCGGAAACTCAACGGGACGCGATTGCTCGCGTACTCGACTGTTTGCAGCAGCTCAACCAGATACACGAAGTGGACGGCTTTCTTGCGCGGATGGCCGATCAATTCGCCGACGACTGGCACGTGCTGCCAGAGGTGGCCAAAAGCTATCTGTCCGTTCCACATTATGGGTATCAGATAGCGGGTGAGTTTCGACGCGGAAACCACCGCGGCGGCGGCAAGGTGTTGAACTCCGCCGACCGCGATCGAGCCAGCGCTTTGCAGTTGTATTGGAAAGCCTACCAGAAGGCCATGTTGGAACTTCGAGTTCATTCTGAATCGCCCTTAGCAACGAAGCTAGAAGTTGCGACCCTGCTCGATCAACTAGGCCAGGCAGTCATGCACGATCGTGGCTACAGAAACGCCTGGCGACTGCAAAGTCTTACACGCCTTTCTGAGCTGCCCGATTATTCCGAAGGCTGGCATCAGGAACACGGTCGACCCAGGGGCGCCCCAGTCAGTAGTATTGGCAAGCCAGTATTCTACGACTTGCCCGATTCGTGGGACGAAGCCGCCAGCGACGGCGAGCGTTGGCGTTGGCTGCTGGCGGAAGCGGTACGTTGGAACCCGGAACTCGAGGCGACGCTCAAGCTTCGTCGTGCCGAATTCTTGCAATCTCAGTTCGGTGTGCAAACGCTCGTCGAGTTTGATCGCTGGTTTCGCAATTGGCAGGAACTCGATCGTGCCGATCAGCCCGACAGCGTGCTCGCCTTGCGCACGCTGACGGAAATCGAAACCATCGCTCGACTAGCGACCGGGATCAAGCGATTTGAGTTCCCCGACAATCACAATCCGATCAAACTCCTGCAATCGGTTGTCGAGTCGCCCGCACCGCACGCGACAGGACAGCGGCAACAGGCTATCGAGCGATTAGCGACGCTCTTCGAGAACCGCAGACAGTACACGCGTGCTGCCGACTATTGGCGACAAGCCTCCGAGCAGCAATCGAACAAGCAAAACGCGGAAGAACGGCTCCAACAAATTGTAGGCAACTGGGGTCGGTTCGAGCCGGTGATGTCGCAGCCCGCAGGGCGAGGAGCGACGGTCGATTTTCGTTTCCGTAACGGAAAACGCGTCGAATTCACCGCCCGCAAGATCGACGTCAACACGCTGCTGACCGACGTCAAAGAGTACCTCAATTCCAACCCAGACAAGCTGAACTGGGAGCAGTTGCAGATCGAAAACTTAGGCTATCGTCTGATCACTCAGGGAGATCAAACGTACCTTGGCGAAGAAGTGGCGCGTTGGAGTCTCGACCTAGAGCCGCGTCCACAACACTTCGATCGCCGCATCACGGTCACAACGCCGCTGCAGGAAGCCGGCGCTTATTTGCTCACTTCCAAGATGATCGACGGCAATACGACCAACATCGTCTTGTGGCTCAATGACACGGCGATGGTCAAGAAACCGCTCGGCGACAGTTCCCTGTACTACGTCGCCGACGCCGTCACAGGCAAGCCTTTGCCGAAATGTAATGTCGAGTTCTTCGGCTACTGGCAAAAGCCGCTCAGTCAAAACCAATTTCAAATCGTCACCCAGAACCAAGCGGAATTGACCGACGAAAGCGGCCTTGTCCAACTGGCGGCCGACGATGCCAACCGCCGTCAGCAGTGGCTGGCGATCGCAACCACGCCCGACGGGCGGCTAGCCTATCTCGGCTTTCGCGGAATTTGGTCGGGCGACTACCGCGAGCAGAACTACCAGCAGGTCAAAGTCTTCTCGATCACTGATCGGCCGGTTTATCGACCCAAGCAGAGGCTTCGCTATAAGTTTTGGGTACGACATGCGAACTACGATTCGACCGACGAGTCGAAGTACGCCGCACAGTCTTTTCAGATTGAGATTCGCGATCCTAAGAACGAGAAGGTATTTACCTCGCAGCTCATCTCAGATGCTTACGGTGGATTGGCCGGCGAGTGGGAAATTCCCGAGGGCGCGAGCTTGGGACAATATCGAATCAATGTCGTCAACCATGGCGGCGGTACGTTTCGCGTGGAGGAGTACAAGAAACCTGAGTTCGAAGTTACCGTTGATGCGCCAACCGAACCTGTTGAGCTTGGCGAAAGCGTGACGGCAACTATCTCGGCCAAGTACTACTTTGGCTCGCCCGTCACCAACGGCACCGTCAAATACAAGGTGCTACGCACCGCCTACGATCAGCCTTGGTACGCGCCGATGCCATGGGACTGGCTCTACGGGCCTGGCTACGGTTGGTTCGCGGAAGAGTACGCATGGTATCCCGGATGGCAACGTTGGGGCTGTCGTGCGCCGTGGCCATCGTGGCACTGGCAAGCCGCAGCGCCGCCTGAGGTCGTGGCAGAACGCGAAGTCGCGCTTGGCCCTGACGGATCGATTGAGATTGAGATCGACACCGACATCGCCAAGCAGCTACACCCCGACCAAGACCATCGTTATCAAATTCAGGCGGAGGTCGTCGATCAGTCGCGCCGCTCGGTTGTTGGCAACGGTCGAGTCCTTGTCGGGCGAGAACCGTTCAAAGTGCATCTCTGGTTAGACCGAGGGTATTACCGTGCCGGCGATACGATTGCCGTCGGCGTCGCCACACGTACACTCGATGCCCAACCTGTTGCCGGCAGCGGCAAGCTTCGTCTGCTCAAAGTGCAGTACGAGGCGGCAGAGCCCGTCGAGACCGAAGTCGGTACCTGGGAACTTCCCACCGGTGAAGAAGGTCTGGCGCAATTGCAAATCAAAGCTTCGCAGCCCGGACAATATCGTCTGTCGTACGAAGTCACTGATCAGCAGGGACATACGCGCGAGGGCGGTCAGATGCTGACGGTTGCTGGCGAGGGATTCGACGGATCGCAATTTCGCTTTAACGACCTTGAACTGGTGCCGGATCGACGCGACTATCAGCCCGGTGACAAGATCGCCCTGCAGATTAACACCAACCGCGTCGGCGCAGCTGTGCTGCTATTTGTTCGACCATCTAACGGCATTTATCAGCCTCCGCAATTGGTGCAACTAGATGGCAAGAGCACTGTTGTCGAGTTAGACGTGGACGCGGCGGACATGCCGAACTTTTTCGTCGAGGGTGTAACCATCCATCACGGCAAGACGCATCGTGTCGCTCGTGAAATCTTCGTACCACCAGCCAGTCGAGCTTTGCACGTCGAGGTCGCTCCCTCGGCCGAAGCCTACTTGCCCGGACAAGCAGCGAATGTGCTACTCAAGCTGACCGACGACCAAGGCAAACCATTCGTCGGTTCGCTCGCCGTGGCGATCTACGACAAGGCCGTCGAGTACATTGCCGGGGGCACCAACGTGGCTAACATCAAGGCGTTCTTCTGGCGCTGGCGTCGGAGCCATCGCCCGCAGGGCGAAACGAATCTACGACGGCTCAGCTCAGTCCTCGTCGCGCGCGACAGACCGTCGATGCAGAACCTTGGAGCCTTCGGTAATCGGCTCGACGAGGATAGCGAATTCGCAAAGAACAACAGTCAACGCAACTTGCAGAGTTGGTCGCAACTCGGCAAGAGCCGCACCGCCGCGCCGCTGGCTGCTGCCACCGCCATGCCCGAGGGCGCGATGGACGATCGACAGCCAGCCAACCAACTCGTCGACGAAGGAACTACAACAACTATCGACGACTTGGTGCAGCCTTCGGTCCGCGAGAACTTCGCCGACACCGCCCTCTGGGCCGAGGCAATCGAAACCAATTCCGAAGGCATCGCTGAGGTCACACTCGAGATGCCCGAAAATCTCACGACGTGGAAAGTCCGGGTTTGGGGCATGGGTCACGGCACCCGCGTGGGTGAGAGCGACGCCGAAATCGTCACGCGGAAAAACCTCATCGTTCGCTTGCAAGCACCGCGATTCTTCGTCGAAACCGACGAAGTCGTCTTATCAGCCAACGTGCACAACTATCTCGACGAGGCGAAGCAGGTTCGGGTGCAGCTCGCCCTGGAGGGCGAATCCCTGACAACGATCGAGCAGCTAGAGCGCACCGTCGAAATCGAAGCCGGCGGCGAGCGACGAGTCGACTGGCGAGTGAAAGCCGTCCGCGAAGGCACCGCCACGATTCGCATGAGTGCGTTGACTGACGAAGAGTCAGACTCGATGCAACAAACCTTTTCGGTGAACGTGCATGGCATGCTCAAAACCGAGTCGTTCACCGGCGTCATCAAACCCGACGAGCAGCAGGGCAACGTGACGTTTGAAGTACCGTCGCAGCGACGTGCGGAACAAACACGGCTGGAGCTTCACTACACGCCGACCTTGGCTGGCGCAATGATCGAGGCGCTGCCCTACCTCCTCGAGTACCCCTACGGCTGTACCGAGCAGACGCTCAATCGGTTTCTACCGGCGGTCATCACGCAGCAAACACTGCGCAAAATGGAAATCGATTTGGCTGAGATCAGCGAGCGAATCTCCGCGCTCGAAGCACCACCGCACTCGGCAAGCACTCCCGTGTTCGACGATGCCGAGCTTAGCCAAATTGTCAAAGCTGGCGTTAATCGACTCACCGAAATGCAACTCTCCGACGGCGGCTGGGGCTGGTTTAGCGGTTGGGGAGAACGCAGCAGTCCGCACACCACGGCGGTTGTTATGCGTGGACTGCTAATTGCCCGCGAGAACGACGTGGCCATTGTGCCCAGCGTCGTTGAGCGCGGCATCGGATGGCTGATCGATTACCAAGCAGCGCAAGTTCGCTTACTTCAGAATTGGGACCAGCGCGACGACCTCGACGACACAGCGCCGCACAAGCGTTTTGCCGACAATCTCGATGCATTGGTCTACATGACCTTAGTCGACGCCGGAAAAAACAACACGCAGATGCGTGAGTATTTGTACCGCGACCGAACCAAGCTCAGCGTCTACAGTCTCGCGACGTTTGGACTAGCATTGCAAAAACTGAGCCTCCGCAAGTCGGGCGATGACGAGAAACTGTCGATGATTCTGCGCAATCTCCGTCAGTACGTTCGTCAAGACGACGAGAATCAGACCGCCTGGCTCGAGTTGCCCAGTAGCGGATGGTGGCACTGGTACGGCAGCGAGTACGAGGCGCAGGCGTACTATCTGAAGTTGCTCGCGGCCAGCGATCCTACCGATGACCTCGCACCTCGACTGGTTAAATATTTACTCAACAATCGCCAGCACGCGACCTATTGGAACAGCACACGCGATACTGCGCTGGTCGTCGAAGCCTTCGCCGACTACCTGGCTGCCAGCGGCGAAGACGAACCGGACGTCACGGTCGAGCTGCTTCTCGATGGCCAACCCGTGAAAGAGGTGGCTGTTTCGCGCGACAACCTCTTCACGTTCGACAGCAAACTCGTCATCGCAGGCGAAGCACTCGCGGCCGGTCGACACACGCTCGAAATTCGCAAACGTGGCGACGCGTCCATCTACTTCAGCGGTAACTTGACTAACTTCACGCTCGAAGACGACATCCGCGCCGCCGGGTTAGAGCTTAAAGTCGAACGGCAATTTTACAAACTCCTACCGGCAGACAATACGACCGAGGTTGCTGGTGGCCAGGGGCAGATTGTCAACCAACAGTCCGAGCGTTATCCACGCGAACCGTTGGTCAACTTCGCCGAAGTAACCAGCGGCGATCTGATCGAAGTCGAACTCCTCGTCGACAGCAAGAACGACTACGAGTACCTCTTGCTCGAAGACATGAAAGCCGCCGGCTGCGAACCCGTGCAAGTCCGCAGCGGCTACAACGGCAACGAAATGAACGCTTACGTCGAATACCGCGACGACCGCGTCAGCCTGTTCGTCACCCAACTCGCCCGCGGACAGCACAGCCTCACCTACCGCCTGCGTGCCGAAACCCCAGGCCAATTCAGTGCCTTACCCACGCGTATTTCGGCCATGTACGCCCCCCAACTCAAGGGCAACTCCAACGAAGCAAAACTGCGGATTGCGGACTAAGTCACCGCAGTAGTGGGAAAGGTCAGTTCGCTGTATAATCTTCGGATCGCTGATCTCCTACGAAAGGATTCACTATGTCGTCCGCTGCTCAGGAAACCGTTGCTGAAGAACGTGTGCTGGTGGTTCCTACCAGCGAGTTTCATGCACTGGGCCATTTCCAAGGTTTTTCGACCGACGTTGATACGTATCTGTCGGCCATCTTGGAAAGCGAGAATCTCAGCTATCGGCCGCGGGGTGAGATGGAGCAAGACCCGAGCTTCAAGCAACTGATTCCCTACGTGCTGTTTCGCTATGTCGACTCTGCCGGGACGGCGCGGCTGTTTCAATACAAACGGGGCGGGGGTCAGGGCGAAGCGCGGCTGCATGCCAAACGCAGCGTCGGCATTGGCGGACATATTTCTACGCTCGATGCCGAGGCGGGTACGGCCAATGATGTTTATCGGCAAGGCATGCAACGAGAACTCGACGAAGAAGTCGTCATCGAAGCCGAGTTCACCGACCAGCTCGTCGGGCTGATCAACGACGACGAAACGCCCGTCGGCCAGGTCCACCTCGGCGTCGTCCACCTCTACCAAGTCAACAGCCTGAACGTCCATCCGCGCGAGGCTGACATTCTCGACGCCGGTTTCCAGCCGATCGACGAGCTACTAACGGAACTCGACCAATTCGAGAGTTGGTCGCAAATCGCCGTGAAGGCGTTGTTTGGCAGCTAGGCGCTGGGCGCTCGGCGGTAGAAACTGGAGGCAAGCCCCAGCTTACTGGTCAAGCCTCAAGCGCCCAGCGAATCGCGCCTCCCTGATGATCTATCTCGACAACCACGCTACGACGCGTGTCGATCCGCGCGTGATCGACGCGATGCTGCCGTACTTCTCCGATTCGTATGGCAACGCCGGCAGCAAGGTCCATGCGCTGGGCGAGGCGGCTCACGATGCGGTCGAGCAATCGCGCGAGTTGATCGCTCGGGCCATCGGCGCGGAGCCGCGTGAAATAGTCTTTACCAGCGGCGCCACCGAAAGCAACAATCTTGCCATTCGTGGCGTCGCCGAACGTAAACGCCGTCGCGGCGATCATCTTGTGAGCGTGGCGACCGAGCATCATGCGGTTCTCGCGCCGTTGCAGCGTCTAGCCGACCGCGGCTTCGACGTCACATTACTCGATGTCGAGCAGCACGGAAGCGATCGGACAGGCTGGCTGGACTCGTCTAAGGTGGCCGACGCGCTGCGTGACGAGACGGCGCTGGTCTCGGTGATGCTCGCCAACAACGAAATCGGCGTCATTCAGCCGCTACGTGAGATAGGAGAAATCTGTCGCCGGCACGGCGTGCTGCTGCACTGCGATGCAACGCAGGCCGTCGGCAAGCTTCCTGTTGGCGTGGATGAGTTGAATATCGACCTAATGAGCTTTACCGCGCACAAGATGTATGGCCCCAAAGGCGTCGGTGCGCTTTACGTGCGTCGGCGACAGCCGGCCGTGCGACTCGACCCGCAGATTGGCGGCGGCGGCCAAGAAGGTGGCCGTCGCAGCGGCACGCTCAACACCCCCGGCATCGTGGGATTTGCCAAGGCGCTGCAGATCTGTCTAGAAGAACTGGAGACGGAAGCGGCCCGTATCGCGTCGCTCCGAAACCGTCTGTGGACCTGCCTCGACGAGCAAATTGACGGCGTCCAACTCTGCGGGCCACCGATTGATGACAACATGCGATTGCCGGGCAATTTGAACGTCTCTTTCGGCAATGTGGACGGCGAGGCATTGCTGCTCGAAATGAAGCAGCTTGCCGTCAGTTCCGGTGCCACCTGCGCCTCGACGGATCCGGGGCCCAGCCACGTCCTGTTGGCGCTGGGCCTATGCGAGGATGCTGCCCGCAGCAGCCTGCGTTTCGGGCTGGGCCGCTTCAATACGGCGGCAGAAATCGATCAGGCCGCCGAAATTGTCGCGCAGGCGGTCGGAAAATTACGCCGATTGGCCGTTTCTTAGCCGGCAGATTCGCGGTTAAGTCCGAGAGTTCGGCTTCCCCCAGCTTTGGGTTTGCTATAATCTAAATGTACCGTTCGATCGTTCCGATATTGGCACTATCGACCGTTCTTGAGACGCTAAACCAGTCCACGAGTCAAGGAATTTGAGCATGAGTGTTGTTCTCACCGAAAAAGCAGCCGGCGAAGTGAAGCGAATTATCGAAGATCAGAAGATGGAAGAAGGCACAGTCCTACGGATCGGTGTCGCGGGCGGCGGCTGCAGCGGCTTCAACTACTCGCTGGGTCTCGACAAGAAATATGACGAGAGCGTCGACTCCAAATACGACTTTCACGGCGTGGGCGTCGTGGTCGACAAGAAGAGCGCCCTGTACCTGGACGGCATGACGGTCGATTTTTACGAAGGCGTCGAGAAGCGTGGCTTCACGTTCGACAACCCCAACGCGGTCAAGACTTGCGGTTGCGGCAGCTCGTTCCAGGCCTAAGCGGCATAGCTACTAGCTGGCAAATACCCACAACCCACGCAATAAGCGTGGGTTTTTTTGGGGCTACCGCGAGTTCGCAATAGGCAACGTATTTGCGGCCTGCCCCAATATGACGGCCAGCTGCGGTGTGAAAGCGTCATAATCGGATTCTGCGGAAATTAGTTCCGTCGAGGGAAGACTTCTCACGGCATGCCCGACAATTCGTTCCCACCTAGCCTCGTCAGATGAAGTAAGCTTTTGGTAGATCAGGACCGGCTTAAGGACCATGCCTAGGAACTCTCGATTGAACGGAATAGTACCATGAAGGACTTGCTCGTACGCCTCGCCATCGAGGAAGATGGCCCGACTACTGTGGAATATGCTGTTATCCTTGGTCTTCTCGTTGCCAGCTGCATCGGTGCTGTAAATCTGCTCGCTAATCAAACTGCCGCCAGCTTCGACAACTCCGCCAGTGCGATCAGCACCGCCTTTGGCTCTTAGCACCGATCGCGCTTACCCCGGGCTGGGCCTACACTAGATTCGTAGAATCCGCAGAGATTGCGTATGCGCTAGCAGGGCTGGCAGATAGCCGCCAATTTTCACCAATTGGCGCACAACAGAATTCATTTTCCGCAAAAAATTCTGTGCCGCTAAAGTCTTGTAACAGCGGAGAAATAGGCATTTCGTGCCAATTGGACCCCACTGATGGGCTATCTAACCTAAAGTGCATGGCATAGCTAGCCGATCAAAATGCTGTAGCAAATCAACGAGTTTGTGCGTTGTACTGTGTCATCCTTACAGACAACGCACCAGTGATGGAAAGCGTTTATGGGCTCTCCTTAGCTTAGGTGGTAACTGCCCCTGTCACCTAACGAGGAGGGCCCATTCCTACAGATTCGCTGCACTATGAGCAGTTAGTTGCTCAACACTAAACGATCAGCATCGCGTCGCCGTAGCTGTAGAAGCGATACTCTTCGCGAATGGCTTCTTCGTAGGCGTTACGGACTAGTTCGGTGCCTCCGAGCGCTTGCACGAGCAGCAGCAACGTCGTTCGCGGGAAATGAAAGTTCGTCAGCATCGCGTCGACGACGCGGAAGTCGTAGGGCGGCCGAATAAACAAGTCCGTCTCGCCTCGCCAATCCTTCAGTTCCTCGCCAGCAACTTGCTGCCCGACGGATTCCAGCACGCGGGTTACCGTCGTGCCCACTGCGACGATTCGTTGGCCGGCGGCGCGGCTCGCATTGATTTCGCTCGCCGCAGTTGCGGTCAGCTCTGCCCACTCCGAGTGCATTGGATGTTGGTTGACATCCTCGACATCGATCGGCCGAAACGTCCCTCGCCCGACGTGTAATGTAACGGCAGAAAAGCCGACGCCCGACTGCTCGATGGCCCGCAGAAGGTCTCTCGTGAAGTGCAAACCCGCCGTTGGCGCAGCGACTGCACCGGGCGACCGAGCATACACCGTCTGATAGTCAACCACATCACTATCGACCATCTGTCCCGCGCGAATGTACGGGGGCAGCGGCACGCGTCCAAGCTGCTCAAGCAAGTCTAGCGTCGGCAAGTCGGACTCGGGCCGAGCGAGCCATTCGCCATCGTCGGCCTGCTCCAGCAGCCAGAGCTTGATCGTCGGCATTCCGTCACGATTATGCAGCGTGATCGTCTCCATTGGCTGAAGCCGACCACGAGTCTTGCAAACAATTTTCCAATCGCCCGCGTCGTTGGCTCCCAAAAACAGTCCCTGCCACCGTCCGCCCGACTTGGTTCGTTCGCCGCGCAACTGCGCTGGGATAACCTTGGTGTCGTTAAGCACGAGGCGGTCGCCCGGCTGAAGTAGCCTCGGCAAGTCGCGAATATGATGATGGTCGATCGAATTGCGCTCTCGGTCGACGACCATCAGTCGGGCGTCGGTACGATTGTTGAGCGGCTCTTGAGCGACCAATTCTGACGGCAAGTCGTATTCAATCCAAGGTTTCATAGCTACAACGTTACCAAACGGCTCGCCTCGACGTAATCGCTAATGGCTACCACCTGACCTCGGCTTCACAATAAATTACAATGATGACTTGGAGTTATCAGTCAGCGGAAGTCGATCGAATTGCCCACAGAATCTTGTCATATCCCCGTGATGCTTGACGCAGTGCTGGAGTGGCTTGCTCCGGCACCTGGCCAGATACTCGTCGATGGGACGTTCGGCGGCGGCGGACATACCGCGGCACTAGCGCAACGCGTCGGACCGAGCGGTCGGATACTCGCGATGGATCTCGATGACGAAGCCATCGATCGCAGCCAATCAACGGTCGAATCGTTGCCCGTCGATTTGGCGATTGGAAGCTATACGAAGATTCCTGAGCTGCTTGCTTCCTACGAAGTCGATCAAGTGGACGGTATTCTGCTCGACATTGGTCTCTCAAGCGATCAACTCGCCGACAACGAACGCGGATTCAGCTATCAGAGCACCGGTGCGCTGGATCTTCGATTCGATCGGTCGCGCGGTGAGCCTGCCTGGCAGATGATCGACCGCCTCGACGAAAAAAGCCTCGCCGACATAATCTACCGTTACGGGGAGGAACGCTTCAGCAGACGAATCGCCAGACGCATCGTGGGCACCCGGCGCGAGACGCCCATTCGCACAGCGGATCAGCTTGCCAGTCTCGTCCGCAGCTGCGTGCCGCGTAGCAAAGGTCACCGCATCGATCCTGCGACACGCACCTTCCAAGCGCTGCGCGTGGCGGTTAATCAGGAACTCGCCTCGTTGGAGCTCGCTCTGCAGCGGCTACCCGACTGCCTGGCCGCAGGCGGTCGGCTGGCAATCATCAGCTTTCATTCACTCGAAGATCGGATTGTGAAGCAAGCCTATCGAGATGACATTCGTTTGGAAGTGCTTACCAAGCGGCCACTACGACCAACGGAAGCGGAGCTACAACAGAATCCCCGGGCACGCAGCGCGCGCCTTCGCGTCGCAGCACGCACTAACTAGCGAACTGGCGGCACCATGCCAGGGTTGTAGCCAACCGGTCGCTGCGCCGTTTCAGCAGGCACCGTCTGAAACTCAGGCGACACAGCCATCGCGTTTGGCGTCTGGTAAGGCGAGCTGGCTTGAACGGGCATCACGCCACCGCTCTGTGCGGGTACGCCTTGTGCAAGTTGAGCACCGCCACCCGAGATCTCTCCAAGTAGCGCTACGGCAGCTTGGAGCGAGGGATCCGTCTGCGCCGCCGCCGTCAAGTAGCTGGCAGCTTCCTGATCGCGGTTACGCTGGTGAAGTAGAACGCCCATGTTGTATTGGGCAACGGCCGGCGGATGCACCGTCGCCAGATGATGCATTGCCCCATCGAGTTGGTTCAGCTCGATCAACACTTTGGCGATGTTGTTGCGATAGAGTTGCTTGCCCGGCTCCAGTCGGATGGCTTGCTCCAGCGGCGGCAGCGCCTGGGCCACCTGGCCACGGCGGGCGAAGCACAGCGAGAGATCATTATGTGCCTTCGCACTCTGCGGATGATAGTGGACTGCCTGCTTGTAGTAGTGCAGAGCCGCATCAAGCTGACCTTCTCGGTCTTCCAAGCGCGCCAGGGAGAGCATACCTTCCAAGTGGTCAGGTTGAATTGTCAAAGCCCGGTGGTACATGCTGCGAGCGTGAGCCGGGTTACCGCCCTGGTCGCTCATTTTCGCCATCGACAGATAGAGGTCTGCATTCGGCGGTCCCGAAGCGAATCCGAGAGAGATCGGATCGCTGGCAGGGTTGCCGGCCTGAGCATTCGGACTCGTCGGTTGATTCGAGTTGCCCTTGAAAACGCTAGTGACTTTCTGCGTCCACGACTGCTGCGGAGCGGCGGGCTGCTGCATAGCCGCTAGCTGCTGTCCTTGAGGTTGACCGGCAAACTGATTGCCAAAGCCCGGAAACCCTCCAGTCGTACAGCCAACCATTGTGGTCGACAGAATGCAACTCAATATCCAATGCTTACGCACGTCTCCACCCTCCCTGGATAGGTGACCACTGCGGAATCCTTTCCGCGTGTCTTGTATTTTTGAAAAGTGTTTCGAGTCTATTCCCTAACGGATCACTGCGTAGAACCACCGTCGCCACCGCCGGTGCTCGCTGGCAATACGGGCGGCAAACGATTGGCCTCGTAGCCGACAAACACGCTGTCGACCGAACTTGCCGGGTGACCCTCGGCAACGATATGCGTGTCGTTTACGTCCACTTGTCCAACGCTCGGGCTCATCTTGCCAGCGTAATCATGAACGGCGGCAATCCGGGCCGTCGTCTGCAGTTCGGCTGCGCCACGTTGGACGAACACGCTACGTCGCTCGACGGGAGCCTGCGATAGAATCCAATTGACCTTGAGCTTGCCAGCATCGGTCAGCTCGTTGGTGTCTTTGTTGAAGTGGTAATCACCCAGCAGGTTCTGACGGCGCCAGCCGTTATTAACCATCGCATTGTACGTTTGACAAACCGATCGACGTGCTGGTGGGATATAAATGCGTGGCCAATGCACATTGGCGTCGTAGCCAGCGCGAAAAGTCTGCGCCAGCGATGGATGACACCCGTTGTGGCACTGTGCTTGCGAGAACGAACCGGACGACACGAGCGCTAGGCAGAAGCCGGCCAGTAGGGTTGTTTTTCTCATCGATTTGGATCCTGACGTATCGCGGGGAATCTCGTAGCACGCTGAGCGGGAGCAGCAAACTACTTGGCAGTGGCGCGGCAGATTACGCCTAGCCCTCGCACCTGCAGGACGTATCGTCAGGAATCCGAAGTCGGCTACGTTACTTTTGGAGGAACCGCGTAACTTTGCGCAAACCATCCAGTTTACGCTAGCACGCGAACCGCTATCCTTCGCCTTGCATCGTCGGGAACAGCTCGTTGATCATCGTGATCGCAGCTGGCCCGACGAGCACGATAAAGATCGCAGGAAAGATAAACAGCACCAGCGGGAAGATCAGTTTTACCGCAGTCTTGGCCGCCTTCTCCTCCGCCAACTGCCGACGACGTGTGCGCATCGAATCGCTTTGCACACGTAACGCCTGCGCGACGCTGGAACCGAATTTATCCGCTTGGATCAGGATCGCGGCGAGCGCCTTGAGGTCATCGACACCGGTTCGAGCTCCCAAGTCGTGCAAAACGTCGTTGCGAGCGCGACCCATCTGCAACTGCAAGTTGCACAGGGCGAACTCCTCGGCGATCACGTGATAGGTCTTCTTCATCTCTTCAGAAACCTTACGCATCGCCTGATCGAGACCAAGACCGGCTTCGACACAGACGACCATCAGGTCCAAGGCGTCGGGCAAGCCATAAAAGATATTGTCCTGTCTGCCTTTGGTAATCAATCGCAGGATAACGGTTGGCAGGAACATGCCCACGCACGCGATGCCGCCAGCCCAAATTAGCGAATCGGAGTCGAAGCCACGTGTCAGCACCACCGTGCCGCCACCGATGAAGAAACCGCCAAAGATTCCCAGCATCCGCAGGGCATTGAACACTTGCACGGCATTTTCGTTGCGGAAGCCGGCCTGACTCAACTTGGCCTTGCTATCACTGATCTCCGCCTCGTCGGTTGACTGCATCGGCTTAGACAGCGCGGGCGTCGCCTTTTCGATCATCTTCGACATCGCGCCGGTCTTCTTGCCGTCGCGAGTCATATCCGTTTTACGGCCATTCGGCTCGCGAAACTCATCCAAGCGTTGCTCAGCACGGCCCTTGCTGTTGGACAGCATGTCCAGCAGAAACCATGCTCCAGCGGCGAAAGCGCCAAAGATGGCAAACTGCATCACCAGCGGCGAACTCGTGAAACTGAACAGCAATAGATTTTCGATGCAGAGAATCGACATGTCAGACTCGGATGTTGATGATCTTGCGAATAACCAGCGCACCGACCAACTGGCTGACGATGCCAGCGATGAGCATCTTCTTGCCCAAGTCGTCGGTGAAAAGCAATTGAATGTAGTCGGGGTTCATCCGGTAAACGGTAATGAACAGCAGCGGTGGCAGCGCCAGTAGCACAATTCCAGAAAGGCGGCCTTCACCAGTGAGAGCTTGCACTTGACCCCAAATCTTGAATCGCTCGCGAATCAGGTGCCCGATCTTGTCCAGAATCTCGGCCAAGTCGCCACCAGTTTGACGCTGCAGAATCACGGCCGTCACGAAAAACTTGAGGTCTAAGTTCGGCACACGATCCGTCAGATTTTCGAGTGCCTCTTCAAACGGAATACCCAAGTTCTGCTCTTCGAATACGCGGCCAAACTCTTCGCCAATGGGATCGGACATCTCTTGGGCGACCAGGTGGAAACCCGCTGCCAAACTGTGACCCGCTCGTAATGCACGCGCAACCAACTCGAGTGCTTCTGGCAGCTGAGCAGCGAACTTGTTCAGACGACGTTTCCGCTTGAAAATCAGCCACAAGAAAGGCAGTCCGCCAAACATCACACCAACAAATGGCGCGATCATCAGGCTGAGCCCCGCAATTCCGCATAAGAACGTCGCACCTACGCCCAGTCCCAGGCAGATACCCAGAAATGTCACCACCGACATGTCCACGCGCGCCTGCTCAAACATGAGGGTCAAGTTCAGGTACCTCGAGACAAATTCCTCGAGTGCACCCTTGGCGTCCATGTCTTTGGCGACTTGTTGCGACAACTCCGACAGAGTGGAAAGGTCGCCCTTACCCGAGCCGGTGATCGAATTCAAGCGACCTTCGATCTGCGAGACCTCTTTGTCTCGCCACGCCATGGCAATAAACAGAATCAGCGCAACAACGCCAAGGAATACGGCGCCGATGATCAATACGCTGGCAGACATGTCGAACTCACTTCGGTGTTAGGTCGGTAGAACGATAGGACTGTCGGACAATAGGAAAGTCAGTCGATTCCAGATTGATAGTCATGGTCCTATAGTCCAATCGTCCCATAGTCCCACTCTGAGCATCAGCTCAGGCTTACTCCTCTAGTCTCGTAACATCACTCGTTCGCGGAATGCACTGGCAGGCAACCGCACGCCATGCGATTCGAGCCGCGGGATGAAGCTCGGGCGAATGCCGGTCGACACGAAGTTCCCTACCGCGCGACCATTTTCGTCCACGCCCTCTTGGTTGTAGGTGAAGATGTCTTGCATCACGATCGTGTCTTGTTCCATGCCCATGATCTCAGTAATGGCCGTCACCTTTCGTGGGCCACCCGAGAGGCGATTCACCTGTACGATCAAGTCGACAGCGCTGGCAATTTGCGTTCGCATCGCTCGTATCGGCATCTCAAAGCCACCCATCATGATCATCGTCTCGAGGCGAGCGATCGCGTCACGCGGCGTATTGGCGTGACACGTCGTCAACGAACCGTCGTGGCCGGTATTCATCGCCTGCAACATGTCTAGCGTTTCCGCACCACGACATTCGCCGATGATGATACGGTCGGGTCGCATACGCAGGCAGTTACGCACCAGGTCGGTTGCCGAGATACGTCCCTTGCCTTCGATATTCGGCGGACGAGTTTCTAGGCGAACGATGTGACTCTGCTGCAGCTGAAGTTCCGCAGCATCTTCGATGGTTACGATACGATCTTCGTTGCCGATAAAGCTCGACAAGGTGTTGAGCAACGTCGTTTTACCCGAACCCGTACCACCTGAGATGATGATGTTAAGCCGTGCCTTCATCGCCCCCTCTAGCAGCATCACCATTTCGGGCGTCATACTCTTGTAATTCAACAAGTCTTCGAGCTTGAGCGGATTGGAACCAAAGCGACGAATCGTCACGCTCGGACCATCGAGTGCCAGCGGCGGAATGATCGCGTTCACACGCGAACCGTCTTGCAGCCGAGCATCGACCATCGGACAAACTTCGTCGACGCGACGACCGACTTTCGAGACGATGCGATCGATAATCTGCATCAAGTGTTTGTCGTCACGGAAAGTCACGCTGGAGAGTTCGAGGTTGCCGCCGTTTTCGACATATACATGCTTCGGGCCATTGATCATGATTTCGCTGATCGCCGGCTCTTTGAGCAACATTTCGAGCGGCCCCAGACCAAACGTCTCGTCCAACACCTCGTCGACCAGTCGCTCACGCTCCTGACGATTCAGGAAGGTATTCTCCGTGTCGCACAGATGCTCGACGACTAGGCGAATCTCGCGTCGCAACACATCGCCTTCGAGCTCGCCGACATGCGAGAGGTCGAGTTTGTCAACCAACTTCGAATGGATGTTCTGCTTCAGCTTGTCGAATTCCGCAGCCCGATCCTGGTCGGCCATCGGCGGCATCGTGGTGTTCATCTTCGTCATCGCTGCGCTCGCGTGTGTGTGGAGTGTGGCAGGTGGTGAGTGGTGGGTGGCGGGTGGTCAGAAATCCACACCACTGGCCACCGACCACACAAAACCCATCAAATCTTGCGTCACGCAAACATAGCTTACAAGCGGCAACGATGAGGTGAGATGGAGGGACGCGCGCCGCGAACTACCCATCAACGGCACAATCTGCCGTTCCTAACGATTATGCGGTCGGTGCGTGGCCCGAGAGACGTCATATGCCACCAGGGGCGGTTGCGGGAGGGGCGTGTCGCAAGCATTCATCTGCGCAGGCAGCCTGCTTAGGCACTGCCGGTCCACTAGAGCAAATCCCTGAATCTCCTAGCACGCCCAAGAGGTGTTTGACATCAGGGCGATGAGGAGATCTTGGGATATGTGGGGACAAACACTAGGTAGCCAGCAAATCGTTCCATTGGGTTTTGGCCGAGCACGACTATCTCCACGCATCCCCAACATCTCCCCATCTCCTGAAAACAGCTGCGTGAAAGGGTGAACTGCTCTCCCAGGCTTACTGTCGTCGGCCAAATTGCCGGCAAAGCGGCCTCCTGCGGTGAAAGCGTCAAGGGTTTGCCATAATTGCTGCGGGAGTTAAACTAGGAGATGTCGGTGCATGACAGCACCTGATTCAGCTTGTTTGCTGATCACGGCATGCCTTGCCAGTTCGTATCGTGGAAGAATATTCACCAACCGCTTTTCTACCGCGCAAATCGAGACGCTAACGAACCGGTCATAAGTCGCTGCTTTGGGCTTTAAGCACTATTGCTCCAGCCTTTAGCTCAGGCTCCGCTCGGCATAGAATAGACGGCTGATCTTTGATTGGCGCCGCGGTAAATTAATCGCAGCGAGCGTCATCTGGACTAGTCGCTGTTCTCGCTAGTTGATACTGAGCAGTTCCCACCGGTAACAATCGGTGCTGAGGTCAGGGAATCACCGACTCATTGGCCGTCATCGTCTCAGGGTAACGCTGCACACTGCTTCAATGAGAACCCTACCATGATTTCTAACCACCACCATCTGTTCGCAACTCTCGTCCGTACGTTTGCAACCGGCCTGCTAGCCGTCTACCTCTGCGCCAGTACCCGAGCTAACGACGTAATCGTTGACTGGAACGCGACGCTGACTGAGGTATTGCGAGACAACACGTCCTTGCAAAACCCAGGTATGGCCTCGCGCTCGATGGCAATGATGAACCTGGCGATCTACGACGCGGTCGCCATGACTTCGCCCACGGGTACGATGTTTTACAACTACGGCATGGGACACAGCTCGCCCGGTATCGTCGCTTCGAAGCAAGCCGCCATTTCGCAGGCTGCTTACGATGTTCTTTCCTCGATCTACCCCGACCAGCAGACGGCGCTCGACAACGCCCTGACGTCGAGCCTATCAACGGTGGCCAACGGACAGACCAAGCAGGATGGCATTGCTCTTGGCTCGTCGATCGCCCAATCGATCATTGGCAGGCGTCAAAACGACGGCTACAACACCAACTCGCAATATATGCCCACCAACCTACCCGGTCGTTGGCAACCCGATCCCACGGTCACTCCCACCCAAGAGGCATGGGGCCCCGCCTGGGGAGACGTCGTACCGTTCGCTGTCGACTCTGGCACGCAGTTTATGCCTGCACCAATGCCCGATTTGACGAGTCAGGCATACACAGATGCTTTCAACGAAGTGAAGGCGCTCGGAGCCGTCAACAGCGCCACGCGAACCCCAGAGCAAACAGAAATCGGCCTCTTCTGGGCCTACGATCGCGTTGGTTTGGGGACGCCGATGCGCTTGTATAACGACGTGTTGCGCACGGTTGCAACCGACCGCAATAACACCCTCGAAGAGAACGCCGCTCTGTTTGCCAAAGCGAGCGTCGCAGTTGCCGACGCAGGCATCACCGCTTGGAATTCCAAATTCGAGTACGATTTTTGGCGACCGGTCACTGGCATCCGCGAAGCAGACACCGACGGCAATCTCGACACGATTGCCGATCCCAACTGGACTCCTCTTGGTGCCCCCGGCGATCCGAATGTCAGCGATGACGACTTCACACCGCCCTTCCCCACTTATCTGTCAGGCCACGCGACGTTTGGCGGCGCACTGTTTGGTACGCTGGCCGAATTTTACGGCGACAACTACAGCTTCTCGCTCGCTTCCGAAGAACTAGCACTGCTTGGCTACGCTGACGATACGCGAGAATTTACTTCGTTCAGCCAGGCGATGGCCGAAAATGGCCGCAGCCGCGTCTACTTGGGTATTCACTGGAACTTCGACGACACCGTCGCTCAAGCGACCGGCCAAGAGATCGCCCAATACATCGCCTCCGCCCCGTTTATCGCCTCCGCTATCCCCGAACCAAGTTCGATCACGCTCGGCTTAACGGTGATCGCCACGATCGGATGCTGCCGCCCCATCCGATGACTAGTGGCCTGAAGCGTTAGTAACTCCAAAGTGCGGCACCGCAGCCATACGGAAGCTCGCGTTTGTGGCGCAGTGAGGCATGCCATTCGCCGGTCTCGTCAACCTTAGTTGGGCATCGGTTCCTTCCTAGAACAGCGAGTCCCGACGCCGTTGGGATCGGGTCGGAAAGAAAGTGAACCACGAAGCAATCAAGAACAAGTTAATATGTCGCCACGTTGTTGCCTGGTTGCTTTGTGTTTCATTTCAGATGGCATACAGCGTAGGAGTAAAAGGTAGCAAGATCGACCTAGGTGTGACGGCTGTGGCGAGTGAAAAGTACTGGCAAACCAAGGACAAATAGACATGTCGTACCGGGTTCGGGTACTGCTGCTATTTCTGCGAAATCTCCAAACGCAAATGAGACTGGGAACAACTCTGGCTTTCCCGCATCACCTGCGACGCCAAAGTATCCTTCAAAAATCCGGCCCTCTGCTGTAATTTGAGCAAATAGAGAGTCTTTGACTGCTCCGTCTCGACTCAAGTCAAACCATGCAGCCTATGGAACGTCACTGACGTCAGACAGGCTCCCGCCGCTGTCTGAAAGTACTGGGCTACCGCACTACGACTTTGGAGATTGAATGCGCTACAGCAAATATCGTGATAAAGGTACTAATACATACGTTTCTTGCCTCATCCATGACAGCCATAAGCGACAGCGTGAAGAATGCCGAAAATAAATAGCAATCCAGTGCGTGGCTCAGGAATCAAGTGAATCGTCAGGTTCGCCTCGACGTCAAAATAGTCTGAATACACTGGATTGTTCTCAAAAAGTCGATCGATCAATGCAAACTCAAACTTCGATCCGTCTGCTAAAATTCCACTTAGAAATACATCGCGATCACTGATTGTTAAGGGTACTCCGCGCGATAGTCCATCAATTGGTTGATCGTTGATAAAGAACTTGCTGCCAAATAGTTCAACATGACTTTGTGGGAATGCAAGGAATGCGGGAGCGAATTCTCCACCCGATATTCTCAGCCTACTTCCCTTTAGAGCTTGAAGCCTATGCCCGAAGGTACCGCCCGAGATTTCCACAACTCCGTCTTCGAAGACTGTAAACCCATCTCCTATTTCTCCGTCGGTGATGGACAGAAAGACCTCGGGAAGTATGTTAAAGCTGTCACCTATAGTGCCGGAAGTAATAGTAATTGTACTGCCAGATCTTGCAGCAAACGCATCGCCGATTTCTCCACTGTTCAAGTGGAGTACACCGCCATCCCATACGCTGAAGTTGTTTCCTATGCTACCGCCTGACATGTTGACAACAGTGCCATCGTAAGCGTTAAACAGCGAGCCAACGGCTCCTCCTGAAATGTTGACTTCGATGTTTGTGCTAGTGCCATCGGGACTACCTGCCTCGAACTGATGGGGCAGACTCCCATCACCTGAGAGATTTAGTTGGGTATTCGACTCAATCAAGATTGGGGCGACTTGGTCTGCAGTGCTTATGTTGAGAATGGTGTCGAAAGCGGCATTGCTTTGGGATGGGAGGCAGATAATTCCGTAGACTGCAAAGCCCCAGGTGGCGATCTTCTTCATTGGTCACTCCTTCAACCTTTTGGTGTAAGTTGATCAACGCCTAAAAGTAGAGCATTTTTCCTTTTGTTCGCACAGACCAAGATGCGATGTGTTTGGGCTCAAGATACCTCGATAAGGGCATTCAGAGGGTAGAAAGTACTCAATCGCTAAGCGGGGTAGCACCGACAGTCGTGAGCGGTTGACGTAGGATCGGTGGGAATCTGATCGAACGACTGTCGGTGGCCGAAGCCCAAAAGGTAAGACGTTCTACCTCCTGTCGCAAGCGACACCGACAATCGGCCGAACACCTTCACTCGATGGCAACGCCAACTCCGGCCGACTGTCGGTGCTACCCAAGACTGTCTTGATGAATTCCACACAGTCCCACTACTGACCCAAATCCGGAAAGACTCAAATGCTGAGGCTAGTATCCTACGAGTTTTTTTGTTGGCGTGATGGCAACACCGCGCATCGTCGTCCGGAGAGTTCCAAAATCGCTCTTTCTTGCGACATCCACCGCGCGTTACGAACGCAAAGCACTTTCGTTGATTATGGCGTTGCCTACATGCGTCAGGCTAGCCGCAAAGCCTTTCATCGACGGCCAATTATCATCGCAGAAATTGAACAGCGTTGCGGGTAGAATCGAGTTGGCCGCACGCTGCGCATCCATCTGTCGGAGAGCCGCTGAAAGAGAGTTTTGTAACACTCCGACGGGTCAGAATTTGCAGAACTCCGCCGAGCGGTCGGAATACAAAAATCGCAACGATGGAGCAGCAAATAACTTAACTCAATTCAGTTGCGTCGATGCTCGCGAGAATTGATATTTTGCAACGCGGGTACGGATTTGGCTGACGGTTACAGAATGCTAAGCCTGCTTTTCTAGGGTTTGAATGACCCACGTGTCGGTTTTGAAACAGTCGCGTTTACAAAACTCGTGCGCACACGCGAGTGCGCCGATCGGCTACTAACGGCAGCTTTTTTGCGTAGCGATCCTTCCCTCCAAGCGCCTGATAACTGAGCGTGATTTGGCGCAACTATAAATTAAGGCTCGATTTATGGTCACACCCAACCCACTAACGACATGACATAAAGTGCCGACTGCGGCCTCGTGTGATTACGACTGCATCATGTCAGCAGTCGAGGCTACAATAAGGCGTTTCAATTGCAACACAATCTACTTCTTGTCTGACGAGGCGGTGATGGCAGTTCAGCAATGTTGGCTTGCGGCGATTCTGGCATTACTTTTATGCGGCGGCGCGACGTCGTTTGGAGAACCGACCACGGTGCTGGTCGAGACCGAGTCGTTTGAGGACCTGGGCGGTTGGGTCGTCGATCAGCAGTTCATGGACCTCATGGGCTCGCCGTACGTGTTGGCACACGGACTCGGCGTGCCAGTGGCCGATTGTTCCACAACCGTTCAGCTTCCGGCTGCTGCTAAGTATCGGATTTGGGTGCGAACACGTGATTGGGTCGCCCCCTGGAGTGCACCCGGTGCGCCAGGAAGATTCCATCTCGTGATCAATGATCAGACGATTGGTGAGTTTGGCACCGAAGGCGCAAACTGGCATTGGCAGGACGGTGGCGTCCATCAGTTGCCAAAGCAGTTAGAAGTTCGCCTCAGTGATCTGACGGGGTTTGAAGGACGCTGCGACGCAGTCTTGTTCTCGAAGGACGTCAGCTGGCGTCCGCCTAACGACAAGGCAGCACTTGCCGAGCTGCGCGCGCAGCAGCATGGCTGGCGCGAACCGGGTCCAGGCAAGTCGTTCGACCTGGTGGTCGTCGGTGGCGGTGTGGCCGGAACATCTGCCGCCATCACCGCAGCACGACTAGGTCTTAGCGTGGCATTGATCCAAGATCGTCCGGTGCTCGGTGGCAACGGCAGCAGCGAGGTCCGCGTTTGGCCCGAAGGTGGCACCAATCTGCAACCGTATCCGCGCGTCGGCGACGTCGTATCCGAACTGATCCGCAGCAAGGGCAAAGGTGACGGCAATGCAAAAGCGGCCCGCGTCTACGACGATCAGCGCAAGCTCGACCTCGCGAGGGCCGAGCCAAACTTGACGCTGCTGCTCGAGCAAAGAGTCAATGCCGCCAACCGTAGCGATAGTCGTATTCAATCCGTCATCGCCCAGCACATTCGAAGTGGCGAGCGTACTCGCGTTCGCGGTCGGTGGTTCCTCGACTCGACGGGCGACGGCGTACTAGGAGCTTTGGTAGGTGCCGACTATGAAGAAGCACCAAAAGACAACATGGGATTCAGCAACTTGTGGAACGTTGGCGAGACCGAACAAAACGAATCGCAAATCGCTTGTCTGTGCGAAGACCATGAAGAGCTTGATCTGAGCTTCACACTTGCTGAATCTCCGCAACCTTTTCCACGTTGCCCGTGGGCCATCGACCTCTCGGAGCGTCCGTTCCCGGGGCGGCAGCGCTACGCTGAACGCTGGCGTCAATCCAAGACTCCCCTCGATGATGTTGGCGGCTGGTTTTGGGAGTCAGGGTTCGGCAAAGACCCGATCCAAGACGCCGAATGGATTCGCGATCTCAATCTGCGAGCGATGTACGGCGCGTGGGACGCGCTGAAAAACGTTGATAAACTTCATTCGAACCACCGCCTCAAGTGGGCCGCATTCGTTGCCGGAAAGCGTGAGTCTCGCCGCCTTTTGGGCGACCTGATCCTCGACGGTTCGGACTTTCGCGACTCGATCGAATACCCGGACGCCGCCTTCCCCTGCACTTGGGCCATTGACCTTCATCTGCCTCACAAAGACTACGCCGACGCAGGGGATGAGAACGCCTTCATTTCTTGGGCGACGGTCGCTGGTGGCGATGAGTACCGCTACGCTGGACCGTATTGGGCGCCTTACCGCTGCTTGTACAGTCGGAATATCGATAACCTGTTTATGGCCGGACGCGACATCAGCGTGACCCACGAAGCACTCGGCGCCGTGCGGGTCATGCGGACCTGCGGCATGATGGGCGAAGTCGTGGGTATGGCGGCATCGATTTGCAAAGAGAATCGCTGCGACCCACGTGCCGTCTATACAACACACCTTGCGGAACTCAAGAGCTTGCTAGAAGTTGGAGCGGGAAAGAATAGCGCCGCGGTAGGCGAACGGAGTGAGTCGCAGGCTCGCTACAATTTCCCAAAGATGATTCAACCTGCCGACCCCACAGCCGAATTCCGAGAGGAAGACTACTACGTCTGGGGTGGGAGTATGATCGTTGGTGACGACGGCAAGTACCATCTCTACTATTCGCGGTGGCCGAGACAACTGGGCCACAACGCTTGGGTAACGCACAGCGAAGTTGCCCACGCGGTGTCTGATCACCCATTTGGCAAGATGCAACATCAGGACACTGCCTTGCCAACACGAGGCCGCGATTTTTGGGACGGCCAATGTACCCATAATCCGAACGTTCATCGCTTTGGCGACAAATACTATCTCTACTACATGGGCAATACTGGCGATCGTCGATCGACAGAGAAGCTCGATTGGCAACATCGCAACAATCAAAGAATCGGTGTCGCGGTCGCCGACTCACCGACCGGACCGTGGCGACGCACCGACCAACCGCTTATCGCACCCTCGAGTGGCTACCACGATGCTCTATGTTGCTCAAATCCGAGCGTCACTCAGTCGCCAGACGGCAGCTATTTGATGATTTATAAGGCGGTGGGCGACAAGCGACCATTGCCGTTTGGCGGGCCGGTCTACCACGTGGTCGCGACGAGTGACTCGCCGACCGGACCGTTCCATAAAATGCCCGACCCCGTGTTCGTCAAGCAGGGCGTTAACTTCGTCGCGGAAGATCCGTTTATCTGGTGCGATCAGGGGCGATTCTACGCCATCGTCAAAGACAACAACGGACACTTTACGAACGCGGGCAGATCGACGGCACTATTTGAGTCTGCAGACGGAAAAGACTGGAATCTAGCAAGCAAACCGCTCGTCGCTAAGACGGAGTTCCTAAGGCAAGATGGTTCCACTCAGCATCTCCACGCGCTGGAGCGTCCTCAGATTTTCTTCAACGCTAACAAGCCTGCAGCTCTGCTGTTCGCAGCCGACACTGACGCCAGGAGAACACACTCGTTTCACATCCGCATCCCATTGCATGCGCCGCGTGATGTGCGCTAAGTCGGCGTCTGAGGTTCGACTCGAATGCATCGACGTGAAACTTAGCAATCCTACCGCGGACGTACATCGCAGCCGTCGGTGTCACGCCAATCAAGAGGCGGACTACTTCGCCGGCCAGAGCTTCAGCCAGCTGCGTGTTCTGCTGTCGGTATCGCCATCTTCGGCTTCGGCTTCTTGCTTGCCGCAGAGAGCGGCAGCGAGTTGATTAATTGAGTTGGTGATACCGGCCTTGGGAGCGTGCTCGACAAGCGGGACGCCATTGTTGCGAACCTCGACCATCACCCGATAATCATTCGGCACTTGCCAGTAGATATCACGATTAATCGTCTCTTGGGCCTTCTTGAGGCTAATCTGACCACTTTCTTGCCCACCGCGATTGACAACGATTTTGAGCTTGTCACGCAGTGCGGCGTCGTCGTCAAAGGTCATCATCAACCGTACGACATTTCGCAAGCACGGTAGGTCAAGCTGGGTGACCATCAGCACATCGTCGGACATGCGGATTGCTTCCATGTCGAGTTCTCCGAAACTCTTCGACATGTCAAAGACAATGTGGGAGAACGAAGTCTTCAGCAATCCGATGACTCGCTGCAAACTATCGGCGGTGATCAGTCGCGCGTCGTCAAGCTGCACGGGACGGGGCAAGAGATGCACGCCCGACGAATGACGGGTGAGTGACTTCTTGAGCAAAGTTAGGTCGAGTCGAGAGATATTCTGGGCCACGTCGGCGAGGGTGTACTCGGGAATCGTGTCCAAAAAGACATCTGCATCGCCCAGCGCCAAGTCGAGATCGACAAGCACAACCGAATGGCCCTCGTCGGCGGCAAGCGAACATGCAAGATTGACGGCAATACTGGACGTACCAACGCCACCCGTAGCGCCACCAACAGCAAAAATCTTGCAGCCAGCCGATGCCTGCTGTGCAGGTCCGCCTTGCGCTCTTTTGACTCGCTGCAAAGCCGACGCGAGATCTTCCTCCTTAAGCGGCTCCGTTAGGAACTCCTTTGCCCCCGCCCGCATCGACTCGAGAATCAACCGTCCGTCTGTCGAACCACTCGAAACCAAGAGCGTGCACTCAGGCGTGCTAGCTGCGACTTCCGCGACCAGTGCAATTGCCTTCTCCGAGTCGGCGTCCATCGCCACCAGACCGATGTCTGGTTTCGTCTGTTCGACAACGTCGGCGAAGAACTCGTATCGCGAGCACTCCGCCTCAAGCCACACGGTATCTAGTCCAAGGAGAACGGCCTTAAGGCTCTCCCGAGAAGCGTCGTTGGGGTCGACAATCGCTATTCTTAACACGTTAGCCATGACGGTGCGGTACGCTGGTGGTCTGCTTCGAACTGGTTGGGGACTTTGCTACTGCTACCGACCGATTAACCGCCTTCAAAGCTTGCGGCGACTCTCGCAACTACTCGACATCGTAACCGATAGGACCCATCAAGCCTGGTGTGCTCGTACCACTGCGAGGTCGCTGCGCCGTGATGGGAATCGTGGGACCTACGCCAACATGGGGATTGCGCACTTCGCCGGGATTTTGGACGTTCAGCCACGGTGCCTGCGGCTGGTAGGACGCCGATGGTTCGGGAATCGTACCAACCCCGGCCGGCCCGGTTCCCATATCTGGCTCTCCAAGCGGCAGCTGCGGTGTTGCTTCGTTGCTAGGAGGAACCGCAATCGGCTCAGACGACTGATTCATGTACAAGGGCTGACTACCCATGTTCATCGGAACGGGCTCAGCATTCATGGTCGTTGGCACGCCGTCGCTGATGTACGCGGCTCCGCCTGCCGCACCAGCAGCCATGTCGGGCTGATAGACGGCACCGTCGCCGTAGCCCATCGGACCGCAGGGTCCGGCTGCGGGGACTTCGAGATGGCCTCCCCAATACAACTGGCAGTTGCTCGGCGAGACGCTCTCCATTCCGGGTCCACACTGCGGCACCTCGTGCGGCTCCATACCCTCGGCGAATTCCGGCGTCACCAGAATCAAGAGTTCAATTTCGTTGACTTCTTCTTCGACACTGCGGAATGCGGAACCAATCAGCGGCAGATCGCTAACAAAAGGAAGACCACGCTCTTGGGCTTCGATCCGTGTCTGCACCAAACCGGCCAAAGCGAGAGTCTGTCCGGCCTTCATTTCGACGCCCGTGTCAATCTCACGGACCTTGAGAGCGGGAATACTTTGCCCTTGCAGCTGGACGCCGCGTGTTTCATCCAATTCGCTGACGCGAGGTCGGACTTCCAAACGGATGTTGCCGTTGCCGAGCACGATCGGCACGAAGTCGACCTGCGTACCAAACTTCTTGAACTCGACGGTTGACTGTCCAAGACCCGACGGTATCAAAATTGGGAACTCGCCACCCACATTGAAGTGAGCCGGACGACCACTGACTGCGGTAATAGTTGGATCGGCAAGGATCTTGGCTACATTATTCTGCTGCAAGGCGTTGACCACAGCCAAAAACGCATCTGAGCCATCCGCAATGAACGCTTCGAAAGTCGTGTCAGCACGAGTAAACGTGAGATCGGTTGCCGAAGCGGCCACCGAAGAGAGTAGCCCCGACACGCCTGAAGTCACGAAGTCGGTACCACTACTCTGAGCCCAGTCAACGCCGAGCGTGCGTAGCTTAGTCCGCGATACCTCCATGACTTTGACCTTCAACAGAATCTGCTGCACACCGCCAACGGTGATGTTGTTGACGATCTTTGGAGCATAGTCCTCGGCAAGTCGAACGATCGGACTCACTGCCTCCGGACGCTCCACAAAGCCTTCAAGCACCAGACTGTTGGTCAGACGCAGCACCTTAACGGAAGACTCTGGGAACAGACGCACCAGCGCATCTTGCAACTCTCGAACATCTCCGTAGATAGTTAGGTCGACGGTGTAGACTTGTTCGTCTTCGTCCCAAAGATTGATCTGTGTTACACCAGGCTTCTTGGCAGCGATCTGCACTTGATTCGCGCTAATTGGCGTCACGCTGACCAACTCTGGGTTATTCACAACCATTTTGGGCACGCGTTTTTCCAGCGTTAGTATCCGGCTAGTATTGACCGTCAATTCCAAACGTTGGGTCGCTTGCGTAATATTGCGAATTACCTGCGGTTGGGCTGCCGCGGCCTGAACGCCACCGAAAAGTAGACCCGTGAGTCCCAAGGTCACGATCAGTCGGGCGGGGATCGCGAGAAACAGCGGGCGCGGAGTTTGTTTGACGTACATCCTTGTACTTCCTTCGCGTTGAAAACCAATCGGCGGCACATGTCAAGCTGCCGAATGCTTAGGTCCGAGACGTCCCTGCCTCGAAAGCCTATTTCTTGTTTGTTTACTCTTGTCTCAGGTCAATCGGAAAGTCCGCGTCAACATCAACACTGTCTGGAGTCACGGCTCCGCTGAGTGGATCTCCGCTCGGTGCGCCGATGCTGTCGCTTGCGTCGCCAATGGCACGGTAAGCATCACCATCTACATCATCGATGGGCTCACCGGTCGTGCCGGAGAACTCACGAACCGCAACTTCATTCGGAAAGATAATCTTCATCTTCCAATGAGGCGTCGCATCAGCGTCGGCAGTCTCATCGAAGCCGTCGACACCGTCCTCTTCACGGTTACGGCGATTCAACCCTTGCTCTTTCTCACGGCTGCTCGAGTCGCTACGTCCGAGTAAAAAGTCGGCATCTTGTTCGGCATCGTCGACGATTTGATCGTCGTCAGGATGGCGCGGGATCAGGCTGATCTCGCCTAGGTTTTCGGCCGTCGTGATACGATTTGCCTGCGGCGGTGTCACGACGAGCGAGACGGTTTTGGCGACCGTACGTGCTTCGGTTCCATCCGCTGATCGCTGCACCGTCTGATCGACGGCGAAGACGCGAATGTTCTGCAGGATAATCTTGGTGAACGGCCGCTGAATATTCTCCCGCTCGTTGCGATGAACAAAGATTTGTACATCAACGCGATCGCCGGGACTGAGCAGACCGGCAGCACTCTTGCGAGCATCTACCGAAACGGTTTTCAGTCTCATGCCCTCGGGAATCGAGGAGATGGGATCTTGCGTCTGGCCTCGTTCGAGGAACTTGCCATCAAGCAGCGGTTCGCCCTGGAAAATTGCCGTTCGCGGACGTCGATCTTCGATGTCTTCCCACGAAGTGATGGCGCCAACAGGCACCTTATCTTTCGGCCATTCCTGCAGCGAAACCATCGAATCGTCGACGGGATCGCCGAGATTGATATTCTGCAGGGCAACGTAGATTGGCGTCGTCTCGGCAGCAACTTGGTTCTTGTTGTTGCTGTCGATGACTTGGCTGATCGCGATCGACGCAACTAGGCCGCAACCCAGCGCAATCGCCAACAGAACTAGTGACTTGGGACTCATCATACCCCCCTGGCATGAGGTCAGGTTAATATTTGTGACTCAGCGTATGATAGCGATTAGGCCACCTCGCCAATACGAAGCCAAGTTGCTTGGCTCCTGTGATAATTTGTGAGAGCGTCTCGGTGCGATCCGTACTAGCTTCTTCCGTCACCAATCATGACCAAAGAAAGTTGCAGCTTACGCACCTCATCGTTCCTTTCGGCAATCCCGACACAAACCATCCAGGCTAATCTTCTGATATTCAATACGACCTGCCCTAACAGGCAGAGTGCTAGCGGCCGCTAGAGCTGCATTCCATGCCACGCGAAATAGCCAATCGACCCGATGGCGATGGGAATTCCGTACGGTAACAGGAACATCCGTGGCTTGCGTTCAGCGGCTATTTCGGCCAGTTTTTCTGGATCTTTGACGGTTGCGATCTCGTTGATGATTCCCCAGAACTGAGCCTTGTGCTTCTCCCACGACTTGGTCCACAGCACCATACCGACGGCGATGACTGCACCGACGATTGCCGATACGGCGAACGCGTAGAAAGTCACTGTTCCCCACATCCAGGCACCAACACCTGCCATAAGTTTGACATCACCCGCTCCCATGCCGCCGATCGCGTAGGCTGGCAACAATACCGCCAATCCCACGACGGTTCCGAGAAAGCTGAACCAGACGCCCTCCCAACCGGGGTATGGCGATAGGAACGCGCTGTAAAGCCAGCCACTAATGATCATCGGGTACGTGATCCAATTCGGCACTTTCAGCTGCAAACCATCGATCACGGCAGCGACGATCAGAGTAATTGTCACCACCCAAACGTGCCAGGTATCAGCAAACCAGCTGAGTAAATCGTTGTATTCAGACATTGGCTTCATCCGTTGCGTAAGAAGTTGAGTTCGTCGAAGTTCATTACGCTTTCGTCGATCGGGCGCTATGCACGTGGTGCAAAGAAACAAGCCACGACTGCAGTGAAAGCAACGAAGCAATAACAGGCAAGCTGGCACGCTGCGGCGAATAGCTCCTCAGGTATCAAGCTCTGCATGGTATTTACTCCTTCCTCGAAAATTATCGCATGCCATGCAAACACCACGACGCGCGACTATCGAACCATAGCTTACGAAAACAGGGTTACCAAAAGGCAATCGTTGGCTCAGCTACATGAATTGCGGCACTGCCAACCCCTACAACTGGACAGGTGAGAACGCCGGGTGTCGGCGCACGGACCGTTGACATGGGCTATGCACTGTCGGTGGTGTACCCAGATCGCCAAACGAAAAAACCTCTCGAGACACCCTTGTCCCGAGAGGAGTAGATTCACACGTATGATTCTTCCTTGAGAGGGTGTGTCCCAACAGCGATCAACTACCGCCGCCAAGCTGACCAGCGACGGACGTGAACGTTGCGTTGGCGTTAGTACCAACCGAGCGAATCGCCGTTAGACATACGATCACGATCAGGGCGAGCATGACAGCATACTCAACCGCCGTCGGACCATCTTCCGAGACGAGGAAACGTTGCACCTTCTTAGCAAACTTCTTCATTGCATCCTCCGATACTCGGTGTCGCTCCACAACGGGACGACACCCAAAACAAGGTTGTCAGGAGCCATTGTCGCTCCCGGTGTAAGGTACTTCGTCGCGTCTGAACCCTCCTGGCTCAGGAGCCTGCAGCTTGCGATTCTAGTACCTAAACAAAAAAGTAACGCTTGCGTATCATCTCGGTTGGCCTCTCTCTAGGCCGGGAATCGCTGCGTCGCGAAACCTGCATCCCTTCGGCAGCCGAGCAAGACGTCGACACGTGGTCGTCGCCCCGCGGCTTTGCGCACTAGCCTTACAGCTAGATTGCCTTTATCGAGGATGATGACGCAGCAGGCTCAATGCTGAGCGACTCTCACCTTAGACGTCCGTGAGAAACCAGATACTGGTCAGGAGAAGAGAAGCAAAGCTGGCAGACGCCTGCGGCACCCACCCGTGCAGCCAGTCAAACAACCTGTCGTACTGACTACACTTGAAACCTATGTCACGATTGGTCGCTGTCAAACAAATCTACGCACGATCGAGTGCTTTTTTTCGGTCAGCGGTCGAAGGACGAGTAAAGTCAGCCGCCCATCTTCAGAGTGTTGCAATAATTCCGCCTGATGGACCCTGCATGTGGCCATTTTGCAACCTAGAGTTGACCTAGATAAGCGCGATCTGTGCAAACATACCACTAGGCAATTTTTATCAAGGACTAATCCGTGGAAACGTTGGCGCTAGAGCGGCTGCGTGAGGTGGTTGCCAAACGTCAGTGGCCCTATCGAGTCGGCGGGCCGAGTGCAACCGAACCAGCGTCTTTCGCCGGCCTAGCGCTATGCGCGCATGGGCTCGCCTCCGAAGCGATGTCCGTCGCGAACTGGCTAGGCAAAATACAGACGGCATCGGGCAGCGTCGGCGTCACCGCAGAAGAAGAGAAACCGGCCTGGCCAACAAGTTTGGCTTTACTCACGTGGAATGCGGTCGAGAAAGCCGGCATTGCAGACTTCGCGCTCCAAACACAACTCGCCATTGACTGGATCTTGCGAACCAAAGGCAAGCGTTTGGAACGTCGTCGCCAGATCGGGCACGACACGACAATACTTGGTTGGTCGTGGGCCGAGAATACGCATTCGTGGCTCGAACCAACTTGTCTATGCGTGCTCGCCTTGCAAGCTGCGGGCAAGTCAGATCACGAACGCGCCATTGACGGCGTTTCGATGATCGTCGATCGATTGCACGCAACGGGTGGCTGCAACTATGGGAATACCGTTGTCCTTGGGCAATCGACACTGCCGCATGTGCAGCCCACAGGGCTGGCCATGCTGGCGATCGCAGATGCAGAAATAAGCGACACGAGGGTTGAACGATCGCTGGAGTACCTCGAACGCTCAATCGACGACGATACGGCAACTGCGTCGCTGTGCTTCGCATTAATGGGATTAACGGCGCACCAACGTCGCCCTGTCAATGCTACGGCACTCGTCGAACAAGCAATGCAACGTGACGCAGCACGCGATAATCTCAGCTGCTATAAGCTGGCGCTCCTCGCGCTGGCTGGCATCGAGGACTTAAGCTGGCTACCAGGCAGCCGAAATTCTCCGAATCCAGTCGCAGTGCGAAACTGACCGGTAAGAACCACGAAAGTCTATGACCAACGAACCATCAACCGCCGCCCGTCGAGATCCTACACTCGAAGAGATGCAGCAGCCCAGCCGCCGCGCGGTCTTGGCTCTGGGCGGAGCCGCATTGGCGTGCGCCGCTGGAAGTAAGGCTGTCCAGTGGGCAACCGCGCCTCGAGCGGACGTGTTCGTTGCTCGACACCAGCGCTATGACGGTCAGCTGGAGCAAGCAATCCAAGACGGCCTGGAGAGTTGCGGGTATAGGTCGAGCCAATTCCTGGGCAAGCGAGTCTTACTGAAGCCCAATCTCGTGGAACCACGCCGCGATATCCCGCACATGACGACACATCCGTCGGTGATCATCGCAGCGAGCGAAGTATTTCGCCGTTGGGGCGCGACAGTACTAGTTGGTGAAGCACCCGGCCACGTTCGAGATACCGAGATGGCGCTCGTTGAATCGGGAGTCGGGGAAGCCCTACGAGATGGAAACCTACCGTTCGCCGACCTCAACTACGAGCAGGTCGGCTGGCTTCGGAATCGAGGACGCTTTAGCCCGCTTAAGGGAATCTACCTGCCTCAAAACGTACTCGAAGCCGACTACGTCGTGTCGATACCTAAACTAAAGACCCACCATTGGGTGGGTCTTACATGCAGCATGAAAAACTTCTACGGCATCCTCCCCGGAATCAAATACGGTTGGCCGAAGAATGTGCTACACCATAACGGTATTCCGGAGACGGTTGCAGACATTAATGCCACGGTTTCGCATTCGCTGGCGATCGTTGACGGCATCGACTGCATGGAGGGTGATGGTCCCATACTCGGCACCAAGAAGCATATGGGACTGATTCTTGTTGGCGCTAATCTCCCCGCGATCGATGCTACCGCAGCACGAATTATTGGACTTCTTCCCCAACGCATCAGTTACTTGCAGCTAGTGGCAAATCGATTAGGCCCGATCGCGGAAAATCACATTACTCAGCGCGGCGAGCAGCTCCGTGATGTTACGTCTGCGTTCAAGGTTCTCGACGAAGCGCACCTGCGACACCTGAGGTCGACGCCTGATGGTCCGCTCGTCAGTTAGTGCTAATCTTTCTCACAATCGAGGAGGTAGAATATATTTGTGGTAACTACCTCTTCCCTAACAGGTCGATTCATCCTAATTTAGAGTTTTTACTTCACCCCGGGGATGATAACCTATGGCACAACACGATTTGACGCCAAGACAATGTGAGGTCGTTCGGCTAATTAGCCTCGGCTGCACGACCGAAGAAGCAGCCGACGTGCTCGGTCTTGCTCCTTCAACCGTGGACAACCATAAGTCGCGAGCAATGATGCTGCTCGGCACGGACAAGGCTGCCCTTCTGACGCGACTGGCGATCAAGTATCGCATTTCGTCAATGAAGGACAAACTCACGACCTCCGAAAAACGTAAGTGCGGTCGCAAGAACGACGGCTGGAACTAGCCAAGTTCCGTCGCTCAACGGCTGCAGCAACCGTCCAATTTCTCACCCATTGCGCAATGGACGCAATCTGGGAGCACGGTGGGAGGGACGGTTCCTGACAAAGCCAATCGATGACGCGGCAATCCTTCTCTTTTCTCATTCAAATTACTCGTCAACGGCCTTCTAGCGGCCACTTTGAAGCGGGCGATCGCCCAACCAGCCATCGAGGCTGTGGTCCATCCTAAGGTAGCCTACACTTAGTCGCAGCGAGCGAATGCGCTAGTCCGCGCGCTGTAAACTGGGCGAGTCAGCCTGCATTCGCGCCACCAACCCTCACAGCAAGCGACGAAAACCCTCACAGCAAGCGACGAAAAAGGAAGGAGAGAAGGGAAGTGGAGGATAGCGGGCTCGAACCGCTGACCTTTTGGCTGCCAGCCAAACGCTCTCCCAGCTGAGCTAATCCCCCGTGGGCGCTTTCAGATTGCCGCGTTGCCGACAATAGGAGTTGGCCAGTCGATCTGGCCAGAAAGCGAGTAAGGTGCCAAACTAGCAACCGAGCTTTACCTTGTCAACGCCGCTACTGCTGCCTGCCAATGTCCCACCGCTTACCGACCAAGAAGACACTGATTGCGGTGCTGAAAGCGAGCCTCGCAATAGTCATCTTGCTGGTACTGATTGGGCGTATTCAGGCGGAGTCGGGCTTCGAAAGATTGCTGAGTGAGCCGAAGCAGTGGTGGTATTTGGGCGCCGCTCAACTCCTTGTGCTGGTTGCTTTCTCTCTTAGCTACGTCCGTTGGTACTTTCTCGTTCGAGGCCTCAATCTCAGCTTTCGACTGTCGGACGCATTTCGACTGGGAACCCTCGGCTTTATGCTTAATCAAGTTTCACCCGGGAGCGTCGGTGGCGACTTGCTGAAGGCTGTTTTCATCGCGCGCGAACAGCCGGATAGTCGTACTGAAGCGGTCGCGACCGTCCTGATCGATCGCGTGATAGGGCTTTATGGCATGCTTGTCATCGCCAGCCTGGGCCTGCTGGCAGCAGGCGAATCCTTCAGCTCCGCCGAACTGCGTAGTTCGCTGCAACTGAGCGTTTGGCCCGCAACGTTGGTTGGAACTGGGGTTTTGGCCTTCGCATTGAGCTCTTATTCGACGGGCGAGCATGTTCGTCGTTTGGCCGATAGCCTGCCGCTGGTCGGACACACAATCACACGTCTGATCGAGGCAGCGGACGTTTACCGCAGCAGACGAGCCTATTTATTCGCAGCACTCACTTTAGCGTTGGTAACGCATTGTTTGTTGATTACCGCCTTCTGGTCTGTGAGCCGAGGTCTGCCCGTTAGCGGCCCGACGTTCGCGCAAAACGCGTCACTTGTTCCCGTCTGCCTCGTTGCTGGCGCGGTCTTGCCAACTCCAGGCGGACTGGGAGGAACTGAAGGTGCATTCGAGTTTCTGTACACGTCTATCGGCGCGGCCAAGGGCGACGGAACCATAGTGGCGTTGGCCTATCGCGCCATGACGTATGTCTTCGCCAGCATCGGTGCCTTCTACTACTTTAGCGCACGCAAGAAAGTAGATGAGTTGATCCACGATGCAGAAGTCTTGTCTGACGAGCCAGTGTGATTTGCAACGTGCTGCTTCGCGTCAGCGCGGTACGAGGGCGAGGCGTTCCACTTCCTCCGGCACGACCTCACGCGTCTCGCCTCCCGACTCTTTGTAACTGCTCATCACCCGGATAAAATCCTCTTCACGTGCAACGAATGCCTCGACGACCACTGGATCGAAGTGTGTCCCATAGCGGGCGGCAATCCACTCGCGTGTTTCGGCATGTGAAGCCGCCTCTTTGTAGGGGCGATTTGTAGTCAAGGCATCGTAAACATCGGCTAGTGCCACTATCCGAGCAGCCAGTGGAATCTCTTTGCCCTGGAGACCATGGGGATAGCCGCTTCCATCCCACTGTTCGTGATGGGCAGCTGCGATCTGTTGCGCTAGCTCCAAGAAATCGTCTTCCTCCAGTTGTCGCTGGATTGCTGCAAGACACTCGCTGCCCAGGACGGTGTGCAGTTCCATGGCACGTCGCTCGTTCGGCGTTAGCACTCCGGGCTTGAGCAAAACACCATCAGGGATGCCAACTTTGCCAATATCGTGCAACGAAGACGCGACCGCCAGATCAGCCACATACTTCTGATCAATCTCCGGATTCGTCTTTGCGAGTTCAGACGCCAATAGCGTAACGTAAGAGCGGATCCGCTCGAGGTGCTCTCCCGTGCCAGCGTCACGGGATTCCGCGAGTTTCGCCAGGCCGAAAATGACGGCATTGCGCGTGCGGACCAGCGATCGAGTACGCTCGTGGACCTTCTGTTCGAGCTTTAGGTTTGCCTCGACCAAACCCGCTTCATAGCGATTGATCAGGAACACGGTGATAATGCCGGTCGCTCCAACGATGAATGCTGTGAGAGCATAGCCAACTTGCATAACCGGCCGAATGGTGGACGCAATGAACTGTTCGATCGCATAATCCGACTGATAGACTGCCAAGACTGCGTTAACGCTGGGCAGTCGAAATCCAGTGAATACATGCAGCTCACCATCCAGATCGACTTTTCCGCTAATAAGTCGCGAATCGGAGAAACTCGCATCGGCAATCATCTTGATAATCGGCGCAGCTTCAGTGTCGGACATCAATAAGCAACGCCCCGGAAACAGACGCAACAATCCAGGATCGTCAGCCAGCTTCGGATGGCAAATCATCGACCCACTATCCGCTCGCATGATGCAGGCGAAACCTTGGTGGGGTATCTTCGCCGATTCGACTAACCGCTGCAAACGTTGCCAGTCAGCAGTGCCGGGCTCCACCGTGTTAAGGCGTAGTTCGGCGGTCTTTACTGCCAGCGAGTGCGCAAGTGCTTGGCCTTTCGCCGCCACGTGCTGATGCACGACCACCTCGAACGCAGTCCATAGCCATCCGGTCGCCCAGACAACTCCAAATCCTAAGCAAGCTGCTTGGCTAGCGACCAGCAGGGCGACAAGAAAGAACCGGCTCTTGATTCGCATTCGATTGTCGCTGCTCATTTCCGGTAACCGATCGTAAGATTCACGCCTGTTTCTCTTCGACGTGAAGATGGACAACTGATACTTGCTCGTCAGTGAAAAAGTAGCTCGCAATCGCTTCTCATGTGGCAAACCCCGCGTCCTTTCCCGACACTTCATGCCTCTTACCAGCCCAACCTGACTAATCATCACAACCGACTTGACCGGCTTCCGCGTAAGCTCAAAATGAAGGCTCACAAACCGAAGGGAGATCCAAATGAGTTTGCTCGTTAAGAATGGTCGCATCGTCACTGATCGCGATGACTATACGGCTGACATCCTCTGCGAAGGCGAAGCAATCACGCGAATCTCGCCACAGATTGAACCGCCTGCAGATGCTGAGGTGATTGACGCGACAGGCAAGTACGTTTTTCCGGGATTTATCGACCCGCATGTCCATATTCACCTGCCATTTATGGGCACATCGGCAAAAGACGATTATGAGTCGGCAAGTAAAGCGGCGCTGGTTGGGGGGACCACTTCGCTAATCGAAATGTGCTGCCCGAGCCGGCAGGAAGAGCCACTCGAGGCGTTTGAGCTCTGGAAGTCAAAAGGAGAGATATCTGCATGCGACTTCACCTTTCACATGGGTGTCTCTAGGTTCGACAGTGCGGCGGAGTCGCAGCTACGCGAGATCGTCAATCGGGGCGTGGCCTCTTTCAAGGTGTTTCTTGCCTACAAAGGTGCGTTCGGTATCGACGACCAAGAGCTGTTCGATACGCTCTCACTAGCCAAAGAGCTCGGAGTCGTCGTAACGGCACACTGCGAAAACGAGACGCTCGTCTCCGCCCTACAACAACAGTTCCTGGCGGAAGGCAAGACAGGTCCAGAATGGCACGAACCATCAAGACCCACACGGGTCGAAGCCGAAGGTGTCAATCATCTCATGACCTTCGCCGAACTGACCGGGGCGCGTGTCTACTGCGTCCATACTTCGTGTCGAGAAGCGCTGGAAGCGGTGCAAGCGGCGCAACTCCGCGGAGTGGATGCCTGGGTCGAAACCGTAATCCCCTACCTCACGCTCGACAAGACTTACGCTGAGAAACCCGACTTTGAAGGTGCAAAGTACGTGATGTCCCCGCCGCTGCGCGATCGAGTCCACAGGACGGCACTTTGGGCTGGCCTGCGTTCAGGCTTGATTAGCACGGTCGCTACCGACCACGCGCCGTTCGACTTTGCCGGCCAGAAAGACATGGGAAAATCTGATTTCACGGCGATTCCCAACGGGATCCCGTCCGTTGAAGACCGGGTAAATCTGCTCTACACGCACGGCGTTTGCCCAGGCCACCTCGACCTCAACACGTTTGTAAACGTCGCTAGCACGCAGGCGGCGCGGCTGTTCGGTCTTTACCCGCGTAAAGGTGCTATCCAAGTTGGCAGCGATGCTGACTTGGTTGTCTACGACCCAGAATATCGTGGAAAGATCTCCGCATCGACGCAGCAGATGAATGTCGACTACAGTGCTTTCGAAGGCTGGGAGATTCTTGGGCGGCCGAGCTTGGTGACGGTGCGCGGTGAAGTGCAAGTTCGCGATGGCGATTTCGTTGGTACGCTTGGTCGCGGTCAGTTTCTTAGCCGCGCGCCGGTAGCTTACTAACTCGTCGTGGTCGCACTAGCTAGGGGTAGCCGCCACGTCCAACACCGCATGCAGTAATGTGTTGGCTCCGTTGGTCGCGTCTTCATGCTCTATACTTTCGGCTTCGTTGTGACTGAGGCCATCTTTGCACGGAATGAAAATCATACTCGTCGGTGCCACGCGCGAAACGTAAACCGCATCGTGCCCTGCCCCGCTGACCATCTCTCGGGTTGGGATCTCCAACTTGCGGACCGCATTTCGCACGGCGTCAACGCATTTCGGGTCGAAGACCACCGGCGGCGAGTACCAGACTTCGTCTAGATGCGTCTCAACACCAAACGGTTCATCAACCTCAGAGGCAATGATCTTCAGATCAGCGTCCATTGCGGTGAGTGTCTGCTCGTCGGGATGCCTCAAATCGACCGCGACTGTCAAAGTCCCTGGCACCGTGTTTCGCACACCTGGCCTGGCGTTAAGTTCTCCGATCGTCACGCGTGCATCAGGTGCGTAGCGGTCGGATAGCGCATAGACTTTGTCGAGCACAGCCACCGCTCGGCGTACCGGGTCGCGGCGGTACGACATAGGTGAAGGTCCCGCGTGTGTCTCCTGCCCGGCGAAGACCAGATCGTACCAGCGAATTCCCTGCACTCCTGTCACCACGCCGACCGACTTCTGCTCCGCCTCTAAAATGGGACCTTGCTCGATATGCAACTCGAAGGTTGCAGCGTAGCGACGTCGGCCGAGCGGTGCCTCGCCGGTATACTCAATGGCGTTCAACGCATCACCTAGGAGAACACCGTCTTTGTCTTTGCGAGAGTAGGCATAGTCCAGCGTGAATTCTCCGGCGAACACTCCGGAACCAATCATTGCCGGCGCGAATCGAGCGCCTTCCTCGTTAGTCCACGAGACGACTTCTAACGGCGAATCCGTAATTATATCGGCTTCATTAAGTGTTTCGATAACCTCGAGACCCGCCAGCACGCCGTACGCGCCATCATACTTTCCGCCTGTCGGTTGGCTGTCCAAATGGCTGCCCATCATGACTGCGGGCAGGCTGTTGTCCTTGCCGTCACGGCGCGCAAATAGATTGCCCATAGGATCGACTTCTACGCTGCAGCCCAGGACTTCGCACTTGCGGACAAACCAGTCTCGGCCAATTCGATCTTCTTCGCTTAGCGTTACACGGCGGACTCCACCCGCCGGGGTCGCGCCTATCTCGGCAAGCGACATCAACTGCTCCCACAATCGCGCACCATTGACTTTCAACATCTTAAGCCTTCGCAAAAACGAGAATTTCAACCGCAAGTTGCAGCGTTACACTGTGGCAGTCTACCGCGCCGACTCCTAAAATAAACGCCAACGATTCGAATCGTCTTCGTTTTTTGGTGCCGCAGAGGAAGAGTGAAAGCGATGTCTTCGGTTCAAGCAGAAGATTACAACACGCAGCAGCTTTGGCAGCGTGACAACGACCATTTTCTCCATCCGTACACAAACTTCGCCAAGTTTGCCGCGGAAGGATCGACAATCTATACACGTGGCAAAGATCACTTTATCTACGACAGCGAGGGTCGCGAGTACCTTGACGGCATTGCTGGGCTATGGTGTGTGAACATCGGACATGGTCGCCAAGAGATTGCGAACTGCATGGCCGAACAATGTCAGAGGCTTGCCTACTACAACACCTTCGAAGATGCGAGTTCACCCCCGGCTGCTGAATTGGCGGCAAAACTCTCAGAGCTCAGCCCTGGCACCCTGCGGCACGTCTTTTATGGTACGGGCGGGTCGATGGCCAACGATACGGCCATCAAAATCGCACACTACTATTTCAATCTGCTTGGCAAACCCAACAAAAAGCAGATCATCTCACGCGACCTCGCCTACCACGGAAGCACGTACATGGCGCATGCCCTGACTGGCATTAGGCCTGGCCATATAGGCTTCGACCTGCCAACGCCACTCGTTCACTATCTCACTGCACCCTATCCGTACCGACGACCGGAGGGGATGAGTGTCGAGCAGTTCGCGGACCATCTGATCGACGAACTTGAACAGAAAATCATCGCGTTGGGTCCGGACAACGTGTCGTGTTTCATCGCGGAGCCAATCCTTGGAGCAGGCGGCGTTATCGTCCCGCCAGCCGGGTACCAGAAAAGGACATGGGAGGTCTGCAAGAAGTACGAAGTGCTCTATATTTCCGACGAAGTTGTCACCGGCTTCGGTCGACTCGGCGAAATGCTCACGTCTGAGAAGCTGTTTGGCGTCCAGCCGGACTTGCTGGTGCTGGCGAAGGGAATTTCCTCAGGATACATTCCGCTCGGCGCAACGATGCTTTCCGACGAAATCTACTCGGTGATCAGCCAACCCAAACCAGATAATCCCTATTTCTCCCACGGTTTTACGTATTCAGGTCACGCTCTAGCCTGCGCGGTCGGACTCAAGAATATCGAGATCATGGAGCGGGAAGACCTCTGCGGGCACGTGCGACAGTGGGGTGGCTACTTTCAGGAGCAGCTGCAATCGCTCAGCGACTTGCCGATCGTTGGCGAAGTTCGGGGCAGTCACTACATGCAATGTTTGGAGTACGTGACGAGTCAGCAGAGCAAGCAACCGTTCGCGGACGACGCCGCCATCGGCAAGCGAGTTGCATTGCACGCTAAGAATCGCGGACTTATCGTCCGGCCGATTGGCTCCTTTAACGTATTGTCGCCGCCATTGACGTTTGATCAAAAAGCCATCGATCGGGCAGTCACCATTCTGCGTGAAAGTATCGAGGCAACGATGGGCGACTTACGGAGCGAAGGGTTTTCTCATGAAAGCTAGCTTGCCAGCGCTGCTAACGGCAGCGACGATGTTGCTGCCGCTGGGCGAAATTACGGCTGAGGAACCGACCATCTTGCGGCAGCCAGCCGAGTTTGAGCCCTTGTCGGCGGTCTGGATGATTTGGCCGCAAGTCGATCATCTGGCCGGCTATTCCAACGACGAAGTCGCCACGCAAATCGTCGCTGCCGTGGCTCCGCACACACCAGTCAAAATCGTCGTCTCGTCGCCAGAGATCGCAGCCAAGGCCAAGTCACACGTCGCCGCTGAATTCATCGAGAAGCAACGCGTCGAGATTATCGAGATTCCGTCAATCGAGTTTTGGACACGCGATATGGGCCCTGTGTTCGTCGAGACCACGGAAGGCCAAAAGGCCATTGCTGACTTCGCCTTCGACGCGTGGGGATACGGCGATCCGTCCGAGCCAGACACGCAAGTTGAGGAAGTATTCGACGAGCGGGTGGCGGCCCACCTAAAACTGCCAGTCGTCTCCAGCAATATGATTAGCGAGGGAGGCAATCGCGAAGTTAATGGCCGCGGAACCTTGATGTTGGTCGAGTCGGTGGAAATGGGTCGCAATCCGAACCTGTCGCGGACGGAGATGGAAGCCGAGTTTCGTCGCCTGCTCGGCGTGACCACAGTGATCTGGTTGAAACGAGGTCTGCGTGAAGACGATCACACGTTTCTCGGGCCTATTGGTACGCATCACGGAGAGCCCGTCTACACATGCGTTACCACCAACGGTCACATTGACGAGTTCGCAAGGTTTGTTAATCCGACAACAATTCTGTTAGGCGAGGTCCCCACCGAAGATCTGGCCGATCCCATTGCCAGCGAAAATCACGAGCGTCTGCAAGAGAACTATGAAATTCTTCGAAAGGCGACCGACCAAGACGGCAACCCCTTTACGATCCTTCGCATGCCGCTGCCCAAGTCCGTTTTTGAGGTGATGCGTCCTGGCGATTCTGTCTATGACTACATTTCGACGCTCAATTACCCAAATAGTGTTCCGTTTCCGGTCGGCAGACCGGTGGCGGTGATCGCTGCTGGCAGCTACCTCAATTTTCTGATTGCCGACAAGGCAATCGTCGGACAGAGTTTCGCGCGTCCTGGCGACGACATAACCGTTGCCCGACGCGATGCCAAGGCAAAACGAATTCTCGAGAAAGCCTTTCCTGACCGAGACGTCGTCATGATCAATGCCTTGCCTGTCAACTTTGGTGGTGGCGGCATCCACTGCATTACCATGCAGGAGCCCCGGATCGGCTCTCGCCGAGATCAGAGCACCCGTTAAGCCAGCAGCAGCACACAGCATGGAACATTCCGGTCTTTGGAGCTTGGTGCCAACGTTCATCGTGCTAATCGTCGCTTTGGCAACGCATCGGACGTTCGAGGCGCTGTTGTGCGGAGCGCTACTTGGCTACGTGATCGTTGATCCATCCGATTTCTTCTCCGCCTTCGTCGATTCTCTGCTGAACGTCATGCAAGACCCAACCATTGGTTGGATTATTCTCGTCTGCGGTCTCTTTGGTTCGCTCATCCATCTACTCGTTGCCTCAGGCGGAGCGACTGCATTTGCAAATTCCCTGCTCGGTTTTGTAAAGACTCGGCGTAGCGCGTTGATTGTGACTTGGCTGCTCGGACTCGTACTTTTCATCGACGACTACTTGAACGCTCTGACCATTGGCAGCTCGATGAAGCCGGTGACGGACAAGTTTCGTGTTTCGCGTGAAATGCTGGCTTACATCGTCGACTCGACCGCTGCGCCGGTCTGCGTTTTAGTCCCGCTTTCGACCTGGGCGATCTACGTGGCGGGCCTACTCGAAAGCAACGGACTTGCCGAGACGGGACAGGGACTCGAAGCCTATGTCAAAGCGATTCCGTTTGCGATCTATGGTTGGATCGCGGCGCTGACGGTGCCCCTGGTGGCTTGGGGAGTCATTCCGCCGTTGGGTGCGATGCGCCGTGCTGAATTGCGCGCTGCGGAGGGCGAGCTTGCTCCTCCCAACTCAGAGGCGATTACGCTCGATATTCCGCAAACTTCATCCGAGCAAACGCCACGATTAGCCTACTTCGCACTGCCGATTGTCGTGCTGATCGGTGCCACAGTCTACTTTGAAATCGACGCACTCAAAGGCGTGCTCGTCGCGACAGCTTTCACGGTAGCGATGTACGTCGGACTTAGACTGATGACGTTTGCTTCGGCATTAGACTCGGTGTTTGCGGGCTTTAAGACGATGCTCTATGCACTGGCGATCATCGTGATGTCGTTCGTATTGAAAGCAGTTAACGACGAACTCGGCCTCACGCTGTTTGTTATCGAGACGGTTTCTCCGTGGCTAAGTCGCGCATTGCTACCAGCGGTGGTCTTCGTGACCCTCTCAGGCATTACGTTTTCGACTGGCTCGTTTTGGGGAGTTTACGCAGTTTCGTTGCCGATTGTGATCCCGCTTGCACAATCGTTAGAGGTGCATCCCTGGCTGGCGATCGGAGCGGTGGTAAGTTCCGGCGCATTTGGCTCGCACGCTTGCTTCTACGGAGACGCGAGCGTGCTATCCGCTTCTGCCGCCGGATGCAACAACATGGCACACGTGCTAACACAGCTCCCCTACGCCTTGCTGGCGGCGGCGATCTCCACGGTCATCTTCGTCGCCTTAGGTTATGTGTACTAGCGAGTTTGCTCACCAGCGACTCCAAAGTCATGAGTGATTATGAGTCAGGCGGCGACTGTAGTCGCATCGGCGATTGTATGTTACTACCAAGCGACTTTCCTGACGGAGCGAAATTATGTGGGTTGTCTCGCTAGCTGACAAAGTTCTTCCCAGACACATTCTGACGGCCTGTCTGACGATCTGCACATTGGCAAACGCCTGTGTCGCCGGCGCTCAGGAAGAATCGAGCGATGCGGACACCGATGTGTTGACGTCTCAGCAGTGGGAGCGTCTGGACGAATCGGTCGAGCGCAGCCTGCAGTGGCTAGCACGACAACAACAACGCGACGGCTCATTTCCAACCCTTGTCCAAGGGCAACCGGGGGTGACGGGAATCGTCGTGATGGCATTTGCTGCGCACGGCCATACGCCTGGTCAGGGGCCCTATGGCGAAGTACTGAACAGGGCGATCAACTACATTGTGCGTTGCCAACAGGCAAACGGATTGGTGGCAGTCATTGCTCCACGTGGCACGAAGATCAGCCGCAATGTGTCGCGCGACGTGGGCGAAACTGCGACCTACAACCACGGCATTTCGTCGTTGGCGCTCAGCGAAGTTTACGCTTGCAGTCACGATGCCTCGGAGCTGGAGATTCGAGAAACGATCGAGAACTCGATTAAAGCGAGCCTTGAAATGCAGCGCTGGCCCAAGGTGCGGAAAGTCGACCAAGGCGGCTGGCGGTATCTCGACTTGCTGCCTCGCGACGGCGAACCGGTGGACTCGAACCTTTCGAATACCGTTTGGCAGATGCTGTTTCTTCGGTCGGCGAAGAACGCAGGGTTCGACGTGCCGCAGGAGTCGGTTGACGGAGCTGTGCGATTTATTCGCAACTGCTTCAATCCAAAGTACAACACCTTCGTCCTCATGCCATCCTACCAAGATCATCGCACGCGTGGCATGTCTGGAGCTGGAGTCATTGCACTGGCACTAGCTGGACTGCACGATACTGAAGAAGCTCGAACGGCTGGCGATTGGATTTTGAAGAATACCTTTCTGGAGTACAACAAAGTCGAACCGTTTGGACAGCGTGGATTTTTGGACGATCGCTACCATCACGGAGTCTTCTTCTGCACGCAGGCAACGTTTCAGTTAGGTGGTCGCTACTGGCGAGAGTTTTTTCCACCGATGGTCGAAGTGCTGCTGGAAAATCAGCGTAGCGACGGCTCGTGGGAACCCGAGAGTCACACCAGCGATCGCAAGTTCGGCAATGCCTACACAACGGCATTGATGGCGCTTTCTCTCGGCGCGCCAAATCAGCTGCTCCCAGTCCTGCAACGCTAATTCAGATTCGTCAACAGATTGGCCCGGTGTCCGAGGACCTGGCAAGAGATCAGGATCAATCGACCGACTTTCTGGCAAGTTGCCACCTTTTCTGCAGTTTCCGATACCAAATCAGCTGCGCAGGCAACTAACATCGAAGAGAGTCGTCTTTTCCGGAACTGGAGAGTCTTATGCGCAGAATGTGGTTATTATCGGTGGTCACCCTGAGCCATCTCTTAGTGTGTCTTGACGCTGTTGCTGTGCTGCCAAACCGCAATCCGATCAATGCGAACATTCCCAAAGTGGCATGGTCGATGGAACTGGCGGATGTGATTACTATCCCTGATAGTAGCGGTCAGCCACCACGACTGGAATTTCTAACGGGCGGAGGTGCAGCAGGGCTGGCTTATGTCGTCGACCAACGCGGAAAGATCTACTCCTTCGACCCCGCGGCCAATAGTCCGACGTCAACGCTGTTCCTCGATTTGACGACATCGGTGCCGGCTTTCCGCGACGGGTTTCAGCAAGGCGTGCGCGGCCTGGCCTTCCATCCCGACTTCAACAATTCAGACACCGACGGCTATCGCAAGTTCTATACGGCTCACAGCCGCACCGCCTTCGGAGGACCGCTCGTCGGCGACCCGATCATTTTTGGCGCGCCTGGATCGGTCGACCACGATTCGGTTGTCGGTGAGTGGACGGCAAATGCCAACGGCACCGTTAACACGGCATCCTATCGCGAGATACTCTACGTCGGCCAAACCGAGTCTGATCACAACATCGGACAGATTGGCTTCAATCCCAACGCCGCTACCGGCGATGCCGACTTTGGCAACCTGTACATCGCGTTGGGCGACGGAGGTGGACCGCAAGACCCTTCGAACCTTGCACAGAATCTGTCGCAACCGCTTGGCTCGTATCTGCGGATCGACCCGCTGGAATCTGACTCCAATCCGTTTTCTGTGCCAGCAGATAATCCCTTCCGAACAAGTAGCAATCCCGCGACGCCTCAAAATCTCATTTGGGCGTACGGACTTCGCAACGGACATCGCTTTACGTTTGATACGGCCGGCGAGGGCAAGATGTTGATTTCCGACATCGGTCAGGGAAGCGTCGAAGAAATCAATTTGGGCGTGGCCGGGGCAAACTATGGATGGGACACGCGCGAAGGCACTTACCTCACTACGGGGAACTTCGACGTACTTGATGATCTTCCGGGCAATCATCCCAGCGACACGTTTACCTATCCCGTTGCACAGTACGACCACACCAACAATCTAGTGAACGGCAGCGTCGCGATCGTTGGCGGCTCGGTCTATCGTGGAACCGACGTACCGCAGCTCACGGGACTCTACTTTTTTGGTGATTTCGCCAGCAATCCGGGACCGATCTTTGCCGTCGATGTCGACGACCTAGTCCAGCGAGACGACTTCTCCAACATCAACGATCTAAACGGTGGTCACATTGCGCCGTTTGCCGAAGTGCAGCTCACAAGCGGTGGCGTTGAAAAGACGTTGCGTGAAATCATTTCCGACGAATTGGGCGTCAATCAAAACCGCACCGACCTGCGTTTTGGCGTTGGGCCTGACAGCGAGATCTACGTGCTAAACAAGCGGGACGGCGTCGTTCGAAGGATCATTAGCACCAGCGGAATTCTCGATGGCGATTCCGATCGCGACGGCGACTCGGACGGTTCCGACTTTCTGAATTGGCAGCGAAACGTTGGCGATGCTGGAGATTGGAGCGACGGTGATTTCGACGCGAGCGCAGTTGTCGACGGCAGCGATTTGGCGCTGTGGTCTTCTGGATTTGGTCAAGCGACAGCAGCCGCGGCGGCCCTCACAATCCCCGAACCATCGAGTCTGCTTCTCACTCTGCTCTGCTCATCGTTCGTCGGCGCCCTGTCAGGACGGAGAACTAAAGTCGCATGAGCAGTCGCAAGTTTCAGCTCGCATCAGTCGCTAGTTTTGCCTTGATGTTTTTCGCCGCTAGCGGATCGACCCACGCAGCACCAGTAGTCAACGGTACCGCGGCAGGTGACGAAGCCTTTTACGGCACCGCGAGATCGGTGCAGAACACCAACTCGCAATTCGGAAATGCCACGAATGGCGATCTACGCTATGCTAACAGCGGTTCAGAAATCGATCAGGTGTTCGCTGCGATCACGGACGAGCAGTTGCACGTGCTAATCACCGGCAACCTCGAGACGAACTTCAATAAGCTCGAGATCTTTATCGACTCCGAAGTCGGCGGCGTCAATCAAATCGTTGGGTCGAGCCTGCCTACGTCTGTCGATCCGTTCTGCTGCCCAGGTAGCAGCGCCTCGACCGGAGCTCTCCAGCAACTCAGCGGACTGCGGTTCGACTCTGCCTTTGCAGCGGACCACTATTTGACGTTCTCCAACGGCAATCATCAGTTCGGTAATCCTAGCAATCCTGTCGACGTCTACACGCTGTCAGCATTCTATGCCGACCTCACCGACGGATCGGGTGGCCAGCGTAGTGAACTAGGCTTTCAGTACAACCCACTGGGCGTCGAGCCTGGGCTCGCGCAAGGCGAACTGATCGATCAGTTGAACAACGGCTGCTCGGGCCCTGCAGACACGTCATGCAATCCGCCCGAGCACGAATTCGCCGAACCTGTGGACACGGTCAATGATCCACTCAATCTCCGCGGTCACCGAGACCTTGCCAACGACATCGGATTTCGCATGGCGATCAACAACAGCAACACACAAGGTGTTGTCTTTGGATCGGGGTCGGCCGCAGGCAATCCGCAGGATGTGCTTACAGGCATTGAATTCGCGATCCCGCTAACGCAGCTTGGCAATCCATCAGGTCCAATCCGATTGGCGGCATTCATTAACAGCGGTCCACATTCGTTTGTCTCGAATCAGTTTGCCGGTGTTGGCGTATTGCAGAGCAATCTTGGCAACCCGAATTCGATTAACCTAGCCAACATTGCTGGCGAACAGTTCGTCACGATTACAGTCGCTAGTGATTTCAATCGCGATGCGGGCGTCGACAGCGCGGACTTGGCAATCTGGTCCTCAGCCTTCGGTTCCAGCGACGCTGGTGACAGCGACGGAGACGGATTGTCCAGCGGAACCGACTTCTTACGCTGGCAGAACCAATTCGCGGTCGGGTCTGATTCGATCGCAGCTGCGAATGTTGTGCCTGAGCCAGCCACCTATTCGATCATCATTGGTACGCTAGGAATAGTGGCGTTCTCAAGACAACCTTCTCTATTCGCTAGATCTCCTGCATAATGTCTTCACACGCACAATCTTGTGCAGGAGTACATCCGCAGAATAGGGAAGGCAATTATGAAGAACAGGTTATCGGCGTTCACACTCGTTGAGCTATTGGTCGTTATCGCCATCATCGGCGTGCTGGTCGCGTTACTGCTCCCGGCAGTGCAATCGGCGCGTGAAGCTGCGCGACGCAATTCTTGCGTTAATAATTTGAAACAAATCACCTTGGCGCTCACCAATCGCGAGACGATCGCCGGCAACTACCCGGCGAGCTTTGAGATCGAGCCAGGGACAACTTTGAGCACCAACAATGGATCTTGGTCGATTCAGGCGCAGCTGTTGCCATTTTTAGAAGAAGGGGCCGCCTTCGCGACGATCAACTTCGATCTACCTTGGGACGACATCGAGAATCGCAATAGTGGTGTGCCTACACTGCGTGTGCCCATGTATCTTTGTCCCAGCGAAGTCAACGACACGGTGCGAATCAAGAATGGGGAAGACTTCGTGTACCCTCACAATTACGGAGGCAACTTTGGACGTTGGTTGGTATACGATCCGGTCGATAGCACAAACGTCGGCGATGGTGTGTTCTTCGTGAACTCTGATCTGCGCGCCGCACAAGTGACTGATGGGCTGAGCAACACATTTGCATTCGCCGAGGTCAAAGCCTTTACCTCATACATTCGTAATACCAGCGATCCAGGGCCACAGATTCCCGACGAGCCCAACCAGCTGCCCATGTCGGGAGACATCAAACTGGGAGTCGACACCAACAGTAACACCGGCCATACCGAATGGCCGGATGGAAGAGTCCATCACAGCGGCTTTACGACGGTCTTTACGCCAAATTTCAGCGTGCCCTACGAAGGCGATGGCAGCGATAAACAGGGCAATCTCACTTATGACATCGATGTGAACACGCAGAAGGAAGGAAATAGCGCCACTCAGCCAAGCTATGCGGCCATCACGGCGCGAAGCTACCATCGCGGTGGAGTCAACGCCGCGCTGCTCGACGGCTCAGTCCACTTTGTCACCGATGGGATTGACCGAGTTGTTTACCGTGCAATGTCCACACGCGACCAGGGTGAGGTCGCTAGCCTGTAGCTACACTACTAGGGCTTAGCAACCATGCAACGAGCTATACAGTCAGCGCTGGCTGCCTTATTGCTGATAGGATTGGCACAGGCAGCCGGTGGCGGCGAAGGACCGAGCGACATCCTCAAGAAGATGCCTGTCAACAGCGATCAACGCTGCGTGGGCATTGCCGCCGTCGCCGAGGCGCTATTCGATGCCGAAACGGTCACGTCAACCGAGGCTGTTAGTGCTCATTCGCTGGCGAAACGCATCTTTCTTGGACTCTCTCGCGATCAAACCGTGTCTTTTCCGGAGAGTATTTATGTCAACGGGCTTGCGACCGCAATCGAGCACCCCACGGCGTTAAGAGCCCTCACCGGTGAGGTCGCGAACCTCTACAAAGAGGAAGCCAAAATAGCCTGGGCCACCGAGCAAGGCTCTCGGCGACTGCATGCTGCCCGCGCTGCGGCGGTACGAACCAAATCGGAGTTGCTGGACATACTGGACGCTGACGTCGATAGAACCGTGCTGTTTTGCTGTTTCGGGTCGCGACGTTTTCCGACCGGCGAGTACCGCGAGACATACCACGCTGTGTTGCTCAGCAAAAGTAACGGCGCCGGCGTTACGGTCTTCGACCCCAACGATCCCGGCACTGCGAACGCATGTCAGCTTACCGAAAACATCGGCGGCCTGACGGTCGAATGGTCGTGCAGATATCGCGACTCTGGAATGGTTACCGACCAATTCTATGCGATCGTCCACGGGACAAGATTCTTCCAGATTGCCCGCGGTCTACGACCAATCGACTAGCGATCGTTAGCAGCTCTTCGTTGAAAACCGAATCGAAACCGTCTATTCTCTTGGTTCTTATATTCTGCCACATACGATCTCTGAGGATCTTTTCATGGACCAAGCCGTGCCGCTTGCCGCGCTCGCGAAAGAAACCGCAGCCGCGTTTCAAGATCGATTCGGTCGACCGGCGACCAGTGTCGTCGCCGCCCCTGGACGAGTGAACATCATAGGCGAGCACACCGACTACAACGACGGTTTCGTTCTACCAATGGCGATCGACCGCTACACCGTATTTGCAGCTGATCAGACGGATGGTGAAGTCGCCCGCGTCTATAGCAGTCTGGTCGAAGAGCAACAAGAGATTCCACTGACAGCCGGTGACGTCGCCTCACTGCCGGCTTGGACAAGATATATCCGCGGCACATTCGACGCCTACCGCGAAGAAGAAGGCATCATCACACCCGCGTTCGAAGCGGTGGTCAACTCGAATGTGCCACTTGGCGGTGGGCTATCCAGTAGCGCAGCCTTGGAAGTTGCCACGGCGACGCTAATCGAATGTCTAGCCGGCAAGTCGGTTTCGCGTGAGCGCAAGGGCCTCCTCTGCCAGATCGCCGAACATCGCGGCGCGGGCATGCCGTGCGGCATCATGGATCAGTTCAGCTCTGTGCTCTGCCAGGCGGGGCACCTCATGCTATTAGACTGTCGCAGCCAAGCGACCAAGATGGTGCCGATGACTGATCCAAACGTGCGGGTGCTGATCATCAACACAAATGTCAAGCACGAACTCACAGGCGGCGAGTACGCGGAACGTCGTCAGCAGTGCGAAGCGGCGTCAGAGGCGTTGGGGGTCAATTCGTTGCGCGACGCGTCGATGAGCATGCTCGACGGTAAGAAAGCCTCGCTAGAGGAGGTTCTTTACCGTCGCGCTAGGCACGTAATTGGCGAGATCGATCGCACGACAGCCGCAGCCGATGCGATTTCGGCCTCGCGCTGGGATGAAGTCGGCAACCTCATGTATGCCAGCCACAATTCGCTTCGCGACGACTACGAAGTAAGTTGCCCCGAGTTAGACGTGCTTGTCGCCGCGGCGGCGGAACTCGGCGCGAACAAAGGCGTTATCGGCTCGCGCATGACGGGCGGCGGCTTTGGAGGCTGTACTGTTAGTCTAGTGCAAGCTGAAGCGGCAGAAGCAATCGCCACCCAGATCTGCAATGTCTACCACCAGCGAACCGGCATCGAAGCCACAGCGTTCGCCACGCCACCTGCTCAGGGTGCGACCATCATCTCGCATCCTTAGAAGCCGACGCCAGTTGTCGACAGACGAATACGCGCCAGACACATATCCGAAGTCATGTACAGTGTCTTCCCATCGTCGCCAAATGCGCAATTGGCAACCAATTGCCCCGTCGAGATCGTGCCGAGATGCTCACCCGCTGGTGAAATCACGAGTACGCCTCCGGGCCCCGTTGCAAACAAGTTACCTGCCTGATCCAACTTGAGCCCATCAGGCAGTCCGCGGCTCGTCTTCAAGAGCTGTGTCGCGTCGAAGAACACGCGTTCGTTCTGCACACTGCCATCACTCTGCACATCATAGGCATAGATATGTGGAGCCTGCGGATCCGACTGCGCGACGTAAAGCGTCTGCTCATCGGGTGAGAAAGCTATGCCATTAGGAGCAGTCCGTTGATCGGTCAGCAGAGCCACATTCCCATCGGTGCCCACGCGATAGACACCAAGGTAATCAGTTTCTCGTTTCGGATCTTCGAACTTGCCAACCATGCCGTACGGTGGATCGGTAAAGTACAGCGCTCCGCTCGAGTGAAAGACGAGATCGTTGGGGCTGTTGAATCGCTTGCCATCGAACTGATCGGCAATCGTTACGAATCGCGACTCTGGTTTTGACCAGGGTGCATCAAGCCTGGCGACGCGTCGGTCACCATGCTGGCAGAGTATCAATCGACCCGCCGCATCGAGCGTGAGTCCATTCGATCCGGTTTCACCGCCGCGACTCTCTCTTCCGGTATAGCCGGATGGCTTCAGCCATGCGCGAAGGCCGCCTGTTTCCGACCATTGATGGACTACGTTCTTGGGTACGTCCGAGAAGAGCAGGAATCCGCCCATTTCGTTCACCCATACGGGGCCTTCGCTCCACTCAAAACCTTCCGCCAACATCTCGATCTTAGCATCCTTGGGCACGAGCGCATCGACCGCTGGGTCGAGTCGCACAACTTCGCCAATCACGTCGAGTCTGGGAGTCTCTGCATTCATCGGAGCAACGAGTAAGCCTACGCACGAGATAACCACTAATGATCGAAACACTGTACCCGCCTTTTTCGGATTGGAGTCTATTTGTGATCAGGCCAAAGTGACTTCTTGGCTGGTGTCACTAGATTGGTAGATGGAATCGATGATCGTCTGCACGATCAATCCTTGCTCTCCGGTCGAAGGCGGGGTTTCGCGAGTCTTTACGCTGTGGGCGAATACTTTGGCTTGTTCAACAAACTGGTCCGATTTGGTGAGCAAGATTCGCTCGTCAACGTTGCGGCCATATTGTTCGGTCGCGACATCAACGTGGTCGCCAAACAGTTTGAAAGTCAGACCGCCGCGATCGCCAAAGATGCCGATCGTCTCCGCGCTATCCATATTGGGCGTGGGCATATTAATGGCCCAAGAAACCTGCAAGTCAAGCGAGCAACCACCTTCGAAGTGAATCATGGCATGGGCGGAATCTTCGACGTCGCAAGTGCCGTCGAGCTTTGGCGGACCGGCCCACATGTCCTCGTAGACGTAGTCGTTCATGCGATTGCCAAAGTACGAATAGACTTTCCCGCTCACCCGCTCGGGCTTAGGAAAACCCATCAGCCAGCTTGTCATATCGATGATATGCACGCCCAAATCGATCAAGGGTCCACCGCCCGACAGTGCCTTGGTTGTGAACCATCCCCCCAAGCCCGGCACACCTCGTCGACGATACAAATGGGCCTTCGCGTGATAAACAGTACCCAGATCGCCACTCGCGACGACCTGTCTAGCGGCCTGACCTGCGGAGGAGTACCGATAGACCATGCCAACTTGCAAAATACGCTTTGTTTCCGCCGCCGCCGCGTTGATCTCAGCGCACTCCGTCGCGTTCAGTCCCATTGGTTTCTCTAGCAGGACGTCTTTGCCAGCCTGCATCGCCTGAATGGCTAGCTCCTTGTGCCAACGATTCGGCACACACACGACCACCGCATCGACTGCCTCGTCGGCCAACAAAGTTTCGATTTTATCGGTGCTCACACAACCGTCGTACTTGTCTGCGAGGGTTGTCGCACGGGCCAGATCCAAGTCCGCGATGGCAGCGACTTTTGTGCCCGCCTTGTCAGCGGCGTTGGCGTGAACTTCGCCGATTGCGCCTGCCCCAATGATTCCCAGTCGAACGCTCATCTGTCCCGTCTCCAGTTATCTCGAACCAACCCGAACTGGAGCCGATCATACTCATTCACCCTGGCGAATGCGACACCCCTTGCGTGACCTGGCCTAAATCGCATCTCAGCTTGAGCAAGATCGAAGAATGCTTGATAATCTCAACTAGTTTCCAGCCAATGAAACGGGAGTCTCCAACCAATGGAAGCCATTAAGTCACACATCGCAACGCTGGACGACTCGTCAGACGTCGCAGCTCAGGTTGCGGCCGCCGAAACGTTATCGAGCCTCGCCGAGGCGGCGCAGCCAGCGATCGTGTCGCTTGTCAAACACAGCGGTTCTGACAACGAGGACTTGTGCAACTGGTGCACGTCCGCCCTTGAATCTATCGGGCCTCCGGCTGCCGGCCAAATAGAAGAGCTAGCAACACTGGTCAGCTCGGCGAACGCCAATGTGGCCTTTTGGGCGATCACGCTGCTTGGTCGAGCGGGTAACGCGGCCGGTTCGGCAAAACCAGCACTGGTCGCGCGGTCGGAGGACGATTCCTTGCCGGAGGTCCAGCAGCGAGCGAGTTGGGCGTTGGGTAAACTCAATACCGATTGACACCCACTCCAAATTCGTGCCGTATGCTACCGGTTGTTATCGTCGATTATCTCGTTGCTTGGGCAGATGCGCGAGAGTTACAATAGCGGCAGCCGTTTGCTCGATCCTCCTACTCTCCGACGCCCATGCGAATCAGCGCTATTCCGCAAATCTATCGCAACGTCAATCGCTGGGGTGAAATTCTCTCCACTCTCAGCAAGTACGGCCTGGCCGATTGGTTGAGCAAATTTGACTTCGCATTCGGCAAGTCGTGGCTGAAGAATCGCAACGGTCAGATTCTTGCGGCAGAAAGTCGCGAGACGCGGATTCGCTTAGCGATCGAAGAGCTGGGCCCGACGTTCATCAAACTGGGCCAGATCATGAGCACTCGGCCCGACATTGTCGGGCAGGAACTAGCGGAAGAACTCGAAAGGCTACAAGCCGACGTCGCAGCCGACGACCCACAGTCGGTCGCGGCGACCATTCAGGCTGAGTTAGGGCAGTCGATTGATGAGATTTTCGACGAGTTCTCAAGCGAGCCCGTGGCATCGGCTTCTATCGGTCAAGTTCACCGCGCACGCCTTCAGACTGGCGAAGTCGTCGCCGTCAAAGTGCAACACGTCGGAATTCAGAATCGAGTCCATGTCGATCTCGACATTCTCACGGGGCTGGCTCAGCTTGCTGCAAACATTCCAGAACTACGACCCTACCGTCCGCAGGCGACCGTTGCCGAATTTCAACGGGCGTTGCGGCGGGAACTCGATTTCACGCGCGAGCGTCGCAATCTTGAGCAATTCGCCAGTGAATTCGCAGAAAACGAACATGTGCGAATTCCTCACGCCTACGCCGCCTACTGCTCGGAAAGTGTTCTCGTGATGGAATGGCTCGACGGCATTCCGCTCGCTGAGCCGGAGCAAATTCGTCAGACCACCGACGACCTAGCAGCAACCACCCGCAACGGCGCCGAGATTTACCTGGAGATGATCTTCCGCTTGGGACTGTACCACGCCGATCCGCATCCCGGCAATCTGGTGGTCACGCCCGACGGAGCCATCGGTTTGCTCGATTTTGGTATGGTTGCGCGTATCGACGACTCGCTTCGGGAAGACTGTGAGGAGATGCTGCTGGCGATCGTCGAACAGGATGCCCAGCGACTCACCTCAGTCGTCATGCGTGTTGGAGCCGTGCCTACGGGTCTAGACGAAACCAGCTTGCAGCTCGACTTGGCCGATTACGTCGCACACTACGCCTATCAATCAGTGGACCAGTTTGAATTGGCTGAAGCGCTCACAGAAATGTTCGACCTGATGCGACGCTACGAAATCGTTCTACCGTCGGCGATCGCCTTGCTGCTCAAAGTGCTGGTCATGCTTGAGGGCACCGCTCAGAAACTGCAACCCGACTTCAGCCTGATGGAAGTTCTGGAGCCGTTCCGAAAGAAGATCGTCGCGCAGCGGCTTTCGCCAACGCGTCAGCTGCGCAAGGCCCGACACCTCGCCTACGAATTGCAGCAGCTAGCCGAGGTCGTCCCGCGCCGCTTCCGCGATATCTTGCAGCAAGTGCAAAGTGGCCGCTTCGACGTGCACCTCGACCATCGCGGCCTCGAGCCGTCGGTCAATCGCCTCGTTCTGGGTATGCTCACCAGCGCGTTGTTCATTGGCTCGGTGCTAATGATCAACAATCACGCTTGGCCCGTGCGGGACGTATCCGTCCCGGGTACTCTCGGAATGATGCTCAGTGCCGCCCTAGGGTTACGATTGCTCCGGGCAATCAGCAAGTCGGGGAATCTGGATCGGCGGAAGTAGCGCGATCGACTTCTCGGAGATCAAACACCAGAATTGAACGTTGGGAGCCGGAATTACGGAACCACCGGGATTCTCGTTCCGAGCTCTCGCCGTCGATCACGAAAACCCCGTCAGATTCCGCGTCACTGAAGAGCAAGCGTTTCAGCCCGCAGTGCCATCCTCAACATCTGTTCCCGACGGTCGCAGAAAGCTGTCGAGCGTTTCTTCCAACCTGCGATTGAGATCGTCGAGCTCTTCGATAAGCTGGACATGGCGCTGGTCGAGCTGCTGAATTTGGTCGGTCGCGTTGATCTCGCTCATCGGCCTTCCAGCATGCAGAGCTCGCTTGTAGTTAGAATCAGACAGTGATATCCATCGGCCCTCGTATCTGGCACAGACGAGCTTGGCGTCTCAGCAATCGCTTTGGATGTATTGGTCGGCGCGCGGTTGTGCCGGATGTGACGGTCGAAGCCGCATAAATTCCCCTGGCTAAAGTTCGTCGATTTCGCCTGATTACTCTAAATAAGCTGCAGAATTCCAGGTCAATCGCCCGATGGCAAGAGCCAGCCGCTAGCGATCGCGATCTGGACGAACGTGGTCTAAAATGCTATTTTATTAGTTTCCCCATATCTGGCGGGCGTCGCCTGGAGGGGCAACCACCACACTATCGGCGAACCAGAGACAGCGCCGAGAACGAGGGAGATGCGAGTTGGTCAAGTTAACGCTAAGGGATAAAGAAACGGCACAAGAGGCAGTCCGACGTTTTCGCAAGTTGGTCGAACGTAGCGGCATCAAGAAAGAAATCCGCATTCGCGAGTTCTACGAAAAGCCAAGCGAAACCAAGCGTCGTGCCCGACTACGTGCCGCCCGCCGTTCGCGCCGCGAGCGTATGCTGGGTCGTGCTTAAAACCTGAGCTACCGCGAGATTGCAGCTGAGGCCCTCGCCTAACGTTGGCATATCAGTGCTGGTCTTGCGATTCACTTGTCCGCCGTCCAGACATCTTCTGGCAGCTCGTCGGGTAAGCGTTCGACGAAGGCTCTTATTTCGTCACGCACCCGTCGATAGCAATCGAGCGCGGCTTCGCTGCTCGTTGCATCTTTCGCCAGCTTGGGCGGATCGTCGAAACCGACGTGAATCTTTTTGCAGGGCACTGGCAACACTGGGCAATTCTGGTCGGCGTGAGAACAGACGGTTACCACGAGGTCAAGTGGTACTTCCAGTAGTTCCGCCAACAGCTGTGATTTCTGATTGGAGATGTCGACGCCGGCCTCCTGCATCACCTGCACGGCGTTCGGATTGAGCCCGTGCGCCTCGATACCTGCGGAGTAGATGTGGTAGCGATCACGGTACATCGCCTTCGCCCATCCCTCCGCCATCTGGCTGCGACAGGAATTTCCCGTGCAGAGGAACAAAATACTAGGTTTCTTTGTTTCGGACACGAAATTCGACTTCTGGCAAATCTACGCTGACTGGTGATCCCTTAGAGCATAACAAAAAAAGCCAACCGCAATCACGCGGCTGGCTGTTGATGCTGACAAGATTAACCGTTGGCTTTAGAAGGCAATTTCCGCTCGTGCGAAGAATCCATCGAAGCCGAGGATATTCGCATCGTCGTAATGCGACACCTGGAATGCACCGCCGAAGTCGTAGGTATCTCGCATACCAAGATCGTGCCAAGCGGAGATAAAATAGCCGCTGCTCAGCGTCAGGTGGTTGCCAACGTGAGCGGATGCTCCTGCTTCGATCTCCGTGACCGGGATCACGCGGCGTGCCGAATTGCGATGTGAGAAGACTGGTGCCTGCGGGGTCGAACCGTTCAAACCACCCTGCGTGATGGTACTAATCGCCATGTTGCCAACGAGCAGCGAGATATCGCCGTTCGCGTAGATGCTGAACCAGCGTTGCTCCCCGAAGTACCGTCGACCACCGATGCCGACGCGACCACCCACGCCTTCGAAGCTGAGTGCCGTATCGGCCGTATCGGTCACAGCCAACGTCGTCGCGTCAAGCTGGTTCTGCGAGCGGCCCCAGCCGACTTCCGCAAAACGAAGTCCTGCCGACCACGAAATGTCCCAATACGGACAGAAGGCGCCAACACCTGTCCCGCAGTTGCAACAGGCGAAGCCGCCCAGCGGAATGGCTCGTGCGAGGCCAATGTCGTACGACTGAATATCTACATCTGCGTAGTTGCGTTGCGAATCGTTAATTTCATAAGGACCAAACACCGACTGGCCTGCTATTGGATCGATGCTGATCGCCGCGTCACTTTGCAAACGTGTGAAGTCAAAGACGATCGCACATCCGCAGTCGGGTACACGGTATCCGCCGTAGAAGCTATAGGAAGATGTGTAATCGAAGTCGTACTCGACAAATTCATCGCCACCCGAAACCGCATTTGAGTCACGAACCACAAACGCAAGCGCTTCGCTGAAACTCGCGCGGGCGTAGATGTACTCGGCACCAAAGAAGAATTGTCCCGGGCGCTCCATAAAGCCAAGTCCCACGCCTAACCCCGCTCGACCACCGCCTCCGCCGAAGCCAGTCACGAATTGTGTGGGCTCGACTTCGCCCTTGTCGCCATCGGCCTGCTCGTAGTCGGCGGTGCCGACGGGGTCGAAGCTGTTGTAGGATACGAGCGATGCGCCAGCTTCTGCCGCGGCATCGCTAGCAATCTGATACTCGCGTTGCGGCTGGGCAATAGATGTGCCTGCAAGCAGCAAGGTCATACAACCGACGAGCGCAGCCGTCCGCCAAAAAGAAGTTCTCATCAGTAATTCCCCCCTCAAGGAATGATCTAGCTTTTCGCAGCTTGCAGGCACCACGCCTGATTTTGGCTTTCAGCCTCGGAGTCTAATCCGTCGGAACGGGACTCGCCGCGCGCTGGATACTTCATGTACTGCGTAAGATCGGTAGCCGCACGATTGCTACTTTCGCTTTTTTCCGGATTATCCGTAGAAACCGGATGTCCCGCACAAATCGTACAGTTTGCCAAGGGCCGCCGCGACTGGGAGCTTGTGCTGAGGCGTTTCCATGCCGCAGTCACGGCTGCCAGTGGCATAGATGCACGCGCATAAGAAAAGGGGGAACTCGAATTCCCCCCTCGATTTGGGTTCATGCGACCAGAAGGCAACTTGAACAGGCACTTTCAAACGGTTTGGAACTCCGTTGCCGCGAGTCATCGGCAACGGAGCCCCTCGCTGACTATCGACGCCGCAGCGTCGCACTCAGCCCGCACAAACCGGCCAACATCAAGCACACTGATGCTGGCTCCGGAACCATTGAAGTATCTGGCGG
>JBCDBK010000014.1:0-75325 GCA_039184115.1 Planctomycetota bacterium | reverse complement strand
TGGCGGTGGCATTGCTCACCACCATGTACGGAGCCATTGCGTCGAACGTGGTCTTCCTACCAGCACCAATTTTCGAGGGGTCACTCATGTCACCAAGCATGATGACCAAGCCCATGAGTGTGCCGATCATTCCGAACGCAGGGGCAAAGCGGCCCATGCAGTCGTGCAATGCTTTTCCGTCTCGATGCCGAGTGGCAACGGCATCCAACTCGGTACGCATGATGTCTTCCATCACCTCAGGACGCGTCCCATCGACTGCCATTTGGATGCCGAGGACGACGAATTTGTTTTCGATGTCTCCCAAACGGCCTTCCAGTGCTAGCAGTCCGTCGCGTCGGGCTGTCTCTGCGAGGCTGACGATCTCTTCCACCAATTTTGGGATTGGGTCAATCTTGTTGAACACCACTTTCATCGTCACGCCGAAGACGCTGAGAAAGTTCTTCATCGGGAACGAAATCATGCCGGCGGCGATCGCGCCTCCGACGACGACCATCAACGAAGGCATGTCGATGAACGCGACAAAGCTACCCCCACCGATGATAATTGATCCGAGAATCAGTGCCATCGCGAGGACTACGCCAAGTACGGTTGCGATATCCATAAGTCGGTGACTTTTTTTAGTCGTGCTTGCTTACCGAGAACTGCCCTGCCATCTCTGGCGAGAATTCTCCGATGTGGAACCAGTTTCTAGGCAAACATAGCTTTGGTTGAGACCGAATGTTGGAATATCGCAACAGCGCTATCGATCGATTTTGCCTGCCTGGTCAGCATATTCGCTACGACCGTGCTCCTATGGCAGTTGTTGCTCTGGTATCAGGCGTTTGTTGCGTTGGTATTCAACCGTGCGATGCAGGACGTCGTCGGGGGACTCGCTAACGACGATGCGATCGTTGGAAGTCAGCGTAATGAAGGTGTCTGGTCGCTGCTCGACGTATTTGATCAAGTCGGCGTTAAGGATGAATTCCTCGCCGTCAAGTCGTGTGAGTTTGATCATGATTCCATTCTCATGGGTTACTTATCGATTGCCTACGATCGACGATTAACGACTCAGTGCTAGTAGTTCGTCGAGTAGCTCTTGCGTCGCCGTGATCACCCGTGCGCCACCTCGATACTGTGTCGAGGCTAGAATAAGCTCGATCAGATTCTGGCCGATGTCGGTATTCGACAGTTCGACGGCTCCAGCACTGAGCGTACCAATGCCTTCCGATCCAGGGACACCTTTGATTGCTTCGCCTGAGTTAACCCCTTGGTTAAACAGGCTATCACCAACCTGCTGCAAGCCGGAGTTGTTAGCAAATCGGGCCAACACGATCTGTCCGACATTTCGCTGCGTACCGTTGCTAAATTGCCCTTGAATGATACCGTCTTCGGTAATGATGAAGTCGGTCAGTACGCCAGGCGGAAAGCCATCTTGGTTGGTCACATTCAAGGTGCTGACGGCATTGCCACGAGCGTCGGTCTCACCGAGTGCCTTGATTGTGGAAAAGTCGAGCGTAATCTCTAAGGGCGACTCAGAGGCTGTATCGTTACGCAGCACACTGATCCGCGAGACAGGATTGCTGGCATCCAGGTCGCCATTGCTATCGAACGTGAGGATGCCATCCCCGACGACGGTAGAAACTCCGTTGACCGGTTCACTGTCAGCACTCGTGGCGAACCACCGATAGGTTGTGCTATTGTTATCGCGTGTTTCCAATACTGTGGTGAGACGAACGGTGATCGGTAGCCCTAAACTGTCGTACGCAATGAACTCCGTTGAGGTGCCGGGACCTTGTGCTTGCTGAATCGAGCTGAAGTTTAGCGTGACAGAATCGCTGATCGTGTCGCCAGAGGGGGTGAATTGGAACGCGGTCAGTGGGATGTCGATGGCATTTTCTTCACCCGAGTTACTTGTAATTCGAATTTGGCCGTTGATCAGCTCGACATTGCCGCCACCGGGTGGGTTGGGGAATGCGTCGCCACTTTGGCTGGCGGTTGCGATGCCTAGTGTGTCGCGGACGAAATTCAATAGGTCAAGCACGTTGGTTGTTGCCGTCACGTCAAGAGTCTTTTCGTCGAGGTCGATTCCGTCTCGAATTCCGCTAAAAGCCAGCGTTCCCACGCCTGAGAATGGGTTTTCGTAGACGTCACCAGTACGTACCACCAGATCGGTGAGTAGTGTGCTCGCGGCTGCGACCGGTCCATTGAAATCAAGTACCTCGGTCGAGAGCGCACTGGTTGGCGTATTGTCGATGTAACTCGCCAGATATCCGCCCTGACCAAATGCAGGTACTGTGTCAAGTAACCGAAAGTCGGAAGTGGAAGTCGACGTGTTCCGATAGATTCGCATTTGCGTATATGTCGAACCGGCAGGTGGTGCAGCGATGCCGCTCAAGTCGAGGCGAACTCGATCGCCATCAGTCGCGATCGAAAGTGGTCCCACTTCAGAGGTCGGCCGTGTCTCGAGTTGAGGGTTCGATGGATCGTAGTATGTCACATAGTAACTGTACGCACCGGGTTCTAAACCTTGCTCGACGAGTGTGGCACCAGGTGTATCCGTGCCATCATCGGTAAAGTCGCCAGTCGCGCCGATGTTCCGTAGGAATTTGAACTCACTCCCGCCCGCGTCGGTTCGATACACCGCGCGACTGGCGTAAGGCGCTGTAGCATCTTGTAGACCAGAGAGTTGAATTTCGTCACCATCGCCGGTAGCTGATACCTCGGATGAGATTCCAGCTTCCTGCCCATCGTCATTAATGAAAACAATGCGGTAGCTGTAATCGCCAGCTGCCGGGCCTGTGCCAGTGTTCGCATCTACAGCTGTAAAGACCCCCGGGTTGGGCGCTTCTACTACGCTATTGCTGTCAAAAACATTGCCGCCGTTTGTGGTAACGGGCTGTGCAATGACGCCGTTACCGAGCACTCGAGATTCGAGAATCTCAGGAAAGTCTCCTTGCTCGACAGAAGGGTTGAGCACTCCGCTGAGCGTTGCCGTGCTAGTTTCTTGTGCGACCCGTTCTTGGCCCAGTGGAATGGAGAGAGGTTGGAGTATGTCGGTCTCTTGAATCTCGAAATCATCGTTGATTCCGAAACCGAGGACTCGTTGACCTGTCGTTGTGACGAGATCGTTTTCGGCATTGAGTTGCAACTGCCCATTTCTCGTATAAAGTTCGCCCGTACCCGACTGAACTACCAGGAATCCGTCTCCTTGAATTGCCACGTCAAGCGGATTCGAACTGATCTCGATGGTGCCTTGTGAGAAATCTGGCGTAATCTGCGAGACCTTCACACCCAGTCCGAGTTGCCGGGGATTCGTACCGCCAGAATCCGTGCTAGGCGCCGATCCGATACTGATTGTTTGCAAAAACTGAGTTGCAAACACGACGCCAGACTCCTTAAACCCGACGGTTTGCGAGTTGGCGACGTTGTTGCCCACCACGTCGATGGTTGTTTCGGCGGCCTGCAAGCCGGTTAGTGCGGTCGTTAATGCTGATTGAAGGCCCATGACTTATGCTCCCTATTCCCACTTGGTGTGTGATTTTTGCGTTCTTAGTTCTGGTTCTGGCCACGACTTAGTTCGATGGCGGTCGGATTTCTCCGACGTTATCGAGTGAAACCGTCACTTTGTCGGCGAAACTTACGAGATTGACTGCATTGCTGATCGGATCGCCGGTGCGTGCATCATCGGCCTTGTCGTCCAAAAAGGACGTAGCTGTGCCGCTGTTAAGTTCGCCGACCAACTTTCGATCGCCGTCGCCAGTGCGATCGGTGCGGTAGATCCGTTTCGGCGTGTCAGTTGGAGGCAAATTGTTGAGCTGAATCGCGCCTTGGAAATCTTCAAATGCGCTGGTCCGCACGTCGAGCAGTTCGATGCCAAACTGCTCGCCCGTGTCAGGGTCATCCCAGACGACTTCGTAGTCGTAAAGCCCCGCCTCGATGTTTCCTTCCTCTTCGGCTGCGGCTGCGGAGGATCCTATCGCCAGATCGAGCAGAGGCTGCCCGTCTGTGATCGTGACGACTCGCACATTCCCAGAAACGCGCTGCCCTTGGTCGTTCAATGCGACGACATCGGCACCGATAAGGTTGGTAGCGCTAGAGATGTTCTGTCCCAGCAGTACTGAATTGAGGGTGGCCGTCAAATCTTCAGTCGCACCAACCTCGCGAATCTGACTGATTTGGGCAATCAACTCATCGTTTTCAAGTGGATTCAGAGGATCCTGATTCTGCAACTCAGCGATCATCAGATTCAGAAAATCATCGAGGTCCAAATCATTCAGCGTATTGTTGCTACCGAAGGCCTGGTCGCTCGACGCGGTCGTGTTGACGTTGGAGATCTGAGTCATCTTGGGACCTCATGTCCTGGAGTTTTCGTTTGCATCGGATTAGTTTGGGTCTGGCTAAATCTGTACATCTAGCCCAGCATCGCTATTCAAGGTTCGCGTTGTCGATCGTTGCTCGGTCGGTTGATCCGGGGCATCCGCCTCTGTTGCAGGTTCACCGGGTTGAGTGGGACTGCTGGAGTCACGATCGCCATCGGAAGAAGTGTTTGTCTGCTGCTGGCCGTCGCGACCGACGTCGACGTCAAACTTTTCGATCGAGATTCCTTGGTCTGCCAGTCGTTCGCGGAGCGCCGGCAAGTTGTCCAGCAGAACGTTGCGCGCGGCGGCCGTTTCCGTTTCGAGATTGGCAGTGATGGCACCTTCGTTGACGGAAAGTTGTATTTTTAGCGTTCCTAGCTCAGGCGGGCTTAGCCGAAGCTGTATCTGTCCATCACGCTGCTGTGCCGCTCGGATTGCCCCGCCGATACGCTGAACGAATCGGGCACGGTCGATGGTCGGCGTGTCGGGGGCTGTTGGTTCCGTTCTGCCTTGTGAAGCACTATCAGATCGCGAGGTCGCTAGCAGGTTGGTGGCCTTTTCAACGCTACCAAGCAACTCATTCCCTGATGTCGTTGAAGAACTTGTGGCGGTGGTGGTGCCGTTCTCCGAGATGCCTTGAGAATTCGCAGCCACAAGTTCCGCGTCGATGGCGGCTGCCGATTCGACGCTGGTCGACGCAGTCGGTGCGGCGCTATTCTGAGTCACGCGCGACTTTGACGCAGCGTCCGGCTCGGTTCCAGGTAGCTCCGCGTCGGTTGCTTGGCGGAATTCGTCCGCAGCGCCATTTTCCAACTGGACTGACCGCGTCGCTGTTTTCTTGGTCGCTGCGTTTGCTTCCGCGCCAGCCGACGCGGTAACGACTGACCCATTGGCGGACTTGGATTGATCAGCCAATTGCTTTGCACGCGCAATATCAGCAGGATGGCGGTCTGCGGTCTTGGTTGAGACGCTTTCCGGATCGGATTCATCAGCGTTTTCAACCGCGAGCGCGTTTTTCGACGTTGTAGGTACCACTTCGCTAGTTTGTGCGGATACCTGCGATTGGGCTTCCGCGGTTTGGCCTTGGTGCGTTTGATCTTGCCCAGACTGATCCTGACTATTGGCGGTCTCAGTGCCTAATGACTGGTGAGTTTGAGAAACTGTTTGCGATTGACCTTCAGATTCGTCGGACGCCTCGGCCGCGATCGTGACGGCGGCTTCCGACAGTGTGACTTCATCATCAACGATTGCACCCTCGGGGTCCGCTTCGTCCGTCGGCTCGTCCGCCGTGGTTTGCTCTTGTTCGGCACGATCGACAAGTTCTTCGTTCTCCGTAGTCGCGTTTTCCTGTTCGCCTGACTGAATCGTCAATCCTTCGTCTTCTTCAGCTGACGGTTCTTTGCTGTCCTCGATGGCATCCCGCGGCTTTGCGTCTGCGGCTTCGGCGGCGCGGTCAAGATGCGCGCGAAAACCCTGGTCAGATGGCTCTCGTGATGAGAGGGCTCTTGTGTTGGCCGGGGGTGCCGTGATCTGCAATAGTTGATCGAAGGCGACGTTACTCATTAGATTTGCCTGTGTCTTGGGATTGCTAGGGCGTCGAGCCTTGATTGAGTTCGCTGAGTTTACCGTCGATGAAGTTGGCATCCGGTCCACCGGTAAGCATCTGTTGCTCGATTTGATACAGCATTTGGATATCGTCTTCGGTATCAAACGTTTTTAGGATCTCTTTTCGTGTATTAGGATTGAGTCCGTTGAGCAGTTCTATCACCCGATCCATCTGTCCATCGCGTATCATTTGAATGAGTAGCTGCTTGGTTTGCTTCTTGGGATTCAAGTTCTTCCAGTGTTCTCTGACGCCGGCTACGCCATCTGCGGTCGCTTTGGCACGCTTCTGATTCAGGTACTCTTCGACTTCCTGCCTGAACTTGGTGATGTTGTCGATTTGATTGTCGAGTCGGTTCCGCTCGGCTCGGAAATCGGCAATCAGCTTCTCGATATCGTTTTGCTTCGCTTGCAGGTGCAGCGTGCTCATTCGCAAGTGCGTCTGATGATCTTCAAACGACATTTCTTCGGGCGGCACATCTTGCTCATCGGTATTGTTGGCTTCGGCGATTTCATCAAGATCGACGCCGTGAACCAAGGCGATAATCTGAAACATGCTCTCGTCGTCGAGCAAGCCATTGCTGCGCAAGAATCCATAACCGGCCGCCAGCGTAATAACGGTTGCGACGCAAAAGTAGCCAATCAGTGGGAATAGGATTCGAATGAGACCACCCATTTATAGTTCGACCCCGCGAGCTTGCGATCCGATTTCGTCTAGCTCTTTAGCCTCAGCGACTGACTCGCTGTGACGATGCGCCGTGAGTTTCCGATCGTGGAGCTTTTCAAGGAGCTTGACCTGCTGGTCGGCCTCGACCAATGCTTGTCTGCGCTTCTCGACCTCTGTTGCTAACATCTGACTCTGATTACGTAAGGTCGCGAGCTGCCCCTTCAGCGTCGCTGAATAGCGTTGGACATTCAGCAGTTGATTTACGTCGGTCACGGTGTCTTGTACGGATGTGCGATGCAGCTCGCGCAGTTTGTTTTCTTCTTCGTAAATGGACTCTATCCGCTTCGCTAGTAGTTGCTCTGCCTCATATGCTTCGGCAAGCTTTGCGCGCATCTCGTCGCGACGTGTTTCGCGGAGCGTTTGCAGAGTCGCTAGTCGGAATTGGAATTTTGCCATCACGTTGGGCTATGAAGTCGGTTGTAGTAGTGCGTGGAATGCTCGTTCTAGTTCTGACTTTTTTGATTGAGATGTGCTTCGCACGCTGTCGCGATCTCGACGAGTGATTTGCGGACCTCCGAAATCTCGCTTCGTTGATTGATCTGCTGCTGCAGCAACTCGTCGATTTTCGCCTTCATAGCGACCGCGACATCGAGTTGGCGGTTGTTGCCCTGTCGGTAAGCGCCGATCGAAATTAGGTCTTCGTTTTCGGAGTAGACAGCAAGCAGTTGCCTGATGGTACGTGCTGCTTGAAGCTCCGCTGGTGATGACAGATCATTGATCAACCGACTGATGCTGCGCAGGATGTCGATCGCCGGAAAATGACCACGTTCGGCTAGGCGTCGCGATAGCCAGACGTGTCCATCAAGCAGGCCACGCATCGTATCGGCAATTGGTTCGTTCTCGTCATCACCCTCGACCAAGACGGAATAGAACGCGGTGATGCTACCACTGGCCGAGCGACCAGCGCGTTCTACGAGCATTGGCAGCGACGCAAATGTTGATGGCGGGTAGCCACGAGTGGTGGGCGGCTCGCCGGCAGACAGGCCAATTTCGCGTTGTGCTAGCGCGAAGCGTGTTACGGAGTCCATCACGAGCAGTACATTCTTACCCGCGTTCTGAAAGTACTCAGCTATTGTTGTAGCGGCGTATGCTGCTTGAACACGAAGCAGCGCCGGCTCGTTGCTGGTCGCAACTACTACTACGCTGCGTGCTAGACCTTCGGCGCCCAACTCGCGTTGTATGAATTCGTTGACTTCGCGACCGCGCTCCCCGATGAGGGCAATCACCGTCACGTCGGCGTCCGTATAGCGCCCCATCATGCCCAGCAATACGCTCTTGCCGACGCCAGAACCGGCAAAGATGCCGAGTCGCTGCCCTCGTCCGCATGTAAGCATGCTATCGATCGCGCGCACACCGGTTGAAAGTGTCGTGTCGATGCGCGGGCGATGCGTTGGGTTGATAGGTTGCGCCTCGAGCGGCATACGCTGACGGAGCATAGGCTGAGGGCGTCCATCAATGCATCTACCTCTGGCATCAACGATGCGACCAAGCAGGCCGTCGCCAACGCGGAGTGTGCGCGTCGTACGCACTAACTTGACGGGACTACCACGTCGAATGCCGTCGAGCGTGCTTAGTGGCATCACCAATGTCTGCTTATCACGGAAACCAACGACCTGCGCTTCGATGCTACTCTGAGATGGTCGTTCGATCGTAACCATCGCGCCCACAGGTGCTGGAAAGTCGGCGACCGCAGCGGTCAGCCCAACGGTTTGGACAACGCTGCCCGTGAGTCCAGCGAGAATCACTCCATCAACGTGTTTTGGTAGTTCGGATGCCATAATATCGTTCGCCGCCGCCACTCAGCTCAACTCCTCCTGCAAACGTTCGAGTTGGGTTTCCAGTTGATGGTCGACAGCGCCGAACTCGGTTTCAATGCGACAGCCGCCTGGCGAAATGTTCGTGTCACCCAGAATGTTTGCCGTCGCGGAGGTTTGGAAAACGTCGACGAGTTGTTGCACTTGAGTGCCCAGCGTCTCATAGTCGGTGGGGTTGAGGCGTAGTGTGACTTCCCCGGAGCCGGCAGACATACGTAGCGCGTCGCGAATCCAGTCGAGTGCGATCTCTGGCTGCGATGTCAGCTCTCGCCGAGTCAGTCTTGCCGCAATCTCGCACGCAAGCCGGATTGCAGATTGCTCCCAATGCCGCAGCCACTCCTGTCGCGAATCTTCGATCTGCTTGACGGCCAAAGCTAGCGCTGGAGTAAGCGTCTTCATCTGCTTCGCGACCTTCTCGTCGAGTATCCGTTCGATAGCTGCTTCGGCCGCCTGCTTACCGGCAAGTTCCGATTGTTGGCGAATCTTGGCGGCATCTTGTTCGGCTTCTCTGACGATTTTCGCCGCCTCACTTCGTACTTCCGTGAGGTAAGCGTCCGCTTGACTCTCCATGTCGGTGAGATCGAACGCAACGTTACGAATATCCGCACCAGAGGCGGAGAATTGGGCTTCGCGTTTGATAATGGTTGCCATGATTTCTCGTTGTCTATGTCCACTATGCCTGACCACAGCGAACTAGCTCTTGCTGTGCGGCAACCATGTCGGAGAGTCTTGTTGGTCCAATACCTCGGACTTGCTGACGAAATTGATTAGCCTGCCGGCGTGGCAGCCCGCTGACGATGCGCTTCATCAACGACTCGCTCGCGCCAGCCAAGGCGAGCATGACCGTCTTGCGATCAACAGATTGCAACGCCTTAAGTAATGCGTGATCGTCGAGAGACTCGAGATTGGTGAGGGCATCCGTGCATTCATTCGCTGCAGACATCACTTGGTGTGTGTTTTGCCGACTCGCCGGTTGCAGAACTTTCTGTCGCGATGTCGAGATCCCCGTCGAGCGTGTTGCGGCTGTGGGAGTCGATGTTGTGGCGCTGGACTCTAGAGCGAAGTGCTGACTGCCCAACTTCGATTGCAGTACGATACGCTGAGCATCTGGAGTGTGTTGTAGTATCTTGTCCACCAATGCTCTGCCGGCGCTAATCCGCCGTCGGCGTTGCTGGCGAGCCTCGATCCAATCCGCAAGTTGCGAACGCACAACCTGCAAGGACTGCTCGTCCGCCGGATCGAGATCTGACAGCCGAGTGAGCGTTTTGGTCTGAATTTCCGCAGGCAGCCTCGAAAGCAGTTCGGCTGCCTGAGCCGGTTCGATATGCGCGAGCACCACGGCAATCGTCTGTGGTTGTTCGTCGGATAGAATCTCGACTAATGTCTCGGCATCGGCATCGCTGATCGCTTTCCAGTGTTCATTTGGTCGTTCGCTCGAAGTCGGTGGCGTGTAGTCTTCTTGGGCGTCGAGCTTGGCGAGCAAGGACGCGTCGAGTTCGACTCCGCTGAGTGACGAAGCTTGATCTATGGCGATTGGATCCGGTGCACCGATCGACGGATCCTGAAAGTCTGCCAAAAGCGATTCCAGCTCGTGCTGTTCGACGCCATCAAGCGCATCGACAAGTAGCCTTACTTCAGTGGCGTCATGCTCGGGAAGCTCAGCCAGCAATTGCTCAGCGAGGGGTTCACCAAGCGTGGAAACAAGAATTGCTGCCTTACGCAGTCGTGACTGTCGATTGATCGATTGCGAGTCGTTATTCATTGTCGATGTTGCCTATCCTGCGTTTCCAATCCAGCTGCGGAGAATCGCTGCTGCGGCGTCGGGGTCTTCGCGTACAATTTCCACTAAGTCATCCTTCAGGCTGTCGCCTTTTTTGAGACGAAGCCGCGGTCGCTGGTTTTCTTCGCTTTCGGCGCTTTCTCCCTCCGTAGGTGCCGTTGCGCTATCGGTGGTATCCAATGCCAGAGTAGGACTGCTGATTGCCGCCGCGGGCTCGGCGGCCGGAATGGACTTCACCATCGAACGCAGCATCATCAAGCTGACCAATGCGACAACAGCCATGGTCATGGTGTTGAAGTTCCTGCTTGCCCAACCGAGCGCTTGGGTCGCCGTGGAGGGTCCCTCAACGGGTTCTGGCGTTAGCGATTCGAGAAAGACGACTTGCACGTCATCAAGTTTATTCTCAGCCAACTCGCCTGGAATTAGCTGCACTATCGCGTTGGTAAAGCTATCCGAAATCTCACCTTTCAGTCGTTCCAAAACGGTGGTTTGGAATTCGTCAGGAAAAGGCTGATTCGGATCGTTACCTTTCATACGTTCGCGCTCGCGCCAGATGCTAATCGGATAACTGACCGGGACGGCAACCGTGACGCGAATGTCCTCTGGGACGAGGCCGGCAGCGATGGTCTCTTCTTTCTTACTGCCAACAAAGTTATCCGCCTCGGTCGTAACCACACTGCGTTCGTTCTTGACAGTGACGACCTCTTCTTCGGCGTTTCTGCGACCAGGTCCCTGTGCGTCGAGTCCGGGACGTCCCGCATTTTCGACTTCAGAGACTTTATCGGTCTCATCTTTTTGCATCGTCCGAAGCGCTGCTGGATCGGCCTCCGGAGTGAGTGACTGCGTGGTCTTTTGCAGTGTTGGGTCGAGCTCAGCGACCACCTGCACGCGAACTCCCGGAACCGTCCTGAGCAGGTGTTCGATTTTTGCTTGCATACTTTGCTCGAATGCGATGCGGGTCTGATGGTAACCCGGCTCAAATGCGTAGGCCGAAGCGCCGTCGTTCGCGCCATACGTCGAGCCATCGCCTGAATTCGAAACGACCACGTCGTCTGGTTTTAGCTCGGCAACACCGCCCGCGACCGCTTTCTGAATCATTTTGATCTGACGCACATCAAGACTGCCGCCAGCCGATGGGCGGACGCTGACCGTTGCAGTTGCCTGTCGTTTCTCGCCAAACCCACGCCCTTCGTGGATGTCGTACATGACGTTGGCTTGTTCGATACCGTCCATGTCACCAACCATCATCGATAGCTGCTGCTCGCGGCCCGCCTTGTACTTTGCCCGGCGGACGTCGCTACTTGCGAACGGGCTCACGTTGAGCGCGTCTTCGACAATTTTGTGAAAGTTGGGCGGCAACGCGCCAGCGTCGGCGACGGCGGCCAGGAACTCAGACTTCCGGCCGCTTGGCACCTTGATGCGATTACCCTCGCGCACGGCACCTTCGAGACCCGCTTGGGCGATCGCTGCGTAGGCGCGCTCGACGACACTACCGGGTTGAAACTCGCCGTTAAACAGATACGAGTCGGGACTAGCAGATTGATGTTGGACGAGATAGCCAAGGCTCACGACAATCACGCCAAGCAGCAGCACCGCCGTCACGCGTGCGGCAGGTGTCATCGACATCATCAATTCGCGTAGTTGGCCAGTGGCCTGATTCAAGAAATCCATCCATGGACCCCATTTTTCGAGTCAAAAAGTGCGTCTACAAAGTCGGAGGAGATCAACTCCCCATGTTTATCGACCGCGATTTTGGACTCTTAGCTAAACTCTAATTTCTCTGACTTCCTGATAGACTTGCATCATTTTATTTCGCATCTGCATCATCAGCCGAAATGCCAGATCTGCCTTCTGCACAGCGGTTAGCACTTCGGCGGGATTGGCGTCACCGCCTGTCATTAACGATTCGACGGCCTGATCCGCCTGTTGCTGCATCTGGTTAACATCTTGGATCGAGCCAAGCAGCATGTCTTTGAAAGATCCGGCTTCGTTGGTCTGAGTGTTTGCAGCTGACGTGACCTGCGTCGCAGCGGCCGAAGCGATATTCGGGTTGCCAATGGTGTTCATGTTGACGTCCTTAGACAGTCATTGGCGTTGGCCCCCCAACGCAATGTTCACCCGGCGTGGTGACGCGTCAATTGCTCGTGACTGGTACTCCTGGGTTAAGGTGGTTGTGGTTCTGCGGAAACTATGAGATCTTAGTCAGCGGATCGATCAAGCCACGATTTGCAATGTGCGTTGACCGAGGTCTTTGGTAATTTCGATGACGCCGATGTTGGCTTCGTAGGCTCGTGTTGCCGACAGAGCATCGACAAACTCAGTCGTCATGTCGATGTTCGGATACGCGACATTGCCGTTTTCGTCGGCGTCTGGATGTCCTGGCAGGTTTTTCAGCAGCGGTTCGACGTCGGCATACTCCAGGCTGGCCACTTTAACTCCCTGACCTCCGCCATGTGTGGTCACATCGGCATCGGTCTGGAACGTGACATATCGAGGCACATAGGGGTCCGCTTCCCCTTTCTCATTACGAGTAGTTGACATGTTGGCGAGGTTCGACGAAATAGCATCGAGCCGCGTCCGCTGCGCAACTAGAGCACTCGTGCTGATATCAAAAGCGCTGAACATGATTAACTTCTCCAGTCGCCGGAAGTTGTGGAATTGATCGAATCGGTAGTCGTGTGTTTACGCGCGTTCAGTAATTGCGGCTCGCAGTAGTCGAAACTGTGCAGTCATCAGGCTCAGGGCGAGGTTGTGCTGTCCTTGGTTCTTACTGATTTCAGCGACCTGCTTTTCGATGCTGACGTCGCTGTCGTCGTGGTAGAGGATGCTTTTCATCGATTCGCGGACCTTATCCATGCCGTCGTACTTCATTGGGACCGACCTGCCGGACATTCTCATGTTGCCGGACATTCTCAGGTTGTAAGCGTAGGTTGGTGATTTGGCCGCTTCGCGGCGTTCGTTGACGGCCTCTTTGAGACGTTCTTGGAAGTTCGCTGGCGAGATATCGCGTGTCTTGTATCCGGGAGTATCAATATTGGCGATGTTGCCCGCCAGCACGCCGTGTCGCGTCTGGGTAAAGTTGACCACCTGTTCCAACACCGGGACGGTAGACGAATCGAAAATCGAAGACAGCATCACTACCTCGAATCAAATCTGTTCAATCGACAAAGACGCGTGGCAATTCGTATGCCAGGTCTCGCCGCTAGGAATTTCGCTAGTTTACGCAACTTTCTTATCCCATCGAGCGGCAACAACTGCCGACGCAGCCGGCAGGTTCTGCCGGTCGATATCCTCACTAGTTGGGCTATTGGCACGCGGTGCATAGCCGTAAGTCCGTAATTTTCCGCTGAGTGTCCGAACTCCGATGCCGAGCGCTTTTGCCGTTTTCGCTCGATGACCATCGAAGTGTTCGAGAGTCGCGACGATCATCTGACGTTCCATTTCTTGCAGACTCGTGCCGACAGGCAGAGCATCGGCACTCTCCGCGACGGTGTCCGCCATGCCTGGTTGTTCGAGCCACGGGCGAAGCTCGCTGGCACCGATCGGCGAGCTATCGTTGAGTACACAGGCTCGGGTGATGATGTTTTCGAGTTCGCGCACATTGCCCGGCCACTGATAATGAGCGAACAGCTCACGAGCACATTCCTGGAGCGTGCAGAGCGGCCGATTCAGACGCTCGGCAGCCCGCGTGAGGAAGAAATCTGCCAGTAGTTGAACATCGTCGCCTCGTTCACGAAGCGGAGGCATGAGAATTGGAACCACGGCAAGTCGATAGTACAGGTCTTGTCGAAACGAGCCAGACGCAATCTCTGACTGCAAGTCTCGGTTAGTACTGGCGATCACACGCACGTTGGCCATCTGCGTTTCGCTACTTCCGACGGGTTCGAAGGTTTTCTCCTGAAGCACTCTCAGCAGTTTCGATTGTAGTGCTAGGTCTATCTCTGTGATTTCATCGAGCAGAATGGTGCCGCCCTGAGCCATCTCAAATCGGCCAATGCGATCGCCTTCTGCGCCCGTGAAAGCTCCACGATGATGTCCAAACAGTTCGCTTTCGGTCAATTGGGGCGAGAGAGCAGGGCAGTTGAGGCTGACTAACTCACCAGTGTTGCGTCGACTGTGCGTGTGGACAGCGCGCGCAACCAGTTCTTTGCCGGTGCCGCTTTCGCCACAGATGAGCACCGTCTCGTCGGTGGGGGCGACTTGTCGAATTCGGTCGCGGAGTTCGCACATCGCCTGACTCTCGCCGACCATGCCAAGCGATGCTTCGGAGTCAGAAATCGTCTTCACGTCCGCCGGCGACCGATGGGCCATGAGGTCACCGCGCTCCATGGCGCTACGGACAAGCTGCTCCAACTGATTCGCGTCGAACGGTTTCTCGAGATAGTCAAATGCTCCATGACGCATGGCGTCGACGGCAGACGAAATTGTTGCATGGGCGGTGATCATGAGCACTTGAGTCGGTAGACGGCGCAGATGTATCTGGCGAATGAACTCCAATCCGTCCATGCCCGGCATCTGTAGGTCCGTGATCACCAGGTCGATTTCGTGTCGCTCCAGATACGGAAGTGCCTCCATCGGACTGCCAAGTCCCGTAACTTGGTAACCAGCATGGCGCAAGACGTCGGCCACCGATTCACGGGCGGCCGCGTGATCGTCAACGACCAGAACGGTTCGGGTTTCATTTGACTCAGACTGGCGCATCAAGCGGCAACTCCCATGGCACGTCTTGGAATTTCGATAGTGAATGCAGCGCCACCTTCTGGGCAGTTGGCAGCAGTGACTCGGCCACCGTGCGATTCGGCGATGCGTTGGACGATCGATAGCCCCAAGCCGGTGCCGGTAGCCTTCGTGGAATAGAACGGATCGAAGAGCTGATCTAGCTGCTCTGCGGGCAGGCCTGGGCCGCTGTCCGCAACCTCCAGCTCAAATCCCTGAGGACCGTCAATTGACGTGAACACCAGATCGCCACCGTCTGGCATAAAATCCAATGAATTAAGCACTAAGTTGAGCACGGCGCGACGCAACATTTCGCGATCAGCACTTAGCCGCGTGGTAGTGTTAATGTCGGTCACAACCTTTATCGATTGCGCATCAAGCTGCGGCCCGACGGCCTGGCAGATGTCGTCAATTAGTTCTTTGACGGAGAAAGTACGCCATTCAGGCGACCGATCGGAAGTAAATTGCAATAAATCGTTCACGGTAGTATCCAGGGCGATGAACCCTGCCTCCACCTTGGTTAGGATCGAGCAACTCTCCGCGTCGTCAGCAACACGTCGCTTGAGCAGGCTCATGTAAAGGGTAACGGGAACCAAGCTGTTTCTGACCTCGTGCGCTACGTGGGCTGCCATATGGCCTAAGTCGGCGAGGCGGCTCTTACGGGCCAACTCGCGGTTCTTCTTCGCCAACTCATCGTTTAGTCGGCTTACCTCCGCTTGCAGTACTTCGTGGGTTGCCTGCAACCGGAGCGTGGCATCATTCCAGGCAGCAAGAATCGTCTCCAAACCCACATCACCCGCAACAGGCACAGGTACTTCGCAGTGCTGTTCCGACGTAACTTCGGAAGCGGGCGATTCGTAGAGTTTTAGTGTCTCGGTCATGGGACTGGTCTGGAGTGGTTTTAGGCTTCCGACTGGAGATCGAGTTGACTTCCCTGGGCGGTGACGATTGGCGGCATAGGGCCGGTGTTTGATGTCTGATGTGGTCCTTGTGGCTGCGACTGTTGATGCGACTGATAAGCACTTCGTGCTGTGTTGGCGGCTTGAGCCGCCTGGAGCTGAGCAGCGACTTCATCGCGGCGTGCTACCATGCGTTGCTCGTTCTGACGTTCCATTTCCATTACTTCGTTCAACAGTGCCTGGCAATCGGTCGCGAGCTGCTTACATCGCGTCTTAGCATCTGGCGAGTGCCAATTCCGTTGATCGGGATCCTGATCGTGAAAGGGCGACAAACCCTGTTCGATAGACTGCAGTGCCGCGATGAGCTGATTCTTGGTCGAAATCAGCCGTAGCAGAGCGCCCATGTCTCCGACTCGGATCAGTTCGCGCTGCTTCTTCCCCAAGTCGCGCAACTGCGTCAGGCAGCGATAGCGCTTGTCGATCAGATCGGCCAATGTTTCGGTGGTAAGCGATGTCACAGTAATTACGAATCCTGTCGATCAGCACGACAATTGGTTGACTACCATCCGCTCATTTCGTTGAGCAGTAGCTCCCACGACTGGCGTGAGAAATTCGTTGCTAGCTTGAAGTCCGTATCACTCGGCAAACGGTTAAGGACGAGTTTTGCTTGCTCGATCGTGCCTTTCGCTTTCACGGGCTTATTGAGTTTGCGGTAGCAGTTGGCGATATGAACGAAGCTCTCCAAGACAAACGGTTCGTTCTGATATAAGGTCGAGATGTTTGCGTAAGCCTTCCGGGCTTCCTCGTAGCGCTTCAGCTGATACAAGACAGACCCCTGCATCATGTAGCAGTTGCGTAGCAGCATTCGATCGAGCTCATTGCTATCCACATTGCCTTGCAGCGTTAGCATGCGCTGGACATGCAGATAGTTTTCCAGTGCCGAGTTGAGGTTGTCGTCACGAAGCTTTCGGTTCTTTTGCCGCTCACTCTCAGTTTTGGCTTCCTGTGCGAGCTTGGCAGGCTTATCCGCGGCACTGTGGAAAGAGCGTGCGATTGTGTACCGGGCTAGCATCGCCTGCTCCGCGTTGTGCGAGTCTCGCGTTGTCTTGTCGGTTTTCTCGTGTCGAAGTACGGCTTCGTCCAAGGTTTGAATCGACTCTTGGTAGCGCTGCGAGTCGTGCCAGTAGTTTCCCAGGAGAAATAGAGAATCGAGCCACTCCGTCGCCGAAGGTTCAAGACTACCGCCGACGATATTATCGCGGAGCAGCTGCTCGGCTAGATTGCCTTGGTCGAGTTGCAAATGCGCGTGCGCGCACTCCAAGCGAGCTTGATAGACGGTCGCGTCCTTTGGATGCATCTCGATGCATTCGGTAAGCGTATCGATTGTCTTTGCGTATTCGCCCAGCGCAAGCTGCGATTGGCCGAGCCGCAGCAACGCGAGAGCTTGTCTTTTTTGCGCTTCTTGCCGAAGGTAGTCTTCAAGGACCCGTTGTGTGTGAGAGTAGCTGTGACCGAGAAAGTAGTTCTCGCCTGCGCGCCAAAGGTCATCGATGAAGCTTCGACTCGCATAGCGCAGCTTGGAAAGCAACTCGTAAGCGGCACCGGCGGCCCGATAGTGGTATCGAGCTTGAGTACGGTACTCTGCAGCATCCCAATGTGGCGCGCTGGCCGCGCGTTCTAGTAGCGACTCTGCCCATTGCTGATGCGACTGCGCACGCAGCTCTGTGGCGTCGGTTAGAGAGAACACCGGCTGTAGCGAGTCGACCAGTGCCATCGCTTCGGCGTATTGCTGTCGATCGACGAAGTCTCGGTGTGCATTGAGAAGCCGTTTGCGCAGAGTCGAGAGTGGTAGCAGCCGATTGACGTAAGTCACGGGCTCGCCCACAGTGGACAGGACCTCGCGATATCCGATCAGCGCTTGTTCAGTATCCTGGTTTGCACGAGCCAGATCGGCTTTCGCCAGCATCGCTGCGATGCTCTCGGGCGTATCGCCGTAGGCCTTATTGAGATGATCGTAACGCTGAATCGCCGCTTCGTGATTGCCGTCGACTTCAAAGCTTTTGCCGATCCAATACTTCGCCTGACGAGTTAGCATGCTGTTAAGCGGATCAAGCTGCAGCGACTGTTGCAAATAGTCCCGGGCCCGCTTGGCCAAAATCGCGCGTTCTTCGCTGCCACGTGGCAACCGGTTGGCTTGTTCGATCGCGATCCGGCCCGATATCGTGCTGATCAGTGCCTGCTGCGCATCGCTACTGCCGGCAAACTCAAGAAACTTTCCAGCCTCCTCCAAGCGCCCCATACGTCCGAGGATGTCGGCCTGGGCGATGGAGGCTGCATTTCGACTCGCTGGATCCAGTTGCTCATCAGCTAGTACCGCCTGATTGTGTTCGAGAGCGGCAGACCAATTCGGCTCTGGAATCGATTGGTAGGCTTCGGCAAGAAGTTTGTGAATCTTGGTCGTTGACTCATCGTCGTCGGCCAGCAGCTTCTTAAGTACTTCGATGCCCGTTTGCGGTTGGTTACCGCGGACGAGGCTTTGGCCAACCATTAAACGGGACGTGTTCTCCAAACGCTCTGGTACGCCAAGTTCTCGTGCCTTTTGCAGGTAGCGTGCGGCGATCAAGTGCATTGCACGCTGGCGATCTCTCGACCATTCTTGTTCTGCCAAAGCAGCCTTGACGGCTCCCAAGACGAACAAGGCTCCGCCGAACTCTTCGGGATCGGTGCCGCGCTGCTGCATCTCACCGATGATATTCTTGGCCTTGGAGTAGTCCTTCTCGTCCAGAGCTTCCAACGCTCGAGCGAGTGTGTATTGGTCTTCGTGATTGACCGCGAGGTGAGCCAGGTAACTCCATGTGGCGAACACTCCGCCCATAGAGGCGAAGAGAACCGAGCCGACGAGTGCCATCCGCAGCTTACTAGCGCTGGCCCAGTGCACGATGCGTGCTAATCGGCCGTCGCCAGGCTGCGACTCGCTAGTCGCGGCGGATTCGGGCGTTGGGCTTTCGTTGGTGGCGTCGGCCATGCTCTACGACTTTGGCAATCGAGTGATCGTGGATCCCAAACAGTTGTCGGCTAGCTTCTCGTTCGACTGCAGCGCCGGCACGTGTGCGGACGAATGGCGATGCAACTTGAGAGAAAAGCGGGAAGCTTTTACAAAAGATTTGGGCCGAGTGTCAATCGACGTTCGCGACTGCAGCTAGCATGATCGGTCGGCGCACATCATCAGCCGGGCAAAGGGCAGCGCTTGGATGACCAAACCGTTCGCTAGCTAGCGGTGGCGGTGCTTGAGGAGCAGAATTGTTCCATGACCCACTTGTTGAGGTCTTCGAACATGACCGTGGTCAGGCTATCGCCTGCCGGATAGAGCCGGAGCGACAGCGACAGGCCAGCGTTATGCAGAAAACGGAGATCACTCGTTACCTCTTCCGTCGAGTAGATTCCGTCTGTCGGCGAAGCGCACAACAGCAGTGGCAACTTTTTTGCGCGATGCAGATTCTTGAATAATCTTGAGCCGCGCGGTGCATGTCCACCGAGAGAAATCGCCCCAGCAAAGCGGTCCGGAAACTCCAGGCCAAGTCGATGGGCCATGGTGCCGCCGGCGCCGTGACCTGCTACGAAAATGCGATCGAGGTGGATATGAAACCGCTCGCGAGCGATGGCTACGCAGGCATCAACGCGGTCGGCAGCTTCCGCGATGCAGTCGGCTGAATCATCCCACGTGTAAGCCCCACGAACATCCTGGACGCGGCGCGGTCCGCGCGGTGCGATGGCCACGAAATTTCGTGTACTGACTAACGGCATTACTTGGGGCAGCTCGTCTTCGTTACTCTGCTCACCGTGCAGCCAGACAATGAGAGGATAGGCGTAGCCTGATTCGTAGTTCTGCGGAGCGAAACAGCTATACGCTGCTGTCGAATTAAGCGCTTCCGCGGGGATTGCGAACTGTTGCCGATCGAACCAGTTTGCGTTCCTTGAGGCAGGAACAACGAGTGAACTTGATTGCGGGGGCAGAGTTCGATTCATGGTCTTCGCGGGGCTGAGTTGCAGGCGGGTTAAGGTACGATACTCAGACGCTGTGCCGTACGATTCACCACCATCACCGCGCGAGGCTCCATCCTTCGCCAAAAGTGCTTCGCGTGCTGCGAGCCACCGATCATTCGGTTGGCTCGAGGTCTGCTGTGAAACAGTTTGCTATGAAACAAGCACTGCAGCGAATGCAGTGCTCGATGATGCTATGGTGTCGTAACGCTTCGGTTTTTAAACGAGGGGCGAGACAATGTCAACGTCAGGGACAACTTCTCGGGACTTTCGTAGCCCAATGCTAGCACGTCAGCTCGAAATGTTGGCCACGACTTTCCGAGAAAACTGTGAGACAACGAATTGACAAAATTGACGCGTTCGTTCCGCGTCGACATCACGCGTTGCTCAGACAAGGGTGCCCATCGTCGTGACTAACTCTTTGACGGCGTCGACGCTGTGCTGGAACGCCGCTTGTTCTTGCTCCGTCAGTTTAAGCTCAACGATCTTTTCCACACCGCCAGAACCAAGAATCACTGGCACGCCGACGTAGTATCCGCCGACACCGTACTCGCTGTCGCAGTACGCGGCGCACGGAAGCAATCGCTTTTTATCACGGACGACTGCTTCGACCATTTGCGCGGTGGCGGCTGCCGGGGCATAGTAGGCGCTGCCGGTCTTGAGTAAGCCGACAATTTCGGCTCCGCCTTTCCGCGTACGATCGACGATCTCTTCTAATCGCGCGGGATCAATGAGCTGCTGCACGGGAATGCCGCCGATCGAGGTGCAACTGGGAATCGGCACCATCGTATCGCCGTGTCCACCCATTAGCAGGGCGGAAATGTCTTCGACGCTGACGCCGAGTTCCATCGCCAAAAACGTCCGATAGCGGGCCGTATCCAACACGCCTGCCTGACCGACAACCCGCTCCTTCGGAAAGCCGGTGACCTGCAGTGCCCGCTGCACCATGGCGTCCAGCGGATTGCTCACAGCGATAATCACTGCATCAGGGCTCGTCTTTTTGATCTCTTCGCAGACGGCGGTCATGATTTTCGCGTTAGTGGCGAGCAGATCGTCACGGCTCATACCCGGTTTGCGCGGCAAGCCGGCGGTGATCACTACGACGTCGCTGCCGGCAGTGTCGTCGTAGCTGGTTGTGCCGACAATGTTCGAATCAAAACCCATCACCGGCGACGATTGCATCAGGTCGAGCGCTTTTCCTTTGGGCATGTCCTCAGTCTGAGGGATGTCGACGAGGACGATATCGCCCAGTTCGGCAGCAGCACACCAATGGGCACAGGTAGCACCGACGTTGCCGGCTCCGATGATACTAATTTTCGCTCGACGCATGATTATTCCTTCGAGATTACGTATTTAGTCGATGATTTGCCGCCCAGCGGCTCAGAACGGCATTCTGTGTGTTCACTCGCGTTAGCAGACGCGGCTGGTTCCACGAATATCGCGCCACACCGCGAGTTGTACAAGTGCCCAACGCGTCAATTTTCGCCGAAGGTAGCTCTGGCGGTTTTGTCACGGCGTAATTTTGAAACGATTTTCGTTTTCTTTTGCAATATTCCGTGCCGCCAAGGAGGTGGCCCACGATTTCGTCCACGTATATCAGCGTCAGCGGCCAGTTGAGGTCCATGTGGAGCCAGAATATTGAAACACGCTGGTCACCTAAATTTGCAAAAGTGCGGCAACGCTGACATCAAATACTGCTGCGACTGCTTGTCATGCGAAGCCAACCGAAATGCAACAACGTTGGCCGCGTGTTACAAAACCCTGGCCGAGCCAATGGCATCGCCGAGAGCTCGGCAACCACAATCTAAACGATACTCAACTATGAATCATCGACGATTCTTGGCCGGGTAGAGAAACGAGGATGATGTGCAAGGAGTGCACAACTTCGCCCATGTTGTATCTAGAATCAGTTTCAAAAATCAACTTCTTCCCTACTCTCAAACCGAGCCGCGCTAGTCGTCGGTACTATACATGCGGCCTAGATGCTTCGATCACCCGCCACTAACGCGAGTCGGCTTAGATTTTGAAACTGCTTCCCGTGACTGGAGTAGCGGCTGTTGGCGAAATCCTAGAAGCAGGTTGGCTACTTCGTCAGGCATTTATGTTGCGATCGATGGGAAAGGCGGAAGAGAGAACTGTCGAGAGCCTGAGTACCGTCTAGACGTCTCTGCACAACCTTTCTAAGAATCTACCTAAGCGTGATTCTGTTGGTATGATACGTATCTGCGCGAGTGTCGTCTTCTTCAAACTGTGGCACGGATTCAATGCGACAAGAAACACCGTTGATCGCTGTTCTATTAATGATGTTGGCCAGTGTTTGCCAGCGCGCGTATGGTGAAGGCTACGAATTCGATTTGACCACAGCAGCATCATTCTTCGCCGACTACTGCATCGATTGCCATGCAGGTGAAGACGCCGCGAGTGGTTTGGATCTGGAGGAACTCGACGTCGCGACTGCTTTGGGTGATGCCTCACTAGACGCTTTAAGTGCCGATTTGGAGACTTGGGAAAAAGTCGTCAAACGCTTACGTGCGCGGCAGATGCCTCCGGTGGAAGCGGAGCGACCAGCAGAAGCAGCATATGTTGCGACGTTAAACCAGCTAGAAGGTGCGCTCGACAATCTGGCGGAACGCCGTCCGCAGCCAGCGCGGACCCTGGCGATACGACGGCTGACGCGCACGGAGTATCGCAACGCAGTCCGTGATCTACTGGCTGTCGAGGTGGACGTCGAGCGATTGCTGCCAGCGGATCAAGAGAGCCACGGTTTCGACAATGTGACGGTTGGTGACTTGTCGCCGACCTTGCTGAATCGTTACATCACAGCAGCACAGCAAATAAGCCGCACCGCGATTGGGGCACGCGATCGCGGCATCGGAGGTGTGAATTTTCGCTTGCGACCTGATCAAACTCAGCAAGAACATGTTCAAGGGTTGCCTTTGGGTACGCGTGGCGGCGGACTATTCCGTCACCACTTCGCACGTGCGGGCGTGTATGAATTTCAGATTCGCCTCACGCGCGATCGCGACGAGAACATCGAAGGTTTGCACGGCACTCACGAAATCGATTTGCTGGTTGACCGCGAGCTGATAAAGCGTTTCGAGGTCGTCGCACCGCAGTATAAGAAAGGCTACGATCGCGACGATACGATGATCGATGCGAATCTCATTGCACGGACACACGTGAGTGCCGGCCAGCATGCGATCGGGGCGACATTTCCGTTGAAAGCGTCTTCGCTTTCGGAAATCAAGCGTCAACCGTTCGATGCTAGCTTCAACCGGCATCGTCATCCGCGCCGCGCGCCGGCAATTTTTGAGCTGTCGGTCACAGGGCCGTTTGGTAGCAGTGAAACTGATCGGCCAGATGCCGAGTCGGTGTCTTCTGTTCACGAAACGAAAACAACGCCAAGCAGCAAAAGTCCATTCAATGATATTCCCGATGATACCGCAGATCGCGAGCACGCTTTTTCCAGTGCTCGCGACATTCTGCAGCCACTAATGCGCCGTGCATACCGCCGTCCGGTGACGAGCGAAGATCTGTCGACGCCGCTGAAATTTTTCGAACGCGAGTGGCAGAGATACGGTTTTGAAGCGGGCGTTGAATCGGCAATCGCTGCAGTGCTCGTCAATCCAAATTTCTTATTGCGTATCGAAGCCGAACCAGCCAACGCACAGTCGGGCAAACCTTATCGCGTCAGCGAGTTTGAACTTGCCTCGCGACTGTCGTTTTTTCTGTGGAGTAGTTTGCCCGACGATGAACTGCTAGATCTTGCGGCCGCGGATCGATTGCACAATCGCGAGGAGTTGCGCAGGCAGGTACTGCGGATGCTTGCAGACGAACGGGCTGGCGCGATGGCGACGAACTTTGCTGACCAGTGGCTCTACCTGCGCAACCTCGAATCGTTTTCGCCCGACCTGCGTCTGTTTCCGGACTTTGATGATAATCTACGTCAAGCTTTTCGTCGCGAGACGCAGCTATTGTTCGATTGCGTCCTGCGTGAAGATCGGAGCGTACTTGATCTGTTGAGCGCCGACTTTAGCTTTCTTAACGGGCGTTTGGCGACGCACTATGGCATCGATGGCGTCGTCGGCAGTCGGTTCCGCAGAGTCGACTTGGATGAAGCCAGCCGACGAGGCGGATTGTTGCGGCAAGGGAGTGTGCTGGCAGTGAGTTCCTACGCGACGCGCACTTCGCCGACGATTCGTGGGAACTGGGTACTCGAGAATCTGATGGGGACGCCAGCGCCACCGCCGCCACCCAATGTGCCGGCGCTTCAAGAAAAATCGACGATCACCGCACTCTCTATCCGCGAGCGTCTCGCCGAACATCGAGCCGATCCGGCGTGTGCTGCTTGTCACGATCTGATGGACCCGATTGGTTTTGCACTAGAAAATTACGATGCCGTCGGACGTTGGCGCGAGTTTGACGGTGAAGAGAAAATTGACGCGTCGGGCACTTTGCCAGACGGAACCGATATCGCAGGCGTTGGTGATTTGGAGGACGCGTTGCTCGCTCGGCCGGAATTGTTCGTTGGCACTTTGGCTGAAAAGCTGCTAACCTATGCATTAGGTAGGGGCGTCGCCCCTAGCGATGGCGCGGCGATTCGAAAGATCGTTCGCCAAGCTGCCGAGGCCGATGATCGGTTCTCTGCACTCGTCCTCGGCGTTGTCGAGAGTGTTCCTTTTCAAATGCGAGTTGTGGAGTAGGGTTTTGGCATTAGGGTCTCAGAGCCGGGAAAAGGCCTTGTGCTCTTGCCGCTAAGGACCAACCACTGATAGCTCATACAGGACAGCGGAATGATCGGCTTGAAGCAATGTCTGTCGCGGAGGACTCTGTTGCAAGGTGCGGGGACGGCGATCGCCTTGCCACTGCTGGACGCCATGATTCCCGCCATGTCGGCAGCAGCAAACACCGCCGCGGCACCCGACAAGCTCAGGCGCCTTAGCTATGTTTATATTCCGATGGGGTTCAATCCCAAGGAATGGACACCCGACGGTCCCCAGCGGGGTGACGTGGCACTGGGTGAGTTAACCGCCAGTCTGCAGTCGCTCGAACCCGTCAAGCAGCAAGTTGCCGTGTTGACCGGAATGGAGTTGCAGAACGCCTATCCCGGTTCGCACGCAACGAGTAACGCGGCCTTTCTGAGCGCGGCGCGCGCTAAGCGGACGGAGAGTTCCGACTTCTATCTCGGCGCAACCGTTGATCAAATCGCGGTGAAGCATATTGGACAGCAAACGCAGTTGCCATCGCTGGAGCTGGCGATGGACCTGCTTAACAACATTGGTCAATGCGACAACGGATACGCCTGCGTCTACCAAAACAACCTGTCCTGGGCTTCTCCCACGCAACCGTTGCCGTCAGAAGCGCATCCGCGTCTGGTGTTCGAGAATTTGTTTGGCGAAGGCGGCAGTCCGGCTCAGCGCGAAGCGGCGATTCGAGAGCGGGCCAGCCTACTCGACTCGGTCACGTTAGAGATGAAACGTTTGCAATTGCGTTTGGGAGCCGCCGACCGAAATCGCGTGAATGACTATCTGGAAAGCATTCGCGAAGTCGAGCGACGCATCCAACGTGCGGAAGCGAACGTCCGCGAGAACGAGTTGCCTGATCTCGATCGACCCGTCGGTGTACCCGCCCAGTATGCGGAACACGCTCGGCTGATGTTCGATCTGCAGGCGTTGGCGTTCCAGGGCGATATCACGCGCATCTCGACCTTCCAACTAGCACGCGAAGCAAGCACTCGCACTTATCCAGAAATCGGCGTTCCAGAGCCACATCATCCAATTACGCATCATGGTGGCAGTGCCGAAAAGCTCGCGAAAGTCGCCAAAGTCAATCAGTTCCACGTGTCGCTGTTCGCTGATTTCCTTAAAAAGTTGGACTCGATTCCAGAGGGCAATGGGACGTTGCTTGATCATTCGCTGCTGATGTACGGCAGTGGCATGGGCGACGGTGACGCGCACGATCACACCAACTTGCCTGTGATTGTCGCTGGCGGTGCGGCGGGCAACCTGCGCGGTGGCCGGCACATCGTGTACGACGAGCCCACGCCGCTGGCAAATCTGCACCTGACGCTGCTCAATAAAGTTGGCGTGCCGCTGGAAACCTTCGCCGACAGCGATGGTTGTGTCGAGACGCTGTTCGATCCGGTGACGATCTGATCATGCACGGTCGGTTTCTGTTGGTCCTATTCGTACTGGTCTCGCGTACGGCCTACGCAAGCGAATCGTCATCGGTCGACACCGAACTTGTCGACTTTGCTGAGCAGCGTGATTGGTCTGCGGTCGAGAAACTTCTGTCCAGTGACGTCGACGTCACCATTACCCAGCCTGATGGAATGATGGCTCTGCACTGGGCTACGTACCATCAACACCTGCCCACGGTAGAGCGACTGATTACGGCGGGCGCCGACATCAACGCGGAGACACGCTATCAAGTCACGCCGCTGACGATTGCTTCTCGCGCGGGCAACGCCGAGATACTTGCCGCGCTGCTTGCTGCTGACGGAAACGTCAATACCAAGTTGCCAACCGGCGAGACGCTATTAATGACGGCAGCACGCGCTGGCTATGTGGACGTTGTGCGAGTGTTGATTGACGCTGGTTGCGACATCGATACGGCGGAACGCCGAGGGCAGACGGCCCTCATGTGGGCGGCAGCCAACGGGCACACTCAGGTCGTACAGATGCTGCTTGACGCGGGTGCCGATCGCGATCGCACGCTGAAATCGGGCTTCAACGCTTATTTGTTTGCTGCCCGCCAGGGCCAACTACCGACAGTCGAGGCATTGATCGATGCCGGCGTTGACGTCGATCAGGCGATGCAAGCAGCCAAAGGCAATGGACGCAACCCGCGCAAGGGCATGTCGGCATTGATGCTAGCCGTTGAGAGCGGACATTTCGAGTTGGCGTTGCGCCTGGTCGAGTTGGGCATCAGTCCCAACGATCAGCGCAGCGGCTACGCGCCCCTGCACGCCGTCACGTGGGTGCGCAAGACCGAACGTGGTGACAACCCTACTGGCGATCCGCCGCCGCGTGGCTCGGGCAAGGTAACGAGCTTGCAGTTTGTTCGCCGCTTGGTCGAAGCAGGGGCCGACGTCAACCTGCGGCTCGAAAAAGGAACGGGCGGCACAGCAAAACTCAATCACCAAGGTGCGACGCCCTTCTTGCTGGCGGCGAAAACGGCTGACTTACCGCTATTAAAACTTCTGCTGGAGCTTGGTGCTGATCCGCACCTGACCAATGCCACGAATACAACCGCGCTGATGGCGACGATGGGCATTGGCGTCGTGGCCGTCGGTGAAGAGCCCGGCACTGTCGCCGAGGTATTGGCCGTCGGCCAATGGCTGATCGATCTGAAGGTCGACGTTAATGCCAAAGACGACAACGGCGAGACTGCCATGCACGGCGCCGCCTATCGCAACTACCCCGATGCCGTCGACTTCCTCGCCGCCCGCGGCGCCGACCCTGCCGTCTGGGATGTCAAAAACAACTACGGTTGGACACCGACGATGATTGCTCAGGGTAATCGGCCCGGGTCGCTGAAGATTTCGCCAGAGACGATTGCTGCGCTGGAACTGGCAAAGGAGAGGTTCGCATTGGATCAGACTCGTGAAGAATGAAACGCACGGGTCGGGCTGCCAAGACGGTGGTCGGCAGTATGGGCCTATTGGCACCATCCCACGAAGTCGTGGAAATCGAGCCTACCGCGTGACACCCTGATCCAACCAAGCCAATCGCTCTAGCGCTGCTTGCATTCCCGACGCTAGCTGCGTGGGTGATTGTTTTCCGACGAGGCTGTGCAGTTGACGTCCGTCAGACGAGACGAATTGCACCGTCGGATAGCCGCGGACGTCGAATTGTTGGCAGACGGCAGGCTCGCGATCGGCGTCAATCAGGACGCAGACGAATTGCTCGGCCAGCTGCGTAATCGCTGGGTCTGCGAAAGCAGTCGCTTCCATTTGATGGCAGAAGGTACACCACTCCGCGGTGAAAAACATCAGGCAGGGCGTTTTCTGCTTTGCGGCGAGATGTAACCCCACTTTACTATCGGCGACGAACTGCAAGCCGCCGCGTTCGACCAATAACTGTTGATCGACGTCGGCGAGGCTGCGCACCGAGTCGATGTCACTCTGTTGGCAACCGATCATTGCTAGCAGCGGCAGCAAGCGCCATACGATGCGCGTTGCTAGAGATCGATGGCGATGTGCTGAAGAGACCATTGTTAAAGGGTATCGACGTGCGGCGTGGTCGCACTTCAATCGATACCTGACCGTTGCTCCGCCTACGATCGCAAGGTGTCAGAGCGGTCTGGACACCCGGCTTAGGTTTCCATAACATCCCGCCCACTCTTCTACCCCTTTTCTTAATGAGTTTGTTGTGGAGTCTCTCGATGGCTAGCGAGGCATCGGGTGATGTGGGCATTGCCCACCGCGCCCAAGATCTCATCCTGCCGATCGCGATTATCGCCAGCGTGCTAGTGATCCTAGTACCGCTGCCGCCGTCGCTGATGGACGTATTGTTGGCTGGCAACATCACGATCGCGATTATCGTGTTGCTGACGACGATCTACGTGCGGACTCCGCTGGATTTCAGCATCTTCCCCACGTTGCTGCTCGCAACAACGCTCGCGCGTTTGGTGCTGAATGTTGCGACGACACGCCTGATTCTGACGGGCGCGGGCACCAAAAAAGCGGAGGCGGCGGGCGGCGTCATCACTGCGTTCGCCGACTTTGTTGCGGGTGACAGCAGCATCGTCGTGGGGCTGATTATCTTTGTGATCATCGTGGTCATTCAGTTTGTCGTGATCACCAAAGGTGCAACGAGAATCAGTGAAGTCACGGCGCGTTTCGCACTCGATGGCATGCCTGGCAAGCAGATGGCGATCGACGCGGATCTCAATGCAGGAATCATCGACGAGCACGAGGCGCAGCGACGGCGTGAAGAAATCACGCAGCAAGCGGACTTTTACGGAGCCATGGACGGTGCGAGTAAGTTCGTCCGCGGCGACGCGATCGCTGGTATCGTGATTACTGTCATCAACATCGTCGGTGGTCTCATTATTGGCATGACTGAGTACAGCATGTCGCTGAGCGAAGCCGGCAAGATCTTTACGCAGCTGACCATTGGCGACGGACTCGTCAGCCAGGTGCCGGCGTTCTTGATTTCGCTAGCAGCCGGTTTGCTTGTAACGCGGAGTACCCGCAAGTCGAACCTGCCGCAAGAATTTATTCAGCAACTGTTTTCACGTCCGCAGGCGATGGCTGTGTCGGCGGGCTTTCTGGCGGTGCTGATCACCACCGATCTGCCGCGGACGCCATTGTTCTTTCTGTGCGCGGCTTGTTTGGGTATCTCGCGAGCAATGAGTCAGAAGGAAGTACAACGCGCGGCGGAGGAAGAACAGGCGGCCAGCGCCCCCGAGCCCGAGGCAGAAGAACGGATCGAGGACTTCTTGACCGTCGATCCGATGGAAGTCGAAGTCGGCGTCGGGCTGATTCGTTTGGCCGATCCGAAGCGAGGTGGCGATTTGCTAGAGCGCGTGCAGCGTGTGCGCCAAAGCGTGGCGAGCGAGATTGGTATCATTATGCCAAAGGTGCGAATTCGCGACAACATGCGCCTCGATCCGAATGCCTATCGTATCAAGATCGCTGACATGCCGGTCGCACAGGATATGATCGAGCCTGGTTACCTGCTGGCGATCGACTCGGGCATGACGACCGGAACGATCGAAGGTATCGGCACCAAGGATCCTGCGTTTGGCACCGAGGCCAGGTGGATCGCCGCCGGCATGCAAGATCAGGCGGAAATCTTGGGCTACACCGTGGTCGAGCCAGGAGCGGTGCTGGCCACACACCTGACCGAGATCTGTCGTCGTCACGCGGACGAGATTCTCACTCGCGACTCCACCAAACACCTGGTGGACGAATTGAAACAGTCGAATCCGGCGGTCGTCGACGAACTTATTCCCACGGCGATGTCTTTGGGCGAAGTGCAAGCCGTGTTGCAGCACTTGCTGCGAGAGCAAATTTCGATTCGTCAGCTGGCACTAATCCTCGAAACGCTTGGCGATTACGCAGGACGAACGAAAGATCCTGTGCTGCTGTCAGAGTATGTCCGACATCGACTCGCGCGGCAGATCTGCACCAAGTATCGCGATGCCGAAGGCAAATTGCACGTCGTTGCACTCGATCCAGCAATGGAAGATCGAATTCGTGCAGGTTTTGAACACAACGAACGTGGCCTTTTCGTCCGCATGTCGCCGCCGGCTATCGAAGCCACTTGCAATGCGATTTCCAAAGAACTACCTAAGCTCACGACCGCGAATCACACGCCGATTATCCTCGTCAGTCCGCAGATTCGGGCGGCGCTCAAACAGATTACTGAGAATCAGCTACCAAACCTCGTCGTGTTGAGCTTCAACGAAGTGACACGTGATACGCAAATCGCCACCGTTGGCTTAGCGGCGGACGCATAAATTACAGCCGCGAGTCGCGAGTTGCGAGTCGCGAGACAACATAGACCACAGTAAAACTCGAAATTCGCGCCTCATAACTCGCGACTCACATCATGGAAATCAAAACTTTTCGTGCCAAGACGATGCAAGCAGCACTCAACCTGGTGCGCGACGAACTTGGTCCTGAAGCAACGGTGCTACACACGCGTGAGCTAAACACTGGATTCGTGAGTCGCCTACTCAAAGGACAAGCGTTTGAGATTGCCGCCTCAGCGGAAATTAATGCTCCGGAGCGCGCGCCAGCAGCCGTGGCAGCTTCGTCCGAGCCGCAGACGGCGGTGTCCACGATCGTTACGCCCCCCGAGATGGATTACCGCGCTCGCTACCGAGATCACTTTCATCAGCAGTCGGAAGCAGGACTCGACGAGCTGCACGCGTTGGCCGAGCAGCTTCGAGGTCGCGGCGAGCAACCCACTTCGCATCACCTGCCCGATACGCTCTTTCAGGTCTACACTGACATGATCGAGTCGGATATCGAGGAACGGATAGCACAGGCATTGATCGAACACTTGCGAAACGACTCGTCGGTCGATCCTCGCAACGCGCCGGAGGTCGAAGCCGAACTGGTGCGGTTGCTGGAGTCCGAGATTGCCACAACGGGTCCCATCGAAGCGGACGAAGGTCAGGGCAAAGTTGTCGCACTGGTCGGACCGACGGGAGTGGGCAAGACGACAACGATTGCCAAACTGGCAGCAAATTACCGACTGCGCGAAAACAAACGCGTCGGACTGATTACCGTCGATACCTATCGCATTGCCGCCGTGGAACAATTGCGGACCTACGCCGACATTATCGATTTGCCGATGGAAATCGTCGCGACACCGCGCGAAATGCGTGAAGCAATCGCCCGCATGAGCGACCTCGATCTCATACTTATGGACACAGCCGGTCGCAGTCCTCGCGATGAGGTGAAGATTCAGGAACTGAAATCGATGCTCGCCGAAGCCGAGCCGGACGAAGTGCACTTGGTTCTGAGCGCTGTCGGTGGAGCGCGAAGCTTGGCTTCGACAGCCGAGAGATTCGCCACCGTCGGCACAACGGCGATGCTGGTCACCAAGCTGGACGAAGCCACCGCGTATGGCAATCTACTTTCCGTGACACGTAGTTGCGGCCTGCCAATCAGCTACCTGACCGACGGCCAGAATGTGCCCGACGACATCCGAGACGCGCAGCCGCGCGAACTCGCCGAAATGATCATGGGCCGGCAGCTAAGCTATTAACGTCACTCCAGTTCCCCAAATCCCCAGTCCCCATTTAGACATGTCTGACCAAGCCGATCGACTGCGAAAACTGGTCCGCGAAACGGTAAAGCAACGTCCTGCTCTGGCTCCCGGTGTACCGCTGGTTGTTGTGAGCGGCGGCAAAGGCGGTGTCGGCGTGTCGACGGTCGCGACGCAATTGGTCCACGAGCTTGCCGCGCTTGGCAAACGAGCGGTCTTGGTCGACGCGAATCCCTTGCAGCCCGATATTGCTGCGCGGATGGGCATGGACGTGAGCGACTGCCTGGCCGACGTGCTTGATGGAAGTCGCTCGGCCGCCGAATCGTTGCGACCTTTGGGTGATTCAGTGATGCTGTTGCCCGGTCGCTGGGCGTCAGAATCGCCGCCTGATCTGAGCCGTGGTGCCATCAATCGCCTGGTCGGTGAGTTGCGAACGCTACACAAGCAAGCCGACGTCGTCGTGCTCGACGTTGGCTGTGGTATGAGTCCTTGGGTGCAGCAGCTTTGGAAGTCGGCGCAGCAGATTCTGTTGGTGTCCACCGACGAGTCGGCCGCCGTCATGGATAGCTATGCGGCAGTCAAGCTCTCGCCCTGGGGCGATGTCGACGGCAAGCTGCGTCTGGTGGTCAATCAGTGCGACACCCAGCAGCTAGCACGCACGGTCGGCAAGCGTTTTGAAGCGACCTGCCGGCGCTTTCTCGGCATTCGCGTCTGCCCGGCAACGCATGTCGCGACTCGTCCTGACATCGTTGACACGGTGACGCAGCGCGAACAATACGCCTCCGAACAAGAGTTCCGTCAGTCGGTTCGCCTCTTGGCTGCCGAAGTCATGAGCACGTCGCTCGCATCAATCAACAAGGCTACCACCAGCAGCGAACACGACGGGTCGCCTGCTAGCGCAGTCGAAAGAATCGAGAAAAAACAAAACAACTGCAAAGTATGAACCAACAAACGTCGATACACATAGAAAGTCCGACGGCCTGCAAACACCAGTCAAGTTGGCCAGTTTGCAGAAAGTTTGACGCCAACGAACCCTTCGTCGCGCGTTCAACGAATTGGCTAGGCTCTTCCTATGGCACGCTCCTACTCTGCAGTCATGGCACTCATCGGCATGGTGGTCGTCATGATGCGTGGACTCAAGGCGGGTGCGGGCTTCGAAGACACGGTTATCGCTGGGCTCGGCTGGATGGCTTTGTTGGGGGCGATCGGCATGATTGTCGGATTCATCGCCGCTCAGACCGTCGACGAATCAGTGCGCACAAAGATCGAAGCCGAACTGGCAGCGATACCAGGCGCAGATACGACGACTGAAACTATTGGCTGAGTAATGAGTGCCGAGATTCGAGGCGCAAGTAAGATACTGGCGACCGACGACTCGCAACTCGAGACTTACAACAATACATCGAGAACGGAATCTCGCTGACTAAAACTTGAAGCGTCGCTGGCCTGTCGGGCACTAGCGACACTTTCGAGTGCATCACGGAGGATTGCATGGCTACGACGACTGTCGCCCCCAAAGCTCAGACACCTACTCAAACGCAAGCTCAGGACGAGATTGTCGAGGTTTGGCATCAGTTTAAGAAGGATCCCAGCAATCGAGCGCTGCGGAACCGATTGGTCGAACGCTATCTTCCACTCGTCAAGTACAACGGTGAACGCATCTGGGCTCGTCTGCCCGATGGGGTCGAACTCGACGATCTGATTTCCGCGGGCGTCTTCGGTCTGATGGACGCGATCAAGGCATTCGACATGTCGCGCGGCGTGAAGTTTGAAACCTACTGCGTGCCGCGTATTCGTGGTGCGATGCTCGATGAACTCCGTAGCATGGACTGGGTGCCACGCCTGGTCCGCTCCAAAGCCAGCAAGCTAAACGTGGCAGTGAAAAAGCTGGAAGCCGATCTGGGGCGCTCGCCGACCGAGATCGAGCTCGCCGCGCACATGGAAATGAGCGTTGCCGAGCTTGAGAAAATGATTCAAGAAGCCAACGCCGTCGGCTTGATCAGCCTGAACAAAAAGTGGTACGAAACGGACAGCTATAAGGACGTTCGCGAGATCGATATCCTGGAAGATAAAAAGGGTGAAGATCCGACCAAGCGAATTCAGAAGTCCGACCTCATGCGACTGGTCACCAAGGGACTCAATCGTAACGAGCGGCTGATCATCATTCTGTATTACTACGAAGAAATGACGATGAAAGAAATCGGCTCCACGCTCGATCTGAGCGAAAGTCGCGTCAGCCAGATGCACAGCGCCATCGTCCAGCGTCTCCAAGGCCAACTCGGTCGCCGCCGGCCAGAGTTTGGGACATAGAAAGCGGTCATCTGCACGAAACAAAACCAGCCGCCGGGGTCTTCCCGGTGGCTCTTATTTTGCGCCTCCGAAAAATAGCACGCGGATAATACGGATCTAGTGGATCGACGCGGATTACATTGCACAGCACGATCTGCGGCTATCTGATCGATCCGTTAATTCCGCGTCCTATTTTTTGGCTTTGCTCGCGACTTCTGTATCACTCTGCGTGCAGAATTGCGCCGGGATGACGCAGATTCGTACAGACAGCGAATTCGTCCGCGGCAATCCGCTCTATCTGCGCAATCAGCCTCCTATTCTCTTGTCCTAAACCCGCGCCAAACTTGACTTTACGCTCGCTGCGCGGTGCAATAGAGGGAGTGTGAAACTGACCATTCGAGGGCAGGTCAGTCTCTTCCGGAACAAAGGTTAAACATGGCCACCCCACCCATCACCCACCACATACGACGCACCACGCACCACCCACCACGCGAGACCCAACGCGGCATTACCCTAGTCGAGATGCTGATCAGTATGGCGGTCACGCTGGTGATGATGGCGGCCGTGGTCAACCTGTTCGCTAACATCGGCAGCGGTGTCCGCAACCGTCGGGCGAGCATGGAACTCGGCAGCCAACTGCGCACCGCTCGCGCGCGACTATTCAAAGACCTGGCCGGCGCAACAAGTGCCGCGCGTCCAAAGCTGCCCAGCGATGACCACGACGACGGCTACTTGGAGATTATCGAAGGACAGTACTCGGATAAGAATCCGAGCCAGTTGGTGCAGCCGGACAACATTGATACCGATTTCGGACTTCGGCACGCAACGTCACTCGTACCGCGCGACAACTCCGGACGACTCGTGCAATGGTTCGATGATAACGGAGATGGCATTGTCGACAACGGGACAGAAAGGAATTCCGTCCGCAGCACGGGCAGCGCACTCGGCGATTACGACGACATTCTCGCACTGACGGTTCGTAGCGAGAGCGAACCGTTTACCGGCCGTATGCCGGTATGGGACAATACGCTCAATCAGTGGAGATTTGAGATTATCGAGTCCGACCTGGCCGAAGTCATCTGGTACGCCGTCGAAAATCCCGCCGACGGTTCCTTAGGCGAGCCGGGCATGCGAACCGTTTATCGCCGCGTATTGCTGATCGCGCCGTGGGTGGAGGAGTTGCCGGAATACAGTGGTGGTCCAAGCGTAACCACGAAGATCGAATTGGACCGAGTCTATTTCCAATTGAGCGACATCTCATTTCGTCGTGACGGAAGTATTCGAGTCCCGAATACACTATCAGATCTGACAGAGAGGGAGAATCGTTTCGCACATGACCGGACACGTTTTCCTTATGCTATGGAGCTGAAGGCGATAAGGAACGACCCCAATACGACGCGTAACAATTTCCCAGAATATTTTCCCCCGGTATTGGGTGTGGAAGAAAGGCCCGTATTTCATCCGTTCGGATTGCCGTTCGAGTGGGACGAGACAGAAAGCGGTGAATTTAATCCGGCAACAGAAATTCCGGGAACCCCGCCAGGTGAAGACTTCAACAATGGAAATCCAACAATAGGTTCGGATCGACGGGGTGAAGACGTGATGTTGAATGACGTGTTGGCGTTCGACTTGCGGGTGTTTGATCCGGGCGCTCCCCTAATGACGTTGAATGGCGGATCTGTATTAGAGCCCAGCGATGCGGCTTGGAATCCTTCTGCAGTCGGGGCTACCCGAGTTGGTTTTGGAGCCTACGTAGACCTCGGATGGGATCCTTCGTTCTATATTCAGTCGGAGAACGAAGGTCCTCCGCCTCGGTACGTCTACAACTATGCTTTCCCGACGACGAGTGAGCCCATTCCGCTGTTCAAGGAACCTCACACTCCCGGATGGCACTCACGCAATCCAAGGAAGCCCGATTTTCCTAACGAGTCGAACTACACGTATGGATTCCCGGCTACGTACGACACTTGGCCCTATCATTACGAAACCGACGGAATCGATCAGGAAACGTCTGACTGGGACTCAAATGTGCCAGACAATCGCTTCCCAAACCTAGCCGATGACGACGGTGCTGGAGCCGATCAGGGTACCAATGGCCTTGATAATATTGTTCCCTACGATCTAGATAATGATCCATCGACGCCACCGGTCGTCCCAGTGAAGTCTGGGCAACCCTACCCACTGTATGGTGCCGACGATGCTATGGAGCGTGAAACTCAACCCCCTTACGACCACGCACTTCGGGCGATGCAGGCGAAGATTCGTGTTTACGATCGTGAGTCGAGGCAGATTCGCGAAGCGACAGTCACGCGAAATTTTGTACCGCAGTAGAGTTACGAGGCGCGAGTTGCGAGCTTCGAGAAGTTGATGCATACTTTTTGCTGACGCCTCGCAACTCATAACTCGCGACTCAACCATGCACTCCATCCACCTTCGCCACCCGTGGCAGTGTGAATCTGTGGGCGACGTGATCGTCTGGTCGCGGAAGTTCAATTGGCCGGCAGAGCTCGATGCGAGTGAAGCCGTGCAGCTAGTCGTCGAGAAACTTCCGGCGTTGGCGCGAGTGACACTCAACGACAGCGAATTGGGCACGGCTTCGTCAGTCCGATTCGACGTGACGAGTTTGCTGGCGTCACACAACTCGGTGACGATTTCTTTAGCTGGCGATGACTCAATACCGACGGAGCGTTTTCCTTACGAGGTGCGGCTTGATATCGTTGCCGCCTGACAGGCGGTGAAGAATTTAGCCGCAGATGAACGCTGATGTACGCGGATAGTTTTGATACGGAGGTGATTTACAGGATCGACAGGATTGGCAAGTAGACAAAAATCCTGTTGATCTCGTAAATCCCGTCAAAAAATTCGCCCAAGAGCTCTCGTCGAATAACTGCTAAACTATTCGCGTCAATCCGTCTCATCCGCGATCATCCGCGTCCTATTCTTTCCGCTGAGTTTCTCATGCGTCTCGCGATTTTGGTGCTGCTATTCACGTTCGCTTCGACCGCTTTGGCCGAACACAACAAGCTCACGCCTGAGCAGATTGCCGACGGTTGGATTTCGCTGTTTGACGGCGACACCCTATTTGGCTGGGAGAACACCAGCGACATCGATTGGCACGTCGAAGACGGGGAGATTCGCGCAACCACGGGCAAAGTTGGCCTGCTGGCGACGACCGCCGAATTCGCTGATTATCAATTGCACGTCGAGTTTAAGGCAGGCGAGAAGACCAACAGCGGGCTGTTCTTGCGGACGCCAAAAGTGCCCAAAGATCCCGCCAAAGACTGTTACGAAGTCAACATCGCACCATTCGACAATCCGTATCCGACCGGATCGATCGTCGGTCGTCAAAAGTTTCCACCAGACGACGATGACCGTGAGATTCCTTGGACGGCCTATCCGCCGCAGCTTGCGGAGGGTGCGAAAGTAAGACCACTCGAACCCTCGGACGGCGAGTGGCATGCTTTCGATGTTTCCGTCAAAGAAAAAAAAATCACCGTGCGGCTAGATGATCTGCCAATCATCGACTACGTCGACGAGCAGCCTGTCCTGCGCGGTCACATTGGCCTGCAACACAACAAAGGCGAAATCGCTTTCCGCAATGTGCGTTTAAAACCTCTCAACAACAAACCCATCTTCAACGGCAAGGACCTTACCGGTTGGAATACTGACAAAGCGGAAGCGAGTGAGTTTAAGGTAACACCTGACGGCGAATTGCAGGTACTCAACGGACGAGGGCAGATCGAGAGTGACGCGAGCTTTTGCGACTTCGTGTTGCAACTCGAGTGCTTCGTCAACGGCGATGCCTTGAACTCGGGCATCTTCTTTCGTTGCATCCCGCGCGATTTCATGATGGGTTACGAGTGTCAGATTCAGAATGGCGTGAAGGACGGCGACCCGACGCAACCGGTCGATTGCGGTACGGGTGGTTTCTTTCGTCGGCAGAACGCGCGACGCATCGTTGCCAACGATCGTGAGTGGTTTGCGATGACGCTCGTGGCTGATGGTCCGCACATGGCGGCATGGGTCAATGGCTACCCGGTCAGCGATTGGACCGACACACGCAAGCCCAACGAAAACCCACGTCGCGGCTTACGGCTCGAACCTGGCACGCTGGCGATCCAGGGCCACGACCCAACGACGGACTTGCGTTTCCGAAAGTTGCAGATCGCCGAGCTGCCAACGGCAGAGGAATAGGACGCGGATGTATGGCGAAAAACGCCAAACACAAAGCAAAAGAAGCAACCAAGGATCATGCCATCTGTTGCTTCGTTGCTTTGTGGTTTCAGTTTCGGCAGACTTGTCAGCTATTGGCTGGCGAACCACAATAGTCGCTTTGCGTCTGAGTTAGTTGTCAGGGGCTGTTTCTACATTGAAGTATGTGACGGACAGATATTATGCCTAGCTGTGTATTGGCTTATTCGGGAGGTTTGGATACCTCGGTGATGCTTGGGTGGCTGCAAGACGAGGGCTATGAAATTCATGCTGTGTACGTCGAACTGGGGCAGCCCTGCGAAGACCGCGAGGCGATTCTGCAGAAGGCACGCGACCATGGCGCCAAGACCGCCCGGCTGGTCGATGCCCGCGAAGAGCTGTGCCGTGAGTACGCCTTCCCCGTTCTGCAGTGGCAAGCCAAGTACGAAGGGATCTATCTTCTCGGCACGTCGATCGCCCGACCGCTGATTTCGAAGATTTGTCTGCAAGTCGCCCGCGAAGTTGGCGCAGTCGCCTATGTGCATGGTGCGACGGGCAAAGGCAACGACCAATGTCGGTTCCAGTTGGCGGCTGAGGCGCTCGATCCCACAGTAAAGGTCGTCGCTCCGTGGCGAATCGAGAAGTTCCGACAGCAGTTCCCTGGTCGGACGGAAATGATCGACTACTGCGACATCAAAAAAATTCCCGTGAAAGCGTCGATCGAAAAACCGTACAGCTCCGACGAGAATTGCTTGCACATCAGCTACGAGGCGGGCAAGCTCGAAGATCCAGAAGTCAACGGTCAGGCGATCGTCGACTTTGGGATGGGCGTTTCGCCGCAAGAAGCGCCGGATGAAATCGAAGAGGTAACCGTCAGCTTCGAAAGCGGCGTGCCGGTGGCAATTAACGGTGAGAAGAAATCGGCCCTAGAGATGGTCGAGACCATGAATACGATTGCCGGACGCAATGGAGTGGGCCGCATCGACATCATTGAAAACCGTTTTGTGGGTATGAAGAGTCGAGGCGTGTACGAAGCGCCTGGCATGACGGCACTGTATGCCGCGCACTTGGCGCTCGAGCAACTGACTCTCGATCGCGATCTTGTGCACTTGCGTGATCGCTTAATGCCGGAAGTTGCCGAGATGGTGTACTACGGCTTCTGGTTTGTGCCCAAGTTCGACGCTTTATTGGCCTTCATCAAAGAGGCTCAGCAGCCCGTCACCGGCGACGTGACGCTTGGTCTGTACAAAGGAAACGTCAACATTCACAGCCGCAAGAGTCCGCATAGCCTCTACGATGCCGAAGTCGCCAGCATGGAAGGCGGCGGCAGCTACGACCAAACCGACGCAGAGGGCTTCTTACGATTGCAAGGACTGCCGAGCCGAGTGCAAGGCACGGTGCGGCCGCGGGAGTATTGAGTTGCGAGTTTCGAGACGCGAGTTTCGAGTTTTTGGAGGTAGATTGTGGCTGGGTATCAAGACCTCAAGGTTTGGCAAGTTGGTGTGGATCTTTCGGTTCAGATTTATCGAGTAACAAAGGATTTCCCGAAGGAAGAACTGTATGGTTTGACAAGTCAGATTCGAAGAGCTGGTATATCAATTCCATCGAACATCGCTGAAGGCCACGCGCGGAAGTCACAGAAAGAGCTTTCTCGGTTCTTGGATATTGCAAAAGGATCACTGGCTGAAGTGGAAACTCAGCTGATTATTGCTAGAAGGCTTGGATATTTGGATCAAGCGAAAACTGACGAATTGTTGCACATCGCGGATCAAGAGAGTCGAATGATAAGTGGGCTCTTAAACTCGATAAAGAGACAACCTTGACTTTCTCGCAACTCGCGCCTCGAAACTTATAGTACATGTACCTCTTTGAGAATCCCGTTCTGCAGCGCGAGCTTGTTACCAACTTGCGGATGACCCGTGGGTTCGTCTTGTTGTTCGCGTATGTCGCGCTGTTGGGGCTGCTGGTCTATACGGCTTGGCCGGAAGATCAGAAGCTTGACATGGTGCAGTCGACCAAGGCGAAACCGTTGGTGAATCTGCTGTTCTTCGGCCAGTATCTGCTGGTGTCGTTGATGACGCCCAGTTTCGCTGCGGGCGCTTTCACTGGCGAGAAGGAGCGCAAGAGTTACGAGATGCTGATGGCCAGTCCCGTCAAGCCGGGCGCGATCGTGCTCGGCAAGTTGGCTGCCTCGCTCGTGCCACTGCTGCAATTGATGATCGGTTCGCTGCCGATTGTTATGCTCTGCTTGCCGCTCGGTGGGGTCCACCCGTCGGAGGTTGCGGCTGCTTATCTGGCAATGATTTGTTCGATCGTGCTGTTTGCCATGCTGTGTCTGTGGTGCAGCAGCTACTTTCTGCGGACATCGTCGGCGCTGGCGGTGTCGTACTTGTTGATTCTGCCCTTGGCGATGGTTGGTGTGTTGGTTTGGAACGCCATGGCGCAATTGGGCGAGGCACGGCTGCTCGTCGTGTCGACTGTGGTGCCGATTGCCTGCGCGTCGATCGTTGCATTGCTGTGGGCCGATGTGACTCGGCGGATGCTGCAGGCACCAGATATCGGTAGCGAAGGCAAGCAGGTGATAGATCTGGAGACCGAAGCCGAAGAAGCCGTCGGACTCTATATCAACCGCGACGAGTTCCCTGATCGGTTGTTTGCGCCGCCTAAGCGCACGACGTTTCTGCCTGAGAACGCGAACCCGATTTACGATAAGGAAATTCGCAGCGAGATTTTTAGCCAGGGCACGCTCATGCTCCGGCTAGTGATTCAAATCAGCATGTTTGTGGCTCTGCCGGTTATGGCTGTTTGCTTGTACATGCAGCAGCAATTGGCACCCTGGTACATCTCGTACGTCCTGCTATTCAACATGTTGGTCGGGCCGGTGTTTTCGGCAGGTAGCGTGACCAGCGAGCGCGAGCGTCAGACACTCGATTTGTTGCTGACGACGCTGATTACGCCTTGGCAGATGCTGTGGGGCAAGTTGGTATCTGGCCTGCGCGTGTCGAGCGTGCTGACGTCGTTCTTGATGTGGCCGGTCGTGCTAGCTTGCATTATGCCTCTCGACTATTGGGGTAACTTGCCGACGATGGGTGGCTACTTCTTGGTCGTCGCGCTGACTTGCCTAACGACCGCGATGACGGCGCTGTTCTGCTCAACCCTGTTTCGCAAGAGCGCGACCAGCCTAATGGCGACCTATCTGGTGATCGTCGTGTTGTTCTTGGTGCCGGTGGCAGCCCAAGTGTTTGTTAGCGCGTTTCTCAGCGAGAGCCCCTCGGTCGACTTTGTCCGTTGGACTGGCTTTAGCAGCCCCTTCGCGGCCGTGTTTAATCTGCCTCTATCTGTCAGCGATGTGAATAATGAGACGGGGGTTTCGGTTGAGATATTCTTCGGCTTTCTCGGCTTTGCCGTGGTCTACAATTTGATCCTGTTGCTGGGTATGATCTGGCTGTTCCAAGTCCGGTGGCGCGTGTCGGAATAGTTGCCTCGCACAGACGAACCGACTAACGGAGCTGTACACGCGCTGCCCGCACGAGAGGCAACTTCGAGCGATGAACCCAGGAAAAATTGAATGCTAATTCTTATCTCGCCCGCAAAGACCCTAGACTTCGAATCACAGACGATCCTGGACGTCGCATCCAAACCTGAGTTTCTCGCCCAGTCCAAGAAGCTCATCGCGCAGCTACGTGTGCTGACGCCTGCTCAGATCAAAAAAATGATGGGCATCAGCGATAAGTTGACGTCAGAGGTTCATCAGTATTTCGCCGACTGGAAAGCCAAATACGATTCGAAGGCGGCCAAGCAAGCGCTGCTCGCATTTCGCGGAGACGTTTATCTAGGGCTCGATGCAGATAGCTTTGCTGCAAGAGACTTCGAATTTGCGCAGCAGCATCTGCGAATTCTGTCGGGTCTGTACGGCTCGTTACGTCCGTTCGATCTCATTCAGCCCTATCGACTTGAGATGGGAACCAAGCTCAAAGGCGATTATGGAAAAGATCTGTACGAGTTTTGGGGTGATCGAATTGCTAAGAGTCTCCAAGCGGGGCTGGCAGAGCAGGGCGATGATGTTTTGGTCAACCTCGCGTCGAACGAGTACTTCAAAGCAGCGAGAGCGAAAGGGATTGACGGTCGGGTGATAACGCCGATTTTTCAGGATCGCAATCCAAAAGGCGAGTACAAAGTGATGAGCTTCTTTGCCAAGAAAGCGCGCGGCATGATGGCTCGTTACCTGATTCGCGAGCGAGTGCGTGACGAGGCGGGATTGCTTGAATTCCGCGACGCTGGCTACAAATACCATCGCGGCCTGTCGAGCGAAAACAAGCCGGTGTTCACGCGAAATAGAGCGCCCGCAGCGTGAACTGCGCGCTAGTGGAATGCTGCTTGACCTCGTGTGGGTGCTTTGCGATATTGCGGGCATGGCAGATGCATCCTTAGATCGTGCTCCGACGCAGGACGAACTCGATCTGTTGCATTACCAGACACGGATCGAACGTCCGATTAAGATGAAAGTGCCGGAGCTGGAGCGCAACGAACGACTCCGACATGTAATTTTCAGTGGCCAATTCTCGGTCGACATGCTGGAAGATTTGGCCAGCACAGCAGACAAGATTCGCGTGCTCTCGAAGAATCGCTCTGGTCAGGACTTCCTGATCAATCTGCTCCATCACAAACGGGCGATGCTGTACTTCACGCAGCCGTCGACGCGGACGTTTCTGTCGTTCATGGCGGCGTGTCAGATACTGGGAATCACCTGCAATGAAGTCCGCGATCCGACCACTTCGTCTGAGACAAAAGGCGAAACGCGGTTCGATTCGTTGCGAATGTTCAGTAGCTACTTCGACCTGATTATTATGCGCAGCAAGTTGGCTCGCTTGGCCGAGTCGTGTGCGTACTTGATGAATGACCTAGAGGCGACCGGCAATCGTAGCGTGCCGATTATCAATGCAGGTTCTGGAGCCGACGAGCATCCGACGCAAGCGCTCTTGGATATTTACACATTGCAGCGAACTTTTCAGTTCGCAGATAACACCACTTCGACGGTTGCTACGCGATTCGAAGAGCTGCTGCGGGGCTATCCGGGCTTAAGCAAGGGGCTTTCGGACAAAGTCTACGGTTTCTGCGGCGACATCGGACGCGGACGGACGGTGCGTTCGCTGGCTAGTCTGCTGGCCAGCTACTCGGGGGTGACTCTGATATTTATTGCGCCTCGCCAGCCCACTCTGGCACTGAGCGACGATCTGCGGACACGCCTGCTCGACCGTGGCGTCAATCTGGTCGAGGTCGAATCTTTCGACGAGTTATATAATGGCGTGCCCGTCATCGAGGCGATCGATGCGCTTTACATGACGCGGATTCAGAAAGAGCACAATGTGCCGGGCGACGAAGAAAAGTTCGCCGCGATCGATTTCTCACGCTATCGGCTCACCCCGCTATTGGTCTCGCGGATGAAGGCCTACGCGCCAATCTTGCATCCTTTCCCGCGTGATCAGCACTTCGGCGAGATACCGCCGGAGATCGACAACGACTCGCGAGCTATGTACTTTCGCCAGGCGCGAAATGGCATGTGGATTCGTTCGGCCTTGCTCGCCTCTATTTTCGGCGTGGATCACCAGATCGATCGGTTCTTCCACGATGAGTTTCGCGAGTGGCATCACTACAACGAGGGGCGAATGACGAATGCAAGATGACTAGTGACGAAGGAAATGGCGATACCTGACATGCAGTCGTAGGTGGTCTTGGTTCGTTCCTGGTCATTCATTCGTCATCGCGTACTCCGTCACTCGACATTCATGCCATGCCGCTGCTGATTGACGGCTACAATCTGTTGCACGCAACCGACATCTTCGGCGAGGGCAGCGGGCCTGGATACTTTCAGCGATCACGCGAAGCCTTGCTTGCATTTCTTGGGTCATCGCTGACCGAAGCGGAGCGTTTGCAGACGACGATTGTGTTTGATGCAACCGATGCACTACCCGGGTTACCCAATAACTATCCCGTCGCAGGAATGACCGTCACTTTTGCCCGCAACTATCCCGATGCGGATACCCTGTTGGAGGAGATCATCGAACAGCATCTTGCTCCGCGTGGTCTGCTGGTGGTCTCAAGCGATCATCGTGTGCAGCGTGCCGCCCGGCAGCGAGGCAGTAAGTACGTCGACAGCGATCAGTGGTACCGCGAACTTTGGCAGCGGCGCGTGGGCTTGCGACGCCAGCAGCAAAAATCGGTGCCTGAAAAGCCTGTCGGTCAGCTCAGCGCTGCGGAGATCGCCTATTGGGTAGAGCAATTTGACGATCGTTCGGACGACGCGTCCGATGCCGGTGTTGAGCCGTCGCCCGATGATTCCGATTCTGGCGGACTCGATAATCCATTTCCTCCAGGCTACGGCGAGGACTTGCTGCACGACGACGAGATTTAGCGGACGAACCTACTCTTCGCTTTGATCTCGTGCCTGTAACGATTGTCCGCATTGGGACTGGTCGGGCGTTTACCGACATCCTCGCGCCTGCGGTAGTGCGCATTCTGTTCTATCTCTAGCTGGCTGCAATTCTGCGAAAAATTAGCACGCCGGGCGTCACTGCTTCTCATTCGTGCAGGTCGTAACCTACGGTTTTGCATGGAAATTTTGCGCCGTGCGAATTCAAGGATTTGCCAACGGCGAGAGTCTGATCCCAATCTGTAGTGCCAACCGGAGCGAGAGACATGTCGGACGAATTGTGGGGCGAATTCGTAGTTGAGTCGAACGAGCATATGGCGGACATCGAAAACCAGCTACTCAGCATCGAAGAGTCGGGTGCCGACGTCGACGTTGATCTGGTCAACGAAGTATTCCGCGGAATTCACTCGATCAAGGGTGCGGCTGGTTTTCTCGGGTTAACCAAAGTCAACGACTTGGCGCACAACTTGGAAAATATACTGAACATGATGCGGAATGACCAACTCGTTCCGACTTCTCCAATGATCGACGTCATGTTGCGTGCTGCGGATAAGCTGCAGGGACTGATCAACGACGTCGAGAATTCCAACAACGAAGACGTAAGTTCGTACATTACCGAACTGGAAGCGATCGCAGCGGGCGAGTCGCCAGCCGAACCAACGTCTGCGCCGCAGGCGACTTCGGAGGCAGTAGCTGAGCCATTGCCAGAGACGCCCGCACCCGCGGCAGCAACTGAGGTTTCTGAAGATGACATGGATGCAAAAATAGCGGCAGCATTCGCCGCCCAAGCTGCCGCCAAGTCGGAGGGGGACGCGGAGGACGAATCGGCAGCGACTGCCGCAGCATCTGAACCCCAAGCGGTAACGACGCCTGCGAAAGCCCAATCCGCGCCTGGCAAAAAGGACACTACGGATAAGAAGCCATCGGTCGAAGCCAGTATCCGCGTATCCGTCGGCGTTCTCGATAAGCTAATGAATCTGGCTGGTGAACTTGTGCTGAGCCGCAATCAGCTGATGCAAGCGATTGGCTCTTCGGATCGCGGTAGCCTCGACTCGATCGCCTCTCGGTTGGATCAAGTCACCAGCGAAGTACAAGAGTCGATCATGCAAACGCGCATGCAGCAGATCGGCAGTGTGTTTAGCAAATTTCCACGAATCGTACGCGATTTGAGTGGCAAGCTCGGCAAGCAATGTGCATTGAATATCGAAGGCAAAGAAGTCGAAGTGGACAAGACCATCGTCGAGGCGATTGGCGATCCGCTGACGCACTTAATCCGCAACTCGGTCGATCACGGAATCGAGTCGCCCGCCGATCGTGCGAAAGCCGGGAAGTCGGAAGAGGGCAAAATGGATTTGCGAGCATTCTATCAGGCCGGCAAGGTTCGTATCGAGATCGAAGACGATGGTGCCGGCATTGACCCGGAGAAGCTCAAGTCGAAGGCCGTATCGAAGGGTATTTTGACGCAGGAGCGCGCCGACCAGATGGGCGATCGCGAAGCTATTCGCCTGATCTTCCATCCAGGTTTCTCGATGGCTGCGAAAGTAACCGATGTGAGCGGACGCGGCGTCGGCATGGATGTCGTGAAGACGAACATCGCCAAGCTTGGTGGCACGGTCGATATTGAATCAAATATCGGTCAGGGCACGCTGATCATAATTACTTTGCCGCTGACATTGGCGATTATCCCGTCGCTGATTGTGCAGTGCCGACACGATCGCTTCGCAATTCCGCAGGTAAATATAGCCGAGTTGGTCAGGGTTCGGTCTGAGGAGCTCGACCAGAAAATTGGCACGGTGCAAGACGCGGAAGTATTGCGTCTCCGTGGCAGTCTACTGCCGCTGATTCGATTGTCAGACGTGGTCAATATGTCGGACAAATCGCCTGACGAGTCGACCGAAGAATCCGCCGACGGGGAAGATGCGGTCCGCGAAGCTATCAACATCATCGTTGTGGAGACGGGTGAGCAGCGTTTCGGAATCATCGTTGACGGCTTGCACGACTCGGAGGAGATCGTTGTCAAACCGTTGAGCCGGCACTTGCAGGACTGCCCCTGCTTATCTGGCGCCACGATTCTGGGCGACGGGCATGTCGCGTTGATTCTCGACGTGGCTGGCATTGCCGCCAGCGAAGGCATTCGTTGCGACGAAGAGCTAGAGTCGGAAGATCAGCAAGATACAAGTCGTAGTGATGAAGACACGCAGTACATGCTGCTTTTCAGCAATCATGATAACGAACATTTCGCCGTCACGATGGACATCGTCTCGCGGATCGACCGCATTCGAACCGATCAAATAGACAGCGTCGGTGGTCAGGAGTTGCTGCAGTATCGTGACACCACGATGCCATTGGTGCGATTGGAAAACTGCATTACAGCCCAGCCACCCGAAGCCGCGGATCGTTTGTACGTGATTGTGTACGAAGCGGGTGGTAACGAAATTGGTCTCCTCGTGCCGAGGCTCGACGACATTCGTGACGTGACCACTGCGATTGATCAAGTGACCTTCACCGAGCGTGGCGTCCTAGGTTCGATGGTGCTCGACGAGCACACAACCCGCATGGTCGACCTTTTCGAGGTAGCCGAGATTGCTTACCCAGACTGGTTTGAAGACGCGAAAGTTGTGGCAGAGGAGAACGATCTACCGCCGCTTGTGCTGCTAGCTGAAGACTCTGGATTCTTCCGCAAGCAAGTCGCGGCGATGATCAAAGACCATGGCTACCGAGTCATTGACTGCGAGGACGGACAGATTGCTTGGGATGTCTTGCAAAGCGACGAGTACGAGTTCGACGTGGTTGTGACGGACATCGAGATGCCAAACATGAACGGCTTTGAATTCGCCGAACGCATTAAGACCTCGTCGAAGTGGAGCCACCTGCCAGTCATCGCGTTGACTTCTTTGGCCGGATCGGCGGACATCCAACGCGGTATCGAGGTGGGCATCGACGATTACCAGATCAAGATGGACCGCGACAAGTTACTCAATTCGCTGCAAAATTTTTCGGGCAAGAAGTCGGGTAATAACAAGCCCGTTCTGCAAAGTTGCTAGTAAACGATGACCAACTCAGCGATTGCTGATCGATAGGGAGAATAACTGAAATGACATTGACGATGGAAGTGGAAAGCAATACCGACCTTTCGGTCGAGCAATACGCCACGTTTCACGTTGGCAACCTGCTGTTGGGTGTCGATATCCGACAGGTCCAAGAGATCAATCGGCAACTCGACGTCACGGCGGTGCCACAAGCACCAGAGTGCGTGCGTGGTGTCATTAATCTACGTGGCGAGGTCACAACAGTCATCGACTTGCGAACAATTCTCGGACTCGAGCAGACCGAGGTGACTCGCAGTAGCCGAAATCTCATTGTTAATTCCGAGGGCGAGTCGGTCGGATTCTTAGTCGATAGCATCTCCGACATTCTTTCGCTGAGCAGCGATCAGATCAGCCCACCACCGACCAACATTAAGGGCGTTCAAGGGAAGTATTTCTTGGGAGTGCATACGCTCGACTCGGAAATTCTTGTGTTGCTCAACGTCGAAGAAGCACTCGCAGATCGTGGTAAAGAAGACTAGCTACAGAGTCTCCCAGTCGGGTGCTCGTCGGGCGAGATAACGAACCAACGTATTCATGAAAAGCTTTTGGCGGAACTTTTTTTGAGGTAAAAAATGAAGATTCGAACAAAATTGACGATCGGCTTTCTAGCCTGTGGATTGTTGCCCATGGCACTTATTGCAATCACAAGCTACTCGGCGATGAGCAGCGGGCTCTCCACGCAGTCTGACCGAGCTGCCGAAGACATGTACGACAAGGTCAGTTCGTCGCTGCAGGCGCAACACGCTTTGAAGAAGGAGAGTATCGAGCTCTACTTCCAGAGCATTCGAGATCAGGTGCTGACGTTCTCCGAAGATCGCATGATCGTCGATGCGATGCGCGAGTTTAGCTCGGCATTTAAGCAATATCGCGAGCAAGCGGACATCACTACCGATCAGATTGCCGAGCAGAAAGCAGACTTGGCAACCTACTACAATGGTGAGTTTACGAGCGAGTACAAGAACCAGAACGATAATGACTCGCCCAATACTAAACAACTATACGAAGGGCTGGATGACGATTCGATCGCATTGCAACATGCCTACATTCGAGCCAACCAAAACGAACTAGGATCGAAGCACCTGCTGGACGCTGCGGAGGAGGAGACCAACTATGGCAGATTGCACAGTGTCGTGCATCCCGTGGTGCGAAGCTACCTCGAGAAATTTGGATACTACGACATATTTCTGATCGACTCAGAGTCGGGCGATATCGTCTATTCGGTCTTTAAAGAGTTGGACTACTCGACATCGCTGTTAGACGGTCCCTATGCGGGGACCAATTTCGCGGAAGCGTTTCGCAAAGCCAACGCGCTGAGCAGCTCAGACGGGTTCGTGCTGGTTGACTTTAAGCAATACACGCCATCCTACGAAGCTCCCGCCAGCTTCATCGCCTCACCGATCTACGACGGGGACGAGAAGCTGGGAGTTTTGATCTTTCAGATGCCGGTTGATCGCATCCTTGGCGCGATGAATCAGCGCGAGGGGCTGGGCGAAACAGGCGAGACCGTGCTGGTCGGGCCCGATTGCCTGATGCGATCGGATTCGCATCGCGACTTCGCAACGCGAGGCCTCGTCAACTCGTTCCGTAAGCCGGAATCGGGAAAAATCGACACGCCGCAGGTACGTTCGGCTTTGGCTGGTGAACATGGCATCACCGAGACGGTGGACTACATCGGTAACGAAACGCTCCAGGTGTTCGGCCCGGTTGACCTATTGGGCATGCGTTGGGGGCTACTCGCGAAGATGGACACGGCCGAGGCCTTCGGAGCGATGCGTGAGATGAAGGCATCCATTGTTGAGTCATGTAGTACGGTCCTTTGGAAGACTCTTGGTATGGCGGCAATTGCTGTCGTTGCACTGCTAGTCGCCTCGTACTTTATCACGCGGGCACTGGTCAAACCCATTCAATCGACCGTCGATATGCTCAAGGAAGTCGCTGAAGGCGAGGGTGATCTGACCAAGCGATTGGACGTCAACGGCAAAGATGAGGTCGCTGAACTGGCAAACTGGTTCAACGTCTTTGTGGAGCGGATTCAGACGATCATCTCGAAGGTGGCCAACAACAGCTCTTCGTTGGCAGGCGCGTCGGGCGAGCTAGCCAATACAGCCGACCAACTGAGTTCAGGAGCGGAAGATACGACCTTGCAATCGGCGACGGTCGCTTCGGCTGCTGAAGAGATGTCTGCCAACATGAAGCAAATGGCCGCTTCGACCGAGCAGATGTCAGGTAACATTCGGTCGGTTGCAGCTTCAGCCGGCGAAATGACCACCAGCATTAACGAGATCGCCCGCAACGCCGAGCAGTCGGCGGTAGTTGCCGATCAGGCAGCCAATTTGGCGGATATCAGCAATGAGAAGGTCGGCAGTCTGGGTGTTGCCGCGGACGAAATCGGCAAGGTGATCGAAGTGATTCAGGACATTGCTGAGCAAACCAATCTGCTGGCGCTAAATGCCACGATCGAAGCAGCCCGCGCCGGCGAAGCTGGCAAAGGGTTCGCCGTCGTCGCGACCGAGGTGAAAGAGCTTGCCAAGCAGACCGCGGTTGCAACTGACGATATTCGCAAGCGAATCGAAGGTATTCAAGGATCGACGGGTGAAGCCGTGCAAGCGATTCAAGAAATCACGCAGGTGATCAACAACGTGAACGAAGTTTCACGGACCATTGCCGCTGCAGTGGAGGAGCAAAGTGTGACCACACAGCAGATCGCTGCGACGGTTGCCGAGACCGCCACAGCGGCTGATTCCGTTGCCCAGAACGTCAACGAATCGGCCGCGGCAAGCCAAGAGATCACGCGAAACATTGCTGGTGTCGATCGTGGTGCGAAGCAGACTGCTTCCGCTGCAAGCGAGACCAAGAGTTCGGGCGACACGCTCTCGAACCTGGCCGGGGAGCTGCAAAGCCTCGTTGGCCAGTTTCAAGTGTAGTGGGGCTAGACGGAGTGAAGAGATAATTACTAGCGGCGTCGTCTGTCATCAGACGGCGCCGCGATTTTCGCGAACGCGGTAGCCCCACTGCTTATCTGCGCGGCACGGACGGGCTATGGGGCAGGATGTTTTCATGGCAAATCCGAAGATCCGAGCACTGGTCGTTGACGATTCGGCGCTCTATCGAAAGTTCGTCAGCTCGGCGCTCTGCGAGATACCTGGCGTCGAGGTTGTCGGTACGGCGAGCAACGGCCGGTTGGCGCTGCAGAAGTTCGAGACGCTAAAGCCAGACTTGATCACGCTCGATCAAGAAATGCCCGAGCTTGACGGGCTGGGCTTGTTGCGAGAGTTCTCAGTACGCAACATTAAAGTCGCAACCATCATGATCAGCTCGGCGACAGAAGCTGGCGCAAAAACGACTAACACCGCGCTCCAGCTGGGTGCTTTCGACTTTGTTTTGAAGCCCGTCGGTCTAGGCCCAGAGGATAGTCGCCTCAAACTAACAGCTGAGATTACGCCGAAGATCGAAGCCTACGTTTCGACACGCCGAAATCGATCTCCGCAAGCTTGCCCAGTTCGCCGTCCCGCGTCGCAAGCTTCGGTCGACCGGAGGGCCAAACCAGTCGGAGCGACTCACCACCGACCAAAGATCGTCGGCATCGGCGTTTCAACGGGTGGTCCTGCAGCACTCAACAAGCTGCTGCCCCAACTGCCAGAAGACTTTCCTTGCCCGATCGTGGTCGTCCAGCACATGCCTCCTAATTTTACGAAGAGCCTCGCCGACGATCTCAATCGTCTCTCGGCGTTGGAGGTGATGGAGGCAGCCGATGGCATGGTCGCCAAGGCTGGCGAAGTGCTTATTGCTCCCGGTGGATCGCAAATGCGGATTTCCAAATTGGGTGAGAAGGCGATCGTACAGATTACTGACGATCCGCCGGAGCGTAACTGCAAGCCCGCAGTCGATTACCTATTTCGATCGATCGCCAATAATTACGGCGATCGAAGCATCGGTATTGTGCTTACTGGCATGGGGGACGATGGCACCGAAGGATGCGGACTCTTGAAAAACAAGGGCGCCCGAGTGCTCACCCAAGATGAAGCAAGTTGTGTGGTCTACGGAATGCCTCGTTGTGTGTTTGAAGCCGGGTACTCGGATAAGGTCGCGTCACTCAATGATATGCCTAAACAGATCATGAATGCTGTTAGACAAGGAACTTATGCATGACTCAACTAACAGCGCAAGACATCGACTCGGTCTGTCGTCTCGTGGATGACCTCTGTGGCATCTATTGGGACGAGTCGAAGGCTTATCTCATGGAAGCCCGATTGCAATCACTGGTCGCGCAGCAAGGCTGCGAGAGCTATGCCGATCTCGTACGTAAAGTCCGCGCGGAAGTCGTTCCAGGTTTGAAGGAACAGGTCGTCGATGCGGTCACGACGAACGAAACACTCTGGTTCCGAGATGGCACTCCCTTCGACGCGATGCGTTACAAGCTTGTGCCCGAGCTAATCGACGACAAGTCATCGTCTTTGCTCCCAAAGAAGTTTCGAGTCTGGTCGGCCGCTTGTAGCACCGGCCAAGAAGTCTACAGCATTGCGATTACGCTTGCGGAAACGCTTCCCGAGTTTCTCAAATGGGACGTACAAGTACTCGGTACAGACATCTCACCGGCAGCAATTGAGCAAGCAAGCCGTGGCGTTTACAACAGTTTGGAGATTGGTCGAGGTACAGATGCGGAACAGCGGCGGAAGTACTTCACGCAGCAGGGTAAGGAATGGAGAATCTCCGACGAGATCCGCTCGATGTGCAAATTCCAGCAGCGCAATCTGCACGAGCCGTTCACCGGGTTGGGGCCATTTGACATCATCTTCGCTCGCAACGTTGCCATCTACTTTACTGAGGATGACAGAAAACGGCTCTTTGAACGTGCGGCGAAAGCCTTGGCACCGAACGGGTGGGTATTCGTCGGTTCGTCCGAGTCGTTGACTGCTTTGGGTTCGCAATGGCAGCCGCAACAACACTGCCGGGCGAATTGTTACCGACCGAACATGCCACGAACGGCCTACGTCTAGTCAGCGCTTTCGGAGCTGCGATGATTATGGCAGCGGTCGCAGGCTGATCTCACCTGTGGATCGCATCTCCAGCTGGTAGGTCATCCCTTTCTTGACACGCGTCGATGGTGCGTCGGCGTGAGCTGCGCGAATGCCAATTTCGGCAGCTTTCTCTGGGTTGCCGGCGAATTCCCAGAAGTCATCCCAAATACCCTGCTCGAAGTCTGACATCTTGCCACCACGCTCGTAGGACGTAGGACTCGAACCAGACTGATCGAGCTCATATCCGTCTTGAGGCTGCTGGTACTCTCCGAAGATTCGTTGGAACAAGCAGATCGCCGTGGCGCGGTCGAGGTCGGCTTGTTCGATGTACTCGTCTTCAAACTTCGCGACCAGGCACTCGACATAGATGCGATCACCTTCGATGTCGAACTGTCGACGCGTGTTGTCAATCGGTGATCCCTCGTTGTTGACCTCAAAAAACTCAATCGAGCTGGTTATGCGATCGCTATCTGGACTGGGCGTCTGATCAAGCACACGAATTCGCGCGATGCGATGACGTAGCTTTAGGAGTCGGAGTGAGGTTTCCGAGCGTTCGAGTTGCTCTGTTTTCTCTCGAAGGTCATCGGTTAGTGTCGCGACTTCAGACTCGCGTTTGGCAAGTGTTTGGAGTGCCGAGTTGAGTTCTTCTTGTTTCTCTTGCAGTTTCTGCTGCGGTTCGTTGTACAACGAGTAGGCTTGCCAACCGACAAAGCCGGCACCCGCCACTAGAACCGCCAGTAGAAAAGTTCGCAACGCGCTGTTCGCCGTTTTGACGGCTTCGTTGATCTTGCCCATCGATGACTCACGGGAGGTGAAGAATCGCGATTGGTACGCCGTCCCAAGATAGTGCGTCGGTCAGCTTCGCACAAATGGGCGCTTATTCGCCGTCTGATAAAAAGTCTGCGGGAAGCTGCAGCGAAATCGTTGTGCCTTCACCCAGGCTGCTGCTGACATTGATCGATCCACCGTGGTCAGTGACGATTCGCCAGCACTTGGACATCCCGAATCCGAGCCCTCGACCTGCTTCGCGACCGGAATAGAACGGATCGAACAGATGCTGGCGTACCTCGTCGCTCATGCCCACACCTGTATCTGTGATCTGGATGATGACTCTGTCATCGGCTTGCGAGTCGCTGCTGACAGCCACGCCGATCGACCCGTCGGTACCGACTGCCTCGATGGCGTTCGAACAGACGGCGCGGAGAGCCACTTCAAGCTGTTGCTCATCACCAGGGATTTCTAAAGGCGTGGAAGGCAGTGTCAGGTTGAGGCGAATATCGCGTCGCGCACACTCTGACTTATAGCGGTCGGCAACCGTACTCAACAGTTTCGACAGGTCCACCTTCTGCACGTCGAGCGCCGGTGGTCGCGCGAACAGCATGAGATCGGAGATCATCTCATGGGCCCGCATTGCCTGTTGGTGAATGGCTTCCAGTGCAAGCCGCCGGTCAGGCAGAGCTTCGTCACGCATTAGTGTTTGCGCGCGAGCAGCGATGTTGGCCAGTGGATTGTTGATCTCATGGCTGGCGCCATAGGCCAGCTCCTTCATCGCGTCGAGCTTAGCGTGTTCAAGTTGCGTCTCGAACTTCGAAGGCATAGCAGCTCTCCTCAGGCGATCGTCAGCGGCGCCGGCCAGCGAGCAACGATCACTGAGTTGGAGCGGCTTCGACTTCGAGCAACTGACAGACGCGTGCAATCAGATTGTCGACGTCAAACGGCTTCTGCATGAAGTCGTTCGCGCCTGCATCACGCAACTCTTGCACTTTGTCGGCCTCGACCATTCCCGAAATGCAGATGATGCGTACATCGTCCATCGCCTTTTGACTACGCACCAATGTGCAGACTTCTTTGCCGTTGATGTCCGGCAACATGACGTCGAGGACGATGAGGTCTGGCCGGAATTCTTTAATCAGCATGCCAGCTCGGAAACCATTGTTGACACTTTGCACTTCGAAACGCCCGTCGCGTTCAAGGGCGTCGACGATGAGCTCGACCAGATCTTCGTCGTCGTCAACAACCAGAATCTTCCGTCGTCCGCTATCAAGAGCGTCGGTCGGGATACCATTGTCTCGCATGAACGCGTACAGCTGATCCCGCGGTATACGTCGGAAGCGGCTGCCGGGGACACGAAAGCCTTTGAGCTGCCCAGAGTCGAAGCAGCGGATGATCGTCTGCTGGCTGACCTTGCAGATTTTTGCCGCCTCGCCTGTGGTAAAAACGGTCTTCATGATGGAACCACCTCTCTCCTTAGCCGATGGTTTGCCAGTGAGCCGGACGTTGCCAGATACTCAATGAAAACAAGCCACGTGAATGCGCGAGCGGAAACTTTTCAATTCGTCGAATCGTCTTTGATGGCCCTTGCAGGCCCAGCAGAACCGCCCGGCCCGCCACATGGCGTGCGTCTCTGCGTAACTTACCATTGCCAACTCAGTCGATCGATTCTGTTCAGACGTTAACTCTAGCCGCGTCTGCCAATATCCCCTGAATTGCCAACTGACGGAATTATAGCGGGCCTAATACGTCAGTCAACATTAATCCTCTGCGCATAAATTGCTTTGTAGCAACACTTTGCGCCGTTGGCAGCAATGCCAGCAGGTTTTTGGCCGACTTTTGATAACAGCCAGCACTGACAGTGAAATCGGCTCTGTTCGGGGCGAGCATACGCCCGGTTAAGTGTCGCATCGGCGAAGTAACCTATTGTCCTTGGGTTACTTGCGGCTTTTTGGTGAGCCCTCGAAGTGGACCATCAGCAAGGCGATGTCTGCTGGAGTGATGCCGCTGATGCGACTGGCCTGTGACAGGTCGGCTGGCTGAATGCGGGCGAACTTCTCCCGCGCCTCGCTGCGTAGCTGGGTCAGGCGTTGGTAGTCGAAGCCACGTGGGATGCGTTTAGACGCCAAGCGTTGCTGACGCTCGACGTCGACGGTCTGACGCGCGACATAGCCGGCATACTTGCAGTCGATCAGCACCTGCTCGGCGACTTCCGGAGGTGTCGATCTAAGCTCGGGAAGCAACGCGACGAGGTCGGGCCATTCGACTTCGGGGCGGCGGATGTACTTGGACAGCAAGTCGCCATCGTGCCGTGTGTTGTCGAGAAGGGACATCACCCGGTCGATTTCGCCTTGCTTCAGTCGCAATCGCTCAAATCGCTGGCTGTCGGCTAGCCCCAGTTCATGGGCCAGCGGAGTGAGCCGTCGGTCTGCGTTATCTTGCCGCAGTAAGAGCCGATATTCTGCACGGCTAGTAAACATGCGATATGGCTCATCGACGCCGCAGGTCACCAGATCGTCAATCAGCACGCCGATGTACGCTTGATCGCGTGAAAGGACTATGGGTTCTTTGCCGGCGGTGGCCAGTGCCGCATTCGCACCGGCAATTAGTCCTTGAGCACCAGCCTCTTCGTAGCCGGTGGTGCCGTTAATCTGGCCTGCAAAGTAGAGCCCGTCGCACAATTTCGATTCGAGAGTGGAGTGCAATTGGTCTGGCGGTGCATAATCGTACTCGACTGCGTAGCCGTAACGCATGATCTCCGCGTTCTCTAAGCCTGGGACATGCCGGAACATCTCGTCCTGCACGTCACGTGGCAAGCTCGTTGATACGCCATTGACGTAAACCTCCAGCGTGTTGCGTCCTTCGGGCTCTAAAAACACCTGATGTTGCGACTTGTCGGCGAAGCGAACAACCTTGTCTTCGATCGACGGACAATAGCGCGGACCATTGGACTCGATCTGTCCGGTATACATCGGCGCGCGCTGCAAATTTTTGCGAATCAGCTCATGCACCACCGAGTTTGTGTAAGTGATGTGGCAAGGCAGTTGTTCGACTTGGAGGTTGTCAGTCTGGTACGAGAACGGCTGCGGATCGTCGTCACCGGGTTGCAATTCGGTTTTGGAATAATCGATCGTGCGGCCGTTGAGCCGCGGTGGCGTGCCCGTCTTGAAGCGTTCCAACTGAACGCCCAATCGGTTGAGTGCGCCGCTGATTCCGTTGGAGGTACCTTCGCCCGCTCGGCCTCCTGCGGTCTTTGCTTCGCCGGTGTGCATTAGTGCTTGCAGAAAAGTGCCGGTAGTCAGCACAACGGTTCGTGCACGGTAGACCGCGTTGCCGCGCACGCCGACGCCGGTGATGGTGTGGCCTGCTGGAGTTGTTGCGAAGTGCAGATCTTCGACGACTTCCTGTCGGAGTGCGAGGTTTGGCTGCTGCTCGACGAGATGCTTGACTACCGCTTGATACAGCTTCTTGTCAGCTTGCGCCCGCGGCGAGTGCATGGCCGGCCCCTTGCGACGATTAAGCATCCGAAACTGAATGCCGGTCGCATCGATGGCCTGACCCATCGCCCCACCCAGCGCGTCGATCTCGCGCACGATCTGGCCTTTGCCGACGCCGCCAATCGCCGGATTGCAGCTCATCTGGCCGACGGTGTCGCAGTTGGTCGTGAGTAGCGCTGTCTTGGCGCCAAGCCGCGCAGACGCCAACGCCGCTTCAGTTCCGGCGTGGCCGGCACCGATCACAATCACGTCGTAGTCGTAGCGGTTGGGCGGCATTCCTTTAGAATAAGATATTCAATCGAGGGACGAAAGTTCCCAGCCCCGCTGCGCGGTCCACAGACGATTCCGATCTGATAGTAAACTAGCTGCGTGCGTTCGCGAAATACTGTGCACGTCGGTATCGCTGGCACGATTGATGACATGCAGAGGTTTTTGTCGACGAAAGTCTATCAGCAAGCAACTAGCTTCTTCTGGCCAAGTCCGCGCCGCCTGTGCCGAATTCGCGACACTCGGCCGCCAGTGATAGCACAAGTTGCTACTACACCGCCAATTTCGACCAAAAACGGACGCTCTCGAACGAAACTTTGTTCGCGTCCGTAAGACATTGGGCTAGCATGCTGCAGCGGATACAATGACAGCATGAGCCCGGCAGCGAACACAATTCCGAGAATGCACGAGGAGGTACCCGCGATGCGAGGGAACCAGCGGAAAACAAGAGGACGTCAGATCAGTTGGTTGGCGATCTTAGTACTCGAAGGCCTATTTTTGCTGCTGCTGTCGTACTCGACGGCGCGTGCCGAGTCGGGACTGCTGGGTCTGAAGGGAAGAACTCTCGGCGGGCCGTTCATGTTCTCCGACGAAATGATCTACCAAGGTTGGCGAATCCAAAAGCATGCCGTCATTGGCCATCATCGGTTGATCGATCCCAACGATGTGCGGCAGGCACGCGGCAGCTTTGAACACTGCTTGGAAGAATTTGAAAAAGCCAAAGTCGCGCAAAACATTCCACCGATGCCCAAAGACGTGGTGATAGTCCTCCACGGTCTGGGAGCATTCCGTCAGTACATGGAGCCGCTCTCCGACTACTTGCGTCAAGAAGGCGGACTGGCCGTAGTCAATGTTGGCTATCCATCGACCATGGGCGATATCGGCGAACACTCCCAGACACTGACGAGTGTTATCAGGCATCTTGATGGGGTCGAGTCAGTAAGTTTCGTCGCGCACAGCATGGGCAACATCGTTATTCGCCATTGCCTAAGTGACTTGGCCGCACTACCACCGAGTGAGCAACCGCAGATCACGTACCGCCGCTTCGTGATGATTGCTCCGCCTAATCACGGGGCGGAAATTACCGAGACTCTCAATCAGAAGGGCCTCGGACGGCTAGCCCAAATTGTCGCGGGCGACGCGGTCGACCAGCTGAACCCAGCGACCGGGTGGCAGACGCTGGAGCCCCGACTAGCGACGCCAAGTTTCGACTTCGGCATCATCGTCGGCGGCCAAGGTGACAATGATGGCTATCTCGACACGATACCCGGCGACGATGACATGCTGCTATCGATTGCCACCTCGAAGCTCGCTGGTGCAAGCGACTTTGCCCAGGTTAAAGGTGTTCACCAAACGCTGCCAAAACAAGATCAAGTACAGTCCTACGCGCTCAGATTTCTGGAGACGGGTGCGTTCATGCCATCAGGACGGCGTCACCCGCTTACTGAACAAGACGTAGAACTGGCCCGTCAGGACGATCGCTAGGCAGAGACCGCATTGATACCAAAGCGTATTGCTCGGCTCTCCGTCCACCGCGTCCAGGTCGCCGGCGGCTTTGACGACGGATGGCTGTCCAGCCGTCCGTTGCGATGAGCTCGGCAAAGTCGGTTGCACAGTCGCCGCCCATGGTGTTGCTAGTGTGGTCTCGCCGTGGGCCTCTGTCGGCAACGTCCGTGTAGGACCAGAGGTGTGGTGAGCCATGTAGTTGTCAGATGGCAACGGTTCGGCGGGGTAGATGCTGTTGGAATTCGGCTGCGTGACATACACGTTATCATCGACGCGCGATTCGACGCGATCGGCGGCGACGTTGAGCATCGGCTGATCTCGCTCGAGAACGCTCGCGTCAAATTCAGCGGCCGACGCCAAGTCGATCTCTTCGGAATCAAATTCGTCCGAGGCGAACAATTCGGTATCGTCGAAGTTCAGCATCGCCGATTCGAACATCGCGGTTTCGTCGCTTGCGAAGGAATCATCTTCCTGAAGCGACTCTTCGGTCATCGAAGGCAATTCAAATGCCATCGGACTCTCAAGCAATGGCAGAATATTGTGACCGACTGGAATCGACTGGTTTACTGGGGTATCGGTGCTCGCCATCGGAGCGCAGGTGTTGCACTCTGGGAACGACAGGCAGCAGAGCGCTGCTACGAACTTGACGCTTTTCAGATGTGGCGTGAGATAATGCGAAGTGCCCACGTCCTCGGTCATTGTCTGCTGGCACAGTTTGTTGCGGTACTGTCCGATGCAATTTGCATTGACGCCTAGGACTCCCATCGCACGCTTGCAACGCCAGGAGGTCTTTGGCCATTTTTTGAGTGTGCGATCCTTGATGTTTCGCGTGACGTAAACTTTTTCGGCGGCAACAAATGTCTGACCGTAGCGATTGCCCAAATTGAGCATGTCGTGGTCGAAAGCGCCAGAGATCACGCCAACCCTCAGATTCGGTCGCTCGATAGCCGCACCGCCTGCCAACGTTAGACCTCGCAGGCAGCCGCCGCCAATGTAGTGTGCCGCCGCGGAACTGATAATCCCGCCATAGCTGTGACCAGCCATCATCACTCGCTGACTGAGGCTCATCTGATGGACGAGCTTGGCCATGTAGTACCCTTGGTACTCCGAGTACACGTACTTGATGCGTAGATTTTTTTGAATCATCTCCCGTACGCGCAAACGCTCGGTCTTGTAAACGCGTTCGGCTGGCCAGGACCAGTAAACCAGTCGCTTAGGTCCGGGACAGCAACGCATCTTGCAGTACACTTGCCAGCACTGCTTCATTGCGTTTTTGTGATTCAGACTGTTGCCATGTGCGAAGAACATGGTTGGCTTGGATGATTCTTGGGCGAGAAACGACTCTCGACTTTCACGAATCCACCGGCAGCACTGGCGATCGTAACGTTTGTAGATCAGTCGCTCGAATCCGCAGTCGAGGTTCTTGCATCGCGGCGCACAGCGTGTGTTCACTAACCACAACTCAGGTAGCTCGTGACAGCACCGCTGAGAACAGCGGCACAGATTGCACTCGTCGCATTGGTCAGGGGTGCAGTATTGTGCAGAGGCAGTCGCAGAGGCGAGAACTGTTGTCAGCAAAGTAAGAACTGCCAACCGTGGCAAGCGGCCGCGCAAGACCTTGCGCGCAGACACATTAAACGGAGCGCCGAACATAGCGTTTCATCCTGAAAACTGAGAGGGCGTAGGTGGGGAATGTTAGGTGGGAGATCAATCCGCGCCGCTCCTGGCGCAAGGGCTATGATCTTCGAAAACATACCTCACGTTGCGGCCACGCAACGGGCGTAAGCAAGAAATGCTGCAGAAAGTCACCAACGTCACTCAGTGTAACCGTAATAACACGAGCGACCGCAGCTGTCAGTTGCGACATAGCATGACAATCGGGACAGTCCCTACAGCCGCGCATTCGACGGTGAAGCCTACCGTCGGTACTCGAGGCCGAATTGCAGGCCGTGGAAGACGAGCGTCGAGCTGTCGAGGCCCGCATTGGGTGAGAGAAAAGCGTCCAGGCCCTGACTCACCCCGTCCAGAGCGAGAATCTGATAGCCGGCCCGTAGTGCGGTGCACTGGTTAATTCGCAGCGTTCCTGTGAGGCCAGCTTCGCCAACAAACGCGATGTCTGCGAAGTCGCGACGTGTTTTCGTGACGGATCGACTGTTGGTGGTCGTGAATTCGTCTTCCACGGTCGCTAGATCATCGCCCGTGATGACGGTCGTCTCGGTGACGTCGACTTCTTCGCGGCGGAACTTGTTACAGTAGACGCCAGCGTTGGCGAACGTATGCACGGTGAATCGAGTGCCGAATTGCCAGGCGTCGCGACGAGTGCCTAGTTGAAATCCTATGAGCCGGTTCTCCAGAATTCGATTGAACTCGGTATCGACGAATGCAGTGCTCACGGGCATGAAACTGGGCGGCGGAATCGGTTTGTCCGTAGTGTTCACGTCGAGAAAATCTTCGTCGAGTTGAACATAGCGAAATCCAGAGAAGAATTCCCAAGGAGATGGTGTGCGCCGCAGGAAGTTAACTTCCAGTGAGTTCAGTCTCGATTGGTATCCGATGTTACGCGTTGTTTCCGTCGGAGCAGCGCCGACGGGGGCATAACCCAGGCTGGCGTCCCAATCGTTGATGCCTTCGTAACCAACTTGAATACCCCAGCCCTGATCGTTGTAACCAGTGACAAATACTCTTGCGCCAGGTCCGTGTTCAAACTGATCGACGAGTACCGGGTCTGGCGCACCAATGTCCGCGATCACACCAGCCCAATTAGCATCTTCGCGGAACAAGAACAGACCGCCTGCGTCGACACCCCATTTCGGGCCGACGCACCATTGATCGCAGTTGCCTGGTCCGTCGATCCAATGGAACAGCCCCGTGTTGCAACCGCAGCGGTCGTAGTCCGAGTAGCCTCCGCCGCATGACTGACAGGCCCCAGCGTCGGATCCGCCTCCGGCCTGTAGCGCCTGGTATTGCTGCCACAGCATCTGATTTGAGGTTGGTGCCGCGGCGATTTCGGTGGCTTCGATGTTGTTGCTGGGAATGATCGTTTCGGTAGTAGCTGGCGAGTGCGCCGCAGTTGACAGTTCGATAGGTTCGTATTCAATTTGGCCCGGCGCATGATGTGCGTGAGCCGCATGTATCATCGCGCAGGCAAGCAACGTCATCACTCGGCGGTTAGCCAGCGCTGCGAAACAGCTAACTTTTCCCATAGTGAGCGGCGGCATAGCGAGTCGTGCTCTAAAGCGGTAGTGGCCATGGTGATTCGTGCCAGCGCTCCGATTTTCGGAAGCGTATCGATAGAATCGGCGGGGGAAGCGGGTATCCGCGAGCGGCGCCTTCCCAACGCGCAAGAATTACGCGGTCTACCTAGATTCTTGGTTTACCGTAAGACGCGTGCGCTGCCAGCTATGCTAGCAAGCCAGTGAGAACAGCAAGGAACGCGTCAATCTGCTCATCAGTTCCCACCGTCACGCGTAGTCCGTCCTGCCAGTTGGGGTAATCCATGTAGCGGACTAGTACACCGTCAGCCTTGAGTCGCTCGTAGAGCGATTGCGACTCATGGCCTGGATGGCGGCACCAAACGAAGTTTGTCTGCGACGGCACGCACTCAAAGCCCAGCTTCGTCAATTCTTCTATGAGGCGTGAGCGTGTCGAGAGGATCGCTGTCCTCGTTGTTTGAAACCACTCTCGATCGTCGATGGCCGCTGTGGCTCCGGCGATCGAGAGCGAATCGCAGTTGTACGAGTCCTTCACTTTCGCGAACTGCTCGATCAGTGCTGGTTGGGCGACGAGAAAACCAAAGCGGAGACCTGCCAAGGCGTACGACTTGCTGAAGCTCCGCGACACCATGATCTTCTCGTTCTCCGCAACCAACGCCAGGCAATTTGTCTCCGCGAAGTCAGCATAGGCTTCGTCGACCAGCAAGGGGCAGGGCAGGGCGTCGGCGATCGCGGCGATTGCATCGGGAGAGAGGATCGTGCCCGAGGGACTGTTGGGGTTCGCTAGATAGGCGAGCTTGAGCCGCTCGTGTGGAGCTGTAAACGCGTCGCTCAATGACCAGTCAGGCTCGAAATCAACCACGTCGTGTTCGGCACCTTGCAGCTCTGCCAGCGTCCTGTAAAGAACATAGCTTGGGTTCGGATATCGAATAACATCGCCCGAATCTACCAGTGCACGCGTGACAATGGTCAGAATATCGTCGCTGCCGTTGCCGCAGAGAATCCAATCCGGGTCGATGCCCAAGACTTCGCCCGCACGCTGCCGAAAAGCGGAGCCGGAGGGATCTGGATACTTCTGCAGTCCCGCCTGCACGGCTCTACCAATCAGTGCCCGCACTTTGGGCGAGCAAGGATAAGGGTTCTCGTTGGTATTCAGCTTGATGAGCTTGCTGATGCCTTGCGGCTGTTCGCCGGGAACGTAGCCGTGCATGGCTGTGATGTTGTCGCGGAAGTAGTTCATGTTCTTGATAAATAGGACGCGGAGTACGCGGATGCAACGGTCATGCGCGGAGCCAAGGGTATCAAGACACTTTCATCGGCACAGATCCGTTGAATCTGCGCTGGTTCACGTCCTATTCTTCGTCGTGGCTTATTCGGATACTTACACTGTTTGCGTGGCCGGTGAGGCCTTCTTTATCTGCCATCAGCAGCACGTCGTCAGCGATCGCTTGCAGGCCTTCCTGGCTGAACTGAATCACACTGCCTGACCGCAAGAAGTCGTTCGATGATAACCCACTGGCAAACCGTGCGGTCGCGCCTGTCGGTAACACGTGCGATGGTCCGGCGGCGTAGTCGCCCAAGGCGACCGGGCTGTGAGGACCGACGAAGATAGCGCCCGCGTGTCGAATCGATTGCAACAGGTCAGCCGCATCGTCGCACGCAAGGTGCAGATGTTCAGTCGCCAGATGATTTGCCAAGTCGGCCGCCTCGTCGCGATCAGAAACCAACACTAACGCGCCGAACTCGTCCAGCGATTGACGGGCCAGGTCGCCACGTTCGAGGGCAGACAATTGGTTCTCCAGTTCTTCGATGACTTGGACGATCAGCGACTCGCTCCATGTGATCAGGACACTTGAGCCCGGCGCATGTTCGGCCTGCGCGATCAGATCGGCCGCCGTGTAATCGGCCCGTGTCGTTTCGTCCGCGATGACGATAACTTCGCTGGGCCCGGCAATCGAGTCGATATCGACTTCGCCGAAGACGTGTTTCTTAGCCAGCGCGACGAACAAGTTTCCGGGCCCGACGATTTTGTCGACCTTAGGCAAACCGTCGACGCCGTAGGCAAGTGCCGCTACCGCTTGGGCGCCACCGACGCGATAGACCTCAGTGATGCCGAGTTCGTGACAAGTGGCGAGCAAGTCGTTATTGAATGAGCCAAACGGAGTGGGAGGTGCCACGACGGCGATTTCCTGGACTCCCGCAGCTTGGGCTGGCACTGCGGTCATGAGCACTGTTGAAGGGTAGGCGGCCGCTCCCCCGGGCACGCAGACGCCGATACGTTCCAATGGCAGATAACGCTGCCGCAGCGTAGCACCCTCGGGAACTTCGACGTTCACATCGGAGTGCAGAATCGCTTGCTGGAATCGCAGCACATTAGCACGAATCCGCCTTACCGTGTTGAGAAACGTTTCGTCCGCTTGGCTGTGGGCTGCTGCCAACTCGCCTTCGGTGACACGGAGTGTATTCGCAGTGATCTCGGCCCCATCGAGTGTCGTTGTATAGTCCAAAACTGCAGGCAGACCACGCGATCGTACGTCGCCACAGATCCGCTCGACGGTCTGCACGGGTGTGAGCGGCTCTCCGAATACCTCGATCGTTTTCTTGCGTCCGGCCTCGCTTACCACATCCCCTGCAGGCGAGAGCTTTTCGCGCAGCGCTGCGATCTGTTTCGCGGATTCGGGTTGACTGGTGTCAATACGTTGCATGGACGTTGGATATCTACACGAAGCCCAAGGTAAGCGGTACGATGCATTCGTTTCGCGGTCCTATAGCCTAACGATTTTTTGTACTTGCCTCTAGCCTCCTACCTCTGACCCATCTAGCTACGATGATCGATCTCGCCAGCGATACACTCACCAAACCCTCACCTGAGATGCGTGCGGCCATTGCCTCGGCTCCGGTCGGTGACGACGTCTATGGCGAGGATCCGACGGTTCAGCGTTTGGAATCGAGAATTGCTGATGAACTCGGCAAAGAAGCCGCGATCTTTGTGCCGTCGGGTTCGATGAGCAATCTGATAGGTATACGCTTGCACTGCGGCCCTGGCGACGAATTCTTAGCCGAGGCAGATTGCCACATCGTACGATACGAGCAAGCGTCTTACGCGCAATTGTTTGGCATCGCTGCGCAGACTGTCCAAGGTCAGCGTGGCATGTTGAGCCCAAGTCAACTGCTCGATCGAATTCGTCCGGTAGATATGCACTGCGCGCGGACACGCCTCGTTTGTCTGGAGAACACACACAACTATGCGGCGGGCGCATCCAGTCGTACGACCACGTCGAATCCATCAGTCGCTGGGCTGCCGAGAAAGGCCTGGCACGCCACTTGGATGGTGCGAGATTGTTCAACGCCGTCGTGGCGACAGGCATTTCAGCCAGCAATTGGGCGCAGCACTTCGATACGGTTAGCGTTTGTTTCAGCAAGGGACTTGGCGCGCCAGTTGGATCGGCGCTATGCGGAAGCCGTGAAGCAATTGACCGCGCTCGACGGCATCGAAAAGCGCTCGGCGGTGCGATGCGTCAAGTTGGTGTGCTTGCGGCCGCTGGGCTGTACGCGCTGGAGAACAACGTCGATCGGCTTGTCGAAGACCACCAAAAGGCTCAGGTGTTGGCGAAAGCGATTAGCGATGCCGATGGATTGACCCTGCATGACGAACGGGTCGACACCAACATTATTAACTTCGATGTCTCTGAGGATCTGGGGACCGCCGAGCAATTTTGCCAACGCCTGCTAGAACAGGGTGTCCGTATGTTACCAACCAAACGACACTTCGTGCGTGCGGTGACGCACCTGGATGTGTCGATGGACGACATACAGCAGGTCGCGAAACTAATCTGCAAGGTTTAACGCGGATTGCGGGAATTTCGACTTTCGACGGTGCGCCGCAATGTGTTTTCGCAAGCCTCGAAGTAGAAAACGGTATCCTGCGACCAGGAAGTGAAGCCTAGGGTATTGTGCGGCAGGCGCGGCGCGAGTATGAAAGCGTTAGAAACCCTGCCCATGATACGGTCGGCTGAGCAATCGAACCTGCATTTGAACCAGACCGTATCCGAACCACTCTCGAGTTGAGCTATCACAAACATGATGAATGATCAATTGCTGCTTGGCCAGAACAGCATGCTTGTCGGTGCCGAGGTTTGGTCCGCCACTGAACAGGACGCGTGGTCGATGGACTCTTCCTTGGGTCGTCTCGACTCCACCAGCTACTTCGGAGATCAGCCTCCAGCATTCGAACCTCGATTGCATTTCCTGGAGTCGCAGCCAGAGATTCTGTCAGTGCCGATATTCAAAAAGTCCGTTTTGAGCTCCGTGCTGCTGCTTCAGTTCGCGCGGAGGCCCGAGGCGGTTGGTACAGCCGAAATATGGTCGCGTGATGCGCGTGACGAGCTAGCGCTTGAGGCGGGCTACTATTCGGAATTGGATCGCTTTCAGGCCATTACTAGGTTTGTTAGCTTTCCGCGTGGCGCGGGTTTGCCTGGCCTGTCCTGGGAGGAGCGTGACGTCAAGATAATCGCGGGACTGGGAAGTTCACCAGACTTTATGCGGGCAGCGGGCGCGCGTGAAGTGGGGCTGGATGTCGGGCTCGCGATTCCAATTTTGCCCGCCGGGCAAGAACTGCAGGCAGTGTTGCTGTTGCTCTCTTCGAGTGCGGCGTCGCTTGGACAAGCCTTCGGAGTTTGGCGTGTGACGAACGGTTCGTCGTGGGCATGCGACGAGCGTGTTTTCACGCAGCATTGCGATCGCGACTTGGCCGGCAAGCTGATCAACGATGCCTCGCCTGACCTCGTGGCGATGGTCGTCGCCACAGGAGCACCCGTCGTGACGGAATTAGGGTCGCCCGATAGTCTGGATCTTGAGGGCCAGGGTCAGGAATCGATTTCCTGGGCCATCGCGATCCCGATTTGGAGAAACAAGACTTTGCAGTCGGTCGCGACGATCTACGGCTGATCGGTGTTGTCCGCCCGTGTGAGCGTCAAATACCGGTTCCACAAGAACATGATGTAGAAGATCGAGAGAAAAATCTTCGGTCCTCGCAAATTGCTGGCACACTGCAAGTTGACAACTTCGCCCGCACGAACATCAACGTCCAACGTTTGGCTCCCGCACCAGTCGACCTTGGCAACTACAGAGTGTTGCCCGGCGCTCACCGGTATATCGACGGACTTGCCGGGCATGACCTTGCCGACAGTCTTGCCGTTAACACGAATTCGATAGGCTCGCAATCCATCTGCAAGACTCGTGGTGCGCGAGACGCGGATGGTAGCTTGGACAGTCGGCATGTCGTTCATCGAGGTGGACATAGAACACGAGTACGCGGTCGAAGTGCGATTTTGAACGTACCTTGGCTGCGCGGCCCCAGTCAAGTTCTCGCCGCAGGTCGTCCACATCTTCCAACGGACATGCCAAGTCGCGACTCTTTGTGGCGCTCTGTGCGGCCATCCAGCTGAATTCGGTTTCGGTCAGGCCGGAGGGATCGGGCTCGTGCGGTGGCTTGCCATCGGCTTTGGCGCCGATCGTGCGATTCCAAGAGAAGTCGCGTAACCAAGGCGCTACGCTCCGGCCGGCTGTACGTAGCGCAGACTGGCCCGCGCCGCGTCGGTCGACACGTCGACGCGTTTTCGCTCGACGAAGTACGACACGTGTGAATACCCGCACTCGGCGAGCAAGTCGAGCGCCGAACCAAAGTTGTCGGCGACGCGCTCAGGAACATGGGCATCGGCGCCGATCGTCACGGGAATGCCACGGGCATTCATTTCCTTGAGCATTGCCGGAAATGGGTTCATTTCTCGAATGCGCTTGTTTCGTCCCGACGTGTTGAGTTCCATCGCCACGCCGGTTGCCGCCACACGGTCGAGCGCGCGGCAGATGTCGGGCATGATCTTTGAGGTGTCCCAGTCGGCGACCGTCTCGTTCTTGACCAGGTCGGGATGTGCCATCGAATCGAAGAGCTTAGTCTCAGCGGCTTGCGCGATCAGACGAAAGTAGGTGCGCTGCACTTCCAACGGATCGTCCGACCAATACCGCTCTCGGAACTCGCCAATCTGTGGATGGACTGAACCGAGCACGTACTGGAAGTCCGCCGACTGCAGTTGTTGCTCGACGTACGACTCATGACCTTCGAAGTAGTCGGCCTCCAAGCCCAACAAAACGTCGACACGATTGACCCATTCGTTGCGAGTCTGCGTGACGAGGTCAAGATACTCAGGAAATTGGTCCTCGCTCATCCTCACACCCGACGAGAACCCGCTGGGCATTGGGTTGTGGCAAGTCACGGTCAGGCCAAGCAGTCCGCGCTTTTGGGCGATGGCCGCGTATTCGGTGGGTAGCCCTTTGGCATGTTTGCAAAGGGGCGTGTGAGAGTGCGTTTCGTACAGAACTGGTACAGGCATGGTCGATCGAAGCTCGGAGGAAGGTCCCGACGACTAGAATACGCCGAGTCGTGCTTGCCACCAAGTGCGACCGCTCATCAGTGCAGAAACTTGCGCCTGCCCGCTTTGAAACGCCTCTCACGCGGCCCAGATTGTGAATCTAAGGCGAACGGAACGTGCAGAAACGATGATGGCTTGGCTGCCAACCATCTGACTAGTCTGCGTCTTGCTCGGCGACGCTAGCAAGGGTGTCTGCTGGCTTTGGTCCAGATTCTGAGGTCTTCGCTTCTTTCTGGAGAGGCAAGAAGCCATCTCGCTTGCCGACAACCTTTAGAGTGGCACTTCCTTCGTACCAACACACATGCTTGCCCATCGTGTCGAATGTGCAATGAAATCTAGCGCCCGGCTTCGCGGTTGTTGGAATCGCAAACGTCTGCAGATTGCCGATTAGTTTCGGCCCTCGTGCCTCCGGCAGAATATGCTGCAGAATGCTAGTCGTACCCAGCACTTCGCCGCTCTTGAGGCTGTAGGTTACGGCGTCCTTGGCAGCCAGATTCACTTGTAGCGCTTTTCCGATTCGATCCCAAAACGTATTCGCCTGGAGGTGGAACTGGGGCAACGGTCTGTGTGCCGCTTGGTCGGAATCCGACGCGCGACGGATGACTTTGCTAGTCATCGTGCCGTAGCCAGACCACTTTTCCACCTGGTTGGAGTCGTGAGGCATCAACGCGTTGAAGAAAAGAGTCGCTTTGAATTCGTCGAGGCTTTTTTCCGCAGGTTCATGCTGCAGCGCGCTTACCTCGAGTTGGAACTCCCACAAGGTGTAGGCTTTGTCCCCAGACTCAGCTTCTATCGCTGAGTTTGGCTGCGACACCAACGGGTTTGGATTTGGGACTCGCTGACCAGTTGTGTTCTCGCCTGCTGACGTTGCTACGGTAGCAAGTAATATGATGAGGAAGGTAAGAAAGGAAGCGCGCACTGACATAATACCGTGCTCCATAAAGGCTGGCGATGAGGGAGAAGTCAGTCAGACGAGGTGGGAGTGCCGTTGCGGCTGGTCGGCAGACGCAAGACACTTAGGGCGCCCATCTAATATATAGCTCCAGGTAGTCGGGAGCGCCGGGCGGGCGGATAGAATTCTCGACGGACTGCGGGTACTCGAATCAGCGGTGCCGGTGCGTTCGTGCTAATCGATACGATTGCCTGAGTTCAAAGAACTGCTTCCTGGTCCGAATAGGATGCCTTGTTGTAGACTGACAGCATGGATTTGCCCGCTCGCGACCCGCAAAACGCTAAGCAAGTGCTGCTCACGCCTGTTGAGCAGGTACGCGGAGTGGGTAAGTACCGCGCGGAGTTGCTCGAGCGACTCGGTATTCGCACGGCGAGCGACTTGCTCTTTAATTTTCCGCGTGACTACCTAGATTTATCCGACGAGCGTCTGATCGAGGAACTGGAAGCAGGCGAACTGCAGACCGTGCGTGGCAAGGTCGTCGAGGTTGCGACACACACGAGTGGATTTGGCAAGGCGCGTGTTGGCGTGATGATCGCCGATTCGAGTGGTCACCTACGTGCGACCTGGTTCAATCAGCCGTTTATCGCGAAGCGATTCCATGAGGGACAAGCGGTGTTGATGACCGCTAAGCCCAAACGTCGCGGACTGATGTGGGAGATGTCGCATCCGTTGGTGACGAATCTTGCCGAGGAAGAGGCCGTCTCTGACGGGCGAAAGATGCTGCCGGTTTATTCGTTGACCGAAGGTGTTTCGCAATACTACATGCGCAAGATGGTCGAGGCAGCGGTCGAAGAGTTCGCTGACGTGCCTGAAGAAGTGTTTCCGGCTGAATTGTTGGAAGACTACAAATTATTGCCGTTGGACGAAGCCCTACGAACAATCCATTGGCCGGACGATCAGCAAAAACTCGACCAAGCACGCCGACGTTTTATTTTTCAAGAGCTGTTTGTGATGCAGCTCGCTGTTGCAATACGACGGTTGCAGCAACGGTTGGAGTCAGCCCCAGAACTGCCTGCTACGACCAAGATCGACGCGAGAATTCGTCGTTTGTTGCCGTTCGAGCTGACAGAAAGCCAGAACCAAACGATTGAAGAAGTTGCTGCCGATATGGCACTAGCTCGTCCGATGAATCGTTTACTGCAGGGCGATGTGGGCAGCGGCAAGACGATTGTCGCGCTGTACGCCATGTTGGTGACGATCGCCCACGGCAAGCAGGCGGCGTTAATGGCACCGACTGAAATTCTCGCGCGGCAGCATGCTGAAACACTGTCCGAGATGTTAACGGTCAGTCGTGTCCACTTCGCCGTACTGGCCGGCGGTACGTCGAAGTCCGACCGCAAGCGGATTCTGAGCGATGTTGCAGACGGAAAAATCAATGTCGTACTTGGCACGCAGGCGATCATCCAGGACGAAGTCAAGTTTCACGACCTCGGCCTCGTCGTCATTGACGAGCAACACAAATTCGGCGTTCGCCAACGCGCGGCGCTCCGGCAAGAAGACCAGTCGCCGCACTGCCTGGTGATGACCGCAACGCCGATCCCACGCACCGTGACGATGACGATGTTCGGCGACCTCGATATCTCGACGCTCAAAGAACTGCCTGGCGATCGTCAGCCGATTAATACATATTTGGTCGAACCCGACCAGGAAAGTCGCTGGTGGGGCTTCGTGCGTGATCGTCTGCGCGAGGGCCGACAGGCCTTTGTTGTCGCGCCACTCGTCGACGAGTCAGAGACGGTGGCCGCGCCCAGCGTTTCGGCAGCGTTCGAGCAGCTCACCAACGGTGAGCTAGAAGAATTCCGCATCGCGCTGCTCCACGGACGAATGTCGGCGGCGGAAAAACAGGAGGTGATGGATCGCTTTCGCATCGGCGAGACGCAGGTGCTTGTCAGCACGTCGGTCATCGAAGTGGGAGTCGACGTGCCAAACGCGTCGGTAATGACGATTGTCGGTGCTGAGCGCTTTGGATTAGCCCAGCTTCATCAGCTCCGTGGCCGCGTTGGACGTGGCAGTCACGCCGGCTTTTGTGGCGTGATGGTCGGTGAAGTCAACGAGCAGGGTCGCGAACGGCTCGAAGCCTTCTCCAAGTCGACCGACGGGTTCGAATTGGCCGAACTCGATTTCCAGCTTCGCGGTCCGGGTGACCTATTCGGCACGCAACAGCACGGCTTGCCGCCGCTGCGCATCGCGGACCTTCAACGTGACCGCGAGGTGCTCGAAGAAGCTCGCGACAAGGCGCAAAAGCTGGTTATGGCAGACCCCGGCCTCAAACGTCCTGACCACGCTAAACTGCGTCGGCAGATGCTGTTGCGTTATGGCACGGCGTTGGAGTTGGGTGATGTTGGTTAAGAAAGAGCCGCAGATGAACGCGGATACACGCAGATATTTTAGCAGCTTGTTCATCTGCGTTCATCGGCGGTTCCACTTTTCATCCACCAGACAGCAATTTCGCCTGACGCACGAGTTGCAGGAACTCGGCGCGATAGCCGTGCTTGTCCTTGCCCATGCCGTCCTGAGCGATTTCTTCGACGGCGCTGTAGCTGGTGATGCCTTGGTGAGGACTGTGGCGAAGCAGCATGCCAAAGCTGGCCACTGCCGAAGCAAATTTGAAATCGTCGGAAGCCTTCGCGAAGGAGTGCCCGTCATCCGTGATCGGAAACTCAAGCTTCGTGCTTACATCCTCGTCCGGTTGCTTGTAGCGAATTTTTAGTGTCAGCAGCTCATCGGAGGCGTCATTGTCTTTAGCTGGGTCTCTAGCTGGCGTTTTCGCAGGTTGCTGGTACTTCAGTGGATCGACTCCCGGTGTCTCGACGGTCATTCCCGTCGGTACCACCTCGTAAACGGCCGTGACGGTATGTCCGGCACCGATTTCTCCGGCGTCCTTCGTGTCGTCATTGAAATCTTCGGTCCGCAGCATGCGATTTTCGTAGCCGATCAACCGATAGGCATTGACTTGTGCCGGGTTGAATTCGATCTGAATCTTCATGTCCTTGGCGATGGTTACGAGCGTGCCGGCCATCTCGGCGACCAACACCTTGCGAGCCTCGGTCGTGTTGTCGATGTAGTGGTAGTTGCCATTGCCTTTGTTGGAGATCGCCTCCATCAGTTCGTCGCGAAGGTTGCCGCGGCCAAAGCCGAGCACGGTCATGAATACGCCGGTCTCTTTGGCTTTTTCCTCAGCCATGGTTTCGAGCGCGGCCGTACTGGTCGTACCCACGTTGAAATCACCGTCGGTAGCGAGAATGATGCGATTGACCCCGCCTTTGATGAAATTCTTCTCGGCGATTTCGTAAGCCAGTTGAATGCCTGCACCGCCTGCGGTCGAACCGCCGGCCCGCAGTTTTTCGAGTGCTGAGAGAATCGTGTCTTGCTGGTCGCCGCGGGTGCTGGGCAGGGCGAGGCCTTCGCTCGACGCGTAAACGACGATCGCGATGCGGTCGTTTTCGCCTAGCTCGCGAGTCAGCATCTTCAAGCCTTCCACGAGTAGCGGCAACTTGGCCGGTTCGTTCATCGAGCCCGACACGTCGACCAAGAACACGAGATTCGACTGCGGGCGATTATCGGTTTGCAGCTCGCGACCCTTAATGCCCACGCGGACGAGCCGATGGCCAGCCTTCCACGGGCAACCGGCGACTTCCACGTGCGAAGCAAACGGCGTGTCGTCGGTCGGTGGTGTGTAAGCGTAGTCGAAGTAGTTTATCAGCTCCTCAATGCGGACCGCATCAGGCGGCGGCAAATGCCCCGCCGAGATCATCTGCCGCACGTTGGCATACGCAGCCGTATCGACATCGATCGAGAACGTACTGACAGCCTTCTCGCCGATCGCTTTCACAAATGGGTTGTCGTGGATACGGGCGTACTTGTCGCCTGAGGCGTCGGCGCCGCGGCCTTTGCCGAGCTGTAGCTTGAGTTGTTTGATCTCGGTTTCAAGCTTCAAGAATAAGACTTGATCAGCCTGACGGAAATAAAAATTGTCGCGAACACGTCCGAGCTGTGTGCGATAGTTCTCGACTTTCTCATCGAGCCGTCGTGCAAGTTGGATCTGACGCTCGGTACGCGAAGATTCTCCTCGGCTCTGTCTTAGCGGAGCAGATTCAACGAGCGCGAGATCCGTGCTCTCGAGCCCTTCGGCGGGTAGCACGACATCGGCCGTGGGCTCGCCTTTGACGTCAAGCTCTTCCGTCAGTCCTTGATCGCCAACAACAAGACTGTCGTTGGCGTTGATTACATCCGGTTCGATAAGGTAGCGATTCAAATCTCGTCCTGGCACCGCGTCCAAGCGGAAACGCCGGCCATCACTGGTTAGAACGTTACTTTCATCACGGTTCTTGTCGCGGGTCTGTTGAGATCTTCCGATGTAGAACGACTGTTGGTGACGATTGAGCCGTTCAGGAACAGCCGATTCGCTTTGTGCCGTAGTCGCCTGGCTACCACCAAACTGCGGAGTAGCTGGTCCAAAGGTGCTGCTGCGGAATGACTGACCCAAATCGACTGAAAGACCTGTGCTAGGCAACTCGCTTTGACTGCGATTTTCATCTCTTCGGAGGTTTTGGAATTTGCTTTCAACCTGCTTCTCTGCCTGGCTGATCGTGATTCCTACTGGCTTCTCTTCTTGCTCTTGGACGATGATGCGCGGTGTGACGCCGATTATCAAAGGCTCTTCCTCAATACGTGAGATCTGTTTGCGGTCGTCCATTAACCGCTTCGTTCCGCCCGACACAACCGTCTCGCCGTTCGGTACCTCGATGGTTGAGGTAACTGGGGTGGATTCAAAACTTGGTAGGTCAATTTCCGCGCTATTCTCTTCAACCAGCTTGTCGCCTGGAGTGCTGTACGCACTTTCTCTCGAGCCGCGGAGTTCCGGCCAAAGCAGCGCGCCGCTAACGAGCAAGCTTGCCGCGATCGCCGAGAGTACCCAAGAGCGTCGCTGGAGCGTTTTTTTGGGCGATTGCTGAGTGATCTCGCCGACTCCTTTACTGAGAGAAGCCGGTTTTGCAGGTTCTCTGCTGTTCGCCGCGTGCATAATCCGCTCCGACAAATCCGGTGGAGTCTCGCCGCCGACAATCTCGCGTAGGGCGTAATCGATAAGGCGATCGCGATGGTCATCGTTGATTGGGTTTTCGATGCTCATGGCTTGTACTCAATTCGTAAAATGATTGGTCACCACTGAGCCACGGAGAACGCAGAGGAGTAGCACCGGACAGCTCCGTGTTCTCCGTGGCTCTGTGGTGAAATTTTCAGGTTTGGGATTTCGTCTTCCGCTCGATGCAATCTCTTAACGCATCACGCGTGCGGCGGAGTAAGGTCTTGATGCCTTCGGGGCGCATGCTCAGTGCGGACGCCATCGCCTTGCGAGACAAGTCCTCGCGGTAGCACAGATGAATTGCCTCGCGAGCTCGGCCGTCGAGCGTCTTGAGGCACTCGGTTAGCAAGGCGAGGATGCCGGGCAGGCCCTCTTCGGAGACCGTTCCGGCCCAGACTTGTTCGGCAGCCTCAAGCTGCACGGTATCGATCGCTCGGCCTTGGAAACGCCGGAACATCAGCAATTGGTTGCGCGCCACGGTGCGTAGATAGGCAGCTGTCTTACGATCGCTACGCTGCTCAAAATTGCTGCGACTGAGAGCGAGAAAAGTCTCCTGCGTCAGGTCGTCGGCGTCGGCTGCGTCGGCCCCCAAATAACGCAGATAACGCCAGACATCCGCCTGATGTCGGGCCACCAGCTCAGCGAGATCCGTCGGACTGAGTCCCTCGCTCGGCGGCTCAATCGGCGATTCCGAGTTGGGCAGGTCAGCGGCAGCCACATATTGCCTAGCCAAAGGGACCTCGGTCTGTTCGTTTAAGGCAGTCATGACAACTTAGTGCACGTCTGAACCCAGAGGGGGTCAGAAAACCAGATATTTACCACAGAGTCACGGAGAGCACGGAGAAGCAGCCTGAATATAGTATTTCAAATAGCTGTTTTTGGTGTTCGTTGACGAGTTCTTGCCTCTACTTCTCCCATCTTTTAGCTTCCGTGCTCTCCGTGACTCCGTG
>JBCDBK010000013.1:0-78659 GCA_039184115.1 Planctomycetota bacterium | reverse complement strand
TTTCAATGCAAATCGAAACGAAATTTTACACCTTATCCATCAAGAGCTAAGCAACGCACGCGACGAAAGCCATCGCAACCAATAATATGGTGAAGATCCTGACCACCCAGTGCCCGTCTTGCGGTCGCTCGAAGCCTCGTTTGGGTAAGAAGGACGCGACCAAGCGGGAAGCGCTACCCGTTGATGCATGCGCAAATCTGTAATACGTCCGATCGAAGCCTTGTGCTATCGGTGCACAAAATCTTGCCACGAAATGGGGGCCTTCTGATACAATAGAGCTTGGTTGGGCTTTCGGAACAGAGCGAGACCATCATGCGAAGGCATTTCTTTAGAGGCAATCCTGCAGTGCGCGTGGCTGCTTGTGTCGGCGCATTGCTGTCAGGCGTCATCAACGCTCAAGCGTTTATCTTGAGCGACGCTAACTTCATTCCTTGGACGACGACGGCATCGGGAACCCGTTCCGAACACGGTCGTCCGGTAACTCTTACTTGGAGCATCGCGGGCGATGGCACGTTGACGCCTGGTGAGCTGAATACCGATCCCCTTGCGGCTAGCGACCTGGTTAGCTTTCTGGATGGTATCTTTGGTGGCAACCCTATCGGCGCCAATCCAAGCGATTTGACACAGCGACCTTGGTTCGACGAGATATCGCAACCGTTTGATCGATGGGAAGAGATCAGTGGTATTGATTACGTCTACGAGCCGAATGATGACAACCGCGCGGTCGCCAGCATCGCCGGGCAATTGGGCGTCCGCGGCGATGTCCGACTTGCCGGTCGCGACATTGATGGAGTAGGCGGCACGTTGGCCTTCAATTATCTACCGACTAGCACGGTCGCAGGTGGCGATATGGTAATTGATACGAGCGAGGTCTCGTTCTACAGCAACAGCACAAGCGGCTTTCGTCCGCTTCGTAATACAGTCGCGCATGAACTTGGACATGGCTTGAACTTGGAACATGTGGTCTCGAGCACGGATGGCTTGCTCCTCGAACCGACGATCAACAACTCGTTCGATGGTCCGCAGCTCGACGAAATCCGCGCCGCTCATTTCTTCTACGGCGATTTCAACGAGAAGAGCTTTGGAGGTCTCGGCAACGATGTGGCCGCACGAGCGACGGATCTAGGGTCGTTAACATTCGGCACAACGACCACCGTTGGTAGCGATGCCAATGTGCCGACGCAAGCAATCAGCGGAACCGCAACCGACTTTGTGAGTATCAGCAACATCGACGATACCGACTTCTTCTCGTTTTCTGTTCCAGCAGCGGGGCTGCTTGACGCTACCCTCACGCCGTTGGGTGGCAATTTCACACAATCGGCGGTTGGCGGTACTCCGAGTGCCTTCGATGCGAATGCTCGTAGCGATCTGTCGCTCGCAATTTTCGATTCCGACCAGACCACGCTGCTGACAACGATCAACAACGGCGGACTTGGTCAGAGCGATACCCTGACGGACCTTAGTTTGCTGAATGCTGGCCAATACTACGCACGCATTACCGGCGCCGCCGATACCATTCAGCTGTATCAACTCGACCTGTCGATTAATCCCATCAGCTTCCAGGAAGCCGATTTCAATTTGGATAGCACCGTGGACAGCGCCGATCTCACCATCTTGCGAGCGTCGCTTGGTAACAGCGACCTTGGTGACACCGATGCTGATGGCGACACTGACGGAACCGACTTTCTCGTCTGGCAACGCCAATTCGAAAGTAGCTTCGCAGCGGTCGTCCGTGGTGCGACGGTTCCCGAACCGACAGCTGCCGTACTGTTGCTCGCCTGTGTGCTGGCCATGTCGGTCAGTCGTCCCTCGCGAAAAACTTGACAATCGACGGCGGGTCAGATCAGAATAGTGGTGGCCAGGGGCGACCCTACTCTTCGGAACCATCATGCATTTCCCTTGTCGCTTGGCCCCTAGTCTTTGGGCGGGCGTTTCCGGCGTGACCGTCATACGTCGTGCTGACTGCGTCCTTGTTTGTCTCTTATGTCTCCTCGCTGTTCGAAGTAGTTCCACACACGGTGACGAACCCAACGACTCGTTCGCTCAATCGACGATTTTGGCAGCGGGTACGCTGAGCGTATCCGACGACTTGTCACCCGGCACGGGCTTGGCACCGAACACCTTTCTGGGTGCGTTCGACGAAGATGGCTTCGATCCGTTCTTCAACTTCATCGCTGACGACGACGACAGCAGCACGCTTGGCAACGGCGAGGCGTCCGGCCTCAACGATCTCGCCATCAATGCCGATGGCAGTATTCGCCTAATCGTCACGGGCAACGGCGACTTGTTCTTCGACGGCGACCACTCCGAAGTCGGCGGCTACAAAGGCTTCGTCGAGGTCTTTGATAGTGCCGATTCGCTGATCGACGAGTTTTCGTTCCATGGAACCTTGCAACCGAACGTCGTCGACCAATATACGTTTTCCGACAGCAGTTGGCTAAGCGGCAGCTATACTGTCAATCTCGACAACACAGTCGGTGGCTTTACTGGCGGCGATGTCGATTTCTTTACCTTCGTCGAGCTGCCGCCCGGCGCAACCTTCGCGGCCGAAACTTCGTCGGTCGGTGCGATTGATACGATACTTGGTTGGTACGACGACTCCGGCACGTTGCTGGGCCTGGACGACGACAGCGGACTCGGCGTGTGGTCGCTAATCGAGGGAACGGTTCCGGTCAGCGGGCAACTCACCTTCGCCATTACCGGCAGCGGCGATCCCACCTTCGTTGGCACCCATGCTCAACAGGAAGTTTACGCGCTACAGCTGACGCTGGAGGGCAACACCCAGCCTGGCGACTTTGACAACGATGGCGATGTCGACGGCTTCGACCTCTCACATCCTATTCTCGGATGGCAAGCACGTTACGGTATCGATCTCCACGGCGACGACTTCCTCATTTGGCAACAAGCGCTTGGCACCGGTGGCGTCGCGACAGCAAGCGTTCCCGAACCAACTGCCGCGATAGCGATTACGCTACTCGCAGCAAGTTTTGTAACACGCAGTGTTGCGAAACTCGCAACTTAATGCGTTTCAGCACTGGAAACAAAGTGTCTGACTCTTCGTAGCATCTGCCAAAACAAGAACCGCGTTTCAGAATTACAAAACGCCCGATCGTTGAGTATTACGCGAGCTCGTATGTCATTGTTTTTCCACACTACGTGCAAACTAACGAGCCGCGTCTAGGTTTAGTTTTGTAAATATCACTCCTCCGGTCCGTTGCAAAATCGCCTGATAAGCGTCTTTGGAATTGTCCATCGCTGGATGAAGCCCAATTGAGGGTCAATGCTAAGCAAGCTGTCGAGTCGCATGCTTACTATTCTCGCGAGCCTTCGATTCACGGCGGCCACACGGTGCGTCGCTCTACCAATTTTATGACGCCGCGTGGCCAGATTCAGCTAGTATTTTCTGCTAATTGGCGAACACGCCGTCGATTAGTCTCGCAGCCTTGCCTGCACTTTGATAGCGCTGCAGACACGCAAGTGTCGATTCTTACCGGCAGAGTCGCCAGTATCCAAGCTTCAGCCGATGCCACACACGCCACGGCGACTGTTCAACGGCTGGATTCCAGATGTCTTCGGCAATGCCATCAACTTTGAACTAGCTTCCAGTTAACGCCAGACATTCAGTAAGTTGGTGGAGCCGCCCGCATTGGTCGCGATACCCTGCTTCGGTCAATGAAGCTGAACTTCTTGTAGTCCGTGGCTAAGGGCTGTGAGCATCGAACGCAAATCCTTAAGCGCTCTCTAGAAGAGCTGCTTCAAATTCGAGCGGTGTACATGTCGCGAAACTAAATAGTGCTTCCAATTCAACCTTGCGGCCTGATAACAGTAGGTCGGTGCACCAACCACCGATGTAGCTGTGCACGTCACCAAGACACGCTTCCACCAGCTGCAAGGCGGATACTTCGGGCTCAGTCAATTGAATCGTGAAATTATCCCGAAGATCGACCTCGCATTTTCTTAGAAGATCGTCTGAGAGACCCGCGTACGTGACTGACAAATGCTCGCGAAGCCAAGCGAAAATCAACAAGTCGACGGGGTCCGCATCACCAAAGAATAGCAACCTGCGCGAAGAGACCTGCGCACCTATCCAACTCATATCCTCATCCAAAGGTAGCCCACTGCGCATAATGGCGCCGAAGGATTGTTTGCCGTCTAAGTCATGAATCAGCTTGCTCAAGCAGTGCGTCTTTGTGGAATAAACGACGGTCTCTGAGTCGGGCTTTGGAGCAACCACAGACCATGGGCAGCCACTAGAACAAGCGAAGAACTCACTGCCGTCGAGTTCATGCGTTTTGAAAAACTCACGTATGTTCTCTCTCATCTACTCGAGCTTACCTCAACCTACCCACACGTGAAACGCCGACGCACAAGCAAGCGATCCCTCGCAAATGAACTATCGTGGTCAGCGATTTGGAAATCAAAGCGATTGATACTATCATCAGAGAAGGTCCACCCCCGCACTTTGGAGACGAATAGCATGTCGAAATGTCTTTTGATCGGCTGCCTGGTATTTGCTGCCTTCTGCGAAGTAGCCGATGCGCAGCGTCCGTTGAGAGGCAACCTCTCCGTGGAAGTCGACGGGAGTTCCATCAATCGGCGACAGGATGTTGAAGGTTCGATCTGGGAGTTTAAAGTCATCGATCGTGCAGAGAAAAACGCGTCCAAGAAGACAAAGCTAACAGGAAAGCTCCGCATCAAACAGACGGCTGTCTTTGCTGTCGGTAAAATAGAGGTGACTGAGAAGGAAGCCGAGAATCGCGACAAGGTGCAGCCAGGAGCTGACAATCGACAAGATGCCAACGCCAATCAACGCGGGCTCCGTGGTCGCCTCACGCGACGCGTGACAGCGGCGCAAGGTGAAGACACCGGCAGCACGACAGACGATTCCAGAATCGTTCCAGGCAGAGACTCTAACAGCGTTCAAGGTGAGCTGAGAGGTCTGCGTGGTGAGCGAAACAATCGATCGATCGGAGGTGATGTCGGGGGAGAGCGCGTTGGCGACCTAACGAAAGACCTGTCCAACGAAAAAATGTTTCGCTTCGACGAAGATGACAAGTATCGGCTCTCCGGAGTCGTCGTCGTGAAGCCCGACACCAAGCGACGTAACGGTGTCTGGATCGGCAGATATGACGAGTTTACCGATGGAAAGAAAAAACAGCGCTGGAGTTTCGAATTGCGGAAGATCGAAGAATAGAAATTTCTGGCTCCTGCTCGGGCGCCGACTTCTGAACACGATGCTTTCATCGCCTTAAGGCGTGATGCCGCAAACGCCGACGCCCCGCCCCGCCCCGCAAGTTTGCCTCATCTGACAGAAAAATAAGCTAGGCTTGGGGTTGAGGCGACGGCGCAGATTCTTGTGCGGAATCTGTTCGACGGCTGCCATCTGACTTTTGGCAACCAGCCGCTGCTACCCGTCCGTTCGAATGACCATGACGACTCTGTTGTTGAATCTCGTTGGCGTGAGCGTCTTTGTCGGCTCACTCGCGATGGTTTGGACGGCCAACGCCAGGCGCTGGAATCGACTTGCATTGCCGTATTGTGACGACCGGCCGCCTATCGACTCTACCCTGCGGCAGATGCAGTCGTTGGTACTAGTTGGCGGTGGCATTGCGTTTAACTCCTACAAGGGAATCGTCACCGTTGGGATCAGTAGCGATGGCATCTCGCTTCGTCTGTTCGCGCCATTCTCTGTTTTTCATCCGCCGCTATTGATTCCGTATCAAGACATCCAGGTCGAGCCGACGTCGTGGTATCTGAATTGCTCGTCGTTTCGGTATTCTTTCGCCGCGGTTGACGACGTCGAGATGATCGTTGACGACACACTCAAGGACTGGATCGACCGCGAGGTCGGCCGCCTCGCGTCAGGTACGCTTGCCTCTAGTCCTAGCTGACCCAAATCCATTTCGGTCAACTTTTCTCTCGGGCTGGTGGGTTATTTCGCTTCGTGAGGCCCTTCCCTTGACATTCTAGGGGAGTCGCTGTACCATTCCCATAGAACGACAAGGGAAGTGATTCCTCGGAGGCCAAAACGATGGCAAAGAAGACGGAAAAGAAGTCAGAGCTGATGCAAGGCACGCTCGACATGTTGATTCTCAAAACGTTGACCAGCGGCAGAGCGCACGGCTATGCGATCGCTCGTCATATCCAACAGGTGAGTCGTGATGCCTTGGTGGTCGAGGAAGGCTCGTTGTACCCTGCCCTGCACCGCATGGCGCGGCGCGGCATGATCGAAGCAGAGTGGGGGCTGTCTGAGTCGAATCGTCGTGCGAAGTTCTACCGTTTGACGCCTAACGGACGAAAACAATTGTCGACGGAAACCAAGCGCTGGGAGCGCTTCGTCAGTGCAATTTCCACGGTCCTTCATCCGCCTGCCACCGAGGTTTGACATGCCCATTCAACACGTTGTCAGGCAAGTAATGCCAACGGCTGCGCTGCAATCTGCAGCCGATATCGAGGCAGACATCCGCGATGAGCTCGAATTTCACCTCGCCATGCGGACGGACGAAAACGTTCGCGACGGCATGTCTGCCGAAGCGGCACGCCGCGACGCCGAACAGCGCGTCGGGAATTTTGAAGCGAGTCGTCGCGCATGCCAGAAAATCGACCTCGGTCCGCGTATTTGGATGCAACGTCTACAGCTCAGTGCGCTAGTGCTGCTGATAGCCACAGTGCTCTATCAGGCAATTTTGCTCACGCAGACGCGCGCGAAGAACGCCGATCAGATCGAAGCACTGACGCTCACCATTCAGCAACTTCAAGACGCCTCTCACCGGGAAACGACCGCCGAGGAAACCATGCCGTACTTGCGCTGGGTACCTGACGTGGCCGATCGCGAGAATGCGCGCAGCCTTGCAGCGCTCGAGGAGTGGAATCGCTTTCGAGACGTGCTCTCTACGCCTTGGTGCGACTGGCATGCGCTGATGCAAGAGGCTGAATCGCAATAGGCAACCCTTACCAACTCTCATCGCACTACGCTTAGCATGAAAGGTGCTGTCAAAATGAAAGCTCTATTTCGCACGGTGTGCGTGGCAACTCTTCTGCCCCTGATTGCGGCTCCGGCGACATCGGCCGACAAGAAGCTTTTGAAACACGATGATGGATCACAAGAAAGCAAGCGAAGCATGACGGGCTCGGGGCATGCTGTGCGGTTTGATTGTCCAGACGACGAGAAGTGGTACGTCACGGGCATTCGACTCCATGGATCTCGCTACGGTACTCCTCAAGCGCCCAACGAAGACTTTCAGATCGTGATCGCCAACGACGATTTGTCGCAGCGCGTAGAAATTCGCAAACCGTACTCGCTGTTTGAGCGTGGCAAAGAAAAATGGGTGCGCATTAACTTCGACCCAGTCGAGGTGCGGGGAACCTTTCACGCGGCGGTGTTCTTTAATCCCACTCGCACCAAGGGCGTGTATGTCGGTATCGACAGCGATGCGAAGCCGACGCATTCGTCGGTGCTGTTGGCGACCAATCCAGGCAACAAGCAGAGCGATCTGGAAGGTGACTGGATGCTACGGGCGTATGTCACCAACGAGATCGACGGCGATGCACGCATGCTGCTCGACGAAGAAAGTCGCGCCCAACAGCTCGCTGAGCAAGAAACCTCGCGCGACGCCCAGCTGCTTGGCGATGCCAAGAGTATAACGTTGATGCACGACGAGGGACCGACCGAGCAGCGCATGAACATTCAGGGAGCGCTGTATACCGTGCAGTTCCATACTCCCAAGAACGTCGCGGCCTATGTTTGGCAGGTGCAGCTGTTTGGCTCGCAATTCGGCGGGCAGCACGATAGTGAGGCCGTCAGCGGCGATGTCTATATTTTAGACGCGAATCGCAAGATCATCAGCCGCAGCACCTTCCCCTATAGCTTGGCGACGCAACAGAAACGGTGGATCTCGATTCCAACACTACCGACAAAAGTACAAGGCAAGTTCTACGTCAGCGTTGACGCTCACGGCACAAAATACAAAGGTCTCTATATGAGCTATCTCGACGGTAACCAGCAGAAATTGGCATCTACTGATGTCAGGAACGGCGATCAAGTAGAACCGACCGATTGGTCGAAAAAGTTTGCCAATATGCAGTGGCTATTGCGCGCGAAAATCGCCGATCGCCCGGTGGCTTACTAGCAGGAAGCACAAAGCATTCGCGGTAAGTATTCTGGTTGCCATTTCTTGAAGGAATAGCGGAGATTCAGAGATTCGAAGTAATCTCTGTAGAATCGTTGCTCACAAATCTCTCCCCTTCGCCTCCAGCATTTCCCCATCACCTACCCAAACAACGTCTGCCAGACGAGACGGAACAGCACCACGTAGGCATTATCCCACGCTTCGGGCCGCAGGAACTGCACTTCGATTCCTCTCGAACCGATGAATGGGCGCAGTAGCCAAGCCAATTGAATTGCCACCAACACGTACAACAATCCCCAACAGACTAGCAGTTTGCGATGGCGTGGATTGCGCAGTACTAGGGGTCGATAGTAGCCACGCAAGAGAAACTGCGCCATCACGCTGGCGGTTGCGAAAACGAGTCCATTGAATAACAACGCCAGGTTATAGTCCGCTGACGAAGCGTAAAACAGCAATGTCAGCGGTGCCCATGCAGCGAGCACCACCGCCAATCCTGCTTGAGCCGAGACAATCGCCCGGACTGCTTGAGCGAAGTCGTCGCGTAAACCGAACAGCGAACTAAGCACGAAGAAGTTTGGCAAACTCAAACAGAACGCAATCGTCAGCAGCAGCGGTACCTTCACCGCCGAATAAGGGTGCTAAGCAGATTGCTGTCATGATACACGCTAAGCGACGGGCAAAGCAGTGAATTTGGGGCGTTGCCCTCTAATCTGACTCAGATATGTAGACGGCAACCATTCGCACGCAAATGGGCCATTTGGCGATTTGAATCGCTAGAATCAATCGGTCTTATCCTTGCTTAGGGGCGACAGTAGCGGATGAGCCGGCGAAACTCCCACATCAAGGAATGGACCAATAGCTCCGCCATCGTCTTTCAAGTTGCGGCCAACGGAGTAAATTAGCCATCCTCCTGACAATCTCTTTACATGCAGTTGCTGTCCATCAAATGGGTCCAAAATCGCGTCTGGGGGCAGCCCTAGATGTATTAGTTCCAACTCGTTCTGTTTGGTCTGGTTTTCCTCACGCTGTAAGATATTGAGCAGACGCAGGCATCGAGTTTCGGCCTGTACGCGGTTCATCGCCTCTCTTGCAGCTTGAATAGCCGGAAACAACTGGCTGGCGAGTGGAGCTCTCTCAAGGATGCGTCTGTGTTCCGCATAGGTATCCAAGAATATTTTGTATGTACTCGACGCAATTCGAAGCTGTTGGTCAAAGACCGTAAGATATGTGGTCTGCTCTTGATTTTGGGATAGTTGAGTCGACCGGTTACCGCTAGCAGAGCGAACTCGAAACGTCTCCAGTCCGACGACTCGTTCGGTAGCGAGCATCCACTCATACCCCGCAACATTCTCATGAAGCTCCAGCTCAGTCTCAAGTAAATCCCGAGCATTTCTTGATGTTCTGACACTTTGCAACACATGGTTTGTTGAATGAATTGCTACCCCACGGCATGCCAGTGCTGCCAAGTAGCCAGACATTAGCGGCTCTTTTTCAGCAATCCGGGTGAGGCGTAACATCATAACGCAAGTCTCAAGTGCCTTGTCCGGTTCCCCTTCGCTTAATTGGAGTACGCTGCGAGCCTGTAGAGCCATCGTTGCAGCACGAAGCCTCTTTATCCGACGAAGGTGTACGTCTGGAGAAGAGCTTAAGTCAATTGAGTGCTCCATCTGTGGATGATAAATGGAACAATCAGCCGCTTGCTCTAGTAGCGACATAGTATCCACGTAAGTTCCCAATACAGAGCGGATTGTAGTCAAATCGGATTCCGATGCCTCGCCCGCCCTAAATCGCTCACTTCGACGGACATCATTCAGTTTATTGAATATAGCTGATAGCCCTTCCTCAGCTCGTTCCAGATAGGAAGCAGCATCGACTTCTTGTGGCACGGGATTACTGGAGATATCTGCAAACGATATTGGCTCACCGGACTCCTGAATACCCGCGATGCGTTGTCGCAGTACCTCATTAGAGTACCAAACGCGAAAGGAACGCACAGAAACTATCAAGGCGAGAACAAGAGCAAGCCCAGTTACTATTATTAATAGAGTACGCAGTGAAAACCTGAGACGGGAAACTCTGCGAAGTAGGTTCATGACGAATCTAGCCTTGGAAATAGCAAAGGAAGTTTCTGCCTACGCAGTATCGGACAGAGTGTTGGGAATTAGACATCATCCCAAATATCGAAATACACTTCGCTCACTGACATCGAGAGCATTGGCAATTTCGCTAATTGTAAATCCCTGCTTCCTGAGTTGACGTGCACGTGTCGGTTTGGCTTTGGTGGTGCCTTTCTGCCGCCCCTGATAGATGCCGCGTTGCTTGGCAACACGGATACCTGCTGCTTGCCTCTCGCGTCGATATTCCAGTTCGATTTCAGCTAGCCCAAACATCACGCTGGCAACCATTCTTCCCACGGGACCAGTCAGGTCAATTTGCTGTGTTACCGAAACGACCCGGACTCCGCATTCGCACCACTCGGCCAGCAAGTTTATACCATCCTTAAGACGACGAGAGATTCTGTCGAGTTTCCATACAACAATCGTCCGAACTTTACCCTCAAAGACGGCACTCTGCAGCTCATCAAACGCCGGACGCTTGAGTGTCTTTCCCGTTTCCTTGTCCTCAAACCAAGTCACTGAGGCGAGTTTGACGCCGTTGCCTTTCAGCCACCGCTTGATTTCTTCTTTCTGGCTATCTGTCTTCTGCCGTTTTGACGACACACGGCAATAGCAAGCAATCATCGATTCAGTTCCCAAGGTACTGGATTAATATGCCAAATAGGGTACAACCTTTTTGGCAGCTTGTCATTGGGGCTTTTCCTGCGGTTTGTCGTTGGTTCTAGAGCCTCAAACAGCCGGAAACCCTATTTGTCATGGTGTCACAGCCTGAAACGGACGGGCAACATGGAAGCCAACCCACCCGCAAAAGACCGAGTCTTGGAACTCGGCAAGCTAAACTCTGAGGACTTGCTCCGCATCCGGCAGTGCCGCCGAGACTACAACCGGTTGGGGTTTGGCTACCAGATAGCGTTCGTGCGGCTGGAGAACCGGTTCCCGGTTCAGACGCCATTTGAGCTGATTGATGACCTGCTAACATTTGTGGCGGTGCAAACTGACATCGAGACCAGACAGATTGAACGCTACGTCGAGCGTCAGCAAACCATCTCAGACCATCAGATACAGATTCGAGAGTACCTCTCGCTGACGCCTTTTGAGGAATCAGACCGTGGGCTGCTCGAATCATTCTTGTTCAACGAATGCTGCCGGTTGGAACAAACCGCTGTTCTCAAACTACGAGCGAGAGAGTATCTCCGAGATACGGGGATTCTTGAACCGGGGAAGTCCATCCTCGACCGGATAATCGGCGAACAACGACGCAAAGCCCGTGAGCACATCTTCACCCGGGTTGCCGAGGGCCTCGATAGCGAGCACCGTCGGAGCTTAGATGCATTGCTTGATAAAGGCGACAAGCGAAACTCCGCACTTCGACTTATCAAACAGTCTGCTGGGTCTCCATCCGCATCAGCGATGCTCCGTTTGACTTCAAAGCTTGACCGTATCAAAGGAACGGGCGTCCTCGGTATCGACCTCTCTTGGCTGAACAACAACTACCAACGGGCGTTGGCGAAGCACGCCCGAAAATGCTCGGCACACCGGCTCAAGGAACTATCCCCAATTCACCGGTACACCTCGCTCGTCTGTTTCCTGCTGCAAACTTACCAGGATACCGTGGATTTCGTGGTTGATATGCAGGACCGAATCCTGTTGAGAATTTCCGCTCAAGCGGAACGTGAGGTCGATGAGGCTCTGGCGAAGAAGCGAAAATCAATTCAACGCTCTGCCGCTATGTTGCAGAAGCTCGGTGGCGTGCTGCTTGATGACGTGGTGCCGGATGACCAACTAAGGGCGGCGGTTTTTGCGGAAGTACCGCGTGAAGAACTGGCTGCTCAGGTAGCGGAATCTGTGGAGCTATCGGGCGATAAAGCAACTCAAGAATTCAAACGGATTGTCCGCAGGCACAACTATCTGCGTCGTTACACGCCGTCGATGCTTGAGCACCTTGCCTTGGAATCGCAGGCTAAGGGGGAATCGCTCCCGGTGCTAGAGGCTGTTCGCAGCTTGGTCGCTCTGAATGAGTCGAATACGAGAAAACTCCCTGCCGCGATGCCCACATCGTTTGTACCTAGCAAGTGGCAATCGGTTGTCGGCGAGGGAGAGCCACTGAATCGACAAGCGTGGGAGTGTGCTTTGCTGCTGAGACTCCGAGACGAAATCAAAGTTGGGAATCTTGCCGTAGGTGAAAGTAAGCGGTTCGGAAACTTCGACCACTTCTTCGTAGAAACCAGTCGATGGCAGGCCCATCAGGCAGACTTCTTCCGTCAGGCGTGCCTACCCGCATCTCCAGCAGAGGCTATCGACTATCTGACGAATCGACTCAGTCAAGCGTATGACGATTTCTTGCATTCGCAGCCTGATAATGCGTACGCGACGATTGATGAAGATGGTTGGAGACTCTCCACCGACCCGGCGGAAAAGCACTCTAGCGAAGAAGAAAAACGTCTCCATCGCCTCAAAGATTGGCTCGCAAGTAATATGCGAGCAACTCGATTGCCCGATTTGCTCATCGAAGTCGACAACGAGTTGCACTTTACAAGACATTTTGCACGCGACGGTGGCGACACCAGGAATGTCGAAGAAGTTTGCACGATTCTCGCCACCGTCATGGCTCACGGCTGCAACATAGGTCCTTACACCATGGCCAAGTTGACTGACGGCATCAGCTACTCGCAAATCAAGCGAGTTACCGATTGGCAGTTATCCCAGGAAACTCAACGCTCCGCTCTTGCCGATGTCGTGCGTGCAATCAGCTCTCTTGGTTCGTCGTTGGCTTGGGGCGAAGGCAAAGCCTCAAGCAGTGATGGGCAGAGGTTTCTATTCCCGCAGAAAGTGCTACAGCGAACTTTCAGCCACCGCATGAGCGATTACGCTCTCGAGTTCTACTCATTCGTCGCCGATAACTACGCTCCGTTCTACAGCACTCCCATCGAATGTTCTGACCGAGATGCGGCTTACGTACTCGATGGCTTGCTCTACAACGAGAGTGACCTCGACCTAGAGGAACATTACACGGATACGCATGGCTACACCGAAATCAACTTCGCCGCATTTGCAATGCTGGGGAAGCGTTTCTGCCCACGAATCCGCAGCATGGACAAGCAAAGGATTTACCGCATCGATAAGAATCGAGACTATGGATGCATTGAACCGCTCGTTTCGCCGTCGGACCGGACAATAAACTTGAAGCTTATCCGCGACCACTGGGAACGGATGGGCCACTTCTACGCTTCGCTTGAGAGCGGTCATGCGACTGCTTCAGTGGCCCTCAAGCGGCTCGCCGGGTACAGCCGCAAGAACCTCTTCTACCGGGCGAATCGAGAACTTGGAAGAGTCTTCAAGACTGAGTTCATCTTGCAGTATATGTCGCAGTCGCCGCTTCGACGGAGAATCCGACGTGGATTGCTCAAGGGTGAGCAGTTGCATCAGCTCGCACGCGATGTCTGCTACGGGAAACGGGGCAGAATTTCGGCTCGTGACCTTCAAGAGCAGATGAATACCTGTAGCTGCCTGACGCTCATTCTCGCCTGCATCATTTACTGGCAGGCCCGTGAAATCGAGCGAGTAATCTCCGCAGAGCACATTTCCGAAGCGGGCATTGATGTCTCGATGCTGGAATTCGTGAGCCCCATCGAGTGGGAAAACGTGCTGCTGTATGGCGAATACGTTATCGACCGGGAACGAATCGAACTCCCTTAGCGTGTATCATGACAGCAATCTGCTTAGTACCCTAATAGGTCATTTGCAGTAACCACTGGGGCTGGCCCGTCAGACCGCGAAACGTGCCCATCACGGCGCCATAGAACACGCCAAAAAAAACGAGGCATACCAGCATTCGCAACCAAACTTGCAAAGTGCTGTTAAGTCGAACCGTCCATTCGGCTCGACGCAGAATATCGTCCGCAGTCTGCAGCCAGGCGCGCATCACTACTATCCCCCTGACAGCAGATCAATAAATGCCCGAAAAATCGCAGCAAAGAAGTTGGATTCGCGCTCTCGAAACCATGCGAACGCCAGGTTTGGGCTACCGACGAACGGCCGCAACACCCAACCGGTCTGTGCCCCCACGAGTGCGAACAACAGGACCCAACACCGGAACACTAATCGCGTGTGTCGAGCTAACATCTGACCCTCTGGCATCTGCAATGCGTGCAATTCCTCGACTCTTCTTGCTGACGAATCTCTTTCGTCCCGATTGTCATCCCGTTCACTATTTTCACTCTCTTCGCCTACCGTGAGTTCAACGTCTGACTCACGAGCATCCGCTTCTGCTCTCGATACCAGTGGGGTATCGATTGCGTGCTGGATGGAAGTCAACCGATGTAGCGTTTGCAACAAGAAGGATAAGCCCAGGACACCTGCCACCGTAAACGCCGTCACATTAAGCAAGAGAATAAAAGGGTAGCTGTTGGTGCTTAGCGAAAAGAATAACACGATCGGCCCCATCGATGCCAAAACTGCCGCATTGACAGCGAGTGACGCGACGAGCAGGCGCAACAGGTTGGTTGCACTCAACTGCGAACCAACGAGCGCGTTCAAAACATATAATGAAGGAAGCGTAATCAAGAGCGTTAACCAGAACAGGATCGGCACCTTGATCGTCGTAGCCACTAATTGCATGTAGCGCGGACTTACGTTCGCTATCTCCGGCGGCACCTCTTGCAGCAACGAGAACGACCCCATGCACAGTCCATAACTCATGCAAAGGACAATTACGACAACGGCCAAACCACGGACCGGAACATCGAGTCCCTCGTCAGTAAGGGCGGTCGGACGCGTCTTCTCACCACGCAACAACAGGTCGAGTTGCTGAAACCACAGTCTCATCTTCATTGCTCGTTTGTTGGACGTACGTCTGATAACTTAGCACCAGTGTCCTATGATTCCGATTGTACATCCGTGCATTGCGCGAGGCTAATTTTCTACGCCATTCGCGCGTCATGCATTGATGACTGCAAGCTAGTTCATTCGTGCCAAACGTCGAAATCTTCCCCAAGAATCGGAAGTTTTCAATAAACTGCCGCCGACCGTCGTGTTGATCGCGCCTAGCAATCTCATAATTCGCCTGAAATGCTATGCACTTCTTGCCGAGCAGGCCTAGTACAGAGGTGCCACTCACCCACGAATCGGCACGTAAATCTCGGTGAGAATCTCTTCGACGGGCGTTTCTTCCGGATCGTTCGGATAGAATTCAAACGCGCACTGCGTCTTGTGTGCTTTCAGCTTTTTGTAGCGCAGATGAGAATGGGCGGTGCTCCAGGCATTGCCGAGATGGTCGTAGCTGCCACGATGAATGACCTTGATCGCTTTGCAAGGCTCGATCTCGCCAGTGACGGCTCCGCTGATAGGCTTGGATGAAACAACGGGCATTATGTTGGTGTACTTGCAACGACCGCCTTTCATGTCAAAAACATGGTACAGTGCTCCCGGCGGGCCACTCAGCTCTAAATCGTTCTCGGTGGCGAGCTGGTGCGCCTTTGGCATTGTCTCGCCCATTGATTTGCCGATTTGGTCGGTGCTACATTCGCCTTCTACGCCAAGATACTGACACGACGGCACTTCGACGATTCCCGCAAACTCGGTTTTTGAATTTACTGTGCCGGTTTCGACGTACTCTTTCAACATCCGTAGTCCGCGCTCGTAGTCCATTCCGATCATGGCCTTCATCATGCCGATCATGAAAAACAAGAAAAATGGCATCTTGCCGTCCATATGCCAGGTCACTTTCGTCTGACTTTCGCCGACCGGTTCGATCTCCATGACGACCTTCGCTTCCGACTTCCAAGGCTTGAGAAAACGCAAGTCCATGCACATCGTCGAACCTGTGTTGGCGGTGATCTCCATGCTTCCTTCGCCGGTGATTTCGCCCTGCCACGAATACCCATGTCCTAGCTGACCCGGCGTACCCTGATAAGTGAGCTTGGCCTCGGGCTCCATGCACAACCACGGCGACCACTTGGGCCATTCGGCAAAGTCTCCGATGGCGGGACGGACTTTTGCTTCCGGGGCATCAATGGTAATCCACCGCTCGATGTGATAAGCAGGCATACGTTTTCTCCGTCACAGACTTATAGGCGGCGTGCGAGTTCACGCTGACACGAGCCTAATGGTCACCGACGGGAAATACAAGATTCTTAGGCGCTGCAAGCAACTCTATTTTCGCCGTGGCGCGCCATCATGGATAACAAACCCAATAGAAGGGACGCCACGATCGTCGAAGGCTCAGGCACGGCCGATGAGGCGGACAGCGCGCTCGTCGTCGCGCCGTAGTTGGCTTGCCAATCGGCCAAGTCGCCGACCGACGGATTTCTCTGCCAAGCCAGAAAATCGGCTCCATCGACGTCGCCGTCCAGGTCGAAGTCGCCGGTCATTGGCGCTGCGAGCAGCTGTACGAGAAATGCTCCAGGCACGCTGGGCGCTTGGCCGCGCGGATCTTGCCCGGCGACGAGGTACAATTCGCCGGTTTCGTCCTCGCCAAAGCTAAAGATTCGGTCAGGCAGCAGCGAATCGAATTCGTCCGGCGTAAAGTCGCCGTTGGTATCGATCGGAAACACCGATCCTGCAGCATCGAGCGCGAATTCAAAAAAATCGCCTACGTCGCCGTGCGGATCGTTGGGATCGACAATCCCATAAAAGAGCCGCGCACTTTCGAGTAGCTGGCCAAACTCGGCAAACAGATATTTCCCTTGCAGATAAGGAATCGCATCCCCTCGATAGACGAAGCCTCCCACAACGGTACGCCCTTCGCTGCGCGGATATTGAAACAGCGGATCGATCGAGCCTCCAACAGGCTGACGTCCGAACGTCCCTTCTCGATTCGGCCAGCCGTAGTTCTCTCCACCAACGACGAGATTAATCTCTTCAAAGCGATTGGAACCGACATCGCCAAAGTAGAGGTCACCTGTCTGGCGATCGAAACTCACGCGATACGGACTACGTACACCGTAAGCCCAGATTTCGGCCAGCGTGGAAGAGGTCTTCGTCTCGGCGACATCATCACCGTTGAACGGATTGTCGTCGGGAATACTGTAGGCCGGCAGTCCCGTGTTGGTACTGGTACGCACTAACGTATGAGCGGCGGGATCTGGATCGATGCGCAGTATGTTTCCGTAAATCAGGCTCCGGTCTTGCGAGACGCCACTGCTTCCGCCGCCATCGCCCAGCGCCAAGTACAGCAGATTATCGACCGGGCTGAAGGCGAAATCGTAAAGGTTGTGGTAGGGGCCGGGCTGATCGATACGCAGAATTTCGCGCGAGTCCGCCAACGTGATCGCAGGCAGCGAATTTACGTTCGGGTTGCCCACGATCGCACTAATGTCCCATTCGCGAATCACCTCTTGGTGGACATCATTATTCCACGGAAAGTCGACGCTGTTGTTGGTTAAGCCGCCGTTGACCGAGCCGTTTTCTGGCGTGACAGTGTAGAGCTTGCCATATCCGAACGTGTTGGGAGTCGAGAAATCGGGATGCACGGCAAAGCCGGTCATGCCAGCTTCTTCGGGAAGCTGCAGACCAACCTGGCTGGTGGTTAGCAGTGGAGCGGCTAGCAAGTTGTCGTTGGCGTCAATCACGCGAATCGTGCCACCGAGCGTGGCAAGCAGATTTCGTCCGGTTCCATCATCCAGCGGAATAAAATCGGTCGGCGTCAGCTCGAAATCACCGCCACCAGGAAACGTCGGATCGAAGCTCGCCGTCGTCTGCAAGCGAACGCTGAGATTACCTTGGGGTATTTGCGCCATCGTCGCTTCGGTGACGAGGCTCAGCAAGAAAATAGCGACTAAATTGAGCCATGCTCCAACAGCAAAGGACCGCACGGCGTTACCAACTGCAGTTGCATGCATCTTCATTCTCCGGTTCACCTCAACGACTCGTACTACGTGTGCGGCAACCACACCTTTAAGCGAGCTAAACACATTGTAATGATTTGCTCTGCGGATTTCAGCGACGAAATATGTCTGAGCGAGAATAACGTAACCCAGCGCTGCCAATGACAGCAAGCTGCACTGGGTGAGCTTGTGTGACAGTGGCGGAAGTTCTCTTAGACGCAAATTGCATATCTAGCTTGGCCAACCGATCATGAACAATACAAAGCCCCAAACGAGGCACTGCAAAGTCATCGGCTCAGGAATCAAATTTGGTCCAAGTGTATCACCCGCGCCATGCCCGTAGTGTTCCTTCCAGTCAAGCAAATCGGAATCGCCAAGAGAACCATTCGTGGTTTCGTTTTGCCACACCAAAAAGTCTGCACCGTCGACACTCTGGTCGAGGTTGAAATCGCCGGGAATCTGAGGCGAAGTGAGAATGGGTACAAGCCTTGTCGAGAAATCGATGCTCAGCTCGAATTGAGCCGCGAAGGTGCCGAATTGCGCGGGTTCTGTTTCCAAGAACTCGTCAAGAAACGGCGAGTACGTTTCAAATCGAAGACGATCATTTGGAATGTCGAAATCGATAAGACGCAGCCAACCTTCACCACCAGTTGGAAATCCCTGATAATTTTGCAGTACTTCGACTACTGAACGCCCTGCGTCATTCGTGCTGACCTGATGGTGCTGACCTCCAAAGGGTTTGCCAAACCTGTGAAAGTGGCCATTAAGCACCATAAATATTTGGTCATTCTTGGTTATCAACTGATTCCAAAGTTCCTCTCCGGTCACACTTCGACCGGGAGGTTCTTCCTGCACGTACTCATGTGTGCTGAGAATTACTGGAAGATTGGGATTTGCATCTAGCACAGACTGCGCCCAATCCAGCGGGGAAAGCTGACGCAAGGGCGTGTTATCTGTGGGGTTCCATTCAAGGGCTAGATGCAAAAAGTCAAAACCTCCAGCGTTGAACAGCTGGTAGCTATTATTGCCGCTTGGATCCGCTCCACCGAACCAAGACTGGGAGCTAAAACGACTCGGACCAAAGTAGCTCAGGTAGTTCTCGGTGCCGGAGTTCTTGGTACTCGTTAAGAGATAGTCATGATTGCCAGGAAGAACGGAATACTTGACGATTCCGTCGAGTCTGTCCATCGAGAGATCGGCTCTTTGCCATTCCACCATGTCCGCCGCATTGCTGACGACATCGCCTAAATGGGACACAAACTGGATATTTCGAGGATTGGCTTCTGTCTGAATGTGATCCGCTATCCACTCGGTCTGTTGGCTGAAGAGTTGTGCACTTGTAACGTTGGTCACGTAGTTCTGCGTATCGGGCAATGCGACGAACGTGAACCGTTCTGACCCATGTGCAAAAACAATGGTTAGGCAGAATGAGGCTACAAGAGTAACGTGACAGGTGCCAGTGCGTGCAAGCAAGCCAACCCACATAGCAGCTAGTCACCTCAAGAGATATCGCGAAGGATCATAGTACTGTCATTGTATTTGGTTAAAACAATCCTTACCAGTAAATCCAATGCCGATACTCTGCGTGCTGGAGGAAGTTTCGCGAATTTCGATAGACTATGGTGCAAGGTGCCTGAACATTAGAAGTGCTGATCTTCCTATGTGATGATTGTTCTTCAAACAACAAAAAACCCGACAGGTGAGGGTCACCTGCCGGGCTTGGAAAGTGTCGAAGTGGCTCGTCGTTGTTACGCTTCGACGTCGAAGCGGTCGAGCATCATGACCTTGTCCCACGCCGCGACAAAGTCGGTCACAAATTTTTCTGACGAGTCGCTGCTGGCGTAGACTTCGGCGACGGCTCGCAGTTGCGAGTTCGAGCCAAACACCAGATCGACGGCGGAGGCGGTCCACTTTACTTCGTCGGAGCCGTGCGCTTGGCCTTCGAAGAAGTGTTCGCACTTCTCCGATTGCTTCCACTGCAAGCCGTTGTCGAGCAGGTTAACGAAAAAATCGTTGGTCAGCGTCTCGGGCTTGTCAGTGAACACGCCCAATTCCTGCGGACCGACGTTGGTCTTCAGCACTCGCATCCCACCGATGAGCACCGTCATTTCTGGCGCCGTCAGCGAGAGCAAGTTCGCCCGATCGACAAGCAGCTCTTCGGTCGGACGGTCAAAGCCACCTTCGATGTAAACGTAGTTGCGGAAGCCGTCGTACGTCGGTTCGAGTACGGCAAACGATTCGATGTCGGTCTGCTCTTGCGTCGCGTCGGTGCGACCTGGCGTAAATGGCACCGTCACGTCGTGTCCAGCCGCCTGGGCTGCCTTTTCGATGCCGGCACAGCCGCCCAGTACGATCAAGTCGGCCATCGAAACCGGCTTGCCAAAACCCTTTTGTACTTGCTCAAGAGTCGTTAGCACCTTGGCGAGTTCGGCCGGCTGATTGACTTCCCAGTCCTTCTGTGGAGCCAATCGAATCCGAGCACCATTGGCGCCACCTCGCATGTCGGTACCGCGGAAAGAGGCTGCCGAGGCCCACGCTGTGGAAACCAACTGCGAGACCGACAGACCTGAGTCAAGAATCTTCGACTTCAGCGCCGCGATGTCTGCATCGCCGATCGGTTCGCCGTCGGGCGCCGGTACAGGATCTTGCCAGAGCTGTGGCTCAGGAACTTCGGGGCCGAGCAACCGCGAAACCGGGCCCATGTCGCGATGAGTCAATTTGTACCAGGCCTTGGCGAACGCTTCGGCGAATTGGTCGGGGTTTTCGTAAAAGCGTTTCGAGATGGGGCCGTACACCGGATCGACCTTCAAAGCCAAGTCGGTGGTAAACATCATCGGAGCGTGCGTCTTGGCAGCGTCGTGGGCGTCGGGAACCGTGCCCTGAGCCGCTTCGTCTTTGGGTGTCCATTGCGTGGCACCTGCGGGGCTTTTGGTTTGTTCCCACTCGTAGTTAAACAAGTTCTCGAAGTAGTTGTTGTCCCATTTCGCTGGCTCGGTCGTCCAAGCGCCTTCCAAACCACTGGTGATTGTGTCGGCACCAGCACCGCTGCCGTAGCTGTTGATCCAGCCGAGGCCCTGATCTTGAAGGCTCGCACCTTCGGGCTCGGGACCGACATACTGCTCTGGGTCAGCAGCACCGTGCGCCTTGCCAAACGTGTGTCCACCGGCGATCAGCGCGACGGTCTCTTCGTCGTTCATCGCCATACGTCCGAAGGTTTCGCGAATATCGTGGGCGGCAGCCAGCGGATCGGCGTTGCCGTTGGGACCTTCAGGGTTGACGTAGATGAGTCCCATTTGCACGGCACCAAGCGGATTCGACAGCTCGCGGTCACCGCTGTAACGCTCGTCGCCGAGCCATTCGCTTTCGGGGCCCCAGTAGACATCGCCCTCTGGCTCCCACATATCTTCGCGACCGCCAGCGAATCCGAAGGTCTCGAAGCCCATCGACTCAAGAGCACAGTTGCCGGTCAGAATAAGCAGATCGGCCCAGGAAAGCTTGCGACCGTATTTTTGCTTGATCGGCCAAAGCAGACGACGTGCCTTGTCGAGGTTGGCGTTGTCGGGCCAGCTGTTCAGCGGGGCAAAGCGAAGCATGCCCGCACCGCCGCCGCCTCGTCCGTCGGCGATGCGATACGTACCTGCCGAGTGCCAAGCCATACGGATGAAGAATGGGCCGTAATGTCCGTAGTCAGCCGGCCACCAATCTTGCGAGTCGGTCATCAACGCGTAAAGGTCTTTCTTCACCTCGCTCAGATCGAGCGTGCTGAATTCCTTGGCATAGTCGTAACCTTCGTCGGTTGGATTCGACAGCGGCGAATGCTGATGCAGCATCTGCAGGTTCAACTGGTTGGGCCACCAGTCGCCGTTCGACAGTGCGCCTGCGGCGGTATGACGCGCCGATGCGGGGCTCATAACTGGGCACTTTGTGATATCGCCGGACATGTGAATGCTCCTTTATTCTCTGAAATAATTGGCTCGTCGCACCTGGTTCGTTACGACATCAACTTTTCTTCTTGATAGCTGGTGCCGCCGCGCTCATCGGCAAACAGTCGGGGCAGGTACCCCAAAAAATTACTTCTGCTTCGTCGATTTCATAGCCGGAGTCGTCTGCGGCAGTTAGGCATGGCGTGTCGTCTATCGCACAGTCGACATCCGAAGTTTTGCCACACTGCCGGCAGATGACATGGTGGTGATTATCGCCGACACGATCTTCGTAAAGTGCCGGCGAGCCTGCTGGTTGAATTCGGCGAATCAGACATTTGTCGGTCAGCAGTCCCAACGAGTCGTACACCGCCTGACGCGATACGGTGCCAATGTCTTCGCGCACCAACTCAGCAATCTCGTCAGCCGTCGCATGAGGACGGACCGTCAGAGCACGCAAGACAGACAACCTCTGAGCAGTCACCTGAAGGCCGTTTTCTCGCAACAAAATAGCAGAATTCGCTGGCATGGCGGCGATTCTAGCATAATTCTGGACTCTGTCAATAATTGGCTTGTGTCTAAATTGACGACTGCAAGATGCCTGATCGCGGCCTCAAAACGCTAACCGCTGATAAACACCAATGAACACTGGTGATCGGAAATCAATCTCCTCTCTGCGTCTGTCAGTGCTCATCCACGGCGCTGTTTTCAGTCAGAACAGTGCCTGTTGTTGCCGAACTTCGCGCGCCGGCCAGTTTGGTAGCGGCGGCAAATCGGGAATTTCTGCGCTGAGAATCTGGTGAAACTGCTCTGCTGCCAGCGGCGCGAATCTGTTGTCTGGGGCGTGAGTGAAGATGTAGGGAGTCAGCCCGTCGGCGATCCACCCGGCGACGATCTTGGCCCACTGCTGCATCCAAGGCCTAACGGTTGTCACATCGTTGCGACCGATCAATCGCAACACGGGTCGCTTGCCTGTGACAGTTTGACGCACTGGCGATTTCGGTTTGCGCTGCTGCGAAATCGTCTCCCATTTGTCGGTCGGTGGTGCGGAGTAGAGTGCTCGACTGTCGAACAACATCCGATCGATGCCATGACTGGCAAGCACCTGTACGAACTCCCGCTCGACCGATCCTTGATCGAAGTAATCGTCATGCCGCGTTTCTACCGAGTACTGAAATTCCCTGGGTAACCGACTTAGATAGTTCGCCAACTCGGGCAGCTGACCTCCGTCGAAGAAAGGTGGCAACTGCAAGAACGCTGGTCCTAGTCGGTCGGCCTCGCGAAAAATATTGAGCACCTCTAGGAATTCGCCGGTCTCGCGCCCCGCATTGCGAAGTTGCTTTTCATGCGAGATGACGCTAGGAAACTTGAAGACAAACTGAAACCCTTCGACCGCGCTCTCAGCCCAACGTCGCGCCGTCTCTAGTTTGGGCAGCCCATAAAAAGTGTTGTTCGCCTCGACCGAGTTGAACACGCCGGAATACTGCGCCAACCATCGCTGCCGATTGCTGGTGCTATACAGCAACCCGACCATGCCCTCATCCGCCCAACCTGGGCAGCCGAGGTAATAGGGGAGCTTGGCATTCTCGGAGGCTATAGAGGCAGTCATGTCAGCGTGTCGGTGGGCACAGTATCGTCAAAGTGGAAGAGCAACAGATAGTCATCCCAACCATTGTCACCTTCACAGCACGCAATAATGCACGATCGAAGCAGCCTGTCATTGGCAATCACGTCTCGCAGCTCCGACCATAGTGCCACAACATCGTTCGTCGATACGATGATGTTGATGTAAGCCCCGTTGTCGACGCCAGAGGAGACATCTACTTCTTGGACAGAACTGTGCGATCGCGCAACATCGGCCAACAACTCCAAGCGCGGATCGACATCGTAGCCACCGATCCGTTCAGGCTGACATTGAATTGCTAGACTCAGCATAGCGCTTTACCCGTCACCGCGTGACCACGCAGAGCATGGCAACAAATAGCACGTCGCTAATCGCGACATGGCCATCACTCCCCGCCCCCTGCCGCCATGCGTGGCATTCCGCTACCATGATAGCTTCGTTGCCCTCTTGTCACGACTAGGCTGGTGCTCAGAGATGGCTACTTTTGGGGAGCTAATTCGCAGTTATCGCCAGCGCGCTGGTCTAGGACTGCGCACTTTTGCCGCGCTCGTTGATGAACGCGCTTCGACCGTCAGCGCTATTGAGTGCGGACGACGTGCTCCCTGGCGATCGGCTCCCATGCTGGAGCAAACCGCCGAGGTGTTGGGAATTAGTACCAACTCGAATCTGTGGGAGAAGATTCGCAAGCTCGCCAAGGAGACTTCGCAAACCACCAATGGGCAGCCGCATTCCGGCCCCGCAACTCCCGGACGGCTCGTTTGGTGGTGGCACACCGACGGAGCACCGGCACTCGATCAGGGCGAGCTAATCGACCTGGCAAATTTTGTGGGTGCGTTGGGGGACCTGGAACCCTTCCAGCCGGACTGCGACCGAGTTGATTCGCTGACGGAACTGTCCATCGAATGGCGCGCACGTCGCCTGCTGGGCGGGCGCGACGGTTCGCTCGCCGCTGCCTCGGTCGACGTCGAGGCCGCGCTCGAGAACGAAGCCGATGTGCAACTCGAAATCGTTCCCGGTCTGATTCCACGCTTCAGCGTGCAGGCGTGCGCGGTCGTCACCTCCGATGGGCTCAAGCTGCTGGTCGATCGCATTGTGGCCGACTCGCGACCGATGGCGTCCTATCGAGAGTTGCTCGCTCACACCTACGCGCCGGTCGCGCTGTGGAAGGCCGATACGAGCTGGACGGCGAACTGGTTTTTAGCCGCACAATCGTCGGCTGCGTGGCAACAGCGCCAGCGTGACTGCGAGCGTTTCGCCCTGGCGACGCTACTGCCGGCTAACGCTGTTCTTACCCGGGCAGAAGCCGCCTTTACCGAAATCGTGCAGCAGCAAGGCTGGGTCGAGGTGGACGCGGCGGTGCGTACCTTGCGAAATCGGCTGGCCGAGCAATTTGCCGTTCCGACGGCGCTAATCCATCGCCGATTGCTGGGTTGGCCCTGCCATCTTTACGGACGCGTCGCGCAGGCGCTGGCGGCACAAGAGCCGACTTTGCCGCCGCTCGATTGGCTAGCCGACGAAGCGACACCGCGACAGAGAATGCTGTTCGATTTGGCGAAGTAGGCTGGAAAACACTTGAGCTAGACCCCCTAGCCTTTACGTCCAAATTTCGCTTTCACGAACCGACTCGCCGCGTCGGCGACCGGTGTGGCTTCGATCACTTCGGCAATCTCTTGGGAGCTCATGCCGCGATCGAGCATATCTTGTTTGAGGTCGTTAAGTTCGCGGCGCGCAACCAATGACGTATAGACGCCAGTGATGATCGCGGTGATCGCAATCAGCGCACCCGTCCCGCATCCGATGGCAACCAGCATCACGACAAACCGCTGCTCTCCGTCGAGTCCCATCAACAGACCAGAAGCCGTGCTACCGGCGGCGGCTTGAGCGAGCAATAAAGGTGCGTTAAGCATTTTTCATCTCCCATTCACTCAATGCGGTTGGGCCCCTCGGCCCGCGCTCGCACGACTTGTTCGATTTCGTCGGGGTCCATGCCTCGATCGATTAGTTCGCGCTTGAAGTCCAGTTCTTGTCGATGGCAGGCGTACTTGCGGATCTGCTTCATCAGCGAAGTGAGCACGCTGCCGATACCAATGATCAGGAAGATATACACCACCATGTTGAAAGGTGGCGGCACATTTTGCATCAGATTGACGAAGCTACTCATGACTGGACTCGGGTTGCGAAAAGAAATCAGCCGAGTGGATTCGGCCGTCTATTGACTATAGCAAGTTCGCTAGGACTCCCATCATCTTGCTTCTTGTAGCGAAAAAGTGCGAGATTCTCTGCCTAAATTTTAAGCGACGGCTGCCCGCACTAGATTGACTTCGCGTCCTAAACCATTTACTGTAAAGGTGTTGGCGGCGTTTCTAGGCGTGCACTCTGTGATCTGTCGTCGCGCTATAGCTGGCGTCTGCCGGCGCGCTAGCTCACCGTCATTCGACGCCCTGAGCGTTCTTGTGGCGAAGTGTCGAATCTGAGGGAGATTCAGTTGTCGAAAAAGGCTTGGGGTGGAGTGTTCGATGGCGCGACCGATCCGCGCGTGGAGAAATTCACCGAAAGCGTGAGTTTCGATCAGCGGCTCGCTGCGCACGACGTCCTCGGCTCTCAGGCACACGCGGCCATGCTGGCGTCGGTCGGTGTGCTCTCCGACCAAGAACATCAGCAGATCGAAAATGGCCTGACTGAGATCCTCGGCGAGATCAACGCGGGTGAGTTCGTCTTTCGCGAGGACTTGGAAGACGTGCACATGAACATCGAGCGAGCACTGATCGACCGAATCGGCGACGTTGGTCGCAAACTGCACACCGGTCGCAGCCGTAACGATCAGGTCTCGACCGACTTTCGGCTGTGGATTCGGGACACGATTGTCGCGTTAACTGACAAACTCATCGATTTGCAGCGGGCGTTCGTCAGCCGCTGCGAGCGGGATGTCGACGTCATATTGCCTGGGTACACGCATCTGCAGCGTGCTCAGCCTGTGTTGGCTAATCACTACTGGTTGGCCTATTGCGAGAAGTTTCAGCGCGATCTCGACCGACTGGAGGATTGTCGCAAGCGCGTGTGCCAGTTGCCTTTGGGCACTGCTGCGATGGCTGGCACGACGATACCGATCGATCGCCAAATGGTAGCCGAGAAGCTACGTTTCGACGGGTTGGTGGCCAACAGTCTCGATTCCTCGAGTGATCGCGACTTCGCGATCGAGTTCTGCTTTGTGCTGACGATGATCGCCGAGCATCTGAGTACTTGGGCGGATGAGTGGATTCTGTGGTCGACTAGCGAGTTTAATTTCCTGCAGATCTCGCAGGCGTACTGCACGGGCTCGTCGATTATGCCGCAGAAGATTAATCCCGACGTGTGCGAACTAATTCGGGGTAAAACAGCCCGAGTGGTCGGCAATTTGCAGAGCTTGCTCGTACTCGTGAAAGGCTTGCCCCTAGCCTATAACCGCGACCTGCAAGAAGACAAACAGCGTGTGTTTGACTCGACCGATACCGTCGAAGCCTGTGTCGAACTAGCGGCGGCTGTGGTCGCCAACGCCGAACTCAATCGCGAAGCGATCGCCGCACGGCTCGACCGCGGTTACCTCGATGCGACCACCTTGATGGAATACCTTATCGGTCTCGGCGTGCCACAACGTTCGGCGCACGAGATCATCGGACAGTTGGTCGGCAAGGCAATGAAGCAGAACGCCTCGTTGGCGGACCTGCCGCTGGAAGCATTCCAAGCAGCGCACGAAGCGTTGGACGAAAAAGTGTACGAAGTCCTGGGCGTCGAGCAGGCGGTAAAGGCGTTCGTCAGCTACGGCTCGACGGCACCTGATCAAGTGGCTCAGCAGGTGGCGGCCTGGAAACAGCGGCTGGAGTAGCCGAGTAAGACCGTCCGCCCAGCGCACGGGGACGACAACCATAGCAACATCAACCGAGAACCGAACGGCACCTTGAAAATGTTCAGGCAACCAATTCTGGCGGCGCTGGTCGCGACGCTGACAGCGTTATTGCTGCCGTCGTCAACGCTCGCCCAGTTTGAAGACGAACCTGTGGCTTCGCCTGCGCTGTCCGAAGCGGCCCGACGTAGCCCGGCTGTGGCGTCGCTGCTCGACACGCCTCGCGACACGCCCGCTGAAAAGCTTAGGGCAGTGTTTTTGCTGCTTGATCTAGGCGAGTCCGATATCGCTCGCTCGCTCTGGAGAGAATTCACGCCTGATGAGTTGGACGAAGAGGCAGAAGCGGCGCTGGTTCGCGAACTTGGCGTAGCCCGTTTTCTTTCGCTAGTGCGCCAGGCGGAAACCAATCGATTGGACGGGGCGCGCGCCTTTGCCGAAAGCGCATTGCAAAACGCCGCCAAACTCGGTCGCAATCCGCAGCAACTTGCGAAACTGATCGCAGCATTGGGTGATGCCGAGCAAGCGATTCGCCGCGCTGCACGCTACGACCTTAGTGTGACGGGCGATGCGGGCGCTGTCGCGTGTTTGGAAGCGTTGGCCGCAGCCGACAACGAGTCGCTTCGCGCGGAGCTGATGCTAACGCTGGCGGCAATGCGTCCGGCGGTGGAGCCGATGTTGGTCGCCGCGCTTGCCGACGGCGAAGACCAGTTCTGCCGTGACGTGGTCGAGCTGGTTGGCTATCTCCAGCTGCAAGACGCGGTGCCCTGGCTAGCGGCGTTGGCGGCTGGCGCCGACGAGAACGCGGAAGTCGTCGCGGCGAGCCAAGCGGCGTTGACGAAAATGGGTCTCTCGTTGCCCAACTCCGCAGAGGCGCGAGCAGTGATTCTCAGCAATATTCGTCGTCTCGAAACGCATCAGCACCCACCAGAACTAACAACATGGTGGTCCTTCGATGCCGAAAAAATGCAGTCGCGCGAGGTTTCGCCCGCAGAGCACAAGCAACTGTCCATTGCTCGTTTGGCGCGGCTAACAAGCGACGTGCCCGGAGCCAGCCTGGCCGATCGACGACTGGGACTGATCTACGCACAGCAGATTGCCAAGCTGCTTGGACAGCCGCTCGAATCGGATGCACAGCAGGTGGCCGATTCGCTGGACGACGCGCAATTGAGCGAGGCGTTGCACGAAGCAATGGAACGAAAGCAATTCTCGGCTGCCATTGCGTGCGCCACTTTGCTTGGCACACGCGGCCGAGACTCGGCGCTTGGTTCGGTGGCTGGCAGTCCTGGACCATTGACGCGGGCGCTTACCCATCCGGACCGCGAGCTACGATTTGCGGCGTTGGAAGCGATTATGAAAATCAAGCCGCAGCGCTCGTTCGCTGGTGCCAGCGGCGTTGCCAAAGCTTTATGGTACTTTGCCTCGGGTTCCGGCGATCCGCAGGTGGTCGTTGCCTCGTCGGTAGTCGGCAAAGCCAGTGATTGGGCCGGCCAACTTCGTGGACTCGGCTACGATCCCACCCCCGTCACGACGGGCCGGCAGACCTTGCTGACGGCGCTCAATTCACCGCGCCTGGAATTGATGCTCGTCGACAGCGACATCGGTCGTCCGTTGTTGCGTGAGGTCGTGTTCGGCTTGCGCAGCAATCCCCAGTTGTCGCACGTGCCAATTGCCGTCGTCAGCAGCTTGCACAACCTCTCGCGAGCAGAACGCATGGCGGAAGAGGATCCGTGGCTGATAGCCACCCCCAGGCCGCACTCGGTCGAATCGCTGCAGACGGTGATCGAGGAACTGAATGACCTTCGCGATAGCCACCCGAGCACCGATACACGCACGCGACAAGCTGTCGCAGCGCTCACCTGGATTGCCGAACTGCTCGAAGATGGTCACCCCTACGACGAGTTGCTGCGCGAGGCCGATCAGGTTAGTCAGACGATCTACGATCCTGAACTCATGCAAGTCTCGTTACGTGTGCTCGCATCACTTGGTACGGCAAGCAGCCAGCAATTGCTAGTCGATGTAGCGAGTACCCCAACCCTCGATATCGAAACGCGTCGCGCGGCGGGTGAGGCGTTTGCCAAGAGCGTCGGACGGTATGGCAAGTTGCTGACGTCTGAGGAAATCCTCCGTCAATACGATCGTTACAACGCCAGCGAAACAGCCGATCAGGCGACGCAAGCAGTCCTCGGCGACTTGCTGGACTTACTAGAAAAACAGAAGTGACAACCACAACCCATCTGACCGTCGAGGAGCTGGAACCGGCTCCGATGGCAGTCACCAGGCCCATTCGCACCGCGATCGTTATGACTCAGTTCCCTACCGCCAGCGACCCGACTGCCGCCCCACTGCCGGGCATTATCGGTAGCGGAACGGCGATGTCTGAGGTGTATCAAATCACGCGGCAGGTGGCTCGATCAAACGCGTCGGTCTTGCTACTCGGCGAAACTGGCACTGGCAAAGAACTGATCGCTCACGCGATTCATGATCTCAGCCAACGCAACGAACGTCCGTTTGTGCGGGTGAATTGCGGGGCGCTGAGCGAGAGTTTGCTGGAAAGTGAACTGTTTGGCCATGTCCGCGGCGCGTTTACCGGCGCAATCGACAACCGTACCGGCCGGTTCGAAGCAGCACATAAGGGCACGATTTTTCTCGACGAAATCAACTCAACAACACTACATTTGCAGGTGAAGCTGCTGCGTGTGCTGCAAGAACGTGAATTTGAGCGCGTGGGCGATACGAAATCCGTACAAGTCGATACACGGGTGATCGCCGCCAGCAACCGCGATCTGCTCGAGCTGGCCGAGTCGGGCACGTTTCGCGAAGACTTGTACTACCGGCTTAATGTGGTGCCGATCTACTTGCCACCCCTTCGTGAGCGAACCGAAGATATCCCGGAACTGGTGACGCACTTCCTCAACCTCTACAATGAGCAAAACGATCGCTACGTGGCCCATATCGATCCTCGAGCTATCGAGGCGATGCAGAAATACCACTGGCCCGGCAACGTGCGAGAACTGCAAAACTACGTCGAACGGGCCGTTGTGATGGCTCGCGGCGACGAACTCACGCTCGAACTGCTGCCTACTTCGGTCACCACAGGCCGTCCGCCACGGGCATTGGGTACCCGAGCCATGGACTTCGAGTCGTTGACGGACGAACTCGTCCACAAGGGCCTGCGCGAGGCAGGCGAACAAGACGAGGACCTGCTCAGCCGCATTGTCGAGCCGGTCGAGCGTCGCGTGATCGCAGAGGTGATGACCAGTACCGACGGTGTGCAAATCAAGGCAGCAGCACGGTTAGGGATCAATCGGAACACGCTGCACAAGAAACTCAAACAACACGGACTCGATGGAGAAGGTTGAGCGATCTAACACGGCGCGTCGCCGCCAAGATCCAGAACCCATGACGTAAATCAACAAGTTTGAAAGCGTCGAATTTCGCAGTCGACCGTTGATCTTGCTTCTGTCTTCGGTTGATTCACCAACATCTCAGAATCGTTTCGCCCACCCAAAATTCAACTTTCCATGCTTTCTGGCATCAACATGCTGTGCTTTTCGGCCAGCTACGCGATTGCGCTGGGGCTGGAGATTTTCGGTCTCTGGAACCGCATTCAGTTGCGCCGAGTGGCTCTGCTGACGATGGCGTCGGCGGGAGTGTTTGCTCACACGTGGTACTTGGGGGTGCGTGTTGCCGAAACGCCTGACGCCCCGCTGGCTAGCCACCGCGATTGGTACATTCTTGCCGCCTGGGCGTTGGCGGTCATTTATCTGGCAGCGAAGTTCTATTACCGCAAATCCTCGATGGGTCTCTTCCTGTTGCCTACAGTACTCGGGCTGATCGGTGCGTCACGTTTCGCCTCGACGGTGCCGCTAGCCACTTTTCAGGCACCGCGAGTCTGGGGGCAAATTCATGGTCTGTTTCTCATGCTTGGCACAGTCGCGGTGTTGTTGGGATTTGTGGCGGGACTGATGTATCTGATTCAGAGCAATCGACTCAAGCGCAAGCTGGGCGGCGGCGATCGATTGCGACTACCAAGCCTCGAGTGGTTAGAACGGGCGAATAGCCGCTCGCTTGGTGCCGCGGCATTTTTCGTCGCGGGTGGTTTCTTCACTGGAATTCTCAGCCTGCTGGCCCGTACCGGCGACCAAAACTTTGTGCCGTGGACAGACCCGGTGGTGCTCGCGCTCGGTGCCATGTTGCTGTGGCTGCTGGTGGCCGAAGGATTTCGACTCGTCTACCCGGCTGCGCGCCGAGGCCGAAAAGTCGCTTATCTGACCGTTGCGGCGTTCGTCTTTATGCTGCTCGCATTGGGTGCCGTCAAACTGGAAGACTCGTTGCACATGGCGCCCACAGACGACCTGTCGGTCGAGGCGGAGGTCGCGCTATGAACCTCCGCATGATCGGCTGCACACACCAATCGACGGGTCTCGACGTGCGGCAGCGGCTCGCCTTCGACGGAACACAGACCACCAAGGCGTTGGAGACATGGCAACATCGTTTTGATGGAGCCGAGTTTGTGCTGTTATCGACTTGCAATCGCGTCGAGCTTTACGCTGCCAGCAACGGCCACCCGACGTCGCCAACGTCGGATCAGCTGATCGACGAATTGTTGGAATTTCACAGCATCTCACGCGAGCAAGTCGAGGGACAACTACTCACGCTGACAGACCATGATGTCGTGTCACACCTCTATCGCGTCGCTGCCAGCCTCGAAAGCATGGTCGTTGGCGAACCTCAGATTCTCTCGCAGGTAAAGCAGGCCTACCAGAGCGCTCAAGACATCGGTGCCACCGGGCCAATGTTGCACGAGCTGTTTCAATCAGCGCTCCACACGGCAAAACGAGTTTCTGGCGAGACTCAACTCCATAAGCATCGCGTGAGCATTCCTAGTGTGGCTATTTCGGAGCTGGCGAGCTGCGTTTTCGAGACTTTCGACGACAAACATGTGCTGGTAATTGGCGCGGGAGAAATGGCGGAAGAGACGCTTCGCTATTTGCACGACGCAGGTACACCGCAGATTCACGTTGTCAATCGCAGCCAGGAGCATGGCCAGCAGCTCGCCGAAAAGTGGGATGGCACTTATCACGCGTGGGACCAACTCTGGACCCAGCTCAGTCTGGCCGATCTGGCCATCAGCACAACCGCTGCCACCGAGCCACTGGTCACGGCGGCTGACTTTGAAGCTCGCGTGGTGCCGCACCGACATCAGCGCCCGCTATTCGTGATGGATCTTTCAGTACCGCTCGATTTTGAACCGAGCGTCGGTGAGGCTTTGGGCGTCTATCTTTACTCCATCGACGACCTCGATCTGGCGTGCCAGCGTAATCGCGCTGCGCGCGCTGCCGAGTTTCCGACCGCCGAGAAAATCGTCCTGCAAGAAACCGAGCGCTTCGCCAGCGAGCAGCATCGTCGCGAAACGGCACCGGTGATAACGAGTTTGCGTGCCGAGTTAGAAAAACCGAAAGCCGCCGAGCTGAAGCGGCTATTCAACAAACTGCCCGATCTCGACGAGCAGACGCAGCAGGAAATCGAGCGTTTCGCCGATCGTCTGGTCAATAAAATGCTGCATCCACCGCTCGAATCGCTCCGCGACGCCTCGCAAAACGGCACCCCATACGGCCTGCTCGACGCGGTCAGACGGCTGTTTCGGATCGAGGACTAGCGCGGCGTTTTTTGGCCTTCGTCAGGTTGCTGAAGGGTGGACACGGTGTGGATATTGCCCGATAGTCGTCGGCGTTTCTCGCCAAGGCAGAAATCATATGTCTGAATTGAGTCAGCAAACAGGTACTCCCTAGCCGCTTCAAAATCTGAGTTTTTGCAAGTTTGCCCCCAACGCGTCGATCACCCGCGGCTAGCGCCGTCGGCTCAAGTGCGGGAATCAAGACCCTCCCCCGAAAAGCATTAGAGCTGGCCTCCCTGTGAGGGAAGGGAGTTTTCTTCTGGCTATTCGCGCCCATTCGCGGGCACAATCCCACCACCTCTCCGCGCCTCTGCGAGAGGCTTTTCACCCGGCCAACAATCACCTGCGCAATCGCCCCTACGAGTTGGTAAAATCAGCGAGCCGTCCGTTCTCGGCACACCAACGTAAAACCACCTGACGCAGAATATTGAAACACCAACAGGCGGGCAGATTTACAAAACTCCTGCCCATTTGCCGATCGTGAATTTCGCAACCAGCTACCAGCAAAGCACTTGTGAAATCCGCACCGACGCAAGTCTGCCGAGTTCTGTAATTTTGCAAGGCGGTCTGCGAAAATCGTGACCGTGACACAATCCGAAATCACTGCTTTTGCAGGGCCTCGGCGATTTTGGAAACGGAGTTTTGTAACTGTCGATTTGCAAAACTGTCGTTAAGCGGCGATGACTCGGGGAAGGTGACGGACCGACGAATCTGCACATGAATGTCGGTTTTGCAGTAGGGGTAGCTCTTATTAGTCTTCCTCAGTATCGTCGTCGAGTGCGCTGAAGCCGTCAGAGAGATCGTCGTCGTCCGCGTCGTCGTCGTCGTAATCGTACTCATAGGAATCGTCGTCTAAGTCGGAGTCGTCTTCGTCTTCGAAGTCATCCTCGTAATCGTCTTCGTCATCTTCGACGTCGTCGTCTTCGACTTCTTCCCATTCGTCGCCGTCGTACTCCTCATCGTCCTCTTCTTGCTCTTCCTCGTCGTCCTCTTCGAGGTCGGAGTCGTCTTCGTCCTCGTACTCCTCTTCGTATTCGTCGCCGTCTTCGTCCTCGTCGTCTTCGACTTCTTCCTCGTCGTCACCGTCCTCGTATTCGACTTCGTCGTCGGACTCTTCTTCATCTTCGTCTTCGTACTCGTATTCGTACTCGACTTCTTCGTCTTCGGAGTCGTCTTCGTCCTCGTACTCCTCATCGTCCTCTGCCGGTTCCAGCTCGGCGTGATCAAGGGACGCCACTGGCGCGGCGCTTTGGGCCAACCACTCGTCGGTGGCGGTTTCGGAAGCTCCATCCAAAGTAGAGTAACTCTGAGAAACCTGCACAGCTCGCTCCTTGACCGTTCTGTTGCCTAATTCAACACTGCTTGCGACGCGAGGACTCGATCTTTCGACTAACTTGCTTCGCTATGAATTTGATCGATTACCGGCAGTTGGTCCAACCGCCTGAGTCCAAAAACTTGCAAAAATCTCTTGGTTGTTCCGTACAAAAAGGGCCGACCAAGCTCATCAGCTCGTCCGACGATACGCAATAAATCGCGTTCCATCAACACGCGCAGAATTTCTCCGCATTGCACACCGCGAATCGCCTCAATCTCAGCACGCACCACAGGCTGCCGATAGGCCACCACTGCCAGGGTCTCCAGCGCCGGGGCAGAGAGTCTAACCTCTTGCGAATCACCGTGCAAACGACCGATCCAGGGGGCCAATTGCGGACGGGTGAGCAATTGAAAGCCTCCTGCCACTTCCACCACCTGCAAAGCGCGCCCGCGCTGGTCGTAGCGGCTGGCAAGCTGCTTGGTGAGTGTCCGGGCTTCGGTACCATCGGCAAGTTTGGCTAATTTGGCCAGTTTTCTCGTCGAAAGCGGCTCGCGGGCTAGAAAAAGTACCGTTTCCAGCTGCGTCAATTTTTGCTCGGCAAGGTCTTTCAAACTACCATCAGCCAGCCCCTGCTGGATCGTCGCCCGTGGCCGCAGCTGCTGAGGCCCGCGGCTTTTGACGAGCGGCTGGCGATATCGTTGAGCGACGCTGTTGAGCTGCCGTCCGAGCGTTGAGAATCGCGGCTTCATCAGTGATACCCTTAGAATCCGAGCCGCACAGGCCGAGATCTTCTATCGCCAGGTGGTCGTGGTATTCGTGTGACGTGCATTTTGCCACGCCGTCACGTTGCCCACGACCTGCTGCACGGCCCGCAGTGGATCGACATCGATGGCATCGAACTGACGGGTATGATCGTCGCTACTGCCAAGGGTGACAGCGCAGCGAAAACGAAACAGCTGCCCCGATTCACCCCAGTTTTCCAGCGTGTACTCAGCCACGTTGAGCGAACGCAACAGCGACAAGTGAGGTTCTAGCCGACGAGCCATCGCTGGATCGACGTTGAGAGTCGCCTGCGCCGGTGGAACGGCAATGGTCGCCGTAGCCAGCGAAAACTGGGGGTCTTGTCGCAACTCGGCTGCGACACTGGGCTGACGCTGTCTCTCGATGGCGTCGACCGTGGTCGGATCAAATCGCGGTGCCGTTTTCGACAGGTCACGATCCCAAGCTGCTGCCTCCAATTCGCCGCTCCAGCCGATCGAGTATTTCGCTGACATGACGGTGCGTTCGATCACGCCCATTGCCTGGGGAGGAAGCGGGCCATAGTAAACCCAAGCCGAGGGGAGACCGACCAAGACGGTCAGCATGATTGCCGCGCGAAAAAAAGTTGCCATAGCTTCCTTGCTCTGGGACGAAAACTGCGGGGATGCGGATAATAGCCCGCGTCGATTTTAGGTCGCAATGGCAATTGATGATTCGCACTGGGCGACCTGCTGCATACCGAACATGCTAGCGGCTGCGTCGGCGCTGCCACTCGTCCCTGAGTCGCCGCGAACCTAGAATGCTAGCATGTCTGCCACAACGCAAAGCTCTGAGCACCCAACGCCGGATGATTCGATCTACCTCGATCACAACGCAACCACGCCGGTACGGCCGGAAGTGGCAGATGTCGTACGCGAATCGTCGTTACGCTATGCAGCAAACCCGGCCAGTCAGCACTCCGCAGGGCGACTCGCGCGTCGAGCGCTTGAGGACGCACGCCAAAAGGTTGGCGAGCTGCTCGGAGCACGCATGTCGGGGATGGACGCTGATCGGGTAATCTTCACCAGCGGCGGTACCGAAGCCGCAAACCTAGCCGTGTTTGGATTGACGGCCGTCGCCCGCCGGACCGGCAAGCGCAACCACTTTGTCACGACGGGTATCGAACACCCTTGTGTGCTGGAAGCCGCAGATCAGTTGCGCGAGGCCGAAGTTGAGCACCTGTCGGCAAACGTCGACGGAATCGTTGAAGCGGCATCGGTTCGCCGCGCGTTGCGGCCCGAAACGGCCGCCGTGAGTGTGATGCTTGCTAACAACGAAACCGGTGTGGTGCAGCCCATCGCCGCGATGGCGTCCTTGTGTGCCGACCAAGGCATCGCCATGCACTGCGACGCGGCACAGGCGATTGGTAAACTGCCGGTGAGCTTCGCCGACCTAGGGTTATCGGCAATGAGTCTCGCCGCTCACAAGTTCTATGGTCCGCTAGGCATTGGTGCCTTGGTGCTCCGCCACGGCGTCGCGCTCGAGCCAGCCCTTTTCGGCGGCCATCAACAGGCGGGACTTCGTCCGGGCACCGAAACCGTCGCACTAGCCGTTGGGCTCTGCCAGGCGTTAGCACTCAGTCTCGATGAACTCGCGGGCGAGAGCATTCGGCTTGCCAAATTGCGCGATCAACTAGAACAAGCTCTGACCAACGCAATGCCCAACACGATCGTCATTGGAGCTAACGCGGTGCGACTGCCAAACACGTCGAATATCGCCTTCGTGGGTCTGAATCGACAGGCGCTGTTGATGGCCCTTGATCAAGCGGGGATTGCTTGTTCGAGCGGGTCTGCTTGCGCCAGCGGGTCCAGCGAACCATCGCCCGCGCTGCTCGCAATGGGGCTCAAAAAAGAGCTGCTAGAGAGTTCGATTCGCTTCAGTCTTGGTCGCTCGACGACGACTGCCGAAGTCGACGAAGCTTGTCGTCGTATCTTGAGTGTCTGCCAGCGTTTGCGCTGATCGGAAAAGTGCCGCCAAACGCCTAAAAATACGCTTTCGCACCTCCCTGTTCGATGGCGAATCGGGTAGAATTTTGGTTTGGCTTTCCAAGCGGCGCGCCGGTCTCTTTCGCAGCATTTTTCCGCCGTTTGTTGTCTCCTAAGAATCAAACAAAACTGGACGGAGCCTTTGTGGTTAGTGGCGTGTTTCGAATCGCTTTTCCAGCGGCTGATTGGGGGGCTTCTACGCGCATACCGACCCGTTCTGCTGATTCGATGGACGACTTTTTTGCTGGTCCTGAGAATCAGCTCGCGGTTCCGGCACTTGAACAATTACTCCAGAATAGCGACCAGGCGCCGAGCAGCGGTGCGGCGTTATTCAATCCCTTGGTGCTGATTGGTCCTACCGGTTTTGGCAAGACGCACCTAGCCCGTGGCATTATCCGACATTGGGCTGCTAACGCCGGAGATGTCGCGACAGAATACTTGACCGCCATCGACTTTGCGCGCCAGCTCCGCACCATGCGTGAAGAAGGCACGGTCGACGCCTTGCGCGACCGCTGGGCCAAGCTTGATCTGCTCGTACTGGAAGATCTGCATAACTTGCCACAAAGTCTGTTCGTGCAGCGGGAGCTGCGCGACACACTCGATCGGTTGCTCGATAGCTCTGCGGCGGTCGTAATCACCACCCAGCAACCGCCAGCGGCTATCGACGGTCTCGACCCAGGCTTGCGCGATCGACTGACGAATGGCCTGACCATTCGACTGCAACCGCCGGGTGTTGAAGCTCGACGCGCACTGCTGCAAGCGGCAGCAGCCAGCCGCGGGCTGTCGCTACCCGACGATCAGCTGTGTCGCCTCGCCCAGTCGGTCGACGGGTCTGTGCCGCAAGTTTTCCGAGCGCTGGCCGAATGGGAACTTCTGGAAAAATCCAATCACGCCGAAGATCGTCCCACGGTCAATGGCACGCGCCCGCCGCTTCATTTCCGACAAATTATGGCTGTTGTCGCCCGCTATTTCTCGCTTACCCAATCGGCGTTGCGCAGTTCGGCCCGTCGCAAGTCACTGGTTTACGCGCGCGGGGTGGCAATCCATCTGGCCCGCTCGTTGACCGACCTCAGCTACGCTCAAATTGGTCAACACCTCGGACGACGCGATCATACGACGATTATGCATGCCAGCAAGTCAATCCGCTCGCGACTCGTAACCGACGCGACAACCCAACAAGACATCGAAGAACTGAAACGAATACTAACCGCGATCTAAGCTGCAACTGAACTACGAAGTTCAATTCCGTAAAATTCAATTCCGTGTCGACGAACGTGGTGGAAAAAATGTTAGCTAGCTGTCGACAACCTTGGCGAAATCGTGACGGTCGTCGAGCACGATACGCCAACTGGCCGCTTTCGCCATTCTGTCGACCATGGCTCGACAGGTTATCGCCGGTGGTCTAACAGGTATTCCACCATCGTCGAGTGGACGCAAACTATTCGCCATCCATCACTTGCAACAACAATTTGCTACCTATCGACCATTTGGATTGGCTCATTACTAATACAACTAGCTACTAAATAATAATTAGAAAGACGTAATCAACACGTAGGAGGTGTCCGTTGTCTACTACTCTCGAAGATCAAGCGATGGCCGATCAGGCGGCACCTCGGTCTACTGGAAAGGCTGGTCCTGTTATGAAAATCTCTTGCGATCGCGAGCAATTGTTGCACGCTTTCCAAACAGTGGCATCTGTTGCGCCGTCGCGCAGTCCGAAGCCTATTCTGCAGAACGTTAAGCTCGAAGTGACCGATCAAGTTGTGACGCTGTTGGCGACCGATCTGGAGGTTGGCATCCGTCACCAAGTTTCTGGTGTCGACATTCAATCGCCGGGAGTGGTGATTTTGTCCGTGGCTCGATTTGGATCGATTCTGCGTGAAAGCACCGATGAAACCATCCATCTCGAATCCAACGGACAAGGCACGACCATCCGTGGCGAGCGCAGCCAGTTTCAATTGCCAGCGGAAAACCCCGCCGAATTCCCACAGGTCACAGGCTTCGAAGAAGCCAATTATCACACGGTACCAGCGCGGCTTCTGCGAGAGCTGATTCGGCGTACAGCCTTTGCTACCGACAACGAGAGCAGCCGCTATGCGTTGGGTGGCATTAAGCTCGAAGTAGCCGATGCTCACCTGACGGCGATCGGCACAGACGGACGTCGGCTCGCCAAAATGACTGGACCGATCGGTACCACGGGCGAAGCCTTGGATCCCGCTCAGACCACGATCGTGCCGACTCGAGCGATGACGTTAATCGAACGTGCAGTCGCTCCGAGCGACGACGAAGTTCGCATCGCGGTTAGCGGTAACGAGTTTTTGGTGCATACCGAGCGTGCAACGATTTCAGCACGTATGCTCGAAGGCCGCTTTCCCGATTGGAAGAAGGTGTTTCCCGAAACCGGATCCGGCGTCAAGCTCGACCTGGCCGTGGGCGCGACGCTCACTGCAGTCAGACAGGCCCAAATCGCAACCAGCGACGAGAGCCGTGGCGTCGATTTTACCTTTGGCGAGGGCATGTTGGTGCTCTCTGGCAAAGCCGCTGAGGTCGGCCAGTCACGCGTGGAATTGCCAATCGGCTACGATGGCGACGAACTGACCGTGACGCTCGATCCGCGATTTGTGGTCGATTTCCTCAAGGTGCTCGACGCCGACAAGACGTTTAGCTTCGAGGTGAAAGACGCCGAGAGCGCCGCTGTTTGCTCGACCGACGACGGCTATGGCTATGTGATTATGCCGTTGGCCCGCGATCGGTGATTGACGACAAGCGATGAGCGAATCTTTGGGCGACCAATTTGAAGACTTAGAGCGTCGTAGAACGACTCAGCAGAGACGATTTTTCGCTCGTCGACCGAAGCGAATTGATAATGTACTGGCACAAGTTGTGCAGCGACGCGGCTACGCTCAAGTACGGGCCACCAGCGAACGTGACGAGGCTTGGCGAAACGCGGTCGGCGACATCGCATCAGCCACCCGCGTCGGAGCACTCAGGAGAGGAACGTTGGAAGTCCGCGTCGAAAACTCGCTGCTCATGCAAGAACTTACTTTCCGCAAAGAAGAACTACTGACCAAACTGCAAGCCGCCTTGCCAGATGCCGGAATCACACAGCTAAGATTTCGCGTCGGTCAGGTTTAGACACAAACACCACAAACACAGTTCCCTGCTGCCAGTGTTTCGGTGAGTGGGAAAAATCGAACAGAAGCAAAAGCAAAGTAGAACATGGCAAAAGAAGCAAACGCCGAATACAGCGAAAAAGACCTAGAACATCTCAGTGACCTCGAGCATGTCCGTGAACGCCCGAGTATGTACATCGGCGACACGACCGGTCGTGGGCTACATCACTTGGTTTACGAAGTCGTCGATAATTCAATCGACGAAGCGATGGCTAGCTACGCCAACGAGGTGCTCGTGTCTGTCAACGCCGACGGATCGGTTACGGTCGAAGACGATGGACGTGGAATCCCCGTCGAAAAACACCAACAACTGTCTGAGCAGATGGATCGCGAGGTATCGACGCTCGAAGGCGTGATGACCGTTCTCAAGTTTGGTGGCAAATTTAGCAAAGGCGCTTATCAGACTTCTGGTGGTTTGCATGGCGTCGGCGTGACCGTTGTGAACTTTCTGTCGGAATGGTGTGAGGTGGAAGTCTGTCGCGATGGGCACGTCTACCACCAAGAGTACGAACGTGGCGTCCCCAAGGGAGAAGTTCGCCGGGTCGGTACGACGGATAAACAAGGGACGAAAACGACCTTCAAGCCCGATCCACAGATCTTTCAAACGACCAAGTACGTCTATGCGACATTGGTCAAGCGACTGCAAGAGTTAGCCTTCCTAAATCGCGGCGTGAAAATCACCGTTGCGGATGCCCGGAATGACGAAAGCGAGACGTTTCAGTACGACGATGGAATCCGTGAGTTTGTGAAACACCTCAACCGAGCCAGCGACGTCGTACATGCCGAAGTGCTGTCAGTCGAGGGCGAAGCCGAGGGTGTGAGTCTCGACATCGCCTTGCAGTATTCGGGTGAATACACCGAAAACGTGCACACCTACGTCAATAACATCAACACGACCGAAGGCGGAACGCACCTGTCCGGTTTTCGCACAGCACTCACCCGCACGCTAAACAATTACGGCAAAAACGCCGGCATGTTCAAAGATCTCATCCCCTCGGGCGATGATGTGCGCGAAGGTTTGACAGCCGTGATCAGTGTTCGCGTGCCACACCCGCAATTCGAAGGCCAGACGAAAACCAAGTTGGGCAACAGCGAGGTCGAGGGAATCGTCAATTCCATTTTCGGCGACTATCTGTCGAAGTTCTTGGAAGAGAATCCCAAGACGGCGAAGGCGATGGTGCGCAAGACCATCGTCGCTGCCGAAGCTCGCGAAAGTGCTCGCAAAGCTCGGCAGCTCATCCGCGAACGCAAAGGTGCTCTCTCAGGTGGTGGGTTGCCTGGCAAGTTGCGTGACTGTTCCAGCAAAGACGTCGATAAGTGTGAACTGTACCTGGTGGAGGGCGACTCGGCCGGCGGATCTGCCGAAGGTGGCCGACTGCGCGAGTATCAGGCGATTCTGCCGCTGCGCGGCAAAATCATCAACGCCTACAAGTCGCGCGAAGATAAAGTGTTGGCCAACGAAGAAGTCCGCAGCATGATCTCCGCCGTCGGTATTGGCATCGGTGACGATCAGGATCTCAGCAAAAGACGCTACGGACGAATTGTGATCATGACCGACGCGGACGTCGATGGTTCGCACATTCGGACGTTGCTGCTCACGTTTTTCTACCGCCAGATGTACGATCTCGTCGCCCAAGGGCATGTGTACGTCGCCCAGCCGCCGCTGTTCCGCGTGCGAAAAGGTAAGAAAGCCCACTATGTGCAGACTGAAGAAGAAATGAAGACGCAGTTGCTCGAACTGGGTCTCGGTGACAGCGTGTTCGATGCGGGCGAGGGTCAGTTGGTCGAGGGCGAGCAGATGGAAAGACTCTGTCGCACGCTGGCTGCGCTGGAAGATTCGATCATCGCGCTCGAACGCCGCGGCATCAGTCTCAAGATTCACGCCGAACGGCAAGATCCTGCGACGCTCAAGCTGCCTGTGTATCACGTCTTTCTCGGCATGGATGAGCAGTGGTTTACCTCCCGCGCCGAACTCGACAAGTACGTCGCTGAGCAAGAAGAGAAATTGGGCCACGAACTGCGCGTCGACGCCGGCACAACCGCCATCCCGCAACCCTCCACCAACGGAGATGGCACACCAGATTCCAGCGACGTCGAAACCAACGGTGCAGCCACCGGCCCGAAACTGCGGATCGTTGAGCTGCACGAAGTGCGAACCATCAATACACTGCTGGGCGACCTCAACGAACTCGGCTTTTCGATCGACGCGTTGATTCCCGAAGATCGTACCGGCAAAGAGGGCTCTCGCTTCGCCGTGCGGCGCGGCGACAGCGAAACCGGTCTAGAAGATCTTCGCGGTCTACCAGGAGCGATTCGCTCAGCGGGTGAAAAGGGTCTGCAAATCACCCGTTTCAAAGGACTGGGCGAAATGAACGCCGAGGAACTCCGCGAAACCACGCTCGACCCCACCAACCGCACGTTGCTGCAGGTCAAGATGGAAGACGCCGGCGCCGCTGACGATCTCTTCCGCGTCCTCATGGGCGACAGTGTCGAGCCCCGCCGCGAATTCATCCAGAAACACGCGCTGGATGTAAAGAATCTGGATGTGTAGTAGCACGATTTCTCACAAGAGCTGTACGGTAGATCAAGACTCCGACAGCTGATCTTGTAGTAATTTCGCAAGGTAGTCTGCCAATCTATCAACATTGAATTGGCCATTGGCCCAGTGCCTATCAGCGTCACGAAGCGCTTCCACGTATTCGGGTCGGTTTTCGCGTATTCGTTCTGGCACTGTTTTCTTACCAGGGAGAAGTGAGCCACATCGCATGCATATAAGATAGTAGCACGCGGCTCGAGCCGTTCTGCCGTTACCCTCGATAAACGGATGAATCCAATTCAACCTCCACAGTACATATGCGGGAAGAAGCGTGGGATAATCCATAGCATCCCAATTTTCATGGACAACTGAAATGCACTGATCAACTAGCCCAGGTACTTTTTCGAAGTGCGGCGGGATATGATTGCCCACATAAATTGGTTGTTCTCGAAAGCGACCTCCAAATTGAGCAATATTCGCTACTGCTGCTGAATTCAGCGCCCACAAGACATACTTGTCGAAGCAGTCTATTCCGTTTTCAAGACCAATTTCAATGCAGTTTGTAAGTAGATCGTACTGGCGAAGAAGATTCTTCTCCTGCACTCGCGCATAAAGTTCTTCGTTATCTGATTCACGGAGTGCCATGAAGTGCGATTACCAGCCTCGCAAGACTTAACTCCGAACCATGCGGATGTGGTGAGAAGTTGATTCGATGGAATCACGCGTTATTAGCCCAGTGTCAGGAGCATTGCCATAAGCGAAACTGATACGTTGTTCTCGAAGTTCCTCTTCAGATATATCTCGATCCTTAACGCTCTCGATCAGTGATGCTAGTTGACTTGGGATTATCAGTTGAGACTGAAATTGCTTTCTAACAGCCACTGTATGGCCCTCCAAGGGGTGCTTCCATGCATATTATTCTAGTCCGACAAACTAGATACATTCAGTATCGGTCATTACTCAGGACTAGTAAGCACAGCTTACTAGTCCTGAGTAATGATGTCGAGACTGCTATAATAACCGCATTACAATTATAGCATCGAGCAGAATGAGAGGGAAAAATTGAAGAGAATCACGCTTTTTTGGAGAATTCTAAGTTCTGCAATGTGCTTACAGTTGTTACAAATCCCCGAATTTATCATCATGTTGTAGATTTTCTTAAGGAGTCCAGTACTACCGGTCCGCGAGCCATTTCATCTAGTAGGGATTCAGATTCGAGCAGCACTCGCCGCTCGTGCTCTTCGCCACAGCGTTCGAATTTCATCAGGCAACGATTCGGCACTGCATTTGTGATAGGGCGAATCGGCAGGCAACTCGGCACTTAGACGGGCGTGGGCCTTGGCCAGCGCGTGGTACGGCATCGTCGGAAAAATGTGATGCAGGGCGTGCCAACGGAGACCAATCGGGGCCCACAGTGCACCGATGGCCGGATTGTGCGGATAGTTCACCGAGTCGAGCATCTGTTCGATGAAGTTCATTTCGGTGCCATCGTTTGTCCAGCGATGCGCGCCCAGCGTACGCACAGCATTGATGCCGATGATGAACACGCCCGTTAGATACGCCTGCAGCAGCAACGTCAGCGGCAACGGCTCAGTCGACATCAGTCCAAGCGCGGCGTTGAACCGAAATGTCATGAAGGCGATCCACAGGAAACACAGCACTTCCTGCAGACGAATGATTCGCAACACGCGTGGCGTTGGCGCCGGTCGAATGTACGCCGGGTCCATCACCATCGACGATGCACGACGGTGCACCAGGCTGCGAACCTTCGGACTAATCCAGGTCAGCGGTGTCAGAATGCCGAACCGTATGACGGCCAGCACAGGAATGATCAGTACCTGCGAAAAGTAAAACAAAATGTGCCAGATCGATTGATTTGCCAGCGGCATGTACTCGCCATCGGCGTCGGTCCCATAGTGCTTACGTCGGTGATGATCGAGGTGGGTGTAATACAGAAACGAGGGCACCAAAAAAGGTATGCCGCAGAGCAAGTTCCAGACAATCCGAAAGGCGGTAAACTCACCGTCGCGAATGTGCACCAATTCGTGAATAAACAGCACCGCGCGGTAGTAGAGCAATGACGAAACCAAGAACCCTACCACGCGGATGGGCCAATGCCAGGCGATGTTGGTCGTGATTGTCTCGGGGTATTGCACCAGCCCAAAGAAAAAGATGCCGATTCCCATCGACAGCAAGAAGTCGGGCCAATAGATCCACGGATTGGGTTTGAAGTACTGGCCGACGATCCGACGCGCCTCGGAGAGAGAAAACTCACCGTGTTCGCTAGTTTCGATAACCCCTTCGTCAACAGAATCGGTGGTGGGAACGTCGATCGTGGACACGCGAGTACTCCAGGCAAAGCGGCTTAGCAATCCACCATTTTATCTCCGCCACGGAACGGTGACTAGGTTGCGAAAGTGCTTGAAACCGCCGCCTGTTACGGCAGGATCCCTATAAATACCGTGGCGGACCGAACTATTCTTGTCTCTACGCTCGTTGCGTCCTCTGCAGTAGGCAACATGCGTACAATAACCACATGAAATTCCGTCTTTGGACCATCCTGTGGGTATTCGCGCTGTTGGCGTCATCGCTGACGACGTTTGGAGGGTGGGGAGTCGCATGGTCATTGGTGATCATCGGCTTTTGGTCAGTGAACTTTCGAATGGTTCGATTCACGCTCAGCGGATGGATCGTCGGTGCGATTGTTCTGATCGTAGTAATCGTACTCTGTTTGTTGCCAGCAGTTCAGAGTTCAAGAGTATCATCACGTAGAAGCAGTTGCCTCAACAACATGAAGCAGATCGCATTGGCACTGCATTTCTACGCGGATGATTATGGAAAGCTTCCGCCTGCTTACACCGTTGACGACGATGGAAATCCTCTGCACAGCTGGCGCGTACTTATTCTACCGTATCTTGAGCACGGAAACCTCTACAAACGCGTCAAGCTCGACGAACCTTGGGACAGCCTCGAGAATCAGAAGTTGTGGCAGTATATGCCTGATGTATACCGCTGTCCTAGTTGCGACATAGCGTGTGGGTATGGGGCAGCGCCTTATGCCGCGCACTCCACGAATTACTTTGCTGCGATTGGCGCTGACACATGCTGGCCAGGCAGCCATCCGGTTTCGTTTCGTCAAATCTCGGACGGGTGCTCGAACACGATTCTATTCGTTGATGCGGTCATACTTGGTAGCTGCTGGATGGAGCCGCGCGATCTCACGATGGGTGAAGCGATGGAAGTTCTCTGCGGCGATAATCAGCTGGGCCATCTCACGGTAGACGCCGGCTTTTTCTCAACGTCGACGTATTCGTACTATGGCCAAGCCGCATTTGCGGACGGTCACTGCAAGATGATTTACAACGGAGCTGACCGTGGGCTTGCTGCCGCAATGCTCACCCGAAGTGGCAATGAAACGCTAGATGCTGACGGGATTCGCAGCGAATACTCAAAGCGATACGTTGCGACGGTTTACCATTGGAAACGCATCTATTCATTTGCGATGTTCTCATTGCTGGCCGTGTTGCCTGTGTTCAACCTTCGCCGTCGGAGTTAGTCATTCGATTCTTCCCGCAATTCCGTCGAGGACACGTCCTCGCGGAATTCGTCCGCCGTCACTTCGTCGCACAACGCTTTCAGCGCTGCCGGCAGCGCGAAGTCTGACAGCACGCGGAACTCGCCCTCGATCTCACGACCAAACACGAGGAAGCGGCAGCCGGCGTCAGCGATTTGTCCGATCGCATCGTCGAAGCTGCCTTCGGCGCCGGTGTAGTACTTAGGGTCGCCCACACGGGCGATTGTGTCGGCACCAACGATGAATGTACAGTCGGGAAACCGTTTGGCTTTGACGCGAAACGTCGGGGCGTCGGTCAAGACGACGGCCGCTTTGGCATCTTCAGCTCGTAGCGCCGTCAATCGCGCTTCCATCTCAGCGAAATCAAGTGGTGGCTTGTCGACATTGGTGGTCGAGATTTCGTAGGCGACGCAGCAACCGAGCCACTCGGTCGCCACCTCGACGATCCGCCGGTGTCCGGCGTGTGGCGGATTGAAAGCACCAGGAAAAATGGCGCGTGGCCTCGAATCAATCCCGTAACCAACATAGTCGCGCTGCTTGAGCAGTAACTCGGTCCACTCGGGTTGGCCTGCGTGGCACGCCGACGCGATGGGCTCGTTGTCTGAGAGCAGATTCTCAAGTTCGTCATGAACCTCGGCGCCGTCGAGCGAGGCGGCTTCGGCCAGCGCGACGAGCACCAGCAAGCTGGCGAGGTCCTCTTCTTCGCTGCGCGTGCGGCGGTCTTTCTCGAGAACGAGCGAAATCGTCCGTGTGTGCGTCGCGGTTTGAGTGGCGAGGTGAATGCGATGGCTGCCGCGTTTCGGTCGATCGCTGACGAGGCTGGCGGTTGCCCCCAGGCCGATCAGCAAGCCGGTGTCGACAGCGGGTGCCAGCGCCCTTGCCCGCAGCCAGCTGGCCATCGCCATCGCCCGGGCAGTCGACTCCGAACAGGCTTGGTCTGCGGCCGATCCCAACCAATCGGCAAGCGCGGACGATGCGTAGGGGACCACCGCTTCGAGCACCGTTCGTGACGCACCTGGGACTTCGAGCAACTGGGCAATGCTTCGGCTGCCGCCACCGGTAATCGCCAAGGTCACGGACTTCGAAGTCTCGTGCAGCGCTTCAACGAGTCGCGTTACAGAGGGCTGATTCATGACGCAAAAAGTGTGGTCTAGCTCACGCTAACCCGTGGCAAAAAAACATCATGTGGCGGCGGGTCAACATTGAAGTCCGCAACAGAACGGGCGAGGAATCGACGTAAGTGCTTGCCAATCAATGGCTAGTATCCTCTCTGCATCGACAAACGGCAAGCATGGCACTGCAGTTGCGAATCTGACACAGCAGATCACCAGTGAGTCGATCGTCGAGCAACTTTGAGGTGCCACAAATGGCCGACGTTGTCGAAATCAATTCTGCCGAGCAGTTAGAAGACTACCGCCTTGCCTGGACCGCCCTGCTGGTCGAGACGCCAGACGCCTCGTTGTTTCAGACGCTCGATTGGTTGCTGACTTATTGGCGCTGGTTTGGAAGTGAGCAGCGCCTGCGCGTACTCGTGATTCGCAGCGCAGGAAGACCAATTGGAATCGTGCCGTTATGCGTGAGCGTGCAACGCTATCAGGTTGGCAAAGTGCGAGTGCTGACCTACCCGCTTAGCGATTGGGGCACGTCGTACGGACCGATAGGTCCTGATCGGACGGCGTGCTTATTTGCGGCGCTAAAGCACCTGCAAGCGACGCCGCGTGATTGGGACATGCTTGATCTGCGTTGGATGGGTGGCGATGCGAGTCGAACTTCGTTGTGCCAGGCCTTGCAGGCGAGCGGTTGGGCGGTGAGCCAGTCGAACTATCAGGAAACTTCGCTCATCGAACTCGAACCGTCGGATTGGCCAGGCTATCGATCGCACCTGACGAAGAAATGGCGGCATGAAGTCACTCGTCAGCAGAATCGACTGCGACGCTTGTGCCAGGTGCAGATCAATCGTCATCGTCCGGTGGGCGCGGCGCTCGGCGATGCGGAGCCGCGCTGGGATCTGTACGAACAATGCCTCTCGATAGCCCAGCAGAGTTGGCAAGGTAAATCAACGACTGGAAATACGTTGTCGCACAGTCATGTGCGAGGTTTCTTGCGAGACTGTCACCAGATAGCTGCCAAGTTGGGAATGCTCGACATGATGGTGTTGAAACTAGATGGCCAACCGGCAGCGTTTCAGTACAACTACGTGTACGATGGCCGACTGTTTGGCCTGCGGATGGGCTATGACCGCGCTTTCGCCCAATACGGTGCCGGCAAAGCGTTGCTCGGCTGGATGATCGAAGGTAGTTTTCGCCGTGGAGATCGAACGATCGACCTGGGCGCGGGCGAGTATCCGTTTAAGCGGCGCTTTCGCACAGGTACGGCAACCAGTCAGCGGTATACCTACTACCCGTGGAGTACCCTGCGAGGTCAAGGCGTACGGCTAACCCAATGGATCAAATCGCGGTGGCCGACCGAGCGTGCGCTCGTGCAGAAATGACGGGCTTCAAGAGTGCGGTGAGATGCCCTTTTCATTCCCTAGGGCAACGACGTCTGAGATTCGCGACACGATGTCGCGCGACGAATCTCAGACGCCTGCCGCTTAGGGTGCCGTCCCCCCACTCCTCGTCGCGACGGATCGCCTGCTGGCAGTCCGTGCCGACGAGCGGCATAATTTGTGTTAACGCCGTGTGGTCGCTTGATGTATGCTGCTGATCTTTGGCGCTTGGTATTGGTCGTCTGTTGGCCCAGGAACGTTGTAGGTCACATTGTCGGTCAAATACGATGGCGAGGGCTTAATGGGGTCCATCTCGCGAGTCATGCTGCGCAAACAGCCGGTGGAGCAGAGCGAGGCGACAATGATGAGAGTCGTCATCGCCAGAGCCGGAAACTCACGTGATCGTCTCGTAGACAAGTCTTGAATTCCTACGCTCTGGCTAACGCTGTTGTTCGCTGATGATGGCTGCGTTCTGTTCCTTTAGCGCTGCTGCCTCACGAGCCAACTTGAACTCAGGGCCCGGTGCGTAGTATTGCACATCATCAGTCAGATAGTACGCGCTGGGCAATGTTTGGCCGGCGACATCAACCTGGCAACCGGTCGAAGCTAACGAGACGACCATCATTAGCCCGGCGAATGCGGCGCCGACGCAACGGTTGGCCTTGGTTAGGGGTTGTGATTTGGTGGGCGAGGTATTCACTTGGTATTGCTCCCAACGGAGGGTCTTCGTCCGATGTCCATCATCGGCCAGCACAATCCTTATCGTCCGCCTGATCCGCAAACTTTCGCGCAACCTCTAAGTTTTTGCTGTCGATTAGGTCTAGGTGCGGGTATGCAAGCACAGCCAGCCAGATCCGGCCGTAGGATCAGGCAGGGATTCCTCCTGAATTCACCGCGAAAATCGTTTTTTGGTGGGGAAGTGATAGAATGAAGAGGTCGGTTGCTGGCCCCCTCATTAGGTGCGATGCCAGCCTGACAGTCTCTAGGCCCGGAGGAGAAACATGCCGACCTGCCCACAACGCCGATACGGGCGCCGACTGCTAGCACCGGCACTGTCGACGTGCTTGATGCTCGTCGGTTGCTTGCAATCCTGGGACATCGCTAACGCTCAGGTTAGTCTGGGCGGATCGGGAACCTTGGGCCGCGGAAATACCATTCCTTCGGTAGCCTACTACCGAGCCATAGACCAGCTCTACAAAGGCGACTACCGCGACGCACAACGAACGTTTCAGCGCGAACTTCGTGGTGCGATCAAAATTGGCGTGACCAATCGTTGGCTCGATTCGATTGCCTACCATGCACTACTGGGCGAAGTTTACTACCATCAAGGCCAAGTCGCGCAGGCTTTAGCTCAGTTCGACCAGGCTTGTCTGCAATATCTCCAGAGTCCGAACTGGATGATTCGAATCCAGTTTCAACGCGAGCCGCAAGCCGATACGAACCTGCATCGCAAGATTATGCCGTGGGGTCAAAGCACACGCCAATTCACGTTGGGGCGGTTTTCGAACCAGGAACTGATTCGATTGACCGAGATTGCCGAACAGGCTGTCCGACAGGGCGCAGATCCGCGCTACCAGCCGCAGATACCCTTTCGTCGTATCGACGCGGTCGAGATCATTCGGGCAACGGCGCTCGCGATCCGGCGTCGCAACGAATTGCTCGGACCGTTAGGTGCCGAGGACGAAATTTCGCGTCAGCTCGTCACCGCGCTATCGCGCGGTACCACCATTCCGAATCACTGGTCTAAAGCGTGGGCCGATCTGCTGCTGGGCGTTGCGCAAGCCGGTGTCGGCAAGGACGACCAAGCGGAGAAGTACCTTAATCGTGCGTTGTTAGTCGCGGGGCAGTACGACTATCCGCTTACTTGTGTTGCTATGCTGGAACTGGGACGTATCCAGATGCAGGCCGGCAACTCCGCTGCCGCTGCCAAGTTGTTTACCGAAGCGAATTACTCGGCCTACTACTACGACGATCTCGGCGCGATTGACGACGCCTTCCGCCTGGCGAGCATCAATCAGCTGGCTAGTGGCGTCCAAGGAATTAGCCCAACGCTGGAGTCTGCCGCCGGCTGGATGGGGCAGAAACGATATCAACATCTTGTCGCGCAGCTGAACTTTGCCATTGCCGAGCAATCGATAGCGCTCGGCAATCTCAGGGCGGCGCAGACGGCTTTGGCGCGCGGTCAGACTCGCCTGCGAGATGTGGGCAACGGCCGACTTGGCAATCGCTTGCGATACTTGGAGGCCCATCTGCAGGTGCTGCAAGAACGCGACACTGCAGCTGCTGCGCTGGCTCAAGCATTGCAAGAACACATCGCGATGTCGTCGCACAATTTACAGCTACAGCTTGCCAATCAGCGATACGACCAGCAACAACTACGGGCCCGCAGCGCTGTTGGTATTTATCAGATACTGTTGAGCGACCCGCCGGCCACCGAATGGATGTTTCGTCCGCTAGAGACGTTGGCCCGACTGAAGACGCCACACCAGCAGGCGTTCGATCGCTGGCTCGATGCCATGCTTGCTCGCAAAGATATGGCTAGCGCACTTGAGATCACGGATCTCGCCAAGCGTCACCGCTATCACAGCGCACTTGCTTGGGGAGGTCGGCTTGCAGCACTGCGTGACGCGCTTGAGCAACCGGAAAGCTTATTGACTCAGCGCGCCCGTAATCAACGCAACGAATTGCTGCTGCGCTACCCGAACTACCGAGAGGTTGCGCAGGATGGTCAGCGAATGCAGCGCGAGATTAGCAATCAGTGGCAGGCAGACATCGATGCCGACGAGCAGCGTGAGTTGGTCAAGGTTTGGCGTCAGTGGGACAACAATCTCGAACAGCGTGAGGAGATGTTGCGGCAAATTGGACTGCAGCGGGCCGCAGTCGACATGCAGTTCCCGCCCATCTTGCCAACCACCACCTTGCAACAGCAGCTTAAGCCTGGTCAGGCAGTGGCGGTATTTCATGACAGTCCGAGCGGCACGATCGGATTTTTAGTAACGCGCGCTGGTTCGACCAATTGGCAGTGCGCTTCTAGGAAGGTGGTTGCTAAGCGACTAGGCGACTTTCTGCGGCATTTGGGCAACTATGACGCGAATCATGCCATGACCGTCGAGAAGCTGCAATCTAGCGATTGGCAGGAATCCGGCGACCAGTTGTTCAAGGCACTGTTCGCCGGTTCTTCACTGGATGTCTCGCAGCTAGACGAGCTGATCGTCGTACCAGATGGTCTCGTCTGGTATGTACCGCTCACTGCGTTACCTGTGGAAATCGACAGCGAGATGGTCCCGCTAATTAGCAAAGCGCGGATTCGATTGGCTCCCACCGTTGGGTTGGCAGTTGGCAATGAGCAGCCGTGGCGTCGCAACAAACGAACCGCTTTGGTTGGGTTCGACGTGCTGCCAGGCGATTCCGAGGAAGACAAGCTCGAGTCGCTCGCCATGCTGCGACGAACCGTCGAGAACCCAATCGACATGCCCGAGGGTTCGCCTGCACCGACGCCTATCCTCGGCGCGATGACCGACACGCTTGTCATGCTCGACGAAGTCGAATTGGATCTTGCGAGACCACTCGACTGGTCGCCGATCGCGCAAGGTCGTAGCTCGAAGCAAAGCTCGCTAAGTCACTGGCTGACGCTGCCGCAATTTGGACCACAACGAATCATCATGCCTGCCGCCCGCAATGTCGCCGAACGCGGTGGCAAGATTTCCAAGCGTAAGTCGGCGAACGCAACGCCCGGATCGGAATTGTTCTTTGCTAGTTGCGGTCTGATGTCCACCGGCGCGCAGACTATTTTGCTAAGCAGTTGGCGTGTTGGCGGTGATGCGACGCTTGAATTAACGCGAGAGTTCTTGCAAGAGCTACCCTACACGTCGGCCGACGCGGCCTGGCAACGTAGCGTGCAAGTGACACGAGAGTTACCGCTAAATGCCGCGCAGCAACCGCGTGTAAAAGTTGGCAAAGCCGAGGAGGTCGATCTAACCGCCGCCCATCCGTTCTTCTGGGCCGGCTATCAATTGATCGACAGCGGCGCCCCGGCCGTAGATGAGGCCGACACCGCAGCGGCTGAGCCCGTCGCGCAGTTAAATCCCGGTGTCGCGGGCGGCCCATAGCTCGAAATTGTAGCACACTGTTGAGGGCAGATCACGACCAATGAACTCGCCACTTCGCTCCTACCAAGGTGTTGTCCCTACGCTTGGCGAGCACGTCTACATCGACGCAGCGGCTCTGGTCATTGGCAACGTGGTGCTGGGTGACGATGTGTCGGTTTGGCCGGGGGCGGTTATTCGTGGCGACATGCATTCGATTCGCGTCGGCCATCGTTCCAATGTGCAAGACAACGCTGTGTTGCACATCACGCACGCCAGCGACTACAACCCCGGTGGTTGGCCGCTAACGATTGGCGACGATGTGGTCGTGGGGCACAGTGCCATTTTGCACGGCTGCACCGTCGGCGATCGTGTGCTGGTAGGTATCGGTGCAATCGTTAACGACGGCGCGACGATTGAGGATGAAGTGATCGTTGGCGCTGGCTGCCTCGTTCCGCCGGGCAAAACGCTCGCTAGCGGCTTCGTTTACGTCGGTAATCCGTGTCGAAGACTCCGGCCTGTGACCGACGACGAGCGGCGATTCTTCACCTACTCGCCCGCCAACTACGTGAAGCTGAAGGATCAGTATCTCGCGGAGCGTCACGCGGCGGCCATTGCCGACGAAGCGTCAAATCGAGAGCAATAGGAAGAATTGCCTCGGTAGACGGTACGCGGGCTGTTGGCGAGATCTGCGGTCGGTCGCACAATGAATTGGATCGCGACACTTTTACCCGGTTACCGGTGTTACATCCGTAGTCGTCCCAGGGCCGCGGCTATCAATGAGAACACTCGATTATGTGTGCACGTTCCATCCGTCTTGTCTGCGCCACCATTGCGGTGTGTCTTCACGGCCCATTAAGTTTCTCGATCGGGCAGGACTTCGCAGCGCTGACTGCTTTGGCTGAAGGTGCGTTGGTTGGCGCAAACGTCGACGAAGCAGTGCCCGGTTTCGAAATCCGGCTGCTAAAAAGCGGTCAGGTACTCTATCACCAAGCGTTTGGTGAATGGTCCTTGGACCGCCCCGCCCGGGCGGACAGCAGCACCAAGACGCTTAGCGGTGCGCTGATGATGTCGCTCGCCGAGACCGCAGAAAGTGGATTCGCGCTGGATAGCGAGTTGAGCGAATTCCTAGCGGAGTACGATCAAGCCGGACTTCGGGACATCACTGTTCGGCAGGCGTTCTCGCACACCGCTGGGTTTGAAGGCCAAGATGCAACGTCGCTGATTTTGGCGGCGCCGAACATCACTTTGCGACGAGCCGCTGAATTGATCAGCACGAAAACGCTCATCAATGGTCCGGCCGGTAGCACCTTTGCTTACGGCGGACTGTCGATGCATGCGGCAGGCGCGGCTGCGGAAGTGGCGACAGGACAGTCCTACGTCGCCTTTTTTGCTGAGAGGATCAGCACGCCGTTGGGGCTAACCGACACGCAGTTTGTAACAGCGAGTGATAGCAACCCACGCGTTGCGGGCGGTGCTCAATCGACGGCGACGGACTTTGCCAAGTTCATGGATATGTTACTAAATGGTGGAATCGACCGCGCGACCGGGACTCGCATCCTGCAGGAAACCTCCGTCGAGGAGATGCTTACGCGTCAGACGACCGACGCGCAGCCGATTGCCAATTCGCCGCTTGATAACAGCCGGTACGGAATCGGCGTCTGGCTCGATCAGTTGACGCAGGTCGGTCCAGGAGTCGATGCGTTGGCCGGCGGTGCGCGTGGTTTTCATAGCTGGATCGATGCGTCGCATGACCTGGTTTTCGCCTTCGCAACCGACTTAACCACAATTGCCAATGTCGAAGTACTATCTTCAACGATGCATCAGGTCATTCTGGAAGCGATTGCCGAGCCGGGCGACTTCAATCTCGATGGCCAGGTCGACGGAGCCGACTATCTGAATTGGCAGATGGATGAGCGCAGTGCTGTGGACCTTCTCAGTTGGCAGGCCAACTACGGCTCGTCCGTGACAACATTCCTTGTGCCGGAGCCGTCGACGGGCCTGCTAATTCTAGGCGGAATTATGGCTTTCGTGACACTCTGCCAATATTTGGTCCGACGGGACTGAGCTACCGGTTGCATAAAGCTGCATTGATCCAGCGAGTTGCTACGTCAGGCATCGCTGGAACTTTTTTCGCTCCGCGGCGTCAAACCTCTACAATGAACTGTCCGTCGAGCGCCGCATGCTGCACCCGACGATTCTTTTCCCACGGGGCTGGAGGAACAGTTGATGTTGCAATCCAAAACAGTAGATGCAGTTGTGTCGTCGCGCGTTGGTCTGATTCTGATCCTTGGCTTGTCCGGCATCAGCGGCAATGTTTCGGCTGAATCTCACGAAAACGAAAAGCTACCCGTCGAGCGCATCGTATTGTTCAACTCGGGCGTCGGCTACTTTGAACATCGTGGCCAGGTCGAGGGCGACGATCAAGTCGAACTCAGTTTCAAAACCGACGACATCAACGATCTGCTCAAGAGTCTGGTGCTGCAAGATTTGGGTGGGGGGCGAATCTCGACGGTTAGCTACGGTTCGCGTGATCCGATCAACAAGACGCTGCAGACTTTCGCGATCGATCTCACCAAGCAGCCAACGCTGTTTGATCTACTGGTGCAAGTTCGTGGGCAAGAGCTAATTGTCCAAGCGCCGAGCGAACTGCGAGGCATCATGGTCGGGGCCGAATCGCGACCGCAGGCAGTGCCTGGCGGCGAGCCGATTAAGGCCGACTACATTACTCTGCTTACCGAAGATGGACTGCAGTCAGTGGCGATGAGTTCAATCAGACAACTCAAAATGGCCGACACCGAGTTGCAACAAGAACTTCGCGCAGCCTTGCAGACCTTGGCTTCGGCGCACGCGACTGACAAAAAGACGGTCACGCTTGACTTTCTGGGCGACGGTACACGTGCAGTCCGTGTCGGTTACATTCGCGAAGCACCTGTCTGGAAAACAAGTTATCGATTAGTTCTGCGTGACGAAAAAGCGCCACTGCTGCAAGGTTGGGCGATTGTCGAGAACACCGGTGACCTGGACTGGCGGAACGTCGAGCTCAGCCTGGTCAGCGGTCGTCCGATATCATTCGAGATGGATCTTTATTCACCGCTCTATGCTTCGCGTCCGCAGGTGGCTCACGAACTGTACTCGGCGTTGCAGCCGCAAGAGTATCAGCAAGCAATTGCCCGCGCTCAGCTGGCTGAATCTACTCCCGCGTTGGCGGGCAGGATGCTCAGTCGTCGCAGCAAACAGCAGCGAGGGATGGGCGGCGGAGGCGGGGGTGGCGCATTTGGAGGCTATGGTGGCGGTGCGGGTGAATTCGGTGGCGAATACGGCGCACCGGCAAGTGCGGTTCCGTCGAACGACGATCCGTTTGGTGACTTCAGCAAAGAGGTGGAATTCGACATTGCCGCAGGCGTTGATGCGATGGCCGAAGGTGGCGACGTTGGCGAGCTGTTTCGCTACGACATCGATACGCCCGTTACGCTCGCTCGTCAGCGTTCGGCGATGCTTCCTATCGTCAATCAAACCGTCGAGGCGAACAAATTGTCGATCTACAATCGCACCGTGCACATCAAGTATCCGCTCAACGGTATTCGCCTGAAAAACACCAGCAACCTGCATTTGATGCAAGGCCCGATTACGCTGTTCGATGGCGGCGTGTATGCAGGCGATGGTCGCATAGCGGCGCTCCCTCCAGGCGAGGAGCGGTTGGTGAGCTACGCGATGGATCTCGACGTCGAAGTGATGCCGTCAGCGAAAGCGTCGAGCAATAGACTCACGTCGGTGAAAATCGTCAACGGCATGTTGCAGGCCCAGCAGAACTACCTGCGCACTTGGTCGTATGCGATCAAGAACTCGAGCGACCAAGAGAAGTCGGTGCTGATCGAACATCCTATCGACGCACGTTGGAAGCTCGCAGGCGACAACGTGCCCGACGAAACGACGCGCAGCCACTATCGTTTCGCTGCCGATATCGAGCCTGGTCACACGACGCAGCTTGCCATCGAAGAGCGTCGGACTGGCACGCAGGTGATCAACTTGCAAAACTCTAACGATTCTCGCTACGCATTTTATATCAAGGCGCAAGAAGTCGACGACGAGGTGAAGCAAGCGCTTCTCGACTATCAGCGCCGTCGATCAGCAGTCATGGAGTTGACGCGGCAACTTGACGATCGAAAAAGCCAACTAACGACTATCGACAAAGAGCAAGCGCGAATTCGGCAAAACATGCAGCAGTTGCCGCAAGAATCAGACCTGTACCGACGCTACATCAAGAAATTTACCGAGCAAGAAGACAAGGTCGAGCAACTAAACGCTGAGATGCGCGAGCTGCAGGAGGAGATTATCGTCAAGGAAAACGAACTGCGTACAGCGCTGGAGGGACTCAACATCGGCTAAATCGATTGCTTGCTGTCGCACGTGCGTTTCAATCTTTGGCACGCAATCGCCTTTTCCACCACCAAGTTACCAGCAGTGGTAGCGCGGCCGATGCGCAGATCGCGATGGGCAGCCATCCGTACTCGGCGGCTTGTTGGCCAAGGATGGCGTAGGTCGCCGCGATCAACAAGTTGCTAATCACGATCGTCGGCAGAAACTGCTGCCAAGTCATTTGCAACGCGCCGACGAGCAACGCGCAGGCTTCCGCCAGAATCGGCAGCGGTCGCGTCACGAGCAGCATCCACACACCGTGGTCGGCGCAGGCGGACTCGAGTTCGGCCATTCGTGGAGCTGACGAGTACCGTTCAGCCAACGGACGACCCCACCGTTTGGCAAGCGCAAATGCAATGACGGCCCCCAGCGTCATGCCGATCGTCGACACGAGCGTGCCCACGACAATCCCCAGCTGGCTGCCAGCCAGCGTCGCAATCGGACCCGACGGCACCGGCAGGAAAACATCGCTCGCCAATATGCTGACGATCGCGATGCCAAGTGTCGTTGCGCCCGGAGGGTTGGATTTCCATTGCTCGGCCTGAACGGCGAACGCTTCGCCCCAGAAAGCCAACAGCAGCAGCGGTGAAATCAGCACAACCGTTATCAGCAGCAACGGCTTGATCCAAGGACGAGGCATTGGTAATGGCAGTTAGCGATCACTTTTGACTTGCGCCGCTACGAATCTAGGTTTTAACGGAAGATTGTTTGATCGACGAAGGGAGCCGCGATCGCCGCTCAGTCGGCGACCTATGCCATGCGTCATTCTATCACCAGCGATTAGTTCTCAGAGTAGCATTCGGAGCAGTAAATATGGATTTCTCGATGGTCCGCAGTGAGCGTATTACCGCGGTGATCAGTACGGTGATCGCGGTGGTGATCCTGGCAGGAGGCGTAACCGCCTATCAAGCCCGAACGGCTCCGGTCGAAGATATCGTACAGCTGGAGTCCGATCTGCGTTTTCAGCTGGAAGTTGGTTTTATGCACGATCATCGCGAGCGTGCTGCACGACTCAGGCAGTTGGAGCAAGTGACAGCGGCATGGCGTGAATCAGCTCAAGCAAGTACCGATCGTACGACATTGGCCGAGTGGTTGCTCGAAGCGACGATTCGCTCCATGCCGGGCTCAACTCAAGCGTTGCCTCCCACTCCGGCTTTTGGCGCTGCCGCAGTTCCGCCGACCGCCGACGCCGTTGCGATCGCCGAGCCTATAGCGCCAGCTGAGGCCGAGTCAACAGACCGTCTCAGTGCTGACCGTCATGATGTCTTTGTCGATCCGCAGCCCGACGCTCCATTCGTGCCCGCCGTCGAGCCGCCGACTCCTGCAGTGTTCGATCCGGCAGAGGATGCGGCATCAGACGGCTCAAGTGAATCACAGGTCGGTTCCACGTTGATGAACAAGCCATCGATTGCCATTGTCGCGAAGCCGCAATTTCGCCCCCGCGAGACGCCACCGGTGGTGGTAGCGGCTGCCACGCCCGTTGTGCCAGTCGAGCCCATCCGGGTTAATCTGTCGGAGCTTGCTGCACGGATCGCCGGCTATCACGCGGGTCTGGACGAAGTGGAACTCGCCCTTTCGCGTCTTGAGGTGGACAACTTCGAGACGCTGACGGTTCAAGTTCGCGAAGTCGAGCAGCTGACGCGCGTGTATCAATTTGTCAGTCTTTACTACGAGTCGCTCGACGGCGCCGAGCGTCGCTGGGTGGAAGCGCCTCGACCAGTAGCGTCGACGCTAGAGAAACTCCAAGATCGAATCGACCGCGCTCAGGAATCGCAGAGCAGCGACTTTCTTGGCGAATTCGATGCCAACCGTCCCAACCGCATCGGTCGACTTCGCCAGCAGGTGTCGAAGCTTGTGTCGGCCGTAAGTCGCTAAGCGACGACCGTTAAGCTATGGCAGCGTCCAGATGATGAGGCCAGTGTTGGGATCTTCGCGGCCTTCAAGCAATAGTGGCCAATAGCTTTGCAGTCCCGATGGTGGACGTTCTAAGTCAGAAAATGGCTTTTGCTGCGGCAGACGACTCACTCCCGGATAGAATTGCTCTGCCCCTTGGCCAGGTGCCTTCGCAGCGCTCGATCGCGTCGTGGTCGGCTGATTGTTTGGGGTACGCTCCGAGCGATTGAGATGCCATCGCATTGCCGGCGAGAGATGCACGTGATTGCCCATACTCTCAAGTCGGTAGGTGGCTGACGCGCTCAGACCCGCACGACGAGGTGACCAGAACGGAGGGTTCGGTCGACCGCGCGCTGGCGGCAAGGCCTGCTGACGTGGAACCTGTTTCGGCTGGTCTTGTTTTGCGCTGGCGTGTTGCCGCTGGGCCGACTCAGGTACGTAGAGGTGTTGATCGGTGAGGAGAGGATGAGGCGTTGGCTGCGCGTTTGGGTTCGGAGCAGCAATGTGCTTCGGGACACGAGTTCGACGTGGGGAATCGATTGGTTTTGCGGCAGGCTGTGGCTGTTTGTCAGCTGCGTCTTGGTCTGCGTTCGGCTGATCGGCGTTCGCCAATTGCTGGTCGTCACGTCCGTCAGCGGCGACTCGCGTCGAGGGCGCCATTTGTACGAAGCAACCTACGGCTAACAACAGATAAAGTCTCATCGCCAATTCCTCTCACTTCGTGGTAAGATCGAGTGTGACGCGCACAGGCAATGCTCGACGATCCTATTTTAGCGGCGACGATTGCTGCGGGGCAAGCAAGATTCGTCACGCATTGCTGAGTCTAGGTATCGACCATACGGAATTGAAATACGAAACGAATCCGCAGATGACCAAGATTTTTCTCACAGTGCTGGGCATTGCGTACTTGGCACTTGCTGGTTGGTGTATGAGTCAGCCGGCTAAGACGGCCGCGTCGATTGGCTTTGAGTTTCGGTCGGCCTCTGGACAGTCTGAGTACTTCACCATCTACGGTGGATTGCAACTAGGCCTTGGACTAATTTTTTTGTTTCCGCTGGTGCGGCCCGATTCGCTGGCGTTTGCTCTCATCGCATCATTGCTGGTGCATGGTGGCTTGATTCTGGCACGCGGCATCAGCTTGGTCTTGTACAGTGGCATCAGTTCGATGACGTGGGGATTCGCTGTCTTGGAATTGGTGTTGTTCTTGGTTTCGTTGCTGCTTTGGACGAAGCAAAGCTAGCCACTGGTTGGTGAGTTTGCGCTGGCAAGTACAATGGAGATTATGCCCGTATCTTTTCGCTATCGCTTTGCGACGTTGACACTTGCGATTTTGGCTGCGCAGCTGCCGACTGCCCTGGCGCTGGAGCACGTGTTGGTGAACATGGATGGCGGCGAACGCAAGCTCGTCGGCGAGGTGATCATCGAAGACTCGGCTGGCAGTATGCTGCTCGAGACGGACGAAGGCGCGATGTGGCCGATTGTCGGCCAAAACGTGGTCGAGCGGACCAGCGATGCGACGCCCATGGTGCCGCTCGATAAAGAGCAGCTTGGTCAGCGATTACTCTCCGAGATGGGGCCCGACTTTCGTCTCCATGAGTCGAAGCACTACGTGATTGTCTTTAATACTACGGACAAATATGCCAAGTGGTGTAGCTCATTGCTCGAACGTCTGCAAAAGGGCTTCATCGCTTTTTGGAAAAAACGCGGCTGCAAAGTCCAGGCGCCGAAGTCGCCGCTAGCCGTGCTGGTCTTTAACAATAAGAACTCGTACATCAATCACGCCCGACCCGAACTTGGTTCGTCAGCTGGCAACGCAATCGGCTACTACAGTTTTCAGACGAATCGTATCGTGATGTACGATCTTACCGGTTCACAGGCGCTGCGTCGCGAAAGTACCAATCGCGGCAGCATGAAGGACATCTCTGCGCTGTTGCAAAGTCGCCAGGCGGAGCCGCTGGTCGCGACCATCATTCATGAGGCGACGCATCAAATCGCTTTCAATTGCGGATTGCAGAAACGCTTTGTCGATAATCCGATTTGGCTCAGCGAGGGAATGGCCGTCTATTTCGAGACGCCTGACCTTTCTAGCAATCGCAGCTGGAGCGGAACCGACAAGGTGAACTACGACCGCTGGGACCGTTTTCGAAAAAACGTACGAGCAGGCAAAGCGGCAAATCTTAAAACGCTCATCGCCAGCGACGATCGACTGCGGCATCCGAGGACGGCCGTTGACGGCTACGCAGAAGCGTGGGCGTGGAACTACTTCTTGATTAAATGGCACTCGAAAGAGTACGTGAAGTATCTGAAGTTGATCGCCGAGAAGCCGCTGCTCACCCAAGATGAACCCGAAACTCGCCTGGCCGAGTTTCAGCAGTGCTTTGGCGACGACCTAGGAAAATTAGAGCAGGAATTCTATCGTCGGATGTCCAAAATTAGATAGTTACAGACGGTACGGATAGCGCAATCGAAATGTTTTGACGAAGAGTCACTCTTGGCAGGCTTGCCGTCCGATATTTGGTCTGAACCTTCTTCTATCACCTATCCATGAGCCGCGAACATGCCAAGCGTCCACGGAATCGCTCAGGCGGCCTCCGCCATTCAGACGAGCCAGACTCACACCCAGATCCAAACTGCGGTCGCCAAGAAACAGCTTGAGGCGGTCAAACAGCAAGGTAACGCCGCCGTTCAACTCATCCAGCAGGTAGCTGACGCCAACACGCGCCTCGATGTCCGCGCTTAGGCGTCGCCAGAACCATGCGAAATTTCAGGATTGCCGGCAAGAAAACTAGTTTCGCGACGAATACCACTCTACGATAAAGGAATGATTCGAATTCGCAACCGAGGGGAGACGGTGCGTTAGTGCCAGCAATCTTCATTCTAGCGCTGCTCGTTATTGTCGCGGCAGCAATCTTTGGCGGGATACACGCCAGTCGCAAGGCGCACGAGCGTCAGCAGGCGATGCTCCAGCATGGCAGTAAGCTGGGGTGGTCTTTCGATGCGAGTCGCAACTACGATCATGACGAGCGTTTTCGTCAGTTTGGCATTTTCACCACAGGCGAATCGCGCTATGCCTACAACACATTGCTCGGCTCGATCACTATTGACGATCAAGCGTGGCCCGCGCAAATGGGCGACTATCACTATACGACCACGTCGGGCAGTGGCAAAAATCGACGAACAACCACGCACAACATAAGTTATTTGCTAATTGACACGCCCTACGACAGCGCGCCCGATTTGCGCGTTCGTCGTGAACATCTGTTTGACCGCATGGCGAGCTTCGTCGGTTTCGACGATATCGACTTCGAGTCTGCTGAGTTTAGTGACAAATTTCACGTCAAGAGCAGCGACAAGCGCTTCGCCTATGATGTGATCCATCCGCGTATGATGGACTTCTTATTGCACGGCAATCCACCGACACTTCACTTTGAACGCGGCGTCTGCTGCATTCACTCCAAGAACAAGCGCTGGGAGCCCAGCGACTTTGCTACCAAGACATCGTGGTTAGCCGATTTCTTCGCATTGTGGCCAGCGCATGTCACGCTGAGTCAATCACGGTAGAATACGCTTATGTCCGACGGTCCCGCGCCACTGTTGATTCTGGCGGCCTGCCTGGCCTTGCCACTGCTATGGTTGATGATCAACTACAACCGTTTTGCGCGCATCCAACAGCATTTGCTCGAGAGTTGGTCGGGAATCGAGGTGGAGATGAAACGCCGTTACGAACTCATCCCAAATCTTGTTGAAACCGCCAAAGGCTATGCCCAGCATGAGCAATCAGTACTCGAACAAGTTGTTGATTTGCGTAATCGGGCGATGGCAAACCATGGCACGGCCACACAACAGGCGGTCGACGAAGCCGCATTGGCGATGGGTATGAAACAACTGTTCGCCGTTGCCGAGTCGTATCCCGAGCTGAAGTCCAATGTCCATTTTCTGGCCTTGCAGACGGAACTGGCCAACACCGAAGATCGAATTGCCGCTTCGCGCCGATTCTATAACGGGAACGTACGAGAGCTGAATCAACTTTGCGAGCAGTTTCCGACAAGTATCATCGCTAACGTATTCGACTTCGAGAAAGAATTCTACTTTGAATTAAGCAGCGAGGCAGAACGCGTCGTCCCACGACTCATTTGACGCAGGTCAACTCTCGAAGTTGCTGTAAGAATATGATAGAATAGACCCAGTCGATGGATTCGGGTGTCTCGGTAGATTCACAGGATCTGTCTAGTCGCCATTTCTGTTTCGATACACTTTTCGGACGTGCGAGGAATGCAGCTGAACTTGTTGATAGGGTGCAAGCTCGCCGTTTTCTGCTTGCTGTTGTTTCTAGTATGTAGTGCGTTCATCGATTCCGCTGCTGCAGAGATCGATTTTTCGCGTGACGTGCTGCCGATTCTTTCAGATGCCTGCTTCAAATGCCACGGTCCCGATGAAGGTTCGAGAGAAGCTGACTTGCGGCTGGATGATGAAGCAAATGCCAAGGAAGATCGAGGAGGGTATTCGGTCGTCGTGGCGGGCGATGCTAAACAGAGCGAACTGCTCACGCGAGTGCTCTCTCAAGACGCATCCGAAGTGATGCCGCCACCTGACACCGGAAAAACGTTGACGGACGAACAAGTCGAAACCTTAAGGCAGTGGATTCAACAAGGAGCGAAATGGACAACGCATTGGGCATTTGAGGCACCCACTCGATCGATACCGCCAGCTGTTGCAGACAAAGCACCGGCAGGTTGGTCGCAGCATCCGATTGATGCGTTCGTGTTGCGCAGGATCGAAGATGCCGGCCTAACCCCCTCGCCTCCAGCTTCCGCCGAGACGCTGCTGCGACGCCTGCACCTCGATCTGATCGGATTACCTCCGACCTTGGAGGAACGTCGTGCTTTTTTGGCCGATGCGCGACCTGACGCCATCGATCAAGTGATCGACCAATTACTTGATTCGCCTCACTATGGCGAGCGTTGGGGTCGGCACTGGCTCGACGCGGCCCGGTACTCCGACTCGGATGGCTACGAAAAGGATATGCGACGTCAGAATTGGCACTATCGCGACTGGGTAGTAAACGCCATCAATGCGGACAAACCCTATGATCAATTCATCGTCGAACAGATTGCCGGAGACCTACTTCCTAACGCTGGACAAGACGAGTTCGTGGCAACAGGTTTTTTGCGCAATTCGATGGTCAATGAAGAAGGTGGAGCCGATCCCGAGCAGTTTCGCGTCGAAGGGCTCTTCGACCGGATGGACGCGATTGGCAAATCAGTTCTTGGGATCACAACGCAATGTGCCCAATGTCACACGCACAAGTATGATCCTCTGACACACGCCGACTACTTTGGCATGTTCGCCTTTCTCAATAACTGCAATGAGTCGATCACACCAGTCTATACCGACGATGAACAGCGGCAGATTGTTAACATTCGAGAACAGATTGAAGAGATCGAGATGGCTCTTCGTGAGTCCACGCCTGATTGGCGAGACAGAATTGCATTGTGGAAAGAGCTTCAAGTTCCTGCAGAGACTGATTGGCACGTCCTGCGCGCGGACCGTAAGGATTACACAGGTCAGAAGTTCGCGATTCTGACAGACGGCTCAATTTTGTCGCAGAGCTACGCGCCACCGCGTTCTACCGACGGATTTATCGCCGATTCTCCACTGGGGCGCATCACGGCGATCCGACTAGAGATGTTGACGCATCCCGATCTGCCACGTGGCGGTCCTGGTCGGTCGATGTACGGGACGAACGCGTTGACAGAGTTCAAAGCCGCTCGTGTGGACGACAATGGTAAAGAGCATCCAGTTGCTTTTTCGATGGCTACTTCGAGCATCAATGTTCCCTCGCGGCCGCTTGGTGCGCCATTCGCCGTCAATGGTAAGCAGCCAGAGGAACGCGTAGTCGGACCCGTAAGCTATGCGATTGATGGCGACACAAAGACCGCGTGGACAACGCAGGGTAGCGCTGCGACGCGCAACCAGGCAAGTGAAGCTGTGTTCGTCCTCGACAAGCCGCTTGTCGTCCCGGCATCAAACAAACTCGTGTTACGCCTGCAGCAAGATCACGGAGGCAAGCTCGGTAATCAGCGAAATACCAACATTGCTGGTCGATTCCGATTTTCCGTGACCGATACTGCCGACCCCGTGGCTGAACCCTTGCCAGCGAAGGTGCGGCAGATTGTTTCGCGTGATATCGATGGTTGGGATGCTGCTGATTGGTTCGTCGTCTTTTCGCACTGGCGCACTACCAGACCCGAGTGGTCGGTCGCAAATGCTCGTATTGACGAATTGCTTGACAGGTTCCCACAAGGAGTCAATCAATACGTGGTGACCGAACGAAGCCAAGACGAGCGTCGCGTTACCTATCGCATGGACCGCGGCAATTTCTTAAGTCCTGACGAGCGAATCGAGCCTCACACGCCGGCGTTTTTGCACCCATTGCGTGAAAGTGACGAGCCTGATCGCCTGAGATTTGCGCGTTGGTTAGCGGATCGTAAGTCGCCGACCACGGCGCGGGCGATCGTGAATCGTGTCTGGCAAGAGTACTTCGGTACCGGCATCGTTGAAACGACAGAAGATCTCGGCCTACAAGCGCCGCCGGCGTCGCACCCCGATCTGCTCGATTGGCTCGCGGTCGACTTGATGGAGCATGGCTGGAGCTTAAAGCATCTGCATCGTTTAATCGTAACCTCCGCAACCTATCGGCAGACATCGAGTGCGATTCAGAGCCTACTGTTGGCAGATCCAAACAACCGACTGTTAGCGCGAGGCCCGCGAGTACGCGTTCAGGCGGAAGTTGTGCGAGACATCGCACTTGCAGCGAGTGGACTACTGAACCTACGTCTTGGCGGGCCCACCGTGTATCCGCCAGCGCCAAAATTCTTGTACCTGCCGCCGACCAGCTATGGTGTCAAACAGTGGGAGACTTCGCACGATCGGGCAGACTACCGCAGGAGTCTCTACGTGCAAGCGTATCGCTCGGTGCCCTATCCACCTATGCAACTATTCGACGCGCCGAATGGCAACGCGGCTTGCGTTCGACGAGGGCGATCCAATACGCCTCTACAGGCACTAGCATTACTTAACGAACCTCAGTTTGTCGAATGTGCTCGGGCGCTGGCGGGACGAATCATGGAGTCTGAGGATCTCGACGAACGCTCCAGAATTGCTGTCGGATTTGAGATGCTGCTGAGTCGGCAGCCAAGCGATGACGAAATTGAAGCGCTTGCCAACTTCGTTGCTGCAGCGCGCGCGAAGTTGGCGAACGGCGAAGTGAACGCGTTTGACATCACTGGCTTGCCGTCGGACACCGATAGCGAACACTGCGAGGAATTGGCTGCCTGGACGCTAGCCGCTCGATGTCTGCTAAATCTCGACGAAACTATCACAAAGCAATAGGCTTTTCTGCCATGAATCCAACGCCTTATCCATGTGGACAAACCCAACCAGCAGCGGCGGACGCTACGGCGACGAGCCGTCGCTGGTTTCTGCGCAATTGTGGTGTTGGGCTTGGCGCGATCGCTTTGAATGACCTACTCGCACGCGAGACGCTAGCCGCTTCTGCAAATCCGCTGCATGCCAAACTGCCGCATTTTAGTGGGAAAGCAAAGAATGTGATCTTGCTCTTTATGGGAGGTGGACCAAGCCAGTTGGAACTTTGGGATTACAAGCCAACCCTTCAACGACTTGACGGCACCTTACCACCCTCGGATGTGTTAGAAGGCTATCGGGCTGCGTTCATCAATCCAAATTCCAAATTGCTTGGGCCCAAGTACAAGTTCGCTCAGAGCGGTGATAACGGGCTCTACGTCTCGGAACTACTACCACACACTCGTCGTGTGCTTGACGAGCTTTGTGTCGTTCGATCAGCGACGACCGATGCGTTTAATCACGCGCCCGCGCAGCTATTTATGCAAAGTGGATCGCAGCAATTTGGGCGACCTAGTCTCGGGGCTTGGACCATTTACGGCTTGGGAAGCCAATCGCAGAATTTGCCAGCGTTCGTGGTACTAAATTCCGGTGCGAAAGGCCCTAGTGCTGGTTCAGCAAACTGGGGATCGGGTTTTCTACCAACCGTCTATTCGGGAGTTGAGTTCCGAACCTCGGGCGACCCGATCCTGTATCTGTCGAATCCGTCTGGGATTTCAGACCAACTTCAACGAGAGACCATCGATACGGTGAACGAACTCAATCGCAAGAACTTGGCTACTTACCGCGATCCGGAGATCGCGACGCGAATCAGCTCTTACGAAATGGCGTATCGTATGCAATCGAGTTCGCCGGAGGCTGTCGACCTATCGAGCGAGTCTGAGCGGACATTGCGGCTTTACGGCGCAGATGCGCAGAAGGCTTCATTCGCTAAAAACTGCCTCCTAGCCCGTCGCTTGGTGGAGCGCGGTGTGCGGTTCGTTCAGCTATTCCACGAGTCGTGGGACCAACATAGCAACCTCACGACAGCGTTGAAAAAGAACTGCCTCGATACGGATCAGGCTTGCGCTGCGCTAATCACGGATCTGCGGCAGCGTGGTATGCTCGACGATACGCTGGTAATTTGGACAGGCGAGTTTGGGCGCACGCCGATGGTTCAAGGTGGGTCTGACGGTCGCGACCACCATCCGAATTCGTTCACCATGTGGATGGCCGGCGGCGGAACCAAACCAGGATTGGTCTACGGTTCCACGGACGAGTTGGGATTCAATGTTGCTGAAAATCCAGTCCATATTCACGATTTGCACGCAACCATACTCCATCTTCTGGGCTTCAATCACAAGCGCCTTACCCACACCTTCCAAGGCCGCGACTTTCGTTTGACCGACGTGCATGGAAAGCTCGTCGAAGACCTCGTCGCATGACGGCTAATCGCATGTGCTGCTGCCAGAGTCTTCACTCGATGGGCTTGCGTGATAATCACGCGGTCGGCGACCACTATGCGATGATATCGGAGATGATCTGACCGCCAAATTGGCTCAGTTGCTTATAGCGGCCACCGTGGAAGTACGTCAGCTTGCTGTCATCGAGGCCCAATAGGTGCAGCAGCGTCACATGGACATCCCGGATTGGATGAACGACTTCGACGGCTTCGGCACCGATCTCATCTGTGGCTCCAACCATTGCTCCTTTCTTCACACCACCTCCAGCGAACCACATGTTCATGGCTTCGACATTATGTCCGCGACCCAGCGCAGTGACGCCACCGCGATAGTTGTTGTCGGGCGTCCGACCAAACTCTCCTGTCCAGACAATGAGCGTATCCTCGAGCAGACCACGTTGTTTGAGGTCTTTAATCAGAGCCGCAATGGGCTGATCGACGCTATTGATGCGCGAAGCGTGTCCGCGCTCCAGATAGTCGTGACTATCCCAGCCACCAGAAAAGAGCTGGACGAATCTTACGCCCTCTTCAACCAATCGCCGTGCCATCAAGCACTGCCTACCGAACGCTGATGTTTCGTCTCGATCCAGTCCGTACATTCTTTTCGTATGTTCTGGTTCGCGATCGATGTCGACAATTCCGGGAATTGCTGTCTGCATGCGGTATGCAAGCTCGTAACTTTCCATTCTAGACGCGAGTTCCTGGTGATCGGGGTGTCGCGCGGCATGCTTTGCATTAAGCTTCGCCAGCTGGTCCAGCGCCAATCGCTGATGTTGGCGTGACTTATACGCAGGTGGGTTCAAGTCGAGAATCGGGGAGCCGGACGATCGCAGTCTGGTACCTTGATAATGCGCGGGTAAGAAACCACTAGTCCAGTTCGCGGATCCCGCCTGCGGCAACGCCAACTCCGTCATTACAACGTAACCGGGTAAATTCTGGTTCATCGATCCCAAGCCGTAAGTCAGCCACGAGCCGAGCCCGGGATCGCCCCCTAGCCTGCTGCCGGTGTTCATATGCAGTAGCGCTTCGGGGTGATTGAGTGATTCGGCTTGGCAGCCGCGATAGATGCAGAGTTCGTCTGCGACTTCCGGATCGGCAAGAAATTGCCATGGTGCTGACATATCAATGCCCGAATGACCCACCTTGCGCGATTTGAACGGACTGCCGACATAAAAACGGTCGCCTGTCGCGAGACCCTTCGTAAGTTGCGATTTGGTGATGTGCAAGGCATCTAATTTTGGCTTCGGGTCGAAGGTATCGACGTGGCTGGGCCCACCTTCCATAAACAGCATGATGCACGCCTTCGCCTTGGCTGGGTGCATCGGCTGTTTTGGCGACAGAGGATTCCCTCGTTTTTCGTCGGCGGAAATCAAGTCCGTCAGCGCTAATGCGCCTAAGGAAGAACCCAATCCGTAGAGAAAGCTCCGACGCGCGAGATCAGACATCGCAAGACCTCAATAGATGTACATGAATTCGTTGGAATTGAACAACAGTAGGCAGACGTCGGCTAACGCACGCGTCTCGGGCCGAACTGACCATGGCTTCGCGTCAGATACGTAGTCGTTGTAAACGTTCAACTTTTCGACAAACTCGAACGGTGCTCCGGTCAATTCCTCGATCAAAGAACGGGTGACCTGAGTCGGATTCTCGATTGGTTCTGGTGTGTGCTCTTGGTGGTAGGCCAGCATTTCGTCGAGATACTCGACAAGGCTTTCTTGCTCGTCGCGTGTAGGGGCACGGCCGAAGGCTAATTCCACCGCACGTCGGACCAGAGCTTCCGAATGCTCTTGCGCTTTTTCTTGTACGCGCAACGCGAAGGCAATCGATCGATCCGTCATTACGTCGCTGTTAAGAAGCGTGAATGCTTGCGGCGAAACGGCCGCCGCATCTCGATGCTCGCACGACTCGTTCGGGTTTGGCAGGTTCATGATCTCCAGCAGCGGGTCTGCCTGGCCGCGCACGCGATAGGCGTAGATGGTGCGACGGTTGCGCTCGGCCGGCGTGCGCGATGGCTGATGTGCGGGGGCAATCGAGAACTGAATCATGCGCGGCTGAAGTGCCACCTCCATGTTGATTTCGGGCATGATCGGTACCCCGCCCACGTCACGATTAAGCTCTCCGCTCACAAAAAGTGTGCTATCGCGTAGCTCCTCGGCGGTGAGCCGCCGCACGGGGTACTTGGCCAGCAGCTTATTGTCTGGATCAGTCGTCGCTAATTCTTCCTCGAAGTGATGCTGACTGGAACGTTGATAGGCTTCCGACGACATAATTAGCTTGTGGAGTCGTTTGATTTTCCAGCCGTTTTCGACGAAATCTGCCGTCAACCAGTCCAGCAACTCTGGATGAGTAGGTTTGCCACCTTTAGCCCCGAAATTGTTGGGTGTGCGTACGATTCCATGACCAAAATGGTGTTGCCAAACTCGATTAACAATAGACCGCGCGGTGAGCGGATTGTCGTCGCTGGCAATCCACTTCGCCAATGCAAGGCGTCGTCCTTGCTGATCCTCAGAAATTAGGTAAGGATCGTCGGCGTGTTTGTCGACCGGTATTGCCGTAGCGCTGAGAACGCCGGGTTGAACAGGGCTCTTCTTCGCTTGCAACGATCCGCCGGCGAGAATGAAATTGCTGGGGCGCCATTGACGGTCAATCTGCTGCGGCGGTCTGAGCCGTCGTCCGTTTCTTTGCCCATCTTGTCCATTGAACACACTTTGAGCGAGCGGCTGATATCGCTCGAGTCGCCGTTCCCAGATCCAAACGTCTTGTTGTCGCACCTTCTTGAGGCCACTTTCTTCCGGCGTCAAGCCGACGTGACGCGGCGGTTTTTGATCTTCGGGGTCGTCTTTGCGCTCATTTTCATTCTTGTAGGGCAGGTCATGTTCAGCGTACCAAACGCGAGCAGCAGCCTCTTCTTTGTCGACCACTTTGGCAAGTTCGCTCTGTGCGTAAGCCAGCAGTTCTTCGACTAACTCTCGTTTCTCATCGAAGCCGCTCCGATTCTCAGTGGATAAGAAGGCAGCTGGCACTTCGGCTGGCTGTGTTGTGGCGAATGCGGCGTACATGCGGTAATAGTCTCGTGTGGGCACCGGATCGAATTTGTGATCGTGACACTTGCAGCAGCGCATTGGCATCGACAAGAATGCTTGACCCACGTTGTGCACTAAGTCGTCGAGGTAAATCTGGCGCGCCTCGTCTGCCGGAATCATCGCGGTACCCCAGGGTCCCATCCGTAGCATTCCGGTGGCGACCGTCGCTTCAGGATCGTCGGGCCGAAGCTCATCGCCTGCAATTTGTTCGACGATAAACTCATCGAAGGGTTTGTCGCGATTGAATGAGCGGATCACGTAGTCGCGATAACGCCACGCATTCGACCGCTCGTAATCATTCGAGAAGCCAGCCGTATCGGCATAGCGCACAACATCCAACCAATGCTGGCCCCATCGTTCGCCGTAGTGCTTGGTGGCGAGTAGGCCTGTGAGCAGTGCATTCCAAGCAGCCGACGCATCTTCTTCCCAAGTCTGTCGAAATTGATCAATCTGCTGTGACGTGGGTGGCAGACCGGTGAGGTCGTAGGTTGCTCGTCGAATGAGCGTGGCGCAATCAGCTGGTTTTGCAGGCTGTAGTTTCGCTTCGGCCAGCTGTTGATCTAAGAACGCATCGACGGGATTTTCTCTGCCGGGCGGAACCGGCGGCTTGCTCACCGGCTGAAACGCCCAGATATCGCTTGGCGCATAGCGTCGAAATGTCCAACTATCAGAGAGGCCACCGCTCGTATCCACGAGTAAGCCGTCTTCGTTCTCGCGAACCGACCACTCGCTGCGTTGGATGACTTGCTGCCGTCGCCGATCTGGCCAGGGCGCGTTGGCTAGGATCCACTGACGGAGGTTCTCGATTTCTTGTTTGGTGAGGCGATCATTTTCCTTGGGGGGCATCTCAAGTCCATCCCACAGCACTGCCCGGTAGATCGGGCTTTCTACGGGCTGGCCCGGTACAAGAGACGGTTCTTCAGACTCACCACCCCTTATCAGACCATCACGCGACCGCACATCGAGTCCACCGCGGAGATCGTTGGCGTCGTCGCCATGACAACCGAAGCACTTTGATTCTAGTAGCGGAAAGATCTTGAGAGTAAAAAGCCGTTCGGCGGTCGCTTCATCCAATACGGTGTTCGGTCCAGCCGCGTAACAAGAAGCCGCACTAACTGAGACCAGCAGCCAGAGCGTACATGCCGCGAGCAAAATCGGGCGCTTACGAATTGCCATGCGAGTCGGTCTCCTTGAAGTGGTCGGCAAAAATGCGACGCTACGGACGAAATGGAATCGCACGTGCCGAAATCTTTGCGTACGTCTTGTTCGGTACTGAAGTTATTGTGTTAGCAATGTGAAAAAACTCTTCGAGTGAAAACAATCGCAAGGACGGTAAACATCGTTGCCAAGGAACTTGGCTCGGGTACGAGAGCCGCCAAAATCGGATTCGTTGGATAACTGCCTTGCCAAGCCGACAGTGCCTCGAATGAACCGGCGTCGCGTTGCCAAGCCAAGAAATCGCTTCCGTCAACGTCGCCATCGTTTTCATGATCGCCATCGACGTTAGGTAAGTCAAAGGAAATCGAATGGACTTGCACCCCTGCCAGACCGCTGTTGCCATTTCCAGGGTTGATACTTTGAAAGAACGTGTGTGCTCCGTCGCCGGTCAACGCCGCATACATATCCGGATGAATGCCCACAGTGTCGGTCGTGCCACTGATGGTATGATTATCGACAACACCAATGCCGGTGTCGGTTCCATCGGTCAAGTTTTGAAGCCTGACGGTGTAGAAGCTACTCGCGGCATCAATTCCAAGCGTTAGCTCGTAGTCCAGTTGAAGAACATCGCCTGGATTCAGTTCTGTACCAGAGATGCTGCTCGCACCAGTGATCGTTTTGAAGTTACTCAGCAGGCGATAATCGTCTGTGGCATTGATGATTTGGACGTTGGCATCTGCGGCTACGGCGTCGCCGGTGCTGACATGCGATCCGCTTGTGCTATCTACCTTGAGGCCAGTGAGGAACGCATAAGTGAATGCGCTGGGTGTGGAATAGACGTTCCCAAGAAATTCGAAGTTGATGCTATAACCGAAGGACTCACCAGCTTCCAAGGTAATCGGTGCACCGTGGGTGGCAATCTCGTTGTTGGCGCTAGTCGAAGCATGCCCCTCTTCGAAGGTGTCCGCAACAATCCAGCTGTTTTCAGCGCTCCAGCCTTGTTGGTTGTTTAACTCACCATTCGAAAAATCCGGTGCGCGAAACTCCACAACTGTAGGAGTTGGCGGGGGTTCCAGATTGATCAGACTAGACTCCGCACGACTGCTCAAATCGCTGAAATTGAATGGTACAGACTCGTGATGAAAAAGAATTCGGTCGAGATTAAACCGCGTCGATCGTCCTGAAACTGTGAAAGTGTATACTTCGCCGGCAATGAAGTTATAAGAGGCGTCTTGCAGGTGTGCCCCGTTGCCATCCAGTTTTCGCGCGATGTTCCAGTTGTCCGCACCTCCACCGAATAGCTTTGTATCAGTCAGCAACGCACTTAGCGGCACGCTGCTATTGCCTGAAGTATAGTTCCCCGACATTTTTACGAAGGCATCGTTATTCTTATCACCCGGGTTGCCGAGTAGTCGCTTGTGCGCACGGAATCGAAGATCATATCTGCCAGACTGATTGATTTTAAATCGGTAGACCAGCGGCGAAACCGGCGCAGAGCCGCTGAAGGGTCCTGTGTACTCCAGATGTCCGGCACCGATTGCCCCTGACGGGTAGCCGGCGGTATTCGTTTCAATGAAGTCCCATTGTCCAAGTGCAGAATCTGTATTTTCCATTTCAATGACGACCAAGCCATTGCTTTCGTTGTAGATCATCGCTGCATGGGTAATCTGCATGCACAAGATCGGCATACAGAATGCGAGCGCAATCGTATGTCGTGACGTCGTTCTTGTCTTGTGGTTCACTGAGTTCATGAAAAGCTTCGGTGTATTTCTTACTAGTAGGCTAGCGATTCGTCATGTCGTCGCCTTCAATCGATTGCCGTATATCGCAAACCGCTACTACGTATGAATAATCAGATAGGAGTTTGCTTGTCAGGAACGTGAGCAAGAGTTGTTAGCTGTTCGCAGCACGAGATTGTGGGTTTTCGAATCGCTACTTAAAGTTTCCCTTGATCGTTGGTTGGTAACCGGAGCGAGTGGCCCGCTCCGGTATTGCCTCCAAGAAAAACTGATCGCGAATTTTGTGATAATCGATGTAACCAGGAATGCGACACGACTGGTTGGACTCGTTCCAAGTCGACCACTTGGCGAACAGCTGTTTGGCGAGCTTGGTGTTGTCTGCGAGCAAGTCTTGCTCTTCTCCGGGATCCTCCGTCAGACGAAACAACTGAGGATTTCGGCTAGTTTCGTCGCGTAAATGCTTGATGTTGTCGGCAGTAAGAACGGACCAAGTCGTGCCGTCTCCACCACGCCAAAACAGCGCCTCGTGGGGTGGACCTTGCTTCTGGCCCTTCACAAAAGGAATTAGATTGACGCCTTCCATTTCGCCCGGCGTGCCAGCATCAGCACCAGCGACCGCGACTGCCGTGCGAGAGATGTCCAACGAAATCACTGGCGAACTGTAAGTTTTCCCCGCGGGCAACTGGGCCGGCCAGGACGCGACGAAAGGAACATGCACTCCGCCGTCGTAGAGGTTTCCTTTGCCACCGCGGAAAGGGCTGTTGCGAGAACCATTCCATTTGTGCGGATTCTGTTTCGATGACTGCGGACCACCGTTATCACTCAGAAAGAAAATCAACGTATTGTCGCGCAGATCTTGTTCCTCAAGCGCCTTGACGATCTCGCCGATTCCACGATCCATCACATCGACCATGGTGGCGTAGATACGCCGCTTCCATTCGCCGATGTGGGCGTAGCGAGCGATGTCATCTGCAGGCGCCTGTAGTGGGGCGTGGGGTGCATTGTATGCCACGTAGAGAAAGAAGGGTTGGTCTTTGTTGGTTGTGATGAATGATGTCGCATCTCGGCTCAGTGCGGTCGTCAGGTAACCATCAAAGGCTGCCGGTTTGTCGTTACGGACCAAGCCTTGCAGGTAGGCTTCTTTGACGGGCTTCGTCAGATCAATTCGAAAATAGTCGTGTCCACCGCCAAGAAATCCGAAGAAGTAATCGAATCCACGGTTGTTCGGATGAAACGGCTCTGCAGCGCCAAGGTGCCACTTGCCGACGCAGCCAGTGACGTAGCCGGCTTGCTGCAGTCGTTTGGGAAAAAGCGTTACGTTGGGATCGATACCCATGATCGGATTCGATGGATCGTAAGCGGGATTTGTCTCGAAACCGAACCGATGTTGGTACTGTCCAGACAGCAGCGCGGCTCGCGTCGGTCCACAGAAAGGATGATTAGCGTAGCCTCGCGCAAATACGACGCCAGACTCGGCAAGCTGATCCAAGTTGGGTGTCAGGATGTCATTGGATCCTGTAAATCCCGCGTCGGCGTAGCCCATGTCATCGGCCATGATCACGATGATATTTGGCTTGTTAGCCGTGGCGAAGGATGCTGCCGCCAGGCATAGGATCGAAGGCACGACACCTTTCCAAAGTACGTAAGATCTAATCAACAAACTCATGACGCCTTCCCTTTCATTAACGACCTGGTGCGGTCGGTCGGCCTGATTCGACAATTGCGAGATACTCGTCGAGCATCTGTCGCGAGCGGTCGCTCGCCTCGACATCGTTCAGCAAATTTGTGTCTTCGTGCGGATCGTGTTCTAGGTCATACAAAGCGATCGGTTCGCATTGTGACCGTTTGAAGTTGCTCTGCATAATCAGCTTCCACGACGCTCGTCGGAACATTACCTGCTGTTCAGATCCAGCTTGCTGAACAAAGTACTCGCGTGTTTGGAACGTTCCTTCGCCAATCAGCAGTGGCAATAAGTTGTTCGAGTCGAGTGCCTGGCCATCTGGCAGCGAGGTTCCAGCTAGCGCGGCAAAAGTTGCAACCATATCATGCGTGACGGCAAGCTCATCCGTGATGCCGGGTTCGATCTGCCCAGGCCATACTGCAAATAGCGGCACACGATGCCCACCTTCCAGAGGCGAATTCTTGCTGCCATTCCACCCACCGCCAGGTTGGTAACCAACTTTGCTCGCTATCGGATCACGCAAGCCACCATTGTCTGATGACACGATCAGTAGCGTGTTCTCGTACTCGCCAATCTTCTTGAGAGCGTTGACGATGCGCTTTATTTGCAAATCTAGGTCGATTAGCATATCCAAATGAGCGGAAGGCGTAGCACCCTTCACTCGATGATTGTCGAACTCGTCCGTTGGGCGATGGGGTCGATGTACCATTGGTGAGCAGTAATACAAAAAGAACGGCTGCTCGCTGTCTTGATGGTTTTGGATGAATTGGACCGCTTTCGACGAAAGCAGTTTTCCCAACTCGCGGGCGTTCCAGTTCGAATCACCCATACCAGGTCCCTTGGAGCGCAGATCTTCAGGCTGTTTGATGGTCTTGTCATTAAGAAATAGCAGCTGCGAGTCTTCCGCTAGCGGATACCATGTTTGATTCTCGTAAAGCAGATAAATCGGACCCTGAATGCCGCAAGGCGCTGTGAAGTCGTAATCAAATCCGCAATCTCGTGGACCGCCAGATACCATCTGCGTCAAATCAACCATACCGGTAAGATCGCCGTTCTTTTTGCCTCGAAAGAACTCACGGCTCCCAGGAATTGCGAAGTCTCCGCCCAAATGCCATTTGCCAACAAACCCAGTTGAATAGCCGGCATCGCGCACGACAGAGCCCAAGGTAACATCGTCGTCTGGGAATGCTGACCGGCCAAATGTGCTCCAAACGCCCCAGGGAGCGTACGACCGATAGTTGTTGTTCCCGGACATCACCGCATAGCGCGTGGGCGCGCAAAGTGCCGTGGAAGAATGGCCGTCGGTAAACCACATCCCCTGAGACGCGAGCGCGTCCATCGTAGGCGTCTCGACGATTGGTTCTTTCTTGAGAAGCGTCCGAGCGTGAAAGCTTACGTCGCCCAACCCTAGATCGTCGGCCAGAATGAACACAATATTCGGTTTGTCGGCAGCGGCTGATTGGTAAACACTGGCGAAAACCAGTAACCAAACTACATGTGTAAAACGAGACATATTGCCGTGCGTGTAAGAGTTCAGAGCGTGCGTGAAAAACGGGCTCAATCAACTAGGAACCGACTTAATGGTCAGCATGGTGTGGAACGAAGCGCGTTGGGTTCGGAGGCAACGCCTTAGGTTATTTTTGCTGGGATGATGATTATCGGTTGCGTGCAATCCAAATCGAGTAGGTGGTTCTGGTCACAAAAAAGTTGAGAATAGTGGCTGCTGTCAATCAGAGCTCGAGCTTCTTGTCGTCCGCTCCAGATGCAAAATTGCTGCGAAATATTTTGGTGCCCATTGCCCGGTTATCGCCCCAATCGACCTCAACTCGATTGTCGCCCAGAACGATATTCAACAGCTTCTGTTGCAGGGCCTTGGCAATGTGCTGATGCGCTGAATCGAAGGCGAGGTTGTTCACCTCGCTAGGATCCGAGGGCATGTGATAAAGCGCCGGGTCGAGTTCTTCGTACGTCGCATCACGCGCCCAATCGAGGTCTTCGCCTCGCTTCTTGTGCGGTCGGGTCTGCATTGAGAAGACGTAATCTTTGGTGCGAATGAAAGCGCGTGGCCCGATGACGGCATGGCTTTCGCCGATCACGTAGTCTCTCGCATCGGCTGCACCAGAGACGACGGAAGCCAAATCGACACCATCGAGATAGCCGTATTCAGTTTTGTCTAGGTCGGCTCCGCCCGCACTGAGAATCGTTGGCGCTACGTCGACGAATTCGGTGAATTTTGTTACCACTTCGTCGGCAGGAAACTTGGTTTTGTCCGACGACACAACGATGATCGGATTATGACTATCAACATCCCACGGTGTGAACTTGGACACCGATCCGTGGTCATTCAGTTTCCACCCATGGTCACCGCAGATATAGACAATCATCCACGGTTGATTTTGCGTTTGACTGTACTCGATAAAGGCGTCTGTCGCCTGCCCAACCAATGAGTCGCCGTAAGCGCAAAAGGCATAGTAGTCTTGCGTCATGGCCAGCTTTTCTTGCTCGCTGAAATGATCAGAGTATCCGTGCCGCACGAGTTTTTTCAGTTGATCCGGCATCGAATCAAGCTCAGATTCGTCAAACTTCGGTATGTTGTACGCGTGTTTCTGGAAGCGCTGGCGATAACTTGCCGGGGGGAGCACCGGCGTATGCGGAAAGTCAAAACCGATGTGACAAAAGAGCGGCTTTGACGTGTCTAC
>JBCDBK010000012.1:0-80258 GCA_039184115.1 Planctomycetota bacterium | reverse complement strand
GCCGTGATAGCCGGGCAATTGAGACTTATGAAGCGATCACGTGCTGATCGCAGCACAACGAATCTGAGTTGGTTGATCAATACACAACATCAAAGCCAAAGTTGGCACCATTGATAAAGATGTCTTGCTGACCACCTTCGAGAATGCCGTAGTCGGGCAGCGACCAATTCATGACTTGCGACGCACGTGTGATGTTGTCGACAAAGATTGCCGTGTAGCCGAGTCGAGCAGCGATCGCGGAGGTGAACTGATAGCGAGTTTCCGCACGCAGCTCAATAACCGGTGAGAAGTCGTTGTCCGTCCGACCATTTCGGACCGCATTCGGTTGGGCACTTGCCAGGCGATTCGGCAGTCCGGGTGCAAGTCCCTCGCCAACGAGACCGTTCTGATCGGTATCTTGCACGTTGTAGCCAAGCAAGCAACGGCCATCGATGCTCGTCTTCCAGCGTCCATTTTGCCGTGACCAGGATCCTCGGATTTGTGGACCGACAATCGAGTTTTGCGTTTCGGTGTTTGCCAGCGTCCTACCAAGAACACTACCAACACCTTCCCAGTAGAATTCGTCGCGTAGCCGTAGATATCGAACTCCGTAGCCGATATTCAGGTAGTTGTTTTGCCGATTTACGGGTCGGTGGGTATTGTCGAGTGGTACGCTATACATCAGTTCGACGCCTTGCGTGTCGGTTGTGCTGCGCACGTCTAGTCTGACAAACGCGATGTTGAACGTGTGCAAGTCGTCGAAGTCGTAGCCGCTTGCAATTTCGGTATCGAGCACACCGTCTCCATCGGTGTCAACCAGGATAAACAAGTAGCCGTTGAGCAAGTCGCCGTCCAGGTCATCAACGATGCCATCCCCGCCCGTCGTCAAGTTTATTTCTTCGATCGCGTTGTCGTCCTCAACTTCTAAACCGATCACTTGCAAATCCGGGCCGCCGACGGTTGGTCCCTGGCCGTTGGCACCGGTGGGGCCTATAGTACCGGCTGCATAATCGCGGAAGCCCTGCAAATAGCCCGCCGGTGTGGCGAAGTTGACATGGACCGAACCGAAGCCGTTGGCGCTAGTGGGCAAGTCTTGCGAACCGGTCAGGATCGCCTCGGAGGTAAACCCGAGCACGCTGATGGTGAAAGCCAAATCACCAAAAAATTCGTTATCATCAAAGCCTTGGATGATGCTCGGCAGTTCCACATTGTTGAAGCCATAGCTTTCAGATGCGTTAACCGTCGGCCCGTCAAGAATGCCAACTGTCCAGCCGTAGCCATCCTTGAGGATGCCGAACTCGTAGCGCTCGCCCCAGGCAAAGTCGGCCGAAGGTGGCGCGTCGGTTATGCTGTTGTTGATCTGATATTGAGTCGGCGGGGTGCCTTGAGATACTGGCGTGTTATTCAGCACGATTTCCGACAATACCACCTGATTGGGATCACCAATTTCAGTTCGCTCGCCGGTGTAGGCCCAGCTTAGCTTGTCGTAGGCGAAGAACCAGCCAGTGTCGCGTTTGACGGGGTTCATCTCGAAGTCGAAGTCGACCGGCGCGAAGAACTGCAGATCGTGCACGCTTTCGTCCGTCACGAAGTCTTGGAACTGTGCGGCCACGGGTGCACTTTGCACTGCGAAGAGCATACCGACGGCTAGCCACATCGTGATCTTGTTTACTGTCATAGCTTCCAACTACCCTTGTTGGAGTGCCCATTTCAGGCACCTGGTGGTTATTCGCGCGCCCCAGGGAGGGCAACGAAAGAAGACTCCTGTGCCGGTAGTATCGGAACTGACAGTCGCACGGGTTGAGTAAGAGTGGTAAACTCTAACGAAATTAACGGTTTTTCTGCTAGCAGGCGGGGAGATTCAAGTGGCCAGACTCCAGACCCCTCTGGTGCATCTCGCTGGCGGACTGCGTTGGCCTGTTAGGGCTCGTGGCTAGACTCTGGGTTCCTCCAAGATATACTTCTTCAGCTACATCCGACGTTTTTCGAGGCACACTTACATGCGACTTATTCCACTAGTGTTTCCTGTCAGCACGCCCGCGCTACTCACTGTTCTGCTAGCAGCGACGACGATGCTGCCGGCGAGCCAGCTTATCGCGCAGCCCGCGGCAGCTGCAAAGCCGAAGGCCGACGCCCAGGCCGAGCATGGAACGGAGTGGGTGAGGCTTCGTCGCGATGGCAAAGGTCGTCCGCTAGCACTCGAGGTGGCGGTCGTTCGCTATGTTTCTGAGCAGTACGCCAACAAAGCGCCGGCTAAGGCGCCCGAGTATGTCGATCTGGTCGGAGCGATCCACGTTGGGGACCTGAGCTACTATCGCGAGCTAAATCGGCGCTTTCGCGGCTACGACGCATTGCTCTATGAACTGGTCGCTCCGAAGGGAACCAAAGTCGAGCGTGGCCGTGGCACGTCGAGCGCTCATCCGTTGGGTGCGGTTCAAAATGGTATGAAGTCGATGCTTGAGTTGGAGCACCAACTCGAAAAGATCGACTACACCCGGCCCAACTTTGTGCATGCGGATCTGTCGCCGGAGGAGTTTTTTCAGTCGATGGAGGACAAAGACGAGAGCTTTCTGCAGTTGCTGTTTCGCATGATGGGGCAGGGCATCGCCGCACAAAGCCAGCAAGCAGCCGAAGGTGAGTCCGCCGATCTCGACATATTTACAGCGCTAATGTCGCAGGATCGGGCCCGCAAGCTGAAGATCGCACTCGCCAAGCAGTTTTCGTCCATGGAACTTATGCTTAGCGGTATCTCCGGTCCCGAAGGATCGACGCTGATCACCGAACGCAACAAACGCGCACTCGACGTGTTGCGCGAGCAGCGTGCTGCTGGCAAGCGAAGACTCGGTATCTTCTATGGTGCAGGACACCTCACCGACATGCACGAGCGGCTCGTCGATGACTTTGGCTTGCAGCCAATCGGCACGGTCTGGCTCGAAGCGTGGAATCTGCGACCCTAGGTGTGTCAGGCGCGCGTGTTGAGCGTGCGCAGCATGCTATCAATCGCGGCCTGCACGTCGAACTCAGTGACGACGTCCATGTTCGGACGACCCGCGCCAGTCTGCCTGCGATCGAGGACCGTTGCGCCATGCGTTATTGATCCCGACGTCTCGACGTCGCCGCACACCGCACGCGTTGTCAGGAGTTCTGGGTGCAATGCTGCCACCACAGCGATCGCTTCTGGGACGTAAATGCCCTCCAGTCCGAGTCGTTGTCGATAGGCGCGAAAGGCGCGCGGTAGAACGGAATGGAGTATCCGCCCTACACCTGTCGAATCATCAGGCAACTGATCGAGCAGACCGATATCTAGCTCCGCCCGACAGCTTACGTCGATCGGCAACAGGGTTTTGGTGACTGGCGAATGGAAAACGTGCTTTGCCGCCTCGGCGTCGCAGTAGATGTTGAATTCGGCTGCTGCCGTCACATCGCCCGGGCCGCTCAGCGTGCCGCCAACAATGATGAGGTGACCCACATGCGTAGCCAGATCGGGTTCACGTTGCAGCACGGTGGCGATGTTGCTGAGCGGTCCGCCAGCGATGATCGTCAGTTCGCCCGGTGAAGTGCGGATTTCGTCGGTCAGAATCTTTACTGACGAGTGCCGATGGTGCAGCTCGGCAACGCGAAAGTCAGTGCCACACAATCCATCGGTGCCACACAGCGCGCGACCATCGGTCCGTAGCGGTTGCAACGAGTCAGCTGCTCCGACACGTGGCCATCGCGGCGGATCGATTTGCTCGACGATCGCTTGGACATTTCGGGTGGCTTGCTCTGGTGGAACATTGCCACCAGTTGCCGTAACTGCCATGACCTCGAGTCGCGGATCGCTGAGCGCCAGACACATGGCTAGCGCGTCTCCGATCCCAGGATCGACGTCAAGCAGAATTTTTCGCGTCGGAGGGGTTGCCGACATAGGTATGGCTTCGTGCCGGTGGGTTGGAGAGAAAAGGCATTTTGCGGCAGCATTCTAAAGCGCGGACTGGCTAGCAGCAAGAATAATCTAGGGCGATATCGTGAAGTCGCCGTTAGCGAGGCAATTCTGCGGTTACCCTTGGCGAAGTCGGCTGGTCGCGTTCCACTCATAGCCCGCTACCCGCATCGGCGATACAATCAAGCACACTGGCAACATTTCTGAACCAAAAGAACTCCATCGGGTATGTCTGATTCGATCAACCAAGTGCTCGGTCGCGTCGCGGCAGGCGAAGACCTTTCGCGTGACGAAATGGCCGACGCCATTGGCCAGGTGATGACCGGAGCATGGAGCGAAGAACAGATCGGTTTGCTGCTCACCTCGCTGGCCGCCAAGGGTGAAACGGTCGCCGAAGTTGCCGGTGCAGCTAGCGCGATGCGGGCGAACATGACGCCAATTCGTAGCCGACACGAGAAGCTGCTGGACACCTGTGGCACGGGCGGCGGCGGGAGCACGACATTCAACATCAGTACCTCGGCGGCGCTAGTGATAGCCGCCGTCGGCGTGCCGCTGGCCAAGCATGGTAACCGCAGTGTGACGAGCAAGAGTGGCTCAGCCGATGTGCTGGCGGAGCTGGGCGTCAATATTCAGGCAGACGTGGCGCAGGTAGAGCGTTGCCTTGATGAACTGGGAATCTGCTTCTGCTTCGCGCCGCTGATGCATCCAGCGATGAAGCATGTGGCTGCCGTCAGAAAGAAATTGGGCATTCGTACGATCTTTAATCTATTGGGTCCACTGGCGAATCCTGCGGGGGCGACTTATCAACTGTTGGGGGTCGGCTTGCCCGAGCTGCGTCCGTTGATTGCCTCGGCGATACGAGCCTTGGGTACGGAGCGGGCCATTGTCGTCAGTGGTGGTGACGGTTTGGGCGAAGTTTCGCTTGCCGGGACAACCGCAGTCACTCAGGTCGAAGCTGGCAGCGAAGCACAGTTTCAATGGCAACCGTCAGACTTCGGGTTGCAAGAGTCTTCGCTCGAATCGATCCAAGTGACCAACCCAGGCGAGAGCGCGGCGATCGTTCGGCAAGTGATCAATGGCGAGGCTGGGGCGGCACGCGACATCGTACTGCTCAACGCAGCAGCCGGTTTGCTTGCAGCCGGCCATTGTTCGAGTCCCGCCGAGGGAGCTGCTCAGGCTGCTACGGCGATCGATAGCGGCGCTGCTTCAAGGCTATTGGAAAGCCTCGCCCGCCTTTCCCACGAGCCAGCTGCCTAGATGTCATTCGCCCTTCGCCCCTCAAGATTGTAGCCTTCCAAGTGTCTCGCTCTGTTGCCACTCGTGATATCCGCGGCCAACTAGTCTTCTTGGGCACCGGAACTTCGGTGGGCGTGCCAGCGATCGGTTGCGGCTGCACCGTCTGTGCCAGCGAAGACCCGCGGAATCATCGTACACGCTGCGGTCTCGCGTTAGGTTTGCCGGACGGCAATCTGCTGATCGACACCCCTCCGGATTTGCGTTCGCAACTGCTACGCGAGAAAATCGGTCTTGTTCACGCCGTGGCATACACTCACGAGCATGCCGACCACATCTTCGGCTTGGATGATTTGCGGCTGATGCAGTTCTATCTCGGCGGTCCCGTGCCGCTATTTTGCGAGCCGCCGGTCGAAGCGCGAATTCGCAAGGCATACGACTACGCTTTTCAGCCTCGCGAAGGACTGCACTCAGGCGCGATTCCACAGCTCGAAATCAACAGCATTGGGCTAGAGCCCTTCGAAGTGCTTGGTGCGACGGCCGTGCCAGTTCGGCTGCAGCACGGTCCACGCTTCGAGGTGCTTGGCTTTCGATTTGGTGACGTGGCGTACTGTACCGATACAAACTCGATCCCCGCTGAGAGCCGCGACAAGCTGAGAGATCTCGATGTGTTGATTCTCGATTGCTTGCGCCGCGAGGCTCACACGACACACTTCGGATTGGCAGAAGCACTCGAAGTAGTTGCCGACTTAGCACCCAGACGGACGCTACTGACGCACATCTCGCACGACCTCGACTACGAGGCCGTTAGCGCTGAACTGCCTGCCGGTGTCGAGCTGGCCTACGATGGACTAAGCGTGCAGCTGACGTAGTGTGTTAGTGCTGACGTGGCACTCGCTTCGTCAGTCACTGCGCCACGGCGAGCTGGTTGCCTTTGAGCAGCTTCAGATAGTCGAGCGCAATCGCCACGACTTCTTCGTTGTAGGGCGCCAGCGGGCTCTTTTCATCAAGCGGGAAGATCGGTCGATCGTCTTCCTGGAGCATATCGGAGATTTCTTCTTTGTCCTTTTCCGAGTTCACCTCTTCACGCTCGGCCAGGAACTTGTCTTTGTTAAGCGTGACGGTTGCCTCGGCCTGACGTTTCTTCAAACGTTCGATCTTGCGCATCTCGTCGATAAAGAATTCAGAGTTTTGACGGCGTCGCTCTGAGCTCTGCGTAAGTGTGCTGACGAGTTGAGCGCCAGCGTACGGATAGTTCACGTGCGGCAGCGGCGCAACGCGATCGAATTCCAGGGCGTAGTCCAAGTCGGCTTCGCCGATTCCTTCCAGGTACGTCGTACGATAGGGCAGCTCGATATCCGAGACGACACCTCGGTTCTGCGTGCTGTCGCCACCGGGACGATAAAACTGTTGAATTGTCAGCTTTAACGCGCCGTAATTCGGAGGTCGGACGGGCATGATGCGTTGGCCTAATTCGTTAAGCTGCTGAACCGTACCTTTGCCGTGTGTGGACTGATCGCCGATGATGATACCGCGTCCGTAGTCCTGGATCGCACCGGCAAAAATCTCGCTGGCACTCGCGCTGAACTTGTTGATCAGCACAACCAATGGGCCGGACCACACCATGCCAGCCTCGTCGTCTGGGTAGGGTTGTACGAGACCATTGGGAGCTTTGACCTGTACGACGGGTCCCTGATCAATGAACAGGCCGGTCGTCTGAACCGATTCGGGAAGCGAACCACCGCCATTGAAGCGGAGATCCATAATCACTAGGTCGACGCCTTGGGCGTTGAAGTCTTCGAGCAGTCGGCGCACGTCGCGCGAGGTGCTCTTGAAATTTGGATCGCCACGACGGCGCCCTTCCATATCCATGTAGAAGCTCGGCAGGCTAATGACGCCGATTTTCTTGACCGTACCGTCACCAACTTGTTGTTGCACCACCTGACCGGTCGCTTCGTCGACTGCCGCACCATCGGGTCCACGCTCGATGATTTCGCTGCGGGCTTCGCTGTCTTTCAGTTCGATGCGGGCGCGGGTGATGTCGTAGATTTTGCGGCCCGACTTATCGGCGGGCATCACTTCTAGTCGAACGATGGTGCCCGGTTTGCCACGGATGAGCTGCACGACGTCGTTGATTTTCATTTCTACGATGTCGGTAAAGTCGTCGCTGCTGCCTTGGGCGACACCCGTGATAACGTCGTCAATCTTCAGTCGGCCATCCTTGTCAGCGGCGCCGCCGGGAACGAGCCGTTTGACGATGGTCTCACCGTATTGAGACTGCAGCGAGGCACCGATGCCGTTGAGCTCTAGTCGCATTTGGATCGTAAAGTTTTCGAGCGTCGACGGAGACATATAGCTGCTGTGCGGATCGAAGCTCATCGTCAGAGCGCTGAGGAATAGCTCCATCAGTTCATCGCCGTCGGTCTGTTCCCAGTTGCGGCGAATAGACCGGTACCGCTTGTGCAGTTTCTCGATGGCTTCTTCCTTGGAAACGTCGTCTGCGAGCTGTACGAGCAGGTCGTACTTGACTCGCTTGCGCCAGCGTTCGTCAGCCTCGGCGACCGATTTGGCGTATGCCATTTTTTCGGGGTCGCGGACCATGGTTTCGTCAAGGGTGTAGTCGTGTTCGATGTCGACAGCTTGTTGCGCAACAGCAATGCGTTCGCGAACGCGTTGCAGGAAGCGGTCGAAGATACGACGAGCTAGCTGCAGATCGCCCCGTTTGACGTAATCGTCGATGCGGTACTGCTCGCGAGCGAATTCATCGATGTCGCTCTGCAGAAAAAACAACTTCATTGCGTCGAGCGACTCGACGAATTTCTCAAACGCTCGCTTCGAAGTCTCGTCATTCACCTGCAGGTTGGACAAATGGTCCTGGTCCATCAGATGCGCCACCAAAAACGAAATGTGTCGTTCGTTGGTGGGGCCTTTTTGAGGGCGCGCCCAGACGAGCGGTGCAATGAGTCCCAAGACCAAGGTGCTCGTGGCAAGCAGTCCTAGCACCCAAATACGACGACGCGACAACCAACCGTTGCGAACGGTGGACTCCATGGCATTCCCTCTCTGACTTTTAAACAACCCGCAGACCTGGCGGTCGACGCGTCGGTTCGTATTGATTGACCAGTGGCCAGCCAACGGAGAAGCGGAGGACCGCCATTCGGTGGTCTCCGATTAGTGAACTTGAGCCTTCCAAACCGTCCTCGATGGTCAGCTCAAATACTTCACATTGAATAGTTCCGCGGCGAACCCAGCGACGGCGATCGCCGCTGCCCTCCGGCCTTGCGGACTCACTCCTTCGCACTTGCAAACATACTAGCGGTGGTGCCAGCGTGCGGCAAGGTCGAAGCAAGCTGCCAGATGGCACAACTCCCTGCTGTCAAAACACTTGGATCGTAGGAACAAGTCTTGATAGCACGTCGAATGTCGGTGATTGCTGGCCAACGCGTTACGGTTCGGCTGTTTCTGCAGAGGTCGTGCTCGCATCCACCGAGTCGGCTACTGGCTCTTGGCACACAACAGCTCCCCCAAAGTCGAGCAACGTCGTTTCGCTGAAGCGCAGGGATCTGCCTTGGGCGTCGAATTCGGTCGTCTGTACCTGTACTTCGCCACCGGGGATTTCGCGGCAGATCCATTTGATTCGAACAGAGCCCCCTTTCGCACGTTGTCGAAGTGTGCGGATGCATGTGCAGTTGAGCACTTGATCGTTCAGTGTGTAGGGAGTTTCTAACGCCACGACTTCGACGATCTGATCGGGATTCTCCACCTCATCTTCCTCGACTTCGACATCTGCCGCCGTATTCTTGGTTAGCTTCGAATTTGCGGAGAAGGTCTGGCGTTTGACGACATAAGGAAATTGCGAGGCGCAGTAGTGGATCGCATCACGCAGGCCGCGATCTCCTTGCTGATAGACGATGTCCCATCGTTCGCAGTCGAGCTGACGTCCGGCGACTGAGAGCGATAGATCATCCAGGCGAATCGTCTCGGAAAGCGAGCCGGCACCGTCGGTTTCCAGATGCAGTGCGCGTATCTTCTCGTCACCGACGATCTGCTTTCCACCGACATCGACCGTGGCTTGCACCTTTAGCACAAACTTGCCGTCGGCTACCGCGTCGAGAGTTTCTTTCTGCGTGCTAAAGTTCTGGCCGACGATGTTGCCTGTTTCGTCGAGTGTAGCGGTCATCGTCTGTGTCTGACGCCAAGCGCCCGGTTGAAATCGCGCCCACGGATGATGTTGCCTCGGCAATCGAAATGGCTCGCGAGTTTCAGGTGAGGTTGCGATCGCGTTGGTGCTCTCACCGGCGGCCGCAGTCTCGGGAGGGCGTTTGGATTCGGGATTGGACTGCGACACAGAAACCGTTTCGACCGGAGCACTCGCTGCTTCGTTTTCGGGCGGCGCTTGCGCCGACGCGTCGCTGGACACGACGGACAGCATCGCTAACAGAACGAAACGCCGCAACAACATAATGTTTGCCCAAAAGTTCGTTGGCAGTAAGAGGAGCATAAGTAATGGGATTGAGGAAGTCTCTATGATAGTTCAACGTCGCGGCTGCGGAAGCCTGACGCGTTTGGGAAAGACCAGCGACTCGTCAGTTGGCCGCCTCCGCGACGGTAACCAAGTGTTGATCCCACCGCGGAAAAATCGCGCGAAAATCGAGATACCACCGATCGTCCTGCAAGCGTCCAACGACCTCAGGACTGGCAGCCTCAAATCGGTCGATAAGCTGCTCGACTTCGCCGCTGGCGGACTGCAAGGCGATGGCCCAGCTCTTGCTTACCAGTGTCCTATCGCTCGCATCCAGCCAGGCTGACTCGACGGCTACCGGTTCCGCAGCAGCGACGATATCGCAAGCTGCCAGTAGCGGAGCAATCCTCTGACAGCGCTGCTCGAGATTCTCTAGTGGTGTGGTGAGAAGCTGCAGCACCGGCACATCATGCGGCAGTCTGTCGGGAGTACGATAAATCTGTAAAGTTGCTTCCAAGCTAGCCAGCACCATCGCGTCGGCCGCGAGCGCAGGTCCCAGCTCACTTTGGTGCAACTGCGCAATGAGCTTCTGCTTGCCGATGACAATGCCACACCGCGGACCGCCCAGCAGGCCCGATCCATCGACCACCACAAGGTCGGCACCGGCGCTGATCCGTTCACTGATGGTATCGACATGTTCGTAGCCAAAGTCAGCGGGGTCGCACAATCCCATCAGGGGACTCATTTCCACCGTGGCGTCATCGCATTGAGCAGTCACGCTTGCTGCTGCGGCGAAACTGCTGGCCACCCACGCCGACTCGGCTCCTGATAACTTCGCAAGCGATGCAGCGACACGAGTCATCAGCTCCGCGTTCGGCTGCTGATAGTCCGAAGTGAATCTAAGTAGCTCGCGCACCGCGTTTTCGGCCAGTGGTGCATGCCAGCGATCGCTGCAAACCATGCCTGTCGCGTTGACGGTGGGGGCGCAATGCTCGGACCGACCCAGGAGGCGATGTGCCAGCCGCTCGGCGAGTTCGGAGACGGACGGCAAACTCCCGGGCTCTACCCAGTTCGATTGGAGTTCTTCCAAGAAGCCAGTGGCACGCTGCGCGATGGTCGTCTGGTTAACGCGCTCGACGACGCCTTGCACCGTCGGGTGTTGGAGCAGCTCGCTCAGCGACGGAAGCTTCGAGAAAGGGGACTCAGATTTCATTGCAGCCGTCGGCGGATGAGTGGTCGTGGCGAGCGATTCGTCGCCCGATGTTCGCCATCCTTTTTACCACTAACCGACTGCGATCAACCAGTCGTCTGTTACTTGGTCATCTTCAAACCCACGTCGCTCGGCGACGGAAAAGGGTCGTTTTTCGCCTGTTGTAAGACTTTAGTTTCGTTGCGTTTTGCTCCCATGCCTGGAATTGCCGCGGTCGATTGCCACGTTTGGCAGCCGCAGCAGGCGATCATACCTCCAAGTACGAGGCCTATCGGACCTACGCGACGTTGAATCTTGAGCTCGGGGAGCGTTCGCATGACTAGGGGTCCAGCCGTGGTTGTGACATGAATTCGCCCACGGTTTGTGGAACCTGCGGCTCCGTCTTGCGGGTAGTTAGTTTCTGCCACAGTGAGGGCTGCTTCGGCGCTGTTGCACGGTTGACGGTCTCCTTGTTCGCACCCTTATCGCCAAATGTCAACATCTCTTTCGCACCCTCCCAGGCTTTCTTCGAGCCTGCCGAGACTTTGCCGAATCCAGACTTGATAGGTGCCGTGACCGAGTCCATGTTCGGCATCGTCAGCTTGGGCATCGTCACCTTTGGCATTGTTATCTTGGGCATGGGTATTCCCCAGCCTGTCTGTTCGACTGCGCCGGTCGAGGGCGCAGGGCCAACGGCTGGTTGAACCGCAGGGTTAGACTGGGGTATCGGTGCGTTGAAGACTTGGGCCGCACTAGAGCTGGCGAGACTTGTGCTCAACACAGCTGCGATCGCGATTTGTAAGAGGCGTTTCGACATCTGGTCATCTCCTATTCAGCGACGTCCATTGCGGGAAAGTATTCGGAACGTCCACTAAAGTGAAACGAATTTGCCTGTCGCTGGAATGCGGCTTCTTGGGTTTGCTGTCCAGCGTGGCGACGGAGTGTTTCAAATCGCCGATTCGGCGTCCAGACGAATTTCTCTTCTTGGGATGAGCCGCACGACGTGATCGGAGTCGTCGACAGCGTGCACGACAATCGAATTGTCTGCCACCATCGTTTTTCGTACGATAGCTTCGGTGTTGACTCAAGTCGTGAGAGTTGGCTCAAGTGGTGAGACTCAAACACTCGATGGTAAGATAGCATTGACCGAAATCACACAAATTCTGGGCTTTGTCGGTGCGGGTCGCATGGCCACGGCGCTGGGTCGCGGCTGCGTGTCGGCAGAATTGGTCGAAGGTCGTCAGGTGCTAGCAGCCGATCCGAGCGAGGAGGCACTGCAGCGACTCTTCGAGCAAGTGCCCGGTGCCCGACGCGCGGAAGAAAATCGACAGTTGCTGGCGGAGTCGGACATCGTTGTGCTAGCGGTGAAGCCGCAAGTCATGCCGTCAGTTCTGACCGAACTTGCGCCGCATGCTGAGGATCGTCATCTGTTTGTTTCGATAGCCGCCGGAATCACCACTGCGGCGCTCGCCGAAGGATTGCCAAACGGCAAGATTGTGCGTGTGATGCCTAATACTCCATGCCTAGTTGGCTTTGGTGCCAGTTGCTTCAGCCTGGGTAGAGGGGCGGGCACTACTGAGAGTGCGTTGGTCGCGCAGCTGCTGACGAGTGTTGGTTCGGCCACCGAAGTTGACGAGCCGCTGCTTGATGCAGTGACGGGTCTATCCGGCTCCGGTCCGGCATTTGTCTATACGGCCATCGAAGCCCTGGCAGCCGGCGGCACTGATATGGGACTTTCACCTGAGCTCGCGCTGCAGTTGGCAACCGAGACTGCGCGCGGCGCCGCCGAAATGCTACGCGTCACTGGTAGCTCGCCTGAGGAGCTTCGCCACCAAGTGACCAGCCCTGGTGGTACCACACTAGCAGGATTGGAACGACTTGGCGAATTGGCTGGGGCGGACGCGTTGCGCGCTGCTGTCGAGGCAGCCACCAAGCGATCCATCGAGCTTGGACGATCTTGAGGCCAGTCTGTGTGACTTGTTGAGGAGTAATTCGATGCCGATACTCTGTCGTGTTGATGACAAGATGGTTCCGCTCTACCGCGTGATGTGGGTGGCGGCCACGCCTCACTTTTGCGGCGAAGTGGATTGCATGCGCGAGGGTTGCTACGAAGTACGACTCGAACAAGGCGAGTCTGTCTGGGCTAGCGCCAGCGAGCGCGACGACATGGAGGCGCAACTCGAACGTTGGCAAGGAGGTTTGGGCTCGTCAGAGGACGAAGACGGCGGGGGAACCTGGTAGTCGACGGATTAGCGGCTGCGTCTGATTTGCCCATTCTGCTCGCAATTAAAGGCTTACGCATCGTGAATTCGTCTGCGATAATCTGCCAATTGACTTCCGCAAACTGAATTAGAATCTCGGCGATCATGGCGAAATCGACGGACGAACTGCATTGGCGCGAAACGTATTTTATCGTTTTTCCGCAAGATCGCCGCCCGCCACTCGACGAGGTTGTGAAAGCGCTCGCCCAAGCTAACCCGCGCTACGCGCTCGAAAACCTGTCCGCCGACGAAGCGGGTCTTATCCAGTCGATCTTCGTCGAGTCCGACGAGGATCACGCAGCTGTGGAAATCAGCTACGAGGTCGGTGATAGCGTCATCGAGCAGAATCTCGAGTGGGCCAAACAGCTGCAGGACGAATTGCCACCCTCGCAATTACGAGAACTCGTCGCCGCCGACGCACGACTGGACGTTGCGCACTTCGAACGCATGCCTGCCGGTAGCGCTGACTCGTCAGAGGCGCCTTCGGCGCTCGGCGAGGGATTGAGTGCTGAGGGAATTGGGAGTGGGGGATTTGGGGATGGGGAATTCGGCGACGAGGAAGAAAACTTCGATATGCTTGACCCGACCTGTCTGCTGACCGTGGTTGACGCATTGGCGCAACTGACGGACGGCTTGACGTTTGATCCCGCATCAGGTGAAATTCTCTAGCTACGGCGGAAGGCGGAACGACTCTCTCCGCAAATCATTCCTTCCGCTTTCCACTCTCCCCTTTCCGCCTTACTTTTATGCTTGCCAAAGACCTAAAACCGGGCGGCATCGTCTTACACAACGACGCGCCGCACGCGGTCGAAGTTGTTAATGTGCAGTCACCTTCGGCACGCGGCGGTGCGACGCTCTACAAGTTTCGTGCCCGTAACCTGGTGACGAAGCAGAAAGCTGATTTCACGTGCAAAGGTACCGATAATCTGGACGAAGCAGATTTCGCGCGACGACCTGTGACGCTGATGTATGCCGACGCTGAGCAAGTCCACTTCCTCGACGCCGAGGACTACAACCAGTACTCGATTCCCGCCGGCGATATTGAAACGGAAATGCAGTACGTCACCGAGAGTCTCGAAGGAATTCTCGCGCTAATCTACAACGACGAGTGCGTCGGCATCCAACTGCCTGCGACCGTGCAACTGCAAATCGTCGAATGTGATCCGGGCGTGAAGGGCAACTCCGCGACGTCTCGCAATAAGCCCGCCAAACTGGAAACGGGTCTATCGATCCAAGTGCCGGAGTATCTCAAGCAGGACGAAGTCGTCAAAGTCGACACGCGCACGGGCGATTTTCTCGGTCGTGCATGACGGTCGCGGACTGCTTCGAGCCAGTGAACCTTGTTGTGGTCGTATGAGTCTGGGGGGCGTGCCCCACAATCACGAGGTTTACAAGGATGATCCGCGCCGCTTCGCAACGATATCTGGACGCCTATCGCGGACTGCCGCGCGACGTATGGCTGCTGGCACTCGTGCTATTCGTGAATCGCTGCGGGGCGATGGTGCTGTGTTTCCTAACGCTGTACCTAACCAGTCAAATCGGCCTGTCTGAGGTTGCGGCAGGTCGTATGCTGGCGCTCTACGGGATTGGCTCCGTGGGTGGCGCGTATCTGGGCGGACGATGTTCCGAACGTTTCGGTGCTTTTCGTGTGCAGACCGTCTGCATGTTTATTGCGGTGCCGCTGCTGATGTTGATACCGCTATGGAGTCACTGGCAAGCGATCGGCCTGTCGCTGCTAGTCTTGGCTTTGTTTTCCGAAGCGGTTCGTCCGGCCAATGCGACGGCGATTGCGCGCGTAACCACGCTCGATAACCGCGCACGCGCGTTTGCGTTGCAACGACTGGCCGCCAATTTGGGGTTCTCATTCGGTCCGGCGATCGGTGGCATGCTGGCCAAGATCGAATACAAGCTGCTGTTTGTCGTCGATGCGCTGACGACGCTGGTCGCCGCGTGCATACTGCTATACTTTTTCCGTATGCGTCGCGTAGAGAATCCAGAGAGTGCGGCTCCAGTCGATCCAGATCCAAGGTCGCCGCTAAGCGATCGTAAGTTTGTCGCATTTCTCTTGCTGATGTTCGCGACATTCGTCGTGTTCATGCAGTTTTTGGTGACGTATCCGCTTTACCTGCGCGATCATTATGGATTGGAAGAGAACGAGATCGGCCTGCTGTTCGCGGTCAATACGACCATTATCGTTGTATTTGAAATGGTGCTAATTGACTATGTGCGCCACTGGCCGCTGATCCAATTAATCGGTTGGGGGAGCTTTCTGGCTTGTGTCGGGTTCGGCATGTTGCCATTTGGCTCGACGGCACAGTTCGCTGTGATAGCCATGATTGTCGTGACGATTGGCGAGATGCTCGCTTTTCCGACGACGATGGCATATGTGTCGCAACGTGCCCCGACGGGCTCCGAAGGACGCTACATGGGCTGGTACACCGTGGCGCATTCCGTCGCGTGGATTGTTGCGCCGCTGCTCGGATCGACGCTCTACGCAATCGCGACCGAACTTGTCTGGTACGTAGGACTGGCTACCGCGATCGCAGTGCTGGCAGGTTATCAGTTGTTGGCGAGCGCCCCGAACTACGATGACGCGACGGGCTCGAATGCCGACAGCGCATCGTTCAACTCGTAGGACAACTCTGTGAGGACTTCGCCGGAATCGCGGGTCTCGTTGGCAGCGGCCGCCGTTTCTTTGGCGGCTGCGTCGACTGCAGAAATCGCTTCAGCGATCTCCTGACTAGCAATGGCTGTCTGCGACACACTTGTCGCCACGACGCCTGCCGCAGTTGCGGCTTCGGTGATGCGTGTGGCAATCTGATTGGTGGTTGCATCCTGATCGGAAACCGTTGTGGCGATCTGGCCGGATTCATCACGGACCTGCCGAATGACCTCATCAATCTTCAAAACCAGTTCGACCGCTTCTTCGGAAGCAGATCGAATCGAGTCAATCCGCCGACGAATCTGGTCGGTCGCTTCGGACGTTTGGTTGGCCAGGTCTTTCACTTCGGTCGCGACCACGGCGAAGCCTTTGCCTGCTTCACCCGCGCGAGCAGCTTCGATCGTCGCATTGAGTGCCAAGAGATTGGTCATATCCGCAATGTCCTGAATGACTTGGCTGACCTCGCTGATCTCTCCGGCGGCGTCGCCCAGGCGGCTGATCTTCTGCTCGCCCGATTCGACGAGCTGGGTTGCCTCGTTCGCGACCGCCAACGCCGTGTCGACTCGTTGCGTCACTTCACCGATATTGCTGAGCATCCTTTGGGCGGCGGTCGATATTTCGCTATTGCTGCCACTTACTTGTTCGACGGCGCTAGCGATTTCGGACATGTTGGCAGACATTTCCTCGGCAGCGGATGCGACCTCCACCGAGAGTTGCGTCGTACGAGTGGCTCCGCCGGTGAGCGAATTCGCGGTGTCGCTAAGCGAGTCTGAAGAACTGGCCAGCCGGACGGAGCCAGAGCGAATCGCCACGACTGCGCCTTCCATTGCACCAACCGCCTTGTTGAGCGCGGTGCCAATCCGCGCGAATTCGTCGAATGCTTCCGCATCGAGGCGCTGGCTTAGGTCGCCTTCCGAGACTGCTTCTAACGTGTTCACGACACGCTGCACCTCGTTGTTGGTCCGCGGCACCAAGATCAAGGGTACCAGGATTCCCAGGGCGATCGTGATTGCTGCCGCCGCAACGGTTGCCCAGCGTGCGCTGGATGCGAGGACAACGCTGCGATTGATCTGGTCTGAGACGCCCTCGGCCTCCACGGACGCATGACGACTTGTTTCACTAAACCCGTTCATCGTTTCCACAAACCCGCCAATTTCCGCAGAGGTTTGGCGACTGAGCTCTGCGGTGCGTGTCAGGCGGTCGATGCTGCTTCGGACGAGTGGCAAGGCCTCCTTACGAATGCGGTCTGCGTTGTCTTCTGCCGAGAAGAGTAAGTCCTCGATCAAGCCGGCGGTATCGTCGTCAAGGTCGCCGTTGTCGAGGAGTTCTTCTAGCTGCCCGACGATTTCTGCTGCACCACTGACAGCGCTCTCGACATTTCGCTGTAGGATCTGCATATCCGCCTGACCTTCTTGCATGCTCTTGACCAAGTCTTCTTCAACTCGTGAAGCCAGGTCGCGGACGTGCTCTGCGGAGGTCGTGGCGGCGGCTTGTACTTCTGATAGCTCCGCGGTTAAAGCCGCGACGCCGTCATTCGCATTCGATCCAGCCTGCTCGACGTCGGCAATCTGTTTGACGACGACTCCGCTTTGGCCGATTGCAAGTAGCAGGAGCAAACCAAATGCACCCCACAGTGCGCGGCCAAGTTTCACTCGTTTGAGTGCTTTACCCATCGAATTGCCTCAGTTGGTAGCAGAAGAAGTCAGGATGTCGAACATCCATCCCCAGTATGCGACAGCGACACGATTACGAAGTAATCGACTTGTCCTTACTGCGCCGCTTGCTCGAACAGTTTGACGCCTTTGTTCATTTCTTTCAGCAACGTCACGTTCTCAGTAGATAACGTTACCAGTTCCGACGCCGATAGAGATTGACCGCCAATGATGCTTTCGAACATTGGCGAAACGCCCAGCCACAGACCATTGACCGTGTCCAACTGCGATCGAATAGCGGCGTCTTGTGTGCCAGGCAATTCGAGATCTTGGTCACCATCGAGCAAGCCTTTAAGCGTGCGATCGAACAGCGAAGTTGTCTCGCGAAGACCGAGCAAGTTATCTTCCTTTGTCACATTCAGTTGTACCAGCAGTGCTTCCTTCGTCATTTTCTGCGTTAGCATGCGTTGCTTACCAGCCAGGTTGATAACCACCGCAGCTCCTGCTTCTTTCGAGAGGATCTTCTTCGCGCCACGTTCGTACATTTTGACGGCTTTGTTTGTTTCTTTGAGCAGAGGCAGATTCTTCGCTGCGATCTCCGCCAGTTGATCCTGAGAAAGTACCGCGCCCTCGGCAACCGAGTCGAAGATTGGCTTGAGTTCGAGGTAGAGCGACTGAATCTTGTCGAGCTGTTTGACGATCCGCTTATTCTCAGTCGCGGGTAGGCCAAGCGACGCGTCGCCATCACGCAAGCCCGTGAGCGTCGTTTCGAAGAGCTTCGTTGTATCGGCAAGCGACTGGCGAAGCGTCGCAGCATTGACGTCGGCGGTAACAAATAGCGCTTCTTTGCTCATCTTCTGCGTCAACATGCGCTGACGGCCGGAAAGATTAAGAATACGAGCCCACTCTTCGGCGGTTGGCTCAGCGACCGCGGTCGCGGCGCTTGCTAAGCAAGTAATGGAAGCAACAGACTTGAAAATGACTCCACGCATGAGATACCCCTCGTCGATGACTATTTCGGTAAAAGTTGAGAAACCTTTTGACCACAGCTCAGGCGCGGTTGGTTCGCGGCAAGCGGTCTACTCAACTAGTAGTACACAAATGTCATCGCCGGCGCGAAAAACACCTTGGTTATGGGTGAATATATCGCATCGCCGAGACATAGATTCGCGCGAACTCGCAATCAGTTCACGCGGCATAGGTGGAACGCAATTGCGGTTACCCCACGACCGATTGTGGTAGCTGCGAAGCAAAAGGGCGTATTGAGCTGGCAAGCTGTGCGCATGCTGTGTTGATGGAAACGCAATCGAGCTAGCCGATCGGTGCGAATTCAAACTATCCGCTGCCGAAGCGGACGGAAGATGCGGATTATCGCGATAGGAACTGCGACGCCCAACTACATAGATCTGATAGCGCTTCGCTTATTGCGGCTTGCTTCACGCTTAGAATAGCTGCTTCTGTCTGACGTTTGACTTTTTTCTCGCCGACTTTTTAGCGACGGCCTTCTTCTTTGCGGAGGGTTTGGCTGAAGTTTTTTTCTTTGGCGACTTGGCCTTCTTGGCAGGCTTGGTCGTCGCTTTTTTTCTGGTGCTTGCCGCTTTCTTCTTCGTCGATTTCTTAGGTGTTGGCTTCTTAGTCGTTGATTTTTTGCCGGCGGCTTTCTTTTTCGTCGACTTCTTGCTGGTGGCCTTCTTCTTGGGGGACTTCTTCGCCGCCTTCTTCTTTGCGGACGCCTTGCGCGCGGTCTTTTTATTGGTTGCCTTCTGCTTGCCGCCAGAGAAGATGTTTTCCCAGTTGTCTGAGAATTGTTGCGTGCTGCCGACGCGAATAACACTCATCTTGAATAGACTCCGTAAAGTGAGTTTAGAGTTACGAGTTTTGAGACGCGAGTAGGAAACTCGAAACTAGCGCCTAGCAACGCGTAACTCATTTAGCTTTTCTGCAGTTTTTTATACCTAAACCGTGTCGGCGTGTCAGCGTCCTCGCCGAGGCGCTCTCTGCGTTCGCGCTCGTAGGTTTCGAAGTTGCCATCGCACCAATGGGCGTAGCCGTCGCCTTCGAAGGCCAGGATATGCGTCGCGAGGCGGTCCAGGAACCAGCGGTCGTGGCTCACGACGACGGCACAGCCGGCATAGTTGGCGACGGCCTCCTCCAACGCACGCAACGTATCGACGTCGATGTCATTGGTCGGTTCGTCGAGCAAAAGGACATTGCTACCGCGTCGCAGTAGCTTAGCCAGATGCACGCGGTTCCGCTCACCGCCCGACAGAATGCCGACTTTCTTCTGTTGGTCGGAACCGCTGAAGTTGAATCGCGCGACATACGCTCGAGAGTTCATCGTCTTTTTGCCGGCACCCATCTCGAGCGTGTCGTGGCCGCCGGAGATCTCGTCGTAAACGGTGTTATCAGCGACCAGATCATCGCGCGATTGGTCGACGTAGCCAAGTTCGACGGTCGGGCCGATGTTTAGTTCGCCACTGTCGGGTTGCTCCTGACCCATCAGCATTCGCAAGAGTGTGGTCTTGCCCGCGCCGTTGGGTCCGATGATTCCGACGATACCGCCCGGTGGCAGCCGAAAATTGATGTTCTCGAAAATCAGCTGATCGCCGTACGACTTGGTGAGGCTAACCGCCTCGATAACGTTGTCGCCCAAACGCGGACCAGGTGGGATTTGGATCTCGAGTTCTTCGGGACGATCTTCGAACTCTTCGGCAGCCATCTTTTCGTAAGCTTGCAGGCGCGCTTTGTTCTTCGACTGACGCGCTTTGGGGGCCATACGCACCCACTCGAGTTCTTGCTTCATGGCACGTTGACGAGCCGACTTTTTCTTTTCTTCCTGTTCGAGCCGCTTGCTCTTTTGTTCCAGCCACGAAGTGTAGTTGCCCTCGAAAGGATAGCCCTCGCCACGATCAAGTTCGAGAATCCAACCGGCGACATTGTCGAGGAAGTATCGATCGTGAGTCACCGCGACGATCGTGCCTTCGTACTCGGCTAAATGACGTTCGAGCCAGGCCACACTTTCCGCGTCGAGGTGGTTGGTTGGTTCGTCGAGCAGCAGCAGGTCGGGCTTTTCGAGCAAGATTTTGCACAGCGCGATACGACGCTTCTCGCCGCCAGAAAGCTTATCGACGGGCGAATCGCCTGGCGGCAAGTTCATCGCGTCCATCGCGATTTCGACCTGCCGGTCGATTTCCCAAGCGCCCGTCGCATCGATCTTGTCTTGCAACGCCGCCTGACGGTTCATCAGTTTTTCCATCGCGTCTGGGTCGTCAGCAACTTCGGCGTACTTGTCGCCGATCTCCTCGAACTCTTGTAGAAGGGCACGCGTCTGGGCGACGGCTTCCTCGACGTTGCCTTGGACGTCTTTTTCAGGGTTGAGCTGAGGTTCCTGCATGAGAATGCCCGCGGTGAAGCCGTCGGCGAGACCCGCCTCGCCGTCAAAGTCTTTGTCGACGCCGGCCATAATTTTGAGCAGCGTGCTCTTGCCCGCGCCATTACGCCCGAGGACGCCGATTTTGGCACCGGGATAGAATGCCAAGTAAATTTCTTTCAACACCTCACGCTGGCCGATTTTCTTGGTGAGGTTCTTGATTTCGTAGATGTATTTCTGACCCATTGGGAATCTCGCTGTTATGTATCAAAGTCTCACGCAGAGACGCGGAGTCGCAGAGAATTTGTCTTGTTATCGAACTTTCTTAACATGAATTCATTGAGGTATCGCGGCTCGTGAAATTGCATTCATGTTCTCATGGTGTCTTTTTAATTGCTGAAGCTCAAGCCGTTTCTCCTCGAGCTTAAGTTCTTCCTCTGCGCGGTTAAATTCAGCACTCGGATGGCTCCAAACACATTCCTTAACCTCATCTGGAGTTGCGGGACGAGATTCGGTTTCTACGCGAACATAGGGCTTGCCTTGATAGTAGAACAGAGGCTCGCTTTGCTCAGCAACCTCTACAAACAGCACAGTTCGCTTTTCGCAAGTCGCGAAACCTACTCGACAACTCAGCTCAGGTTTTACGGTGTTTACAATGCCGCGCATATCTCGAATCTGTTTATCGCGGTCATCACCATTCGGTGCATCAATACCGATAACTTGGCAGTTGTCGTTGATCCCAACGAATAGGAATCCACCTCCAGAACTACCAAATGCCGCAAGTTCTTTGCTCAGTTCATGCTTTTGTTCCGGTATTCGTTCTTTGAATTCCAATCGTGGACCTTCTCCCAACTCGCAGAAGTTGGACAACTGGTTTGAGATTTCTACGTCAGACCACCGTGGTATGTCAGTCATTTTTTACCTCTGCTAACTAACGCCAATAAACGTTATAAAAAATTCGTAAACAACTCTGCGGTCTCTGCGCCTCTGCGTGAGGCCTTTATCGACACTCACTCCCATTCTATAGTTGCTGGTGGCTTTGAGCTAATGTCATAAACCACCCGATTCACGCCCTTCACTTCGTTAATCACACGCGTGGAAATATTCGCCAGCAGGTCGTACGGCAGGTGGCTCCAGTCGGCAGTCATAAAGTCGTCGGTGTTGACGCAGCGGACGGCGAGGGCGTCGTCGTAGGTGCGGCTGTCGCCCATGACGCCGACGCTTTGGACGGGGAGCAAGACGGCGAACGCCTGCGACGTGTCGCGGTAGAGTCCGGCGGCTTTGATCTCGCCGACGACGATTGCGTCGGCAGCTCGTAAGGTATCAAGCCGTTCTTTCGTCACTTCGCCCAGGCAACGCACGGCAAGCCCAGGGCCAGGGAACGGATGACGCCAGACGATGTCTTCGGGCAGACCGAGTTGCAGTCCCAGTTGGCGGACTTCGTCTTTGAACAGGTCACGGAGCGGCTCGATCAGCTCGAAGTCGAGTTCTTCCGGCAAGCCGCCGACGTTGTGGTGCAGCTTGATCGTGTCTGCGGGGCCATCCACGGCGGCGCCGCTTTCGATCACGTCGGGATAGAGCGTCCCTTGAGCAAGATATTTGGCTCCTTGGATTTTGTCGGCTTCTTCCTTGAAGCACTCGATAAAGGTGTGGCCGATCCGACGGCGTTTCTCTTGCGGGTCGGTGATGCCTGCGAGTTGAGCGAGGAAGCGGTCTTCGGCCTTCACCACATGGAGGTCGGTTTTGAAGTGGTCGCTGAACTCTTGGATCACCGAAGTTTCTTCGTCAAGGCGTAACAACCCGTTATCGACCAGGATGCAAGAGAGCTGTGGACCGATGGCTTCGGCCAACAGCGCGGCAACGACCGAAGAATCGACTCCGCCTGACAGACCGCAGATAACTCTGCTGTCGCCGATTTGCTCGCGTAGTGCCGTGATCGATTCGGCAGCGAAGTCGCCCAGCTTCCAAGTGCCAGTGGTCCCACAAATTTCGTGCAGAAAGTTGGCCAGCAATTGGCCGCCTTCGGGCGTGTGCGTGACCTCGGGGTGAAACTGTAAGCCGTAGATCGGCAGCTGTTTGTGTTTGACGGCGGCGAAGGGGCACGTGTCGGTGCTGGCGAGCGGCGCGAACGTATCGGCGATGTTGGCGACCTGATCGCCGTGGCTCATCCAGACTTGTGTTTGGTTGCTCACGCCATTGAACAGTCGATCGCTGCTAGTGACGTGGCACTGTGCTCGTCCGTACTCGCGCGAAGGCGCGTTGTCGACTTTGCCGCCCAACGCCTGACTGACAAGTTGCATGCCGTAGCAGATTCCGAGGACAGGCATGCCGAGTTCAAACAGCCCCGGGTCGCATTGTGGCGCGCCGTCTTCGTAAACGCTGTTGGGTCCGCCGGAGAGGATGATTCCCATCGGCGCCAATTCGCGTACGCGTTCCGCCTTGATGTCGTGACGGACTATTTCGCAGTAGACGTTTTGTTCACGCACTCGTCGCGCGATTAGCTGCGCGTATTGCGAGCCAAAGTCGAGCACTAACACACGCTCGCTTGCCGTCTGACGAGACGACTGGCTGGGAGAAGCAGCAGTCATAGTCATCGCACCCTCCTGGCGGGAAAACAAGCCAGTATAAGGGGACGAGGGGAGGGGGGCGACCCGGCGAAGTGTTTTTTTCAGCCTAGCTAGCGCCGGATCACGCCCAAATCCAGCCTTCTTTCTGGGCTGTCGGTTGATCTGCTGGGGGTATTGCTCTGCCGCGGCAAAAGTCGGCCGCGGCAAGTAAGCAAAGAATCGCGTCTAAGGTATCGGCGGATTCGATCGCAGCCTCACGGCCAGCAGACGCATCGAACCAGTGGGGCAGTGCGTGCAGCATCTGCTGACGAGCTTCGCGCTGCGCGGTTTCCTTGTAGCGGACTAGCGGCAGTCCATGCACGCGGAGTGTGGCGGCGGGGTAGACTTCGATGGCGGAAGTCATCGAAGGTATTTCGGCCGTCCAGGCTAGCGGAATCGGCTCGGCAGTGAGGTGACGTAGTTGTGCGATCAGATCGAGTGCGGCCTTAGCGGTCCGCGCGATAAAGTTGGCACCGACGTCGAGCGGTTGCTTTTTCAGACGTCGATGGATCTCGATGTCGGTCGCGCGACGGAATAGTGCGTTGGGTTCTGCTTCGACCGATCCGCCCGCTTGATGATCGCTTAGCGAATCAGCCATGGCTGCCGGCCAGCCCAATGGTGCATCGAGGGCCAGCAGCGAGATCGGCGTCTGAATGTGCCATTGAAAAATGACATCGATTGGCAGCTGGCTTGCACCGCACTTTCGCGTGTCGAGTACGCGCACCGAATTGTTGTCGATTTCGGCAAGTGCCAAGCCGACCTTCGTCGGTTGCACCGCACAGTCAACTCCGACAATGGTTGCAGCCATCAGCTTCCTCAGGGCCGGTGTAGAGAATGAGGTTCAGAGATCGTGCTAGCATGCAATCCGATGTGGGTCATTCTCGCACTATTGGTTCCACCAGGCGATAAGATCCTCTGGCCAGTACTTTTCGGGCAGTGGCATGACCACGTAAGGCTCCTGCGTATGGACCACCAGTGGCATCAGCGGTTTGCACAACCGGCGGTTGGGTAGGTGCTTTCGGACGAAAAATGTCGTGGAGATCCGACACATCACCTTCGGGCTGACCGCTTTGGGAACTTGGAGGCCAAAGACACGAATACGCTCATCGGTAAGGTAATTTGCGATCGGCGCAAGTTTCGGATGACGAGGTTTGGTTCCCTTCAGGCTGGACAGCGAACTCGCCACCTTTTGCAGGTGCTCGGGCTTTACGATATTTGGGTCTGCGAGCGAATATACGAACTCGCCCGGACAGTCTTCGTTTCCTTCCTCGAAAAGCAACGCATTTGCTTGAATAATGTGGCCCCAGACGACTCTGCCCTCGCGGAAGAGCGTGCTCATGTGGCTGAACAAAAGTGCGAGCTTGTCAGTGGGAAACTCACGAAGCCAGGCAGGGCGGCTAACACGCAAGTAGGTCACTCGATCCCAAGTCGAGAACTTTCGTGGTGCGTTGCCGAAGTTGGCCATGCAATCGAACAGCACATCAGACATCTTGCCCCCACCGAAACGAAGTTGCGATCTACAGAAACTTCGAGAACTCGACTTTGCCCTTGATCAGATGATAGTAAGCCGAAACGATTTCGACGCCGCGTGTCTTGGCAATGATTGGCGATCGTGCGCGTAGCTCTTGGGCGTTGAGTTTAGCGTTTTCTTTGATCGTTGTGGTCATCGCATCGGTCTTGTAAGACTTCTTTTTGCTGGCCGCAGCGATTGCTGGCGTAATATGCGAGACGAGCGTGTTGAGGTTGTAGCCCAGGTCGGTCGTGGCCTTATCATTGGCGAGTGCAGCACCGACAGCACCGCAAGCTTCGTGACCTGCGACCACGATGAGATTTGTGTTGAGATGGGCGACGGCGTACTCAATGCTGGCGATGGCTTCGGTGGTTGCAAGATTGCCCGCAATCCGTATGACGAACAACTCGTCGAGTCCGGCATTAAACATCAACTCGGGCGAAACCCGACTGTCTGCGCAACTCAGAACGATCGCGTAAGGAGCTTGGCCATCATGGAACGGCTTACGTTCCTTCTCAGTCGGATAGTTGACCGGGTCGTGGCCGAGAAATCTCTTGTTGCCTGCCTTGAGTTTGTCGAGGGCAGCTCTCGCAGACAAGGCGTTCTTGCGCGGTTTCTTGGCCATTCGTTAGTCTCCACTGCGGATGAGGTCGGACGAACTCCGCAGGTAGTTCGCCGAATTTTTGGGAAGGCTCTTCTAAGTCCTCACTTTAACATCAACTGCGTGCTGACGCGCAGTCCGGATCGTTGGATTCTGAATGCGGAGGTTAACTTTTTGCCACACAAGTTGCCCAGCGGCATCACCAGCGACTATGATGCAGAAAAGCAACAAGCCTGGCGGCATCGACGGAAACACTTGCTAGAAGGACATTTACGACGTGCAGATCTTGCTTACCAACGACGACGGCATCTACGCGCCCGGTTTGGCCGCCTTGGAACACGAGTTGCGAAAACTGGGTGACGTGACGGTGGTCGCCCCGCTTACCGAACAAAGCGGAGTCGGCCATTCGATCACCTACCTGACCCCGCTGATGGCTCGCAAGTCATATGACAACGAAGGGCGACAACGCGGTTGGGCGGTTGAGGGTAGTCCTGCTGACTGCGTGAAGCTGGCCGTTGCAGAGCTATGTCCGAGTCGGCCTGAACTAGTAGTGAGCGGCATCAACAGTGGACTGAACGCTGGAATCAACGTGCTGTATTCCGGCACGGTGGCAGGAGCCATCGAAGGGGCGTTTTTTGGAATCACCAGCGTGGCAGTCTCGCTGGGCTACAACAAGAACGACGACGACACCCGTTATCGACCGGCGGCTAAATTGGCCGTGCCCATCATCGAACAAATCCTGGCCCAACCCAACTCGGTCAAACACCTTTACAACTTGAACATTCCCTACCAAGCCGTCCCGGACGGCACCGACGTGCATGTTGTCCCTGCAGCCACGACGCCGTGGGGTGAAGACTTCGAGAAACGAACCGACCCGCGCGGTCGCAACTATTACTGGGCCACCGGCCTGGCACCTGATCCACCAAGTGACACCGAGACCGACCTGTCAGCCCTAAGAGCAGGCAACATCACGCTGACACCGCTGAAGTTTGACATCAACCAGCACGACCGACTCGAAGAGATGAAGAAATGGCCACTAGGGCCAGTTGCGACCAACACCTAGTTACTATTGACCTCAGAGTATTCTCTGTGACTCCGTGTCGAAAACCGAATTGCTAGCGCACATGACACCAGCGCCACTAAACACTCCCCAAACACACCCCTCCCCATAAAACGATTGGATCGGACTGATGAGAACTTCCTGCCTTGCAATGTTCGCACTATCGCTGTTGCTGATGCCTGGTTGCGATGCGCCAGAAGTTGTCACGCCGGTCACGATGGCCAATCCGAGCGACCAGAAACCGACCACAGAGTCAGAAAAATCGCGTGTTCCGGATACGAGAGTTGAGCACCCCGAATGGTACCTCGCTGACGGTCGGATCGATATGTCAGGTGTGGCCGGCGAACCGGCAATGACGACGGCTACGCCCCGTGAAATCACCGCGAAGGATCCAAAAAAAGGCAAGCTAACACGGAAGAAGGGCGGCAAGCTCCTCGGCACCACATTGCAAGCATTGCCTTGGGCGGAGAGCGAAACGTATTTCAATATCCTGATTCCCAGCCAGCTAGCCACTTACGACGCGTTGAAAGGTCGTCCGGTTCAGTCGCACAAAGAGTTCATGGATGACTTTGTGAATGGGTTTATGCAGGAGCATCAGCCGGGCTTTCGACTGCCAGACTTAGAGCCCGGTGATGCATACCTTTATGACGCGGATGACAAGAAACTAAAGATTTTTCGACCTGGCGAGGCTGGCGCGCCGCAAGTCGAAGGCGTTGTGGCCTACGAGGCTGAGCCTTAAGCCATTGAATTAGCAGCATGCGAATAATCTCTCCTCTGATCTCCCACCTCTGACCCCTTCTCTCACCATGAAAAGTCTCAACTCGATTCCTACCTTCGTCTGGCGCATCCTACTTGCGGTCGCGATTGTCGTCCTGGCATTCTTGACCGACGCACGTGCGAGCGACTGTGCTTGCGTGGCCAAGCGGCAGCCTGAGAGTTGGGTGTTTGCTCGCGGTCGTTACACACATGATCCCGCCACGGGTGGACGCGTGGCGCAGTACGCTCAGCGAGCGCCCGTCGAGCCGCTACCTGATCAACGCGCGGTTAGCAGCGGATATCGGCGCACGAGAACGGTCTTGCGTGGTGCCGACGGATCGATTGATTCGACTTACCAAGTGCAGAGCTACGGCAATGGCCGGGGCGGACTTGACGCAGAGTGGGAACGTTTCCACGACGCGTGGCGAGGTTCGACGATTGGTGGCGGCAACTTCTTTGGGTTTCCCGGCTACTACGGCTACCCAGGCTATGGCTTCGGTGGCGGGGGTTTCTTCCCAGGCGGAGCTGCTCCACCTGCAGTCGGGCAGCCGGGCTTTCGCGTTGATCCTCGTCAGCAGTTTGGGCCGGGATTCGGACGGCCCGATGCGGGTCGACTCGATCCAGACGGCGCCGATGGCTGGCCTGACGGGCGTACTCGGACGCCGGATCGTCGCTTCTTCAACGAGGCCGTGCCGACCCCTTAAGGCATGGGTCGGCAATCGCCTACCGAGTGACCGCTGCTGGTTGGCTGCCGCGCAGGCTGCTCACCGCGTTGAGCGGCTTGCCTTTCCAATAGGCGGTGAAGTCTGACAGCAACCACTGTCCGTCGCTGCGTATCCAGTTGAGTTCGACCTGGTCGAAGTATCGTACTGCCATGCCGGACTGTGTGTGAATACCCAACACGCGACCCTTGAATTGCGAGGTTGCCTCCGTCGGATCGCGGCCTTCGCAGTCGATTTGGATGGCCGTCGCGCCGGTGTCATCGACATCGACCATCGGCATCAGGGCTTCGACTTGGCCGCGAACATCTGTGGCGGACGGGTCGACGAGTGCTAGTACCGCGTCGACGTCGTTGGCTTGAATGGCGTCCAGAATCTGGTCGATCGAGACTTCGACTTGTTCGCGCGGCGTGACGATCAGTTGCTCGGTTACTATGAAGAGTGACGTAAACAGAATGACGGCCGCCAGCCCAACGAGCGACGGTAAATTGCGCTTCGCGAGAAATATTATCCCGCAGAACGTCGCCAAGATCGCGCCAACGGCGAGTATTGGTAGCGGGTTTTCGAGCAGCGTGTCCAGCATGCAATTCCCTGCAGTAAAAGCGAAGAGTGCGTCACCGATTTATGGAGAGCACAGAGGCTGATTTTTTGCCTTACTCCGTGCTCTCTGTGGCTCCGTCGTGCAATTCATTTTGAGGCAAACTATTCTTCGCACTTAGCTGCTCGCGGGCAAGCATTGTGAGCGAGACGGCAAGAATCAAGCCAATTGTGATTGCCATCGGCTTGAGGCGGATCTTGGTCATACCGGGGCGAGAATATTCTGGCACTTTGGTGGCCGTCTTCCGTCCAGTGCCGTCCTGCGTGATCGTCAACCCATCGCCGACCGCAGCCCGTGCCTGACTCTTGCGCTCGATCTGTGCCTGACGATTGCCAAATTTTCCACCCGTAGCCAGCAGCGCCGACAGGCCAACGGCTGAGAACAAGGCAAACCAAAACCAGGGGGAATCAGTGATGGGGGCTTGTCTATGCATCGCAGGGCACTAGCCGGCACCGCCGTAACCCTTAGGGCTATCATAGAGTCGCAACTGAGGATCAGCATGACCTTTGCGTGTTGCGACACCATGAAATGAGTTTTCCTCAACGTCTTCGTTGCCCCATTGATCCCAACCGTCTCGTGAAAACCGTGCGAACAGCTCCAAATACGGTCCGGGAGAGCATGCTTCGATTATTTCGTACACTTCATCAGGCTTTCGAGAATGTTCGCGTTTACGGGTTGGGAAGAGATTGACCTGAGTGCGTCCAGGTTGCAATGTGCGCATACTGCCGCGCACACCGAATAGTATTAGCTCCGTCACGTTTCGAAAGTAAAATCCGACTCCTCGACCATCAGGGCCACCGTCTTTCCGCACCTTGTACCAGACGACATTCGTTTTGTAAGTAAATCCCCAAGCCTCCATTACTCTGAGTCCTTCTTGCAGAAGGGCGTTAGGCACCCATAGGTAAAGGTGTGATTTCGCGGCGGCCAGCCTGGAAACAGGCAGGTCCATGATCTCTTCGAGTTCCATGGTCGGATAACGCAGTAGCCGCTTGTGTTCTGGGGCAACCTTGCCTGTTCGGTTCTGAAATTGCCACGGCGGATCAGCCAGGATCGTGGAATACCGACCAGTGGCCTTCGAAAGTAAGTCCTCTGCTGGATTTGGTTCAGTTATCCTCACGATTCCGGCCATGATTTACCTCGTACGTGGACGTTTCGCTACCTATGTTTTCACCACACTTTTTGGTATGCCAATGAGCAGCAGCGGGCACGGATTGCCGACACCTCGATCTATACGATCCATTAGCTTACGCCAGTGTGTAGTCGCTTTTCCAAATTTATCAGATACGAATTCATGTGCCCATCCTGCTTCAAAGGAACCTCTCGACACCGCTGCTTTTTCATAGAGTCGCCGCTGACGTTGTGTAGGATCTAGAAAGTCAGGCAGGCAGTCAACACTCGATATCCGATGTTGTATCGCGTAATCCTCTATCAAAGCGCGTAGGCTGTCTTGCAGAGAATCACCGCGAGTTACGATGGCACCGATAGAAATAACTCCGTCTGCGTGCAGTCGCTTAAAGTTCTCAAGATCTCTGTCAAAAAAAGGGTCCTTGTTATTCCATTCGATTTCCAACGCAAAGGTTCCAGCCGGGAATCCTTTGACATGATCGATTTCATGTGACGTGGATTCTCTTTCCTGACCATCCACGACCTTCTTGATTTCGAAATTGTGCTTCTTCCAGCCCAACGACTCAGATAACTTTTTTCGAAGACGCTGAGTCATCTGACCTTCGCCGCCACCGCCACGGACCAATTCCTCAAGCGGTATTTCTATTGTCAGTAAGGCTTCTTCTAGTTCATCCACTGCCGACTTCATATCATGGAGGAGGATAGCCTCGGCATGATGTAAAGCCTCGACTTGGAAGCCTTTGCGTTTTATTTCGTCGAACATCGCGATCTAAGCGTTGAGTGAACTCTTCTAAACGTGCAGATCGTACCCTACAGCTTCGCAGCAAACTTGGGCCCGCCGTATTGAGCACTTGCCCCCAGTTGCTCTTCGATGCGGAGCAGCTGATTGTACTTCGCCATGCGATCGGAACGCGACGCCGAGCCGGTTTTGATCTGGCCGGTCGACAGCGCAACTGCCAGGTCGGCGATGGTCGAGTCTTCCGTTTCGCCGCTGCGATGGCTGGCGACGCTGGTGTAGTCGTTGCCGTGGGCCAGATTGATCGCGTCGATCGTCTCGGTCATCGTGCCGATCTGATTGACTTTGATCAGAATGCTGTTGCCGATGCCTTCGTCAATGCCCCGCTGCAGACGCTCGACGTTGGTGACAAACAAGTCGTCGCCTACGAGTTGGCACTTGCTGCCGATCTTTTCGGTCAGTTGTTTCCAGCCGTCCCAGTCGTCTTCGTCGCAGCCGTCTTCGATCGAGCAAATCGGGTACTTCTCGACCCAGCCGGTCAGCAGGTCGACCATGCCGGTCGAGTCGAGTTCCTTACCGTCGATTTTGTAAACCTTTTTGTCGCGGTCATAGAACTCAGTGGCGGCGCAATCCATCGCGAACCACACTTGCTCGCCGGGTTTGTAGCCTGCTTTTTCAATGGCCGTCAGAATCACGTCGAACGCCTCTTGGTTGGCGCCAAGGTCCGGAGCAAAACCACCTTCGTCGCCGACGGCGGTATTCAAGTTTTTCTCGCTGAGCACTTTCTTGAGGTTGTGAAAAATTTCGCACCCGCAGCGAAGGGCTTCGCTGAAGTTGTCGAAGCCGAGCGGCATGACCATGAACTCTTGAATATCGACCGAGTTGTCGGCGTGTTCGCCGCCGTTGAGGATATTCATCATCGGGGCGGGCAACAGCCGTGCGTTCGAGCCGCCGAGGTAACGATACAGCGGCAACTCGCAAAAGCGCGCCGCAGCGTGCGCGGTCGCCAGCGAGACGCCGAGAATTGCGTTGGCGCCAAGGTTCTTTTTATTCGGCGTGCCATCGAGTTCGAGCATGCGGCTGTCGACACCGATTTGGTCAAGCCCGTCGAGGCCGATCAACTCGTCGGCGATCTTGTCGTTGATGTTTGCGACGGCCGTTTGGACGCCTTTGCCCATGTACTCGTCGCCGCCGTCGCGCAGTTCCCAGGCTTCGTGAGCGCCCGTGCTCGCACCGCTGGGAACGGCAGCGGTGCCGGTCGTGCCATCGGCCAGCGTTACGTCAACTTCAACCGTCGGGTTGCCGCGGCTGTCCAAGATTTGTCGTCCGCGAATGTCTACGATGGTACTCATAACGCTACTTCCTTCCGAGATATGAATTGGCCCTAGTGTCGGGAAATATGGTGGATTGAACCCGCCATTATTGAGGGACAACGTCGGAATGTCGACCCGGTGCGACCAATCGGCGGTCTGAGGCGAAAATGCGCCGTTCGCAGCGGAAAGCCAAGGCCCATCAATGCAAAGAAGCAAGCTCACGGGGGAAGTGAGCTTGCTTCTGTTGCGACGGAGCACACAGAGTGGCGACTTGGGGGAATCGCAGAAAGAAGTGCGTGCTCCGAGCCTCGCGATTCGTCAACTTCGTCAATCATTCGCGTCCACGTCGGGGTCGACGGAGCACAATGCCGAACACGGTGAGGCCAACTAGAGTCACGCTCGCTGGCTCAGGGACGACCGGGTTGGGTCGCTGAACGACGCTCAGCTGTCCGCGAATCGCTCCGCCGAGAAAATCGTTAGTATGGACATTGATGTACAGCTCTTCGGTCAATAGCGCGGCCAAGTTTTGGTTGGCAGCCGCGAGGTCGTCGCCCACGACTCCACCGAAGAATCCGCCGTCGATATTGAGGCTGAAGCCACCGTTGCCGAAGGAAGTCACATTGGCGTTGGTGTTTCCTCCGCCCAAATCGATGACCACGGGACCATTCGATCCGAATGGAGCATTGTGAATATGGATGGAGCTGATCGCCTCGCCTAGTCCCAGGTCGGCCAAGTCACTCGGTCGGATACCGGTGACTTCCAGACTGAAGTCAAACGTCCCGTCCAAGGGTTCGACTGACAGTACCGCTGCGCCGAGCGCGCCGGAAGTTGAAAATGGACCGGGCTCTTGGCTCGCATCAAGTTGAGCCGTTGCGACAATCGGTGTTGCATCGGCCACGGTTGTCAACACGCCGCAGGCGGCGACAACCAGTAGTAGTGTTTTCGTGTTCATCGTTTCTGTCCTTCTCTGCACAATATGAGTGTGATTGTTGTGGGAGGCAAAATACCTAAAGGTGTGCCATTTGCCAGTCGACCGAGGAGGCTGACAGTACGAAGCTCGCCAACCTCCCCGATCTTCGGCTGGGCTATCGACGACGGCGTGAGATCAGACCAATGCCGGCAAGGCCGAGGGCGCCCAACGCGATGGACGATGGCTCGGGCACGGCCGTGATGGTGATTGTGGCAATGCCGTTGGGATACAGCGACGTGTTGTTAAAGTCGAACGCCGCAGGTGTGCCCTCGATGAAGTTCAGCGCTGAGAGCGGATCGGAACCCAGTACGTTCATGTTCACGCCGTTCTCGTCAGCACCTTGATCGGGACCCGACTGTCCGCCCGCCAAGCCAAACAAGCCATTTGCTGCCGACGTCACGTAGCTTTCGACTTCGGTGCCCGCGTCGTTAACGGTGTTGGCGAGTCCGATGTTGAAGCTAATCGATCCTTCGCCGTCGTAGAGCGACGATAGATCCCAGGCGGTCGGATTGCCGTTAGCGACGTAGAAATCGTTGCTCGGCAGCACCATCGATGCGTACGAGAAGTAGCGATTGATGCCACTGGTATCGATGTCAAACAGCGCGCTGGTTGTTTCGCCAGGCTCCAGCGGAGGCGCACCGGTTGAGGTGGCGATGGTTCCGTCGACACGCTCGGAACCGGCTTGGCTCGAAAGCACGCGGGCACTCACGGCTGAACCCGACGAGTTGTCAATGTAGGTATATCCGCCAAGGAAGTCGTCGCTGATCACCGAGGTATTGCCGTCTTCGGCGAGTCGTTCCAGCCCTTCCTGCGAACTGAGTCCGCCGTTGTAGCTGTCGAAGCTACCGTCATGAAAACCAACCCAAACCGGCGTCAGCGCGACGCCGCCGTCTGGCGCATTACTCGTGATGTCAACTCGCACACGCTGCACTGCCTCAGCATTTGAATAGGAAAACGACAGAACAGCGATCGCAGCAGCCACTCGCACATAGTTTGAAATCTTCACAATACTCTCCACTTTCTCAAGAACACAACTTGTTGGGTCAATCCTGGGCATCCTCAGGAGCAAAATCGTTTGCTTAACGGTGACCAGCCAATGCCTGCACGCCCGGTAATGTCACGTCGAAAAAAGTAACTTGCACAACGAGCGTTTTTTCCTCGCTGAGTGTGAAGTGCGCAACACTTGGGAGAGATTTGTTGGATAGGGGCGACGAGATTTCGCTCGCTGTGTGCGTTAGCTAACGAAACCCAACGATGCCGTTAGACGTAATGTGGGAACCAACGACGAGGCTGTGTTACATTCGCGTAAGGTACGCTGCTTATGTCGACGAGAGATCTGGTGATGCAACCGATTCTGTGCAACTGCTTGTGCAGCGTCTCGCTTTGCCGAGGTTGCGGTTGGTCAAAAAATCGAAGAAACTAGCATCCGATTTGAGCTGATATTCGTAACAAGGAGCGATTGGTGTCGGAAAGAACAGACGAACTGGTGCAACTGAACGTCGTATCGGACAACCGCCATCCATCGGCGCAGCCGCTTGATGTCGAAGCGGCTGTTCGCGAGCGCTACGGGCCTGCGGCTCAGGAAGCCGAAGCGGCACTTTGTTGCCCTGTGGACTACAATCCACAGTATCTCAAGATCGTTCCCGACGAGATCATTGAGCGTGACTACGGGTGCGGCGATCCGTCCAAGCATGTAGGTAGCGGCGAAACGGTATTGGATCTCGGCAGTGGCGGTGGCAAGATCTGCTACATCGCTGCACAGATTGTCGGTGAAAGCGGAAGCGTCATAGGCGTCGATCGCAATGACGACATGCTCGCGCTGGCGCGGAAGTATCAGCCCGAGATCGCTGAAAAGATTGGCTACGACAACACCGAGTTCCGCAAGGGAAGCATTCAAGACCTCGCACTCAATCTAGAAACGTTCGAGTCGTACCTCGAAACACATCCCATCACAACTAGTGCAGATTGGCTGCGTGCGGAAGCCTATGCCGATCAGCTCCGGCAGAACGAACCGCTGATCGAAAGCGATTCAGTCGATGTCGTCGTGTCTAACTGCGTGCTGAATCTTGTTAGCAATGACGATCGGAAACAGCTGTTCTCTGAGATATTTCGTGTGCTCAAATGCGGCGGTCGCGCAGTCATCAGCGACATTGTCTGCGACGAGCCCGTGCCCGCCCATCTGCAGAACGACCCTAGTCTCTGGAGTGGCTGCATTAGCGGCGCGTTTGTTGAGGATGAGTTCTTGGACGCATTCACACAGGCAGGGTTTTACGGCGTCGAGATCTTGAGTCGCCAAGCAGAAGCTTGGGCAACGGTCGAGGGCATCGAGTTTCGCAGCCTGACGCTGCGTGCGTACAAAGGGAAAGAAGGTGTCTGTCGGGATCACAATCAAGCAGTGATCTACAACGGCCCCTGGTCGAAAGTCATGGACGATGACGGGCACACCTTATACCGAGGCAGGCGCATGGCCGTATGCGCGAAGACATTTGAGATTTATTCGCGTGAACCCTACGCTGCGGACATTACGCCCGTCGAGCCGACGAATCCAATTCCGCCTGATGAGGCAGCAGAATTCAATTGTCGAAATAATAAAGTTCGTCACGCACGCGAGACGAAAGGGCAAGACTACCACGCAACACAGTTGCCAGGAGAGGACTGCTGTGGAAGCGACGAGTGCTGTTAGGGTACTTGTGTTGGCGAATCATTCTGCCAATGCACAGCGCCTGGCGTTGCCAAGCCCGTGTCGGCTGAACACAATGGTCTTCTACGAATTCTCTCCCTTAAGCCAAATAAATTGCAGGTAGGTTCATGCCGCGTATCGCACGAGTAATCGTTTGTCTTGCTGCCACGTTCTTGATTGCTGCGTCCGCTGAAGTTTGCCTTGCAAAATCCGGTACCAAGTCGGGTTCAGAGACGCGTACCAGCTCAGCCGCAAAACCGAGCACGACTCTTAAAAAAGGATTCGTATCGCTGTTTAATGGCAAAGACCTTGAAGGATGGATTAAGCGAGGTGGCAAGGCTGACTATCACATCGAAGGCGACGAGATCGTCGGCACGTCGGTCGCCAATACGCCGAACACCTTTCTGTGCACTCCACGCGATTACGCCAACTTTATTTTGGAAGTGGAGTTGAAGGTGGATGACGGACTGAATTCCGGAATTCAGATTCGGAGCGAAGTGAATGAAAATTCGACCGAAGTGACCGTCAAGAATTCCGACGGAGAAATGAAGGAGAAGAAAATTGCCGCCGGGCGTGTCTACGGATACCAGGTCGAGATTGATCCGAGCGAGCGTTCCTGGTCGGGTGGCATCTATGACGAAGCTCGCCGAGGCTGGCTCAATAATCTCGATGGCGATCCCAACAAAAAGGCCCGAGAGGCGTTCAAGCGTGGCGAGTGGAATAAGTACCGCATCGTCGCCAGAGGCAATTGGATCAAAACTTGGGTCAATGGTGTTCCCGCCGCAGACTTGAAAGACGACATGACTGCTGAGGGTTTCATCGGACTGCAAGTCCACGGCATTGGTGGCCGCGCCGAACTCGTTGGCAAGCAGGTTCGCTGGCGAAACATCCACATCAGGGAACTGTGATACTCGTCAACGAAGTACTAGTTAGCTCAGCTTGCGCAACTTGGTAACGCGTCCGCGTTGGACCCATTCGGCGACAAACAGGTTGCCGTCATGGTCGAAGCAAGCGTCATGCGGATGGACGAATTTGCCGTCCTGCCATTTCGACTCGTCTTGCCGGATCTGTAGCTTACTATCTGCCGCCATCCGCTCGGAATCGTCGCCGAGTTGGGCGATCACTTGATTGTCACGGTCGAGCAGCGTGACGCGTCCGACCAAATCAGGCACCACCATCGTGTCTCCGTGGATATCGATGTTCGCCGGCAGCAGAAATCCGTCGAGCGTCTGTTGATGTTCACCGGCCACATTAAACCACTGGAGTCTCTTGAGTACGCGATCCGCGACCACGACCATTGGCTCCGCGCCGCGTCGGTCAATCCAGATGCCGTGGGGTAGGTGAAAGGTCCCATCGGCGCGATCTTCTCCAGCCGGCTTACCAAACGAACTGAGCCAGTTGGCGTCTTTATCATACCGATGAATTCGCCATGTGCCGTATCCGTCGGCCAGAAAGAAGCCACCGTCGTCGAGAAATGCGATATTCGTTGGAAGGAACCGGTCTCGACCCCACGGGTTGTCGTCGCGGGGGAACAGCTGTTCCCCCTCCGCATAGAAACCGCTTTCCAGGGGTGCACCTTTTCGCCATACGATTTCACCTTGCATATCAAGCTTCGCAAATGATCGTTGCTCTTGATAAGCGCACACATACAAGTAGTCCTGACCCGCCTCATTGCGGATCTCGATACCATGACCCCCTCCGACGAATTCCTCTCCAAACGATCGAACGTACTTGCCTTGATCGTCAAACACAAAAATGGTGTCTTTCCGATCTGGATTGTCCTGGACGCGTCCTTCGTGGATGACGTAAAGCAGGCCCTGGCTGTCGAAGGCTACGTTGTGGGTGGTTTGCCAGTTGAAGCGATCTGGCAGCTTGGGCCACATATGCTGAACTTCGTATTGGTGTCCCTCGACACCAACAACGGTGGACTTATCGGTCTTCTTCGCCGTTAGCAATGTTGGCGTTGACAAGGCAAGAGCTGATCCCGCCGTTGCCTTCCCCAAGAATGATCGCCGCGAGAAGCGACTTTTTGAGCGGCTGGCCATCTCAAATCTCCTGCTTAGGTTGGAAAAGCTACTGTCGCGACCGCACTCAGCCAGGTCTTTAGAATGCCAGAAGTTGAGGCTGCCGATGGTAAAAGGTTAACCGATTTGTCATTTGAAGACTACCGCATCAGCACTTCGCGAGCTGCAATCGCGTTAGTAATCGAATCACACCTGATCTTCTCTCGATAGCTTTTGTGATTTAGGCAAAAAGATGGGTCTATCGAGCCGACGAGAATACCGACTATTCGACGGCAGATACCGGTGGTATCCTATTATGATTCGGCGAATAGCGAACCGTTTCCAATCGTAAGAGTTCCAGCGATGACAGCTCCGAAGAATGTATTAGGCACCGAGTTGCAGACATGCTCGATGGACCCGCTCACGGGATTCTACCGTGACGGATGCTGTCGGACTGGCCGCGATGACATGGGTATCCATACCGTTTGTGTGCAGGCAACGGCGGAGTTTCTCGAGTTTTCGAAGCAGGTTGGCAACGATCTGAGCACACCGATCAAGATGTACCGTTTTCCCGGCGTCAAACCGGGTGAACGATGGTGTTTGTGCGCACAACGTTGGACACAAGCGCTGGAAGCTGGCGTTGCACCGCCGGTCGTGCTGGAGGCAACACACATGTCGACGCTTGAGTTTGCCGATTTGGACGACCTCAAAGCGCATGCGGTGGAAGCGCTGAACGATGAGTGACGAGCGATGAAGCCGCGGAGTTGCAAATAACACAATCCTCCCGCACGTACCAGGTCGAATCTGGGCCAAGACGCGTCTCACAGGGGCATGCTATCGACGGTATTGTCATGGGCTTGGTCGTCGGTGTCATCTTTGGCCTGCTGTGGCCGGCGGCGGGTTGAGCGATCTGCCTTCCCGACGTAGAATCCAAATTACTTGGCCACTCACTGCGCACCACCTTCTAGCCCCACATGAGCGAACTCCATCACGAGTGTGGCGTTGCGGCCATCTATCATTTGGCCGGCCGCGAAGTTAGTCCGCTTTGCACTTCGCACGGGCCTAACGAAATATCGCGGCTGATGCCGCGAATGCTGCTCGACATCCAGAATCGCGGCCAGCTGTCGGCAGGGATGACCAGCTACAATCCGCAGCGTCAGCAACTGATTGATACCCATCGAAAGCTGGGGACGGTCAATCAAGCGTTTCGGCTGAATCATCGTGGCAAGGCCGAGAGTCTGATGCGCGAGTATGCGGGTTGCGCCGCGATTGGCCATGTCCGATATGCGACCTGTGGAGCAGACGATTGCAGTTACGCGCAGCCGTTCGAACGTCATCATCTGCAAAAGCACAAATGGTTCAGTTTCGCGTTCAATGGCCAACTGGCCAATTATCTCGACTTGCGCGACAAGTTGCTCGCGGAAAACGATCACCATCTTGCGCGGATGAATGATACCGAGATCATCATGCACGAGATCAGCCGCGAGCTTTCGGGTGATCGGCGATTGCCGTTGATTGATGTGATGCGGCATCTGGCGACTCGATTTGACGGAGCCTACACGTTGGCGCTGCTTAACGCACAAGGTGAGATGCTCGTTGCGCGCGATCCACTGGGTATGAAGCCAATGTGCTATGCCATCGAAGGGCCATTGTTCGCTGCCGCGAGCGAAAGCGTCGCGCTTGTTAATCTTGGCTTTGCCGCCGAGTCGATCAAGTCGCTCGAAGCTGGCGAAGCGATCACCATTAGCGATAACGAAATCAGCATCCAACGATTTTCCGACCAGACACGTCGGGCCCACTGCTTCTTCGAGTGGATTTACTTTGCAAATGTCGCTAGTACTTTGGACGATCGCAGCGTTTATCTTTCGCGCAAGGCGCTCGGAGAAGAACTGGCGCGGTTGGAAGACATCCATCGCGACGAGCACACGGTGGTTGTGCCGGTGCCTGATACCAGTAAGGCTGCAGCGGACGCGATGGCTTATCAGCTTGGTGTGCCAAGCGTCGAAGGGCTTATCCGTAACCGGTATTCAGGACGTACGTTCATTGAAGGTGGTAACGACCGCCAAGCGAAAGCAGCTGTCAAATATACGCCGCTTCCTGAAGTGCTGGAAGGCAAACGCGTGCTCTTGGTCGAGGATTCGATTGTCCGCTCGACAACGATGCGGGTGTTGATCGACAAAATTCGCGACGTTGGCAAAGCCAAAGAAATTCATGTACGCGTTGCTTGCCCGCCGATTGTCGCGCCGTGTTTTTATGGCATCGATATGTCGACGATTGGTGAATTGTTCGCTCCCAACTTCTATCGCGAAGGGAAGTCCGATGAGGCGGTGTTCGCCGCGATGGCCAGCGAACTTGGAGCCAATTCCTTGCGTTATCTGCCTGTCGAATCAATCGCCCGAGCCATTCAGAAACCGTCTGGGCAGATCTGCCAAGCGTGTATCACTGGGAGTTACCCGACGCCGCACGGCCAGAAACTCTACGACATCGCGCTGACGAAGTACGCTTCAAACGACGAGGACAGAGCAAGCCGGACCTACGAGGCGACGTCAATCGGTTGACGGTCGCCATTGGCAGCGATCGACCTTCTTGCAGCCGATGAGCGGAAATCGCCTTGCTCTGGGCCAGCCAGGTAGTTAACGTCAAACAAACGGTGAATGTTCGTGCTCGCTTGTCGAGGTTCAATTGGTCGAGTATATCGGGGAGTTCTCATGCGTCTCATGCTGGCTTATTCGCTGACGGTGTTTATTGCTATCTCCTCGGTGTCTTCTGCCCAAGGGCCGCTTGGAGAGTTGATCGACGGGAAAGGCCCCGGCAACCTGTCACGGCTGCCCGACGATCAGATTGAGGGAACCGTCTGGGAATACAAAGCGAAGCTCAAGAGCGAGACACGACACGCCAAACTGAAAGACGAACGTGAATCGCAGCAGAAAGACGAAGCAAAAGAAGCTGATCAGTTGCCGCCAGTGGTTGCCCGACTGCCCAATGAGCAAGCGAAGGAAGAACCACAGCAGGAGAAGGTCACCGATATCAGCGGCAAGTTTCGCACCGAAGGCGACGCGATCTTCGCGTTGAGTCGTCGACTTTCCCTGCCGAAGAAAGCAGACGTGCAACGAGACATCAGGAAGTTACGAGCTGGCGAACTCGAGGAAATAAAGCTGCCGTCTCGCTCGAGTCCTAAACGCATCGGTCAGTACCATCGCCTCAGGAGCGGCAAACTCAAACTGGAGTTCGACGATAAAGAGTCGCTCAATGGGATGATGATCATAAAAAAACGAAAGAAATCATCCGATGTCTGGATTGGTGAGTATCGCGAAATGGAAGGCCGAAAACTCCTACGCACCTGGACCGTCGAAGTCCGCGCCATCGAAGACTAGGACCCCGCTTCACACGCTACGGGCACCGGAAGTTGCCGGTGGTCATGACTTTTCAAACTGTGCCCGATAAACCGGTTCGTCGCAAAGCCGGGTGCGGCGCTCAAAGTGTGTGCGGTAGTCGAGATGGTGCTCGGCAGGTCGTTCGGGAACCTCGATCGGTCCGACCAATGGAGTACGCTGCGCGATGAGTTCTAACGTCGATTCGAAATACTCATGCACATCCGTCCAGAAGTGCAGTCGACCGGTTGGCCGCAGCGTGCGCACCACGTCGGCGAGAAACTCCTCGTTGAGTACCCGGCGCCGTCGATGACGGGCTTTCCACCACGGGTCCGGAAAATAAACATGCACTGCTGCGAGAGACTCGTCGGGTACAAACTGGCGGAAGAATCGTAATCCGTCGCCATGCACAGATACCGCGTTGCTAGCGCTTTGTTTCGCCAGCCGCGCGGCGGTAAAGCGCGCGTACTTGTAGGAGACTTCGACGCCGAGGAAGTTATGTTCCGGCTGAGACTTTGACGCGGTCTGCAGGAACAGTCCCTTGCCGCTGCCGACTTCGACTTCCAACGGTGCATCTCGACCGAATAGTGCCGTTGGATTCCATGGCGTGGGAAACCCTTCGACCGTCAGCAGATGCGTAGACAAATCGAGCTTGGGGTCAACTTTGGGTAGTGCTCGTCGGCCCATGGGACGAATCGTGAATAGGGAAAAGGAGGGAGGCGAATTGGCCGACTGTTCAACGCTGACGTAGTTCATCGACCGGCAGTGGTACGCCGCGAATTTCGCCTTCGCATGCCAGTGCGAATTCGTCTCCGCCGACATCGACGAAACCCTGGAACCGCGCCGCGATCAACCGACCGCGGCGAACGTTGGTTACCTGACAGGCTACCGTCAGTCGATCGCCCGGATGAAGGATGCCTCGAAAACGCACGCCGTCGAGCCCGCCGAAGCCCATCACTTCGCAGCCGAGCAAGTCGTGCCGATGCGAGTGAAATGAACAGACTTGGGCGGCTACTTCGCACATGATTACGCCAGGCATCAGTGGGATTCCGGGCATGTGGCCCGTGTGCCAGAATTCATCGCTGCCGGATAGATCGCGATATCCGATGCAGAGGTTGTTTTCCGGATCGTCCAAAACGATTGCTGTGAGTTGCTCCATCGCGTCGCGTTGAGGATTGTGACGGCGGATTTCTTCGATGTCGGCGACGATATTCGAATAGTCGATTTTCGTCGGGTCGACAATCAAGTCTTTGCCACTCACGAGAAATTTCCTCAACGGAAGTTAGCACGCAAACAGACGCCGATTCTTCAGCGGATCTCTGGACCGAAGGAGGAGAGACGCAGCACCTGCTGAAGTGGTGCCGACAGCGATCTTCGGCCACACAGTAACATCAGTTCCGGGTCCTTACGTCTTAACCTTCTGGCGACGATTCTTGCGTGGGCGGCTGCATGCCGGGCGCTTGCCGTGATTGGCTTTCTTCACTTTACGACCAGGTTTGGCCATGTCGGACTCCTGCTGGGGCGGGTTGGTATCTTGGTAGAACCCCAGATTCTAGCAGGTGGACGTCCACCGCGAAAGGCAGGAGAGTACTGCGAAAGTAGGCGTCCGGAGATTGGGCCGCAGGCTACCGTGAAGGCAGATAGTCACTTCTGCGACCGATGCGTACGAACTTGGTCAGCATCTGACGGTCGCGGAAGATGACGATTTTTACCTGACGTCCAATTTCGGTGCGCTTGACCAGATTAATCAGGTGCTGCTTGTTCTGAATCTGCAAGCCATCGAAGCTCAAGATAACGTCGTTTTTGCGAATGTCGTAGCTGGGCGCTGGAGAGTTCTCGGTGAATCCCGTAATACGGGCACCGCGTAGCTCGCTAAGTCCTACCAACCGAGCTGCAGCCGAATCGAACTTGAGGTCGAGTTCGACCCCGATGAATCCATCTTCGACTTTGCCGGTTTCGATGAGCTGACGCATAATCTGGACGGCGATGTTGATGGGAATCGAGAAGCCGATGCCCTCGTTGCCGCCAGAGTTGCTAGCGATTGCCGTATTGAGCCCAATCACTTCGCCTCGCAAGTTGACCAGCGGTCCTCCACTGTTGCCAGGATTGATTGCTGCGTCCGTCTGCAGAAATTTCTGGTAGACAACTTCCCCCTCGCCGAGGTCGAGGTTCGAGCGTCCTTTGGCACTGATAATTCCCCGGGTTACGCTGCGTCGAAGATTGAACGGACTGCCGAACGCCATGACGATCTCACCGATTTCGGCAGTATCGCTATCGCCAATGCGCGCCGGCACGAGATTGTCTGAGTCGACTCGCATGACGGCTACGTCGGTCTCGGTATCGCTCCAAATCTGCTTCGGCTGCAACTGTCTCCCGTCGTGCAGCTCCAACCGAATCAGATCCTCTTGCGAGTGCTTGATAACGTGCCGGTTGGTGAGTACGTAATCGCTACCACGAAAACGCACGAGTACTGCTGAGCCAGCCTCCTCAATATCCCGCCGAAATCGGTACTGAGGAAGTGGAGTCGCTTCGACATGCACAACCGACGGTGATACGAGCTTCGCGACGCGCTTGTAAATGCCCAATTCGCGACTGAGAGCATCGACGTCGCGGGCTAGTTGAGCAAACTGTTGCTCGCGTTCACCAGCTGGGCCATCGGCGACTGCCAGCTGCGCTACAGCGGTATCAGACGCCGCCATTGAGAGCACAAGGGATAGTGAGAGCACAAGGATTGACAACGCTGCCAGGCGCAGGCGAATCGGCTGTCGCATCTCCGTCTCCCGTGATCGATATGGTCGGACGGGCGACTCGCGACGACGTCCGAGATTTGCCTAGACTTCGCTGTCCGTGTACGACGCGTCCGTGTCAAGCATCATGCCCAGGTCGGCAGCCGGGCCAGTCCCGTTTTCTGCGGCTCGTTGGCAATCGATGCAAGTCATAGCGTACGGTAGGGCATTGAGGCGGGCGAGTGGAATCTTGTTGTTGCAGACCTCACACTGTCCGTAGGTGCCTTCGCGCATCCGCTCCAAGGCAGCCTCAATTTGAACGAGTTCGCGACTTTCGACTTCGGCCAGCTTCGAGCTGATTTCGTCCTGGGCCGCATCCAATGCGGCATCGACCACGTCGCCACCAGTCTGTTCGGGAAGCGCTTTAAGTAAGCTCAAATCACCAGCCAACGCTTGGCGAAGCGCGTCGCGCCGGTTGACGAGCAGAGTATGTAGCTTTGTGATGGAGTCTTTGCGTGCCATGATATTGCCACCTTACCGATTTATGTAGCCGTGACCGCTCGTCGTCCGTGCAGGTGCTTCTCGTCGTCAGTTGTGAGTAGCAGTCGCGACTGGCTCTTCTCTGTTCGCAGCCAAGCTTAAGCGGTGTTCCGATTCCACTTAGGCTTAGCGCCCGGGTTGTGCCAGCAACTTATTCGTCGCATTCACGAGCAATAGGCCGGCACCGTAACTATAGTACGCATCGTCCGCGAAATTGGTTGCGTGGGAAATTTGCAACTTTGGTTCGCGCATCTTTGAGGTGCTGTGAAGCTCCTAACCCTTTTTTGGATAAGGGTTTATGTCTTGTGTGGGGTTGCCCGCCAGCGTTGAGCCTCGGATCGAGATTCGCTGTAATTGCTGGACATGTTTGTCGCTCGTAGCTGGTTGATCGCTTCGAGATACCACGGGTCGCGTGGGCATCCACTTTCGATCATCGGACTCAACACTCCTGGTCGTAACCGCTTTCTGCGTATAAACCGCAAATTGCCTATTTCCGTACTCTGCTGCATTTCAGACCACGAATCTAGCCGTTGGTTCGTTCGGCAGACGCTGCGGAATTTTCCGCCTGTGACGGCATCGACGATGGAACACATGTTATTCCGTGACCTAGGTTTGCATACGGCAGATAGCTTGCGCGTGCGCACGCTCCGTCGGTTTATTGCCTTCAAACGCTGAACCCACGACAAGACGATGACCACTCTGACTAGCAATAGCGCAACTACTTCGAATACATCCGATGCACTTCTTGGCTCGAAGTTTTCGTTGTCCGTTGCACAGCCCGGGCAGGACGATCGCATCGTCGATCTGGCACCGGGCAAATCGACCGTTGGATCTAGCGAACGATGTCAAGTACGCATCATCGACCACGAGGCTCAGCCACTCCACTGCTTGGTCGTTCAAGATGGTGCCACAGTTTCTGTTACTCGTTGGGCAACAGGTGTGCTGCTCAACGGCGAGCACTTTGCGACAGCGTCGTTCGAGCCGGGCGACTGCTTACAGATTGGCCAGGTGAAGATGTCTTTGGTGGCCAAAGACCTGGCACCGAAACAAGCGGATAGCGCCTCAGTCGAGCCACCTGTGGCGTCACCTATCCCAACGCCTAGACACGATCCGTCGGCAGCCGCATTGCCCAGCTTCGCGTTTCCAAGCCCAGCTGTATCAAATCGCGCAGCAGTATCGCGATCCAATTATGGGGCCGATGCCACCACAGTCGACAAGGCGGTAGTCGCGAGCACCGAACGCGCTGAAGAGTCAACAGTACTGGTCGCAAATCTCAAGTCTGCGAAAGAGAATGCCCGAGCGCGATGTCGTCGCTTAGTCACGGTGTTGCGGTCGATGCGGGAAGAAGCCAACGACTTTGAAACTCGCGTCGACGATCTGCAGAAGCAATTGACTGAGGCATTGGCGGAGCGTCAGCAGATTTTCTCACAGTTGTCGCAATTACAATCCGAAGCAAAGCAGCGCGAGCAGCAATCAGCGCACGAGGTCGACCGCCTGATTGCCGAATTGACGGCCGCTTACGAGAAAGCAAGCCTTGCCGAAGCCGCCACCGAAGACGCAGGTCGTGCCTCGGCAGAATTACAGACTGGGCTCGAGCAGCAAGTCGCGGAAGCGCGCGAAAAAGCTGCAGAGGCGGCAGACGCGCTGGCAGCGTTGGAATCGCAATCGTTGGCAGTGCAGTCCGAGCTGGCTGAGTTGCGAGAGCAGCAGCAGCAATGGGAACAGTTGCGGAATTCGGGTGAGTTGCAGCGCACCAAACTTGCCCAGGTCGTGGCGGAACGCGAGCGAAGTGTCGAAACCCTTCAGACGGAGTTGGAACAGTTTCGACAAGCCGCAGATCAGGCAGATGAAAGCCGCATGGAGCAGGCATCGGCGATGCAGTCATTGCACGCCGAATTGGAATCGCTGCAAGCAGAACGGGAGCAACTGGCGATCGATCTGGCTGCCGCGCGGCAGTACGAGGGTGAGCTCGAACGATCGATTGCGGACAGCGAGCAGAATCTTGCAGTGTTTCAGCTGGAACTCGAGAAGTTCCAACTGACCAGCCGACAGACAGACCAAGAGCTCGCAGAAAAGGCGACTACGCTCGAGGATATTCAATCTGAGTTCACGCAAATCAAAGAGGAACGTGACCAGCTCGTCGTCAAACGCACCGAATATCAGCTTCGTGAGCAGGGATGGGAACACGAAATCGCCAGCCGCGACAGCAAGATCGAAGAACTGTCCAAAGAAGTCAGTCAGTTGCGTCAGTCGGTCGAAGATGCGGTACAGGGGGCGGCTAGTCAAGCCTCGCAGGTCGATGAGACCAAGCAACAATACGATGCCCTGATTGCGGAACGAGATCAGCTGTTACTTGCCCAAGACGAGCAGCTGAATAGCGTACGCGCATGGGAAGAGGCTGTGGAATCGCGTGACCGACGCATTGCCGAGCTGGAGCAAGAGCACGAAGGTATCTGTGAGGTCCTGCAGTCCGTCGAGAAGGGGGCCTTTGAACAAGTCGACGCCTGCAACAAGTTGCAAGATCAGCTCGCTATGTTGCGAGAGGAAAGAGACCAGTTTGCTAATGCCCTGCCGGAACAGCGCGAGTACATCACTCAGCTGGAGCACACGCTTTCGGAGCGCGACACGCAAATAACGTTGCTAAGTGAGGAACTTACCAAGACGACCGAGCGTCAGACGGCACTTGAATTGCAGCTGGCCGAGGGCACCAGCGCCTACGAAACGCTCGAAGCTGAGATGCAAGAGTTAGGCACTCGGTGCGACCAACTGCTCGCCGAGCAGACTTCCAGCGGTGAACACAAATTGGCAGGCGAGCAGACGCTCAAGCAGCAAGAGCAGCAAATCCAAGACTTGATGAAGCAGGTCGAGCTGCAGGAGCGTAGCAATCAGGAATTGGAGCAGATTGTTGCCACGGGTTCGCAGTCGAGCGAGTCGGTACAGTCGGAGCTTGCATCACTGCGATCGCGTTACGAGCAGCTCGAGGTGGATTATCATGCTGAGCTGGACCGCCGCCAGGAACTCGATACGCAGTTGGCTGAGCGCGACCAGAATTTGGAACTCTTTCAAGTCGACGTGCGAAGTGTGCAGGCAGAACTGGATCGAACGGTTTCCCAAGTTGCTGATCTGCAGAGCGAACGTGACACGTTGAATCGGCAGCTGACCGGACTACGCGAGGAATTGGCCGCCAGTGAGCACACAGCCATTGCGTCAGACGCAACGCAGCCGAACACACAACCCGAAGCCGAGCCGTCTGGTGCCGAAGCTGCCTATGACAACCTCGCGTCAGCACTTGCAGACTCTTTGGATGACGAGCCGGGCTCGACTGCGGATTTTCATGATGCTTACTCGTCTGACGATGCCTACGACGTCGCGGATGAGTACGGCTACTCAGCCGAATCGGCATTCGCAAGCGAAGATGGCGAAGACTCCGGAGAGGCCGATCGGCTGGCTGACGTTGCGGCTGACCAACCGCCAAACCCAGACGATCAGATTTCGGCGGACTCGGCCAACGCGTTCGCTGCCCAGCAACAGCAATCCGACGCAGAGCTTGAAGCTGCGACCGGCGATTCTGATCCCGATCTGGTAGCGAATGAAGAACTGCCAAGCGAGCTCGAACCGGGGGCCGACGCCGGCGAACTGAACCAGGACGAATCAGAATCGGAGCGCGATCTCATCCTCGAAGCTGAGCCGGAAGCACCTTCGACATCGGCCTTCGATAAGCCAGAGCCGACGCGCGAAGAGCGTAACGAGGAGTTCAAGCCAACGTCGTTTATCGATCAGTACCAGCACTTGCTCGAAGATGACGGCACGCAAGACTCTTTGACACTCCAACCCACTCAAGAGCCCCAAGAGAACCGGCTCGGTGCGGAAATCGATGCGATGGCGGCCTCCGCGGAAGATGATTCCGACGAAGCCCTCGAAGCGTACATGCAAAACATGCTCCGTCGGATGCGCGGCGACTCGGAGGATGATCAGGCGTCTGCTCCTCAGGCTAGTGAACACGTCCAACTCAATCAGAACCCGAATCCCGTGTCAGCCGTAACGGACGTCCTGCAAAACGTCGCTCCGCCCGTCGAGCCTCACACGCCAGAGCCAGAAAGTGTCGAGCCAATCGACTTGGAATCGCTAAAACGCACGTCGCAGAAGCCCGAGTTACCTACCGATCTAGCGGCCATGCGTGAGCTGGCGAATACCTCGGCCCGCAAGGCGATTGCCAAGCACCACAAACGTCGGCACCTTGAAAAAGCTGCGGGTTTGTTCCTTGTCTGCCTGATTGCGATCTGTGTTGGTGCTTATATGTTGCTGACCGGTATCGCGGCTCAGGACTTTTTAGGGCTCAACGTCCTCGGCGGTTCGATCGCCGTCGTGATTGGAGCGTTTGGTGGCCTCAAACTGCTGAAGCTCTTGTTGCTGGCCATTCGCGAGGGCTCGTGGGAACGCGGAACCACCGCGAAATCGAAGGTCGCGCAGTCGGTAAGCCCCAGTGACGACTCGGCAGCGGCCATCGGCTAGAAGCCTCGGTCCGCCTTGACATCGTCGAAGTCACGCAAGTGATAGTCGATACCGACGAAGTCGAGAACGCGTCGCAGGCCCTTCAGGGCCACGGCCATTCCGTCAGGGCCACTAAAGCCGCCAAACTGCCCGCCACCCTTGAGATGGGGCTCCAGGTCGAGGATCACCCCAGGGATGCCGCGACGCTTTAGGCGTCGTTCGAGCCGAGGGATTTCCTCAGCGAAATCTTGCAGGATCTGAGCGTGTCCACTGTCGCCTTGATCGGCGGGAACGAAATTCTTGAGCATGTCCTCGTCGATGTGGGCTGACCGGCTGCGGAGATTCGGATCACGATAGTCCTTGATGTGCATCCAACCAATGCTTGGCTTCATGGCATGATACTGCTCGACGCATTGAGCGGTGTTGAAACCCTGACAGACGATATTTGCACCATCAAAGATGGTTACCATCGCTGGATGGTTCACACGCCGGTGCAGCTCAGCCAGCAACTGGCCTGTCTGACCGACCAAGTTCGCCTCGATCTCCAGTCCGAAGGTCAGATCGCTGCGGTGACACATCTCGGCGATCTCGCCAAGTTGATCGACGGTCTGATCTAAGTGGTCCCAAGCGTCGGTCCCTTTGGGGTGGTAGAACGAAAAGCCGCGAATCAGCTTCGTCTCGAATGCGTGTGCCAGTTCGCACGCTTTTTTGACCTCGCTCTTCAGGTATTTCTTGAATGGCACGAAGCGATTCTTCGTTCCATCGTTCTTGTCGAGTAGCTTGACTTTGCCGATCGGCGAACCGATCGACGCGACGTTCATGCCGTATTCGTCTTCGAGGTGACGCAGTTTGGTAATCTCGGTCTTGGTCAACTGCATCACATTCTTGATGCCACTACCGACGTCAACAAAACGCAGGCTGTAGTACTGCAGGCCTAGCGCGGCAAACGCAGCGAACTGTTCCACGGCTGTCTTGTGGTTCGCGGCTTCGTCGGCAAATCCGGAAAGGATAACTTGAGGAGTCTTGGGCATCTGACGTCTACGTCTCCGCTCTGTGTTCGATGGTTACAGTTTCTGTAATTCCGCCGCGGGCGGCAAAGTCGGCTTGCAGCTTCATCCAGCGCGGCTCGATCGCGGCGACGAGATCGTCGAGGATGGTGTTGCTCACGTTCTCGTAGAAGATGCCCTCGTTGCGATAGCTTTGCAGATAGAACTTCAGGCTCTTCAGTTCGACGCACTTGCTATCGGGCGTGTAGGTGACTGTGATCGTACCGAAGTCAGGCTGACCGGTTTTGGGGCAGACCGAAGTGAATTCGGGGCAGACAATTTCTATGCGGTAGTCACGGCCGGGAAATTGATTCTCGAACGTTTCTAGTAGATTTCTGAAGTCGGGCATGATGGATCTTTCTTGGGCTTAGCCGCTCCTTTCGGCGAGCCTCGTATTGTGGCATGATAGGTCTCAACAAGAAAGAGGCGTCCCAAATATCGGATCAGGCGATTCGAATCGCGGATTGACAGCCGTCGGTCCGTTGGTGTCGACGCCTATGTTTATCTTTGCTGTAACTGTTTCCGGCCATGAGTCATTCCAACGACAAAGCCGTCGTGCTGCTTTCAGGCGGCCTCGATTCAGCGACTTCGGCGGCTATCGCTGCGTCGCAGGGTTTCGCTGTCCATGCGCTTAGCATTGACTACGGCCAACGGCATCGCTTTGAACTGGAATCTGCCCAGCGCGTGGCGAAGGCGCTCGACGTGGCCGAGCATAAAATACTGCCGATCGATCTGGCGGCCCTAGGGGGCAGTGCGCTGACCGCCGACATTGACGTACCTCAAGGACGCAGCGACGACCAGATGGCCGATGGCATTCCGATTACTTATGTCCCGGCTCGCAACACAGTCATGCTCTCGTTGGCCTTGGGCTATGCGGAGGTGCTGGGTTCCGCTGATATCTTTATTGGTGTGAATGCGGTTGACTACAGCGGTTATCCGGACTGTCGGCCGGAATTCGTGGCGGCGTTCGAAAATGTCGCGAACCTGGCCACCAAGGCGGGCGTCGAAGGGACGCTGAAGTTCACGATTCACACGCCGTTGATCGATCTCACGAAAGCCGAAATCGTCCGGCGGGGAACCGAGCTTGGAGTGGACTATGGCCTAACGCATACTTGTTACTCGCCCAACGAACAGGGTATCTCCTGCGGCACCTGCGACGCGTGTCAGCTGCGGCAGAAGGGCTTCGCCGACGCCGGCCTATCGGACCCCATCGAATACCAGACCTAGTTGCGAGTTTCGAGACGCGAGTTATGAGTCGAAGCTAAACGCTCATGATTCACGCCTCGATGCTCCCGCTCGATCATGAAAATTGCCGAAATCTACAAATCGATTCAGGGCGAAGGCGTGCTTACGGGCACGCCCAGTGTGTTTGTGCGCGCCAGCGGTTGTAATTTGCGTTGCTGGTTTTGCGATACGCCTTACGCCTCGTGGCAGCCTGAGGGCAACGATTTCGCTGTTGATGAAATCGTCGCTCAAGTCGAGGAATGGGAATGCCGTCACGTGGTCATCACAGGCGGCGAGCCGATGCTGTTTGCCGAGTTGTTGCCGCTAGCCGAACAGCTGCGTCAGCGCAACTGGCACATCACGATCGAAACCGCCGGCACGCTCTATCTGCCGGTCGCGTGCGACTTGATGTCGATCAGTCCCAAGTTTGCCAGCAGTGGCCCGGATGCGGTTGATCATCCCCACTGGAGCCGCCGGCACGAGCGAGAGCGTCACCAGCCTGAGGTGATCAGAGCGTTGCTGGCAGAGTACAATTACCAGCTCAAGTTCGTGGTCGATCAGCAATCGGAGGTTGACGAAGTTGAACAATTTCTGGCTGAGTTTCCCGAGGCGGTTTCGGACTGCGTGCTGCTGATGCCGCAAGGACAGACGCAAGACGAACTCGACCAACGCTCGTCTTGGTTGCAGCCGCTTTGCGAGCAGCGTGGTTGGAAGTTCTGTCCGCGCCGACAGATCGAGTGGTATGGCCCAGTGCGTGGGACCTAAATCAGAATTCGAAAGCGCCCCCTCTTCTGGGGCCTTGTGAATTATGTAACGGAATTCTATTTCTTTTGCAAAACGCGCACGGTTGGATGCCATCTAGCGCTGCTTTGCACTATGAAGGCAGCGTCTGGCCAATTAGCGGCCAACTAGTTTTGAAAGGCTGGGGCGTCGGGCCTGTTTCAAAATAGCTTAGCCAGCAAATCAAGTGTTCGTGAGAAACTGCCCGGCAGATTGATTCTATCCGGGCCTCGAAGCTATTTCAGCGACGAAATTTGGCCGGTCTGCGTGGCGAAACCATCAGGATTGACGGCGCCGTCGATGTTCGCCGTGGGCGTCTCGATCGTGACCGTATCGAGGTAGCTTGTGGCACCGAGTTTTGGCACCTCCGCTGAGGTTGAACCGCGCCATCTGCGATAGCTCTTGGTTGCCCAGGCATAGCCGTCGAGCAAGGCATTGCAGGTCGAGCTTCCCACCGAGGCGTAAAGCTCGCCGACGTTATAGGATCGCGTGGCCCATTTTGCCTTCGACTGGCACAGGGTGCCAAGCGTATCGAGCAGTCGGCAATCGCCTTGATGGTGGTATTCTTGCAACTGCAGGTAGCGAAGTAGTCGCCCTGGACCATGTTTGGAAAGCGCCGGATCGTAGCCAATTTTGTGCGAGAAGCAGGTGCCCTTCGCAAAGTGGCAATACTCGAATGCGATGGGCCGATCTTCCAAATACAGCAGCCACAGATCGACATGGCCGCTACGGGCGACAGCTTCTGCTTCGTCCAGCATGTAGTCGAGGACGCCAGGCGTGCGCAGCACGGACGTTCCTGCCTCGCCTTTCCACGAGCGATCCTCGATGGCGAACGCCGTGCGCAGCATTTGCTCCAAGTGGACGCCAGGCTGCTGGCAGCGCTCGGTACGTAACTCGCCTTGTTTCGTCAGCTTGCGATAGGAGCGTTTGACCGCCCCGCGGTGGTTGGCGGACCAGCTCTGCTGGTAACTATCCCAGTCGCCCAAAATGTCGATGACGGCCACAGGCGATTGCCGTTTGCAGAACGTCCTGCCTCCGCGATTGCGAATCGCCGATTGCAGTGCAATCCACTGGGGCGCGCCAAGGGTGATCTCTTCAAAGCACAATAGGGATGGTGCGATCGCTTGCAAGCCGTCGACCACGGCGCTAACGACGTCGCGGAGGTTCGTTTCGCGGTCGACAAGAAAGTCGCCAGTGTTTGCCCAGGAATTGACCGGCAAGCGGTAAACCGGATAGACGGTGCTGAGGCGATCGGCCACCAAGGGAAGCGCCGCGATCAGATGGCCGTCGTCTTCCACACAGAGTGCCGAGAACTGATGATCCTGGGAGAAGTGCCGCAGCCAGTTGGCGATTCCCTTAGCACGAGCCGTGGGCTGCCGCGCGTAGCTGCGCTGCCAGAGCGTATTCCAGCGTTGGGCTAATTCATTCAGCGCGCCACCACCCTCGACATAAAAGTGCTGATAGCTGCTCATGAAGATACGCCTGGGGGTGATCGACTCAAAAAAAGCGCGCACATCGCGACACAAAAATGTAGCTTTCTGCAGCCACCAACAGCGGACGCGTCGCGGCGGCGGAGAGTGACACCACCCAAGCGAACCCCAGGGAGGTCCGGTCACGCGCATTATTCAGACGGTAGCGATTAGATAAGGGGTTTGAGCAGCAACGGAACCCAAACCAACGCTAAGCGGCAAACATTTGCAGGAAAATGGGCCATTCCGGCTCAGCAGCACCGCGACGATTCCAAGCTCGGAGAGTCCCTTCTCTGCTGGAAACTGGATTCCGAAAAAACTGGACAAGGCACCGTCCTTTGCAGTGCAGGGATTTAATTGTTAGCATCAACACCGCAAATACGTACAGCCACCGGAGAGTCCATAAAAAGCCATTGGAATTGCAATGAAGTACCTAAATGCAATCAAGTGGTATCTAGCGGGCATTGTTTTGGCAATGGCTTCCTTCTTCACGAAGGGAGTGGCAGAAGGTAATGCATCCAAGGCTATGATGCTCATCGCAGAGTCGAATGTAGCTTTCAATAGTGGAGAGATTTCTCAGGAAGAAGTCACTCAAGCTCACGAAGAGGCCCATGTTTTCGCGGAGCGAACTGATGGCCTTCGTCCTATTAGCTTCTGGGCACTTATCGGTTCTGCAGCTTGCATGCTGTGGTCAGGATACATCACCGAGCCTATCTCGAAGTTCTTTCGAGATGTGTCAATAATCGTTCTCATAATTGCTACGCTAATGCAATTCATCCTTATTTAAAGCGGGTAGCACGGGTTGGACGTGAGTCCTACCCGTGTTGTTTGCAACCAGAGGCTAGCAATGAAACCTCTGGTGACTACGTCACACCGGTTGAGCGATAGCTCTACCGGTGGTACCCGGCAGCAGATTCCAGCCGAGAAGAGTCCCTCCTACGCTGGAAACTGGATTCCGAAAAAACTGCATGAGCCGATGAAGCCGGGGCGTCTTGGGGTCACGCATCCGTGCCCTTATCTACCTCCAATCTGTGGTTGATGGATGAATAATAGTACTACCCCTATTCGTACGCGCGAGTGGGAAGGATGAGTTGAACAACTTGCTGGTGCGACTAAGTACCAGTCGCTAAATTGAGCCAATCACTAGGAACTGCATACGAACAAGCGGGACAAGCCGAGGTGAGTGAGTGAACGAGGCAGAACTTGACCAATACGATGACCTCTCAAAGGACTGGCGCAAAAAGACCTTAGCCTACGTTTCAGCGATGAACAACTATATTCAGCGAGGCATCGAGTGTAATTGGGAAGGAGAAGACCTTCCAGCCGAGCCAAAGGAGACGCGAAAAGCTATCGCTCTGGACGTGCTCGAAGCAGTACGAGCTGCAAACCAGACAGGACATTTGGGCGGGTTGCGAGATAGATTTCCGCCTGCACATAGCCCGTTCGTTAGGAAGCTTGAGAAGAACGGCCAAGACCTGCCAGTTGTTTTGCTTCTTGCCGACGGGAGGATCGTTCTCAGGGTCGGGGCTCCCTATGAGGCTGGCTACGTTGCCGTTGTTTCTGGAGATGAAGTAACTCAATTGCCTAACGACATCTTCACCGTTGGTAGGTCACCGAACCGAAAAGTATTTGCAAAAGCGAGCGGTGCTGAAGTGACCCTTCACGATGGTTGGGACGGGGCAGTAATCGCAAGACTCCCTTGGCCAGATGGTACGGAAGGAATGCCAGCGGGGTTCCATTCACAGCGGATCGATGGAGTCCCAACCGTCACGAAACTTGTTCCGTACGATTCGGGTGACAGGGCATTGCTAGTGAGCCCGGAAGGAGTATTTGTTCTTGAATCGGAAAGAGCCGTTCGACTTCTTCCAACGCCGGAAGAACTACAAGAGCATTTCGAATGGCTCAAAAGAGAATACCCAGAAGATACTCTTTCGTACGACCTCGATATGGACCACGGGGCGCTGTCCCCCAATGGAAGGTGGATCGCATGTGGTCATCAATCCAGCGAGCACTATCTATTCGATGCGAATACGTATGAAGTCGCGGCTAAGGTTGGCAACCTAAGTGAATATCCGCACTTTGCACTGTTTAGCAACGATTCTCAACTTGTAGCACTCAACTCTTGCCATTTCTACGCTGGCGAAACGCTCGGTGTTCCACTTAGTATTGTTCCTGGCTTGGTTACCAAGCGTTACGAAGTTGACAAGAGACTCGTCCTTCTTGAGGACGGAGCCAGAGTGTATGCGGGAGTTTACCGGAATAACGAATTCATCATTGGTGATGCCGGTGGATACCTTCGGGCGTTCGATGGATGCGGTAACTCTCGCTGGCGACACTTCATTGGGTCAAGTATGGGCGATATAGACATTAGCGAAGACGGTAAGACTCTTGTTGCAACGACGTACGCTGGTTTCCTGAGCATCATCGAAATGGATACTGGCAATCCTGATCCGTTTGCCATTGGCAATGGGGGACATCGAGAACGTCGTCGCTGGTTGTTCTGGAAGAATGAGCCAAAGCCTCTGATATGGTGATGGATTCATTCAATCCGTTCCCCTCCCACTTCGTGCTCATCGGCCCCGCGAGGTCCGGCAAAAGCATCTTCGCAAGCAAGCATCTGCTGATCTGAAGTGCTGTGGATCGATTCTTCCTGTTGGCAGGCTGCACAGGCGTGAAACGCCGAGCAGCTTGGTAATTAGCAGATTCCCGTTTTGAGATTCCAGCGGAGAAGTGAACATTCGCGGGCGGAATCGTCGCTCAGACCGATTGGTGTAACTGCGGTCAGTGAGAGTTGATGACCGTGTGTTTCAACAGGTCGATTCGACAAGCTACAAGATTCGCCGTTTGGCTATCGAACGTCTCAGATTCGCGCGGATCGACGATGGCAGAAAGACGCCAGTCGATCCCTCTACTCCACCGAATCGCCATCGAGTCGATAGATGGCTCGGGTCGTGCCATCGTAGTCGGGGAAGATTTCGAAGGAGAAGTCGCCCTCGACGGCTACTGGTCGGATCGAGTAGGTGGCGGTTTTGCCTTCCTTCATATGCACAAGAATGCAATCGTACAGCGCGGCGCCCGGGCCGAAACAGCATTCCTGGTTGTCGCGGACGAGAATGAACTGCTTGATGCCATTCTTTTTGAGCGTGGGATAGATATACCCACGAATGCGAATATTGCGTTCGAATAGCTTGTTGATCGTGGGCGTCAGCATTGCCTCTTCGAACGGCGCGTCGGGTTCGATGTCGAACTTAATGTGATCGAACGTCACGTCGACCATCGCGCTAGGATCGGCCGGCAGGTCCAGCGGTGGCGGAGGTGGGTCGTCGGGAGAACTTGGCCTCAGCTCGTTGAATCCGGTGCCGAGGTCTTCGGTCGCGGACGCGAGTTTGACGGGCGTGCCTGGCGGAACCGGCAACTTCGATGGCACAGCCACAGACTGCGAGGCAGTAGAGCTCACCTGATCGCACCCCACGCAGCACAGTCCAACGGCGACTGTCGCCAGCAGCCAGACGGCCGGTAGGAACCCGCGAATTGGCTTGATTGGGGAGATCATCGCTGGGTACCGCAAATAGGGGAAGGGTTGCCTCGCACGTGCCATCGGCGGATTCTTGCGGCGAAGGCGTTGCCGGTCCAGTCCAATACCAAGCTTAATTTACGTAATCGGCCTCGAGGCGATATTTGGGTTCGGGTTGTCCTCGCTTGGGCGGCTCGATTCTCAATTTCCCTGCGACGCGAAACATGCCGCTGGAGTAGTCGGTAAACAACCCCGGCTTGAGAAATACGTCCATCTTGTCGAAGTATTTGACGGTCGAAATGTCGCCAAAACAGCATTCGTTGCTATCACGCACCAGCATAAAGATGCTGACATTGTGCCGAACGGGAGTGAGCCCCGGCGACACATGGGTGCCGGGACGCATATAGCCTTTGACAAACACTTCTTTGCCGTCCAGGTCTTTCACATCGCGGGGGATTATTTCGTTGCCTTTCGATTCGATTTCATCGGGTCGCAAGTCATAAAATGATAGTCGCTCGTAACCTGGCGGTACTTCGGTGGCATGCACATACACGCCGTATCCGAGTCCACCAACCAGGCCGATTGTCGACATGACAATACCCGCGACTGCGGCGCGGAGGCCACTCAGCTCATTGGGCATGGCGCGCAAATTCCTGACTGCCACGAGACCGCAAATCAGTCCTACCAGCGGGATTGGGCAAAGCATCAGGCAATGCTGCAGGGTCGTATTCGCAGCAATGAAAGTCACCCCAGAGACGACGCCAAAGACGACAGACGCGATCGCTGCCGTGCTCAGCGGACGATATTCAAATTCGTCGTCCAGCAGGTCGGTTTCGTTAGCGGGAAGTATTGCTTCGGTGGTTGCCATGATACTGAAGATGTATCGCGCTGGTGCGCGTCGAGTTAGGATTCGTTACTAGTCGATCTCAGGTCGGTGCCGCGCAATAAAATCGCGAACACACAGAATAAGAAGAGACCCGCCACAAGCGGTCCGCCGATGATTACCAAGCGGCTGGGGCCCGGCGGAGAGACGGCCGACACCGGCAAAACAGACGGAGTCTCTTGCGGTTGGTTCTTAGCCAACTGTGCAGGGGCCGCCGCCGATTCGCTATTCGCATTCGGGTCGATTGCCGCTGCCGCATTCTTGCTTGCAGCTGTACTCTGCCCCGACTCCTGAGGTTTTTTGTCTTTTTTGGATCTTGATCGTGCCAAGAGTCCAAACGCCATGTAGCTGCGTGCTTGCTTCACGCCCTTGGGATCGAGCTCTTCCAACTCGGCTAGGGCAGCATTCGCACGGTCGCTGATCTCCGGCGGTTGCTCACTTGCTGCGAGCAGGTACGAGATCACAGGTTGCCGGATCCAGGCGTTCTCTTCTGAAGTCTTGAATTTGTTGACGAGTTTGTCCATGACACTCCAGTCTTCCCAGCGTGCCAGATCGGGTATCACTTGGTCGGCAATTTCGGGATTGTCGAGCACAAGACGCACCGTTTCGAGCAAACGGTCCTTGGGCAACTCGTCAGTTTCTTCACCGTGAAAACGCAGCGCCATGACTGCCGCGTAGACATGCGTGTATTCGGCCGCTGGATTCGTCAAGAAACGCTCTTCGATCAGTGGTAGGCCACTGGGCCCTTTCAGTTTCAGGTACGCGGCAATCAGTGCATCCAGACATTGCTGCTTGCGTCGTACGTCGGCCTTCACCATTTCGCTGAGCACGGTCACGCCTGCGACGGGTCCAGCTTGTGCCATCGTCGCAAAGCTCGCCGCCAAACCGGGCTTCAGTTGCTGGTAGTCGTACAACAACAGCGATTCGAGGATCGCGATATCTTCTGGCTGACCGCAGATTCCGAGCATGGTCAGATACAGTCGGCGACGCGTTGGACCGACTTGGGGGTCTTCGATCCAGCCAATCAACTGCTGCCGATCCATGCGATCGCCGACGGCGATCACGACTTCATAGGGTGATCGACCAAACTCGTCGTAGGCATCTTGAGCGAGTAGCGGGTCTTCGTCTTCGAGATGATTCAAGAAAAAAGCGAGTCGGTCGGCACCTTCCTTGGGAAGTGTGCTAAGTGATCGAATGTAGTCCACGCCTCGGTCGGTGAGCGGGAGAGGCGTCGACCAGTCGAGCCGAGTGCTCGTCAGCCCATTAATCAAGAAGTTCTTTTTCTGCTCATTGCCGCCAAAGTAAACCACCTTGATGACGCTGCCGACAGCAGGAGCGTTTTCTCCCCGGATGACTTCCACGACTTCGAACTCTGCGGTACCACTGTCGGGGTCATCGAGATCGAGTTCCAGCGGGGCCTCGGCGTCTAAGCCACCGTCCGTCGGAAGCTTGATAAGTCGAGCGACGACAGAGACGTCCGACGCCTCGATTTCTTGCGTCAGTGTCTGGGAGACCGCGCTGCAGAAGGGACAGGCGTCGGCGCGCACCGCAAGGTTGGTAGCAAGCAAGCAGATCACCAGCAATAACCGACATCGCGACATGGGAATCTCAGCGTAGGGATCGTAGCGACATGCGTTTAAGTAGTTCGTGTCGCAGTATTCTATCGTGTCAGATGGCTCGTGGTGAACTTGCGGATAGCAGCCAGTCAAGAAGCTAGCAGATCGCTGCGGGATAGCTATCTGGAGGCTCTCGTCATCTCTCTGTCAAGTTTCGACCTAGCTTGTGGCCCTCTTTGACGGTGTCCAATAAAAATATCGGGTATTCGTGCCAATTTCATGCAACTTGCGGTCATCTGTCAGCGAAAATCCTTGCTTCTGAGTGGCGCAATCATTAGTGTAACTGTTGCGCGTACCGTTGCTAGATAGGCGTGAAAATTCGGCTATGTGTGCTGCCGAAGCGACGGACTGTGTGATCCACCGTCTTGTCTAATCTATTTCTATTTCTCGAATCTTGCTCTCAAACGATGGCAGAGAGCTCAGTCTTCCGACAGAGGGACCCAGTTATGCTACGATTCTCCACACGTTTTCCTGCTAGCTCATCCATTTGCTACGCAATCTGCGCAGCAATGGTTTGCTACTCAATTCCCGCTAATGCCCAATTGACTCATTATATTCCGTTTTCCGACATCGATTACCTCGAAGGTGACTTGAATGGCCAGGGCGGGTTCGATCTCGGCTTCGGCTCCAACACATGGTTCGATAGTGCCCCCACAGGCACTGGCAGCACGGTTCTCGCCGGGAACCTGAACGCGCCCGCAGGCCTGGAAGTCTCAGGCAACAGCGTCCGCACGTCGGAGGCGGACTTTAATCTCGCGTTTTACACGTTCGACCAGAATAATGACGGAGCCAATGGCGTGGTCGGCGAGGACAATCTGCAGGCGGGTGAACATTGGGTGAGCTTTCTTGCCCGGGCCGACCAAGGTGCCTTTTTCGCAGGGCTTTCCTTCGTCAAATTCTTCGGCCCAGAGATTTTATACATCGGCAAAGTGAGCTCCACGGGCAGCGATCGCGACAACAGCGGTACGGTCAATGGCAACGACTTGCTGATCATTCAGCGAGACGATCCCCTCGACCCGGTCTCGGTTGCAGATTGGTTGGACGACTACGGCCTGACCAATACGACGGCTTGGGGCATCGATCCGCAAGACGGCAGCGGTCAGATCGCTGCTGTGGGTTCAGACGCAACGGTCGATACTTTTTTGGTCGCGAAGCTTACGATTGGCGCGGGTGCCAACGATGACACGATTGATCTGTTCATCAATCCCGATATTAACGGCGGCACGCCGACGACTCCCGATCTATCAGTGGCCTTTAACGAAGACGAATTCGACAACCGATCGATCGACGAGATTCGACTTGGTAGCCAAAACGGAGCGTTCTACACCGACGAGATTCGCATCGGTGCGACATTCGCGGACGTCACTCCGCAAACTCCTGCACTTGCCGGGGCGACCGTCCCAGAGCCGACAACACTGGCACTGATCGCAAGTGTCGCGACGTTGGGACTCTGTGTTCGCCGTCGGTAGCGACCGTTTGCTTTGCTGATTCAGCCGATCCCTCGTCCGATCACCTCGATTGGGCGAGGGATTCTTTTGTTTAGCGAGCAGCACTAAGGGCTTTGCCAACATCCGTGCGATAGGCGGTTAGCGCCGGTAGAAAGCCGACCAGCGATGCGAAAGCCACCAATCCGGGGATTAGCCACGCCTCTTGGGAACTGAATTCCCAGAACTTCAGTAAGATGCCAGATTCGGCTTCGACCCATGGTGCGACCAGGCCGATCACGGCATGTCCAAGCAACACGCCTACCATGCCGCCAAGCAGCGAGAGCAGTATCGACTCGCTAAGAATAATACCCATCACCGACATGCGGCTGGCGCCCAACGCACGCATCACGGCAATGTCGTGACTGCGCTCGTTCATCGAGTTGTAAATGCTGACCAGTATGCTGATCCCCGCGACAATAATAATCAGGATTGTCAGCACCAGCAGCACCAGCTTCATCGGTCCAATGATATTGTCGAGCATATCTTGCACGACGTACTGAGGTTTGACAGCGATCACCGACCCATCGCCGTATTTGTTGATCGCTGAGTCGAGGGACATCATGGCGAAGTTGTCTTTGCACAGAATTAGGATCGACGTGACTTCGCGCATCGATTCGGGCAGCGGTTTGAAGCCGCGATTCGGATCGTTGGGGTCGACCACGCCTGAGGGTTTGTAGGACGTATCGACGGGCGATCCATCGGCCGGCGGCAAGGCGTGCCCTTCGAGCAAGAAAAAGCCTTCCATGTTGGCGAACATGGCACGGTCGTTCGAGCTACCCGTTGGCGCGAGTATGCCGACGACTTCGAACTCAATGTGTTTTTCGCCGGTAGAACTCATCCCATGCGTCGGCTGAAAGGTGTCGCCAACCTTAAGGCCCGTCTTGCTCGCGACGACCGAGCCAAGCACCGCTTCGAAAAAGCGATCCGCCCTGAAATTACGGCCAGCGCTGAACTCGTAATTTTTGTCCGTGCCATCGTTGTTGGCACCGTAAGCCAGTTCGTCGAACAGCGCTGGTGTCGTCGCGACCACGCGAAACTTATGACCGTTCTGGTGGTAGCTATCGCCGATGCAGTAGGGAACGGCTGTCTTCGTAAACTTGGCATATTCGCCGCTGGTAAAGTCCGTGTAGTGTTTGTACGGAATGGGATAGATCGCCGAGCCGATATGAAACACGGTGTTCATCACTACCTGCACATCGCCGCCCTTGGCGCCACCAACGATCATATGGTAGCCCTGCGCGTCGCGTTCAAACTGCTGCACTGCGACCTTGTGAATCACAATTACCAAGATCATCAGCGCCACGCCCAGCGCCATCGACAGCCCTGTTAGTGAAGAAGCCAATGCCCGCTGCTGCATATTTCGCCAGGCGATTTTCCAGAATGACATGACGTGATGCTATGGGCTGTGGGCGATGGGATTTGTGTTACCGCAATTGAGCGACGGCACGGTTGATATCTTCAAGTTGCTCGACGCGGACGAACTGGTCGGAGACTTCCGGGGAGTGCGTGACCAACAGCATGGCCACGTTCTCTTTCTCGCAGGCAGCGCGAAGAAGATCGATAACTTGCTGCTGGTGGGCCGGGTCGACATTAGCCGTCGGTTCGTCCGCCAGCAGCAGTTTCGGTTGATTCGCCAGAGCACGGGCCACGGCAACGCGTTGCTGCTCGCCAACCGAAAGCGCTTGGGGCTTGTGCGTCAGACGGTGACTCAACCCGACGTCCGAGAGCAGCTGTTCGGCGCGGCGGTTATCCTTCGACTGACCGGTAAAGGTCATCCCGAGCATCACGTTCTCTAGCGCAGAGAAGGCTGGCAATAGATTGAATGTCTGAAACACAAAGCCGATGTACCTGGCTCGAAATCGATCTCGTGAGACTTCCGGCAAACTCACAATATCTTTGCCATTGATCTCAATGCTGCCATGATCGACGGCAGACAGACCCGAAATACAGTTCAGCAAGGTAGTTTTACCGCAGCCACTACGGCCACGAAGCACTACCTGCTCGCCCGCGGCGAGCTCCAGACGAGGAATATCGAGAATCGATAGCGTCTCGCCATTTGGCTCGGTGTAGGACTTACGTACATCTTGCAGTAAGAGCATAAACTTAGCTGTCAAAGACAAATCGGAGGTAGAAAAAACCAACTGCTAGCAAATAGGAGCGGCTATCATAGCCACTGGTCGTGTTTTGAAACAGACGACTCACCCGAGCGAGTCGCCAATATCGCTGGGTTGCAAATACGCAAGCAGCTAGCGATAGGTTCGGCTGCTCGCGTGCAAAATCGGTAAATTCTACAAACCGATTACTCAGTCCTTACAAACGCCTGCGTCCAGCCGACGCTGGCGAAGATTCGCTCGAAACCACCATTCACGCGTAGCTGCAGCGAGAAGCGCCTGTTGGATCAAAGGGCACGACGGGAGCTAGCACGACGACGAACGTTTTGGCATCGCCTTTGCTTTATCTTTGCGTCGGTAGAAGAGAGAAACGGTCGACCAGCGGCTTCGGCTTTGCGGGCAAACTAAGCCAGAGCCTCCCGCGCTGCGAATCGATCGTGAGACAGTCCCACCTAAATCGTCTCCCCCCTTGAGGGTCGACCAGGTATCCCGCACCTTGTCGACCCTTTTTTTGTGCGCCTTGGACGAGATTTCTAGCCGTGCGAGAGGCTTAGACGTTGATCTCGTAGCCTTTGCGTTGTTCACGTTCCAAAAACGTGTTGGCTTGTGGGTCGCCGACGAATTCTTCCTTCTTCGGGTCGAAGGTCAGCTTGCGATCCAGCCGCATCGCGATGTTGATCGCGTGGCAGATCGAAATCATCCGATGATGCGAGGCCACGTCAGAGGCGGGCGTCTCGCGTGTCTTGACGCAATCCATGAAGTCGTCCATGTGGTTTTTGGGAACCTTGCCGCCATAAAGTTTTTCGAGAGCATCTTCGGGAAGTGGGTCTTCCTTCAGTTGGTCGACTGGCTTGCCGACCAGCTTGCCACGGTTGACGAGGAACCGGCCCTTGCTACCCTCGAACAGGATTCCATTACCGAATCCAAGATCTTCTTGCGCGGTGTCACGTACCATCATTTCGACACCGTCTGCGAACGTGACCCGCACCTTGAACGTGAGCGCCGCATTGAAACGATCGTTTTGCGTGGGATATCCGTCCACGAAAGGCACGGGATGGAAGTACTCAAGTGGTTCGATCGTGACGAAACCAATGTCGCCGTGCAATTTATCCAGCGCCCACATCGCTATGTCCACGTGGTGTGCTCCCCAGTCGGTAAGCTTGCCACCAGAGTATTCGTACCACCAACGGAAGTACCGATGTCCGCGACCCAGTGGGAAACCCGCTCCCCAGCCTTCTTTGTCGATGAGCGGACCTTCGCGGTAGTCTGTCATTGGAGCCTGGCCGAGCCACATGTCCCAGTTAAGTTGTCTTGGCACAGGGGCTACGGGCAGTGGCTCGCAATCACGCGATCCACCTATGCATATGGTCACGCGTTTGATGTTGCCCGCCCGACCGGCGCGGGTCAAAGCCGCCGCTTTGGCGAACATCTTATCGTATTCAGTGCGTTGTTGAGTGCCGACCTGCATGACCCGCCCAGTTTTGGCGATGGTTTCCAGAATCTGCTGACCCTCGCGAATCGTCAGCGTGAGCGGTTTCTCGCAATAGACGTCCTTGCCAGCCTGCATTGCTTCGATAGCAATCTTGGTGTGCCAATGGTCCGTCGTGCCGATCACCACGAGATCGACGTCCTGGCGATCGATGATCTTGCGATAGTCTTCGTACATCGATACGTCGATTGGGCGCTTCTGCGCGCGATGCACATCCACGGCTACCTGCAAAGCCCTTCCCGCCTGCACCAGGTCGACGTCGCAGACCGCAGCGCAGGGACCGTACTTTAGCGCACCTTTGCCAAGCGAGCTGTGATACCGGATGCCGGTGCCGATGAATGCGATAACTGGCTGCTCATTCGGCGAGTCCGACGTCGCGTCGGCCGCCAGAACCGATGTTCCGGTCCAGTACGATAAGCCACTTCCCAGTGAGGTGAGCGCTGCAGAGGTCTTGAGAAACGATCTTCGATTCGGCATCGAGAAGTTTTCCTGATTATTTCAAGGTTGATAAGGTCTAAAGCTTACAAGCGCGGCCGTTACCCCTAGCCGCTTGCAATCGGGGCGAGCTGACGGGCAATGGTAGACGAGCCCTGGTATGTTCCAGGGCGGCTACTGCTGATGCAGTGGAGCCTGGTACCGGTCCGCTGACGTCTTGCACGCAACTATCGGCGATGAAACGTGCGAGTAGCTATTTTGCACAATTTTCGCCCAGATATCTACCTATCTTGTACCGCGGCAAAGCGTAGAGCAAACTGAAATTTCGCTGAATTCGCCCGATTGGAGGGCGATTTTAGCGCGATCTCGCAACGGTGTAAATCATCGAGAATCGCGCGCAGTACATGACAGCCAGCTCGGGGCACTGCCGGGGGCACGACAGAGCCGCCGACCGAGCGCCACAACGGAATGAACGGCGGCGCTCTGTCGCGGCGACATCCCAATTCCAGATCAACGCTATCGGTTATGCGCGACTGTTCCCGCTGGACCAAGTATTGCAGCGGCGACAACTTCGGTGGCCGTTCAGCGTAACGCTTCGGGCGATACGTACCTGATGTGAATCACGCCGAGCAAGTTGCCAACTTTGCCGCCCTTCTTGTAGAGTCCGACTTGCTCTTCGCGTTCGGTGCCAGCATCCGTGCCTACGGCGCGTTGGCCACCCTCGCGTTCGTAGAAGGCTGCAGTGATCAGTCCAATGTTCTCGGTAAATTGCTGGCGGGCAGCGAGCGACTTTTGAGAATCGACCACCGTGAACTCTCGGTAGGTGTCGCTGCCGGTGCCTACGCCAGTGTAAAAACCTTTAATCGCCCAGGTGCGGCGTTTCGAGGGATCGAGCACCCAGTGCCGGGCTTCGCTCAAATTGACGCGTTTTCCCCATTCCATAGTTTGCACACCCTTGGTTGATAGTTTCTCCGGCATCGTATTTAGCCCATCGACCAGCAGCCGCATGAAAACGGTATCGTCGGCCTTGGGGCCAACGTCGCGGTAGTCAATCCACACAGAGTAAACTTCGCCTTCGGTAAGCGTTACGATCAGATCGTTGCCTCGTTGCACAGGCTTGCGTTCGCGGTTGTTGACCATCACACGAACGCGGAACGGAAAGTCTTCGGACAGAACGGGATTGCTCTGGTCGGCGTTCTCTTCCATGTTGCGGACCACGGTCGCGCTGGTGGTCAAAAACTGGCCTGTTTGCTCGTCAGTTCGCGGGCGACGATCGGTGACGACAGAGCTCTTGCCGATCATTGCCCACTCGGATTCGTTTAGCGCGGCGACACCACCGGCCATGGTTGACTGGCTCAGTCCACCCGTCTGTACGACTTCGGTGTTGATATTGATGATTTCACCGCTTCGATTCAGAAACGCGCCTCGTACCAATGCCGGCATATCGCCGACCGAATCGGCAAGCGACTCGAGCGACTTCGTGGAAGCCAGATCAGCGAGTCGAAATCGCTGTTCGCTGAGCGCCTCGTGCAATCGGCGACGGTCAACAACCTTGAACTGCCCGACACCTAAGTTCATGAGCTGACGATTTAATTCTTCCGCACAGTAACTGCCGAGCAAACCGAAGTCTCCTCCGAGCAGCTCGGTGTTGTTCGAGCGACCCGCAAATTCCAAGACACCGACAGCCTCCAATTCGTCGAACTCCAACGCCCAGGCAATTTGTTCCGCAGTGTCCGTCAGCACGCGTTTTAGTGTTTGCGGTCGCAGGCTATTGATCGCTGGATCGCCAAGCGTACCGCTGCGAATAATCCTGACGGGCTGCTGTTTTCGGCGAAAACGAACCCGCGCGGTCCGACTTACCTGACCGTACACATACGGGTAGACTTCGCTGAAGCTAACAATGCCATCATTGTTGCCATCTGCATGGCCCTTAAGCGCTTGGACGAGCCAATAGCTGAACAGCGATTGACGCTTTTCGTCCCACATGAGACTTTTCTGATCGCCCGTCGAGCTGGCAATGGTCGCTACTCCCTCCAAACCACGAAACACGTCTCCCAACTCGTCCGAGCGCACGCGGTCGCGGTCGTCGCCTTTCTCATTGCCAGCGTGGCAAGCGTCGAGGACAAGCAACTTGAAGTCGGCTGCACAGCTGGCAAGTTGCTCGCGAAGCCAACTTGCCGGAATCCCCGTAGCGGCGGGGTTCGCTGGATCGCAATCACTTGGGGCGAGAAATAGTGTATTCGACTCGTCTCGAAAGCCGTGACCCGAAAAGTAGACCACGACGCTGTCGCCTGCCTTGGGGCGGCTCAAAAACGCGGCAATTTCGCGCCGCATGTTGTCACGCGTCGGCAGTAGTTGCTTGTCGTCGGCCCGATCGTAAACGGTGACCAAATTCCTTGCGTCGTACAAGCCGCGTTGCGTCAATGCGTCAGAGATCTCCAACACATCATTGGAAGTATAACGCAGCGAAGGGGCCTTATCGTATCGCTCCACACTCACGAGCAGCGCCCAACTGTTTCCTGAGCCGTCTGACTGTGCTGCGACGCTACTGACGTAGGAAACCAAAAACGTTAGACCTATGCAGGCATATTTGGACATGGGTATTTTCCAGCCAAGTTCATTTTTTAGTAGGACGTGATTCGATTTACCATCTTCCAGTAGCACTTTCGATACCTCGGCAAGGTAGCTGGACTCCGTGACCTAGCAAAATCACCGATTGCTCACGGACCCAGATGCGAACGTGTAAGCAGTTCTATCGACTAGGGTCGCAGCATAATCATGTCGCCGTTGTTACCGATGAGGAAGGGCTCGTGAACAATGTCTTCGGGCGCGCCGCGGAAGTACTCTCGCAGGCCATTCTGGCAGTGTTCAAAGGCCTGCTGCATGCTAAGGCTGTTATTATCGCGAATAAGCGCTTCGACGAGATAGGACGTCATTGCCCCGAATGGGCCTCGACCGTCGGGGAAATCGTCGCCGCGAGCACGCGACTCCTTCTTGACGCTCGAAGATGCCAGCAACAGAGCGTCGGCTTGGCCAATGTCTTTGAGTCGCCCCATTTCTGTGTCAAGAAAATCGACGCGGCTGGGATCACTGGTGGTCGTAAAGCTCTTCTCGATCTCAGCGTACCCTGCCGAGTAGCAGGAATCGAGAATCACAATCACCCGTCTTCCATCCAGCGTCTGAATCCAACGGCCCAACGCGTCGTCAGAGACGCCCGTCGCCCGCATGATGTTGCTCGTGATCTGTGCGTCGGAGGGCTGGTTGGCGGCCCCAGGTCGAATGCCAGCTAGCCGCAGTAGCTGCTTGAACTGTTCGATTCCAGCCTGATCGAGCTTGTTCGCCTTTTGCTGCTCGAACAGATAGCCCAGCATCGCGGGACCCGCGAAGTCGTGCGTGAGCAACAACTCGTCTTGTCCATCCGCTTCGTCGGAGCCATCGTCAGGAATCTGTCCTGTATGACCCGAAAAAAAGACAAACACCTCGTCTCCGGCCTTCGACACGGACGGCAACCATTGCGTGACGGCGCGTTCAAAATTCTGCCGCGTCGCTTCCTGATTGACCAGCACTCGCACTTCTTCAAGGTTGCCCGTCGATTTCAGCAGGTCGGCGAGTACGGAGGCGTCGCGATCGCAACCCAGCAAGTTAAGCCCTTCTTTGCCTTCCGAGACAGCGTCGATGATGTAGTGATATCGATGCTGTGCAACGCCGCAGAAAACGCCGTAACGTTTATTTTTCTTTTTTGGAGGTTCGGGAGCTGGCAGCGTGAACACATCGATCGAATGCTCCGCCCACTCAGCAGGAGACTTGCTGATCAGTTCCGTACGTAAGCCCTTTAAGTCTTCTTCGCCGACAGGTGAAAACAGGCTGGCTTCGAGATCTTGCTTGTCTGCCGCAGTCAATTTTTCCGTGGAAACGACAGCCTTGATGCGTTCAGCTCCGAAAGGCGGAGCCACTACCCAGCGGAAGCGATCTTCCGCGGTGGGCAGCTGGATTGACGTCTTGGCGAGAATTCGGTTGTCCGGCTGTGCCTTGTTCGGATAGATCTGATAGGTCGCACCATCAGCTTGCTGGTAATAAGCGTAGAGATAACCCGCACGCTCGGACGTTGCCGTGAGCTTGAGCACTTCGCCGTCGTGGTAGGTTCTGGAGGGCTTGTCGACGCTCACCCGCACCATGAATGAAGGCGATGCGTTTTGCACTTCCTCGAGTGTGCCGGAACCTGCTTCAGACTGCGACCACACGACTGCTGGAGAGTGACAGACTGCGATCATCACGCACATGAGAATTGTATGTGAACGAAGATATCTTACTCGCATAACTAAAAATCCTAGTTCAATGTTTGACTAGACTGAGTTTGGCTAGACTGCCTTCGAGTCAACGCGTTCTGCCATGAGAACTTAGCCTGGTCCAACAAGGACAAATGTGCCCCAGTAATACGGATTGCTCCATTTGGACTGTTTCCGTGCCCAGCGTTTCGCTTCGTGCAGCGCCTTCGCATAGTCGGGTTTTTCACCCTTGGCCTTGGCACGCGCTATCGAGCTGCAGAATACGCTTACGATACTGGCGGCGGCTTCGTCGTCTACCAGCCAGCTGCTGGCAACCACGCGTTGAGAGCCTGCCACCAAGAAACCACGAGACAAGCTCCACACACCTTCGCCTTGCTGCTGAGGGCCGTAGTTCGTATCGCAGGCGCTAAGAATCGCCAGCTCACAACTCTTCAGATCAAGCGTGCAGATCTCCGGCAACGTCAGAAAGCCATCGTTCGAGGGATCGGTAGTTGAACTTCCCGGGGACAGCGCCAACGAACCAAAAAAGTTTCCAAAACTCTGATCGACGAGTCCGTGGCATGCAAAATGTACAATCTGACAGCCTTCGACGGCACTGCGAATGTTTGCTTCGGTAGCTTCATTACCGTCAAAACGCCGGCTGCTCACGCCAAGCTTCTGGAACGTACTGGCGACCCACTCGGCTTCCTGGCCCGAAAACGGAAGTGCGGACAGTCGACCGCCTGCCGCTCGATAGGAAGACCGCGTCGTCAAGCTCGCCAGCATCGTGCCGTCCTCCATCATCTCGGCAGGACCATAATACGGATTGCCCACCGTCACGACACGCGTGGAATCCGATTTACTACTCGCAGCACGTTGCGAAAGATTGAGCATGACTGCCGTTGACGGGCCGTAGTCGATCGGTGGTCCGCGATCGAGCAAGAAGCTAGTTTTCGGCTTGGTATCGATAACTAGGGTTTCAAATGGCAGCAACGCAAGTGGGCCGTCGGGCACAATCAGCAGACGACCATCCTGGCTATTGGACACCGACCGCAGCAAGTCGCCAGGAAGCAGCACTCGCGCGAGCGCAGCCAGTTTCTTTTCCGCGTCAGCGTCGAGTTGCTGGTTGCGTAGCTGGGTGAGCAAACCCTGCTCGTCCCCGGTCAGTAGCTTCTTGAGCTGATCTGCCGTAAGCGGGCCGGTATCCATACCCAAGGTTGCGGCTTGATCTGTGCCAATTTCAAGCTTAGCGAGCTTCTCCCCCTTGCGGGTCATCGAAATCAAGTAGCCACCTTCCTTGCCGAAATAGTAGACCAGCAGCTGATCACCATCTCGCAGCAAACGACGACGTACCTGGCTCAATCTTGGCGGTGCCGCACCGACCGACAAAAGATTGCGATACACAGGACTGGATGAGCGCGACTTTTCGTGATGCGCGTACAGCGCTTGCCGCGCCTGCGTCAGTTCAGCAGTCAACTTCTCAATTTCGCTGTCTTCGAGCGCGGCGGCAAAACGCTTCTCTAACTCAAGAACGCGGGCTTGTAGTTTGCTTTCTTGTTCCTGCAGCTGCTTACGCTCGCGAGACGACCGGCCCGCCTGAAGATCCGCACCCGAGACTTGCAATTCATCAAGCAGCGATCGCGCTTTAGCTCGCTCGACGGCTCCAAGTGCCGCGCCAACATCGCCGATATCCAACTGCCACTGGATCATGGTCTCGAATGGCTCCAGCAACTCGCTAAACGCAGCTGCTCGCTGCCGTTCGCCACCAGAGAAGCGTGTCCGTTGCTGCTCGGCCAGACTCATCGATTGCCGCAAATCGGCAAGTGCATCGCTGCGCTCGTCGAGGTCCCATTCTATTTTGGCGCGGATCAAATAGCTGTTTGCTCGATCGTCCGCCGCAGCGCTGACGCGGTCGCGAATGGTGATCGCCTGATCGATCAGGGACAACCCTTTTTCTGCGTTGCCTTGCTTGAGGTAAAGTGTCGCGATGTCTGTTAGCAAAAAAGCATGATCAGGGTGATCGGAACCGTGGGTGTCGACGACGATCTTCTGGGCTTTCTCGTACAGCGGTATGGCCTCTTCGTAACGATCCTGCGCGACAAACACTTGACCAAGCACCTCCGTCGGCGCGACAAGCGAATAGTCGTTGGGTCCTAAGTTATTCTCAAAAATCTCCAGGGCACGTCTTATATTTGACTCCGACTCGACATACGACTCGCGAACCAAGTTGACATTACCCAGCCCGAAGTATTGCCAGCCAAGGTCGACGTCCTTCTCTTCGTCGCCGGTCGATAGTACGTTCCGCAACCGCGCAATGGCTCGTTTGTAAAGCGACTCGGCTTGCTCATGCTTGTTTTGGTATATCGCCACGTCGGCCAACGAGGAGATGGCCAACGCGATATCTCGTTCGGAGGGGCTGGGCTGATTCTCCAGAATCTTTAGCGCCCGCTGATACAGCAACTCCGATTTGGCGTACTGACCTTGCACAGCGTAGAGCACCGCTAAATCGGAAAGACTGACCGAGACATCAAAGTGATCGGCTCCAAGCGTCCGCTCGCGAATTTCGATGACCTGCTCAAACAGCGACGCAGCCTCCGCATAGCGTCCTTGATCACGCTGCAAGGAAGCGAGCACATTGCTGATCCACAGCGTTTCTGCATCCTCAGGACCTAACTCAGTTTCGCGGATTCGTTGTGCCTGTTTGTAATACTCGTGCGCCTGTTCGTACTTGTTGAGCGAATAGTAGATGTCGCCGATTCCGGCCAAAGTCTCCGTGGAATCGACATGTTCTGAGCCAAGTTCCTCTTGATAGATCGACAGTGACCGTTCGTATAGGGGCAACGCTCGCGAGCACTGATTAACCAAATAGAGGCATCGTGCTAGGTCGTGCGAATAGTCGGCGATATCAAGCGAATCTACCTCTGGGTCTTTTTGTAGGAGCTTGAGAGCGCGCGCTAGTGGAGCTTCTCCCTTCGAATACTCACCCATTGCCACGTGGCAATTACCCAAGCCGTTGAGCGCTAGGCTGATATCGTAATCGGTTCGATCGGGCAGTTGCTCAAACAATGCGGCCGCCTGCTGATAGAACTTCAACGACTTCTCATAGTATTCAGCCCAATAGTAGGCGTTCGCCAAGTTCCGCAGACCGATTGCCACATTGACATGCTTATTACCGCGAAGCTTTCTTTCCATCGACAAAGACTGAGTGTAATAGTCCACAGCCTCTAACTCCTTGTCGTCGATTTCAAGTAGCGCGTCACCCAGCGCATCGAGCCATGCGATGATAGTCTCGTCTGGCTCATCACGCTTCGCGACGGCCAAGCCCTGCTTGGCAGTGACGACTGCCGCCTCCCATTCTTCGTCGTCGTATTGCTGATCGTATCTGTCGGAGAGATCGTCTAACGATTGTCCAGTGCACTGCACTGCAGGGAACCAACCGAGAGAAATCGCCAAAAACAATCCGAAAGGCAGGCAACGGTTGCGGTAGGAAAGGGCTAGCTTCATCATCTCTAATCTGCCGACCAATCGTCGGCACCTTGTCGAGGATGCGATAGGGTAATCGTTAGCCGAGGTCGGCTAATTCGAGCTGCGTTTCTCACAGGATAACGCGTGCGAATCGCGAACACCAGGAGTACTGCTGTAGACGTCGAGGTGAGAGGCAAGCGCTTCAAAAAAATCTGCCGGCAGTCTGAATTTCGCCAAAAAAATGTGTCGTCGAATTCGCGTCGCTTTCCGAAATCTCAGTCGCAATATTGAATCGACCATTGGGTGCCGACACATAGTTCGGCATCCTTACGGCTCGGTATTCCGCCGCGTTCGCTGCGTCTCAACTGGAGAGTTGCTGGGAGACGGAGTAAGATTAGCAGAAGTTCCGTTCAGTTGCGTTTCTCAGGAGCTGGCAGCCGTGTAAGGTACCGATGTCCGAGCCATTCAATAATCGCGATTTGCTGTATGGCGTGCTGGCAGTCCAGATGGGTTACGTCGATCGAAGGCAGCTCATCAGCGCAATCGGTAGTCGTCACGCCGGTGATCTTGAATCGATGGGCGACGTGCTGCTGCACCAGCAAGTAATCGACGAAGAATGTAAGCGCTCGCTCGACCAATTGGTTGAAGACCACATCGCATTGCACGGCAATGATTCCGCGAAGAGTCTTGCGACACTCGGCGGTATCGGTTCGCTCGAAAACGAACTCCGCACGTTGGGATTCTCTGACGTCAACGCAACGCTTGCTCACTTGCCGTCGACGGTTGCGGCGACGCCACGGGGCTCCACAGCCAAAAATGACACGGTCGGGGAATCAAATCGATTCCGCGTCTTGCACACGCATGCGAAAGGCGGAATTGGGCAAGTTTCTGTGGCTGTGGACAAAGAGCTGTCGCGTGAAGTGGCGCTTAAGGAACTGCAAGCAAGGTTCGCGGACGATCAGAATACTCGCGCTCGTTTTGTGCTGGAAGCAGAGGTCACCGGTGGACTCGAGCACCCTGGCGTCGTGCCGGTCTACGGACTTGGTCACTATGCAGACGGGCGACCGTTCTATGCCATGCGGTTTGTGCGCGGCGACAGCATGCAGGACGCCGTTGCTCGCTTTCACCAAGAATATGCAGACTCTTCACAACCGGGATTCGATTTGGAACTCCGCAAGTTATTACAGCGGTTTATCTCCGTCTGCAATGCGATCGAGTATGCGCACAGTCGTGGTGTGCTGCATCGCGACTTGAAACCGGGCAATATCATGATGGGTAACTACGGCGAGACGCTCGTCGTTGATTGGGGACTGGCCAAAGTTGGCAACGAGCCAAGCCATCACACCGCACCGGCTGACGAGAGCAAGTTGTATCCCGCGTCGGTCAGCGATTCGGCACCGACACAGCTCGGATCGACCGTCGGCACACCGCAGTACATGAGTCCTGAGCAAGCGGCGGGTCGCGTTGATGAGTTGCGAGGAAGTAGCGATGTCTACAGCTTAGGTGCAACGCTCTATCATATTCTCACCGGTCGCCCGCCGTTTGAAGGATCGGACGTCGGCGTTGTACTCGCAGCGGTTCAGGCCGGCATTTATCCCTCACCTCGGTCCATCAATCCGCGAGTGTCCAAGCCGCTGGAGGCAATTTGCTCGAAAGCGATGGAACTGGAACCCGCAGATCGCTATCTGAGTGCGAGGGCGCTTGCTGAAGACGTCGAACGGACGCTGGCAGATGAGTCCATCGAGGCGATGCCAGACTCGGGCATCCAGCGGATTCAGCGATGGACGCGACGTCACCGTGGCTTCACACTTGCCTCAGCGGTTGGACTGCTGCTGGTTTCGCTGATCTCAGCCGTGTCTTACTTCGCAGTCAGTTCAGAACGCGACGAAGCGCGACGTCAGCGTGATCGGGCTATTGCTTCCGAGAAGGAAGCTCAGGAGAGTTTTGAAGCCGCCGAAAAGGCACGGTCCCTAGCTGTCGAAGAAGAACGTCGCGCATCGCGAATCGCCTACAACAGCACGCTCAGTCAGGCGAGTAACCTTCTAGGCAGCGATCCGATGACGGCTCGATTTCTGCTTGCCGACGAAGTTCGTTGCCCACCGAGTCAACGAGACTTTGTCTGGCAGTGCCTCATGCGGCAACTCCGGCGTGAATTGCAAACGGTTCCCTTAGAGAACTCAAGAGCCCACGTGATCTGTTACTCGCCCGATGGCAAAACTCTCGTCACCGGCGGCGGATATGACAGCAACGTCGTACTGCACGACGCTGCATCAGGAAAACCTGTCGCCACACTTCAAACCGACCTCCTCGCCGTTGACCGCGTCGTGTTTTCCGCGGATGGCCAGACGTTAGCGATTGAATACGAGGAGTACCTCTCGGCAACGGACTCTCCAACTTACGATGTGGAAGTGCAAGTGTGGGACGTCGCAACGCGGGAGCGGCAATCTGTACGGAAGTTATCTCTGCCTCAGAGTCCACTGCTTTGCGCTAGCGACAGCGGTTTTACACTGCACTGCTTCGTATCGGAAATGGAGTACTCGCAAACTCAACAAGACTATGCCTTTCGGTACCCACTCTCCTTTGACGCGACCGGCCAAGTGCTCAACCGGTGGTGGCAGTGGTCGAGCTATGATCTGCTGACGGAACAGACCTCGGTGCGGTACCTCGCCATTGATCAACAGATCGACTTAGCCGAAGGCTTCCATATTCACGGTAAGTGGCTAACTTCACCTTGCCACACGGCAGACGGCGAGTTTCTGTGGATGTACGACACCCAAACGCAGATAAGCAAGACGGTGCGCGTAGGAGACTCGGGGGACGACAAGAGTTGGTTGATGACTGCGTCAGACGACGAGGCTGCGCTGTTTTTCGGTCTAAAATTCATCGACGATTCGGTTTCAGAGATTGATTCTCTGGCCTTCCTCGATACGGTTGAGTTCGATACCGACTTGTCATTTCATCGACTGTCTGGCAAGGGGCCATCGCACCAACGGCCACTAGCACTTGGACGTGTGCGTTCAGGCGTGTTCGTGGAGAGCGAGCGGAGCCAGTTCGTTGCGACGAATCGCAACGGATCAGTTTTGGCCACGGCGATGGAGCCTCGTCCGTTCGTCCAAGTTGTGGACTTGCGACGCGATGGCGAAACTTACTGGGTGCCAGCCCACCTGGGCGACGTGGTCAGTGTGGCGGTTTCGCCGCGCGGAGATCAAATCGCGACAGTGGGACTAGACCGCGCATTGCGGCTTTGGAGCGTCTCAAAGCTTGCTGCTCAGCACAGTCGCACGACGCCGAAGGTTGAGCGGCCAAGACGCCTTCTGCTAACACCAGACGGCAACCAAGTGATGCTACTTGCGCTTGGGCCCGACCCGTCGGCAAGTGGTATCGACTATTCTCAGCCGCTCCCACCAGGCGTGACAGACTATCCAACGCCAGTTTATTTTCAGAGTGAGTTGATTCGCCTATCCGACCAGGCGTCGACTCAGACGCGCGACTACGAAGATCCGCCACAATTTCGGCCATCGCAGGGCAAGAACGGATTGGGAGTTTTCGGCAGTTTTAGCGAGGGTATCAGCAGTGCAATCGCTAGTTCCTTCGAAGCGAGTCCTTTGCAAACGCCTGATTCGGAGATCAAGCTCTCCGCCGATGGAAGTCAGCTCATGGTCGTTGGGCGAGATCGGCTCCTGCAATACGATCTTGCCTCAGGCGAACCAAAAGAACTCTGGGGGCCCTACTACCCCAATCTCGTAGAACCTCAACCAATTCGACGAATTACGGTTTCCGATGATTTAAAGTACTTCGCGACGATGCTCGAGGAAGATCGCTCAGTTCGACTTTATGATGTCGCTTCGCAAAAACTTCTGCGCGAGATAACCACCGATCTGTCGAACCCACCGGTAGAATTGAAATTTGTTTCCAACAGCCACACCCTACTTGTGATTCATGACTTTGACAGTGCTGACGCGGAGGCGCCGTCGGTCGTGGAGCTGTTCGATGCCGATTCGGACGACCGTCGAACCATATTTTTGCCGCCGCTGGACGATTTTCGAGCGCCTGAGTTCTCAGCCGATGGTCGACTGATGATCCATTTTCAGCAGTTCGATCGAGAAGTGCTAATTTGTGATTTGGAGACTGGTGATGTCGTCTCGCGCGTGAACGTCGTCCGGGAGACTCCTGGTGGGATGTTACCAGGAAGCAAGTTGCTAATGCTGTTCGGCGAAAGTGGAGAACTCAAGCTATGGGATATCGAAATGAATCAGTACCGAGCAACCTTGCAACTGCTCGACGGCGAGATGATTTCCAGAGCTGCGCTCTCTCGCGATCAGCAGACTTTGATCGTGCTTGGCGAACGGGGAAGTCTGCGTTTTTTTGGTGCCGACCGCCTACGCGACGATTTCGCCGACATCTACAACCTGATAAACATTCCTGTCCTACGCGACACGGCTGCACCTAGCCCGCAGGAACCGCCGTCCAGTCCATTGAATCCCGAGGATTTCCCGACGATCGAAGTACTTGATGAAATGCCGACGCCGGCGACGCCCGCACAGCCATCGATCGAGCAAGATGATGGGGTGCCGCTGCCTCCCGCCCCAGTGGACTAGCTCTGGCAGTGTGCAAGCGGCCCGTTGACATGAAGTCCTGAGTCCGAGTCGGAACGCCTATGATCGCTTGTCCATTGTGCTTAAAGAAGCTTCCGAGTTATCGCCCTGATAAATGGGATCACTATTACCGCTGCCCGTGTGGGGCGAGGTTCGATATTCGCTGCCGACACGCGCTACCGCACTTTGCTTCGCTCGGATTACGCAAGTGCGATCCGATACGCTTGCCACCGCCAAACGAGTACTTCGCCTACCGAACCCTGCTCCATTCGCTCTTCGCAGCGTTGCGGACACGATGCGATGAGAATCTCCGCGGTTTAGCGCGAGCCTACTTGCCTATCTGCGACTTGATTCGATTTGGAGACAAGCATCCAAAGCCCATTCACGGTCCCGATGGCAAAACAATTTTTCATTCTCAGACGAAAGAACTCTGGATGTCGCCGAATCAGTGCTCTTGGCTCGACATTGGTGACATGGGTAGATTTCACAGCAACTGCGACTTTGCCAGTTGGAGCTTAGAACGAATCGGCGATGGACGATTTACGGACGAGGAAGCAAGTAGTTTTGGTTATGTGTATCAGCATTTCCCTCACGTAAAGGCCATCTGGATCGAGACGCCGAGTATTGCGACGGCGTGGAAGCAGGCGATGAAAGGTCAACTACCAAGTTCGCGCCGCGCGCAGGTACGAGACCGACTGCCGTGGTGAAGCCAACAGCCCACATCGTGGAATGAGTGACGATGGAATACACTTTTCGCCTGAATCTGTTTACCAAGCCAAAGACGCTGCGGCTGTATCAACAGTCACTAGAGGTGCTTGACGACAACCGTCGGCTCGTCCGACGCATTGAGCTCGACGAAGTTTACAAACTGCAACAGTTCAAAGGTATGAATCGGACGGACCCTGATACGGGAAGGTTTGAGGTGAAGTTTTGCAAGGTCTTCGCCAAGCGACACGCTACCCTATCGATCAGCAATTGCAGTTACATCGCCTCTGTGACCAACAGTCGCGACGGGGCGATCAATCACGGAGCTCAGTATTCGACCTTTGTCAAAGGTCTCAAAGAGCAGGTCGCGGAATTAAGTCCCGACATACCGATCGTCTACGGAGCAAGATTCGCGTCGCTGCTGTGGTGGGGCGGCTCCTTGCTCGGCCTGCTGATGTTCGCGGTGGGTATAGCCGGTTTCTTTATGGACGAACCGAGTACCGCAGTTTGCATGGCACTATTCTTTCTGCCTGCTGGCGCCATGCTTATTTTTGGGGGCGCAGCGATGGGCAGGAGGTACTGGCCGCAAGTCGTACCCCTCCGTGAAGAGATCCTACGTGAAGAGATATAGCTGCGGGCACCAGAAAGACAATACAATACGCTGAGGCCAAATCAACTGATCGTCGCTAGGATCTCACCATTGGCCACTTGTTGCCCCTCGCTAACGAGCACGCTCTCAACGGTTCCACTGCATGGCGCGGCGACAGCAACTTCCATTTTCATTGCTTCGAGCACAAGTATCGTCTCGCCCGCCTTAATCGCGGCACCGGTACTAGCCACGAGTTTGAGTACAACGCCGGGCATCTGGGCGGTTACGTCCGTGGCCGAGCTGGCCGCTGGCGTAGGGGCCGAATCCGACGTCGTCCGGCTACGAATCGCGACCTGATACACGTTGCCATCAACCGTCACGTTATTGCCTTCAAAGGCTAGAAAGTACTCCTTGCCGTTGACCGTTAGCGAGTAGGTCGCTGGCTGACTGGCAGGCGCAGCAACTGGCGCCTCGCTTGCATTTTCCACCTCGACCTTGCGGACGCCCAGTTCGGCGGTACCGTTCAGGAATGCCAACCCTTTCTCCTTACATGTGGCGACGATGAACAGATTTTCGTCGGTTTCGGGTAGGCTATGTTCCTGAAGTTGCTTGCGTGCTGCCTCGACTCCCTTGCTCGGATCCTCGTCATTGATTTCAAGCGGTGAGCGCGTCGTGGGAGCGAGTCCCAGCTGCTTTGACGCGAGTTCGACAACTTCTGGATCAGGGGCCACAGGTGTCTTGCCGAAGTAGCCCAACACCATCTTGCCGTATGGCTCAGCGATCTTCTCCCAGGGACCAAACATCACATTGTTGAATGCTTGCTGGAAGTAGAACTGCGAGACCGGGGTGACGGACGTACCATAGCCGCCGCGCCTTACCACATCGCTCATCGCACGGATCATCTCTGGGTAGCGGTCCATGATGCCATTATCACGCAACATCTGAGTATTGGCTGTCAGTGCGCCGCCAGGCATCGGGCTCCAAGGAATCAGCGGCTCAACGGCAACTGCTTCCGGTGGTAGGAAGTAGTCGCGCATGCACTCCTTAAACACTTCTTCTGCTTCGCGAATCTTGTCGATGTCGACGTCGAGCGTGTACTCGCTGCCGCGCAGGGCATGCCACATCACAAGCACGTCGGGCTGGCAAGTGCCACCTGAGCATGGAGCCAACGACAGGTCGATCGCGTCGGCGCCCGCATCTAACGCCGCTTTATTCGCCAGCACAGCGACGCCGGCCGTCTCGTGGGTGTGAAAGTGAATGTAAGTCTCTGGTGGCAGCATCTTCCGCGCCGCCTTGATGGTTTCGTAAACCTTGGAGGGCACGGCGGTTCCGGAAGCGTCCTTGAAGCAGACCGCGTCGTAGGGAATTTCGGCGTCGAGAATCTGCTGCAAGATGGATGCGTAGAAGTCCGCGTCATGCGCACCTGAGCAGCCGGGTGGCAGCTCCATCATGGTCACAACGACTTGATGCTTGAGCCCTGCATCAACAATACACTGTCCGCTGTAGACTAAATTATTGACATCGTTCAGCGCGTCGAAGTTGCGAATCGTGGTCATGCCGTGCTTTTTGAATAGCTCAGCATGCAGATTGATGATGTCTCGAGGTTGCGATTCCAAGCCGACTACATTGACCCCGCGGGCCAAGGTTTGAAGATTCGCCTCGGGCCCGACGGTCGCCCGAAACGTGTCCATCATATCGAACGCGTCCTCTTGACAATAAAAATAGAGCGACTGAAACCTCGCTCCGCCGCCTGCCTCGAAGTAGGTGATTCCTGCATCACGCGCCGCTTCCAGAGCCGGAAGAAAATCGGGCGTCTGCACACGTGCGCCGTAGACAGACTGAAAGCCATCTCGAAACGCGGTACACATAAAGTCAATTTTCTTTGTCACGCGAAATCCTCAATTGCTGCAACTACCACCAAGTACCTATCCCAAATCCCCCTCCCCCGTTATCGGGGGAGGGGCTAGGGGAGGGGGTTTTCATGTTCTGGGATAGGCACTAAGGTACCAAATCCGTCACAGCGAATGATAACAAGCAACGGAGCTGAATG